>CAVVSL010000006.1:0-119417 GCA_963750825.1 uncultured Bacteroidota bacterium | reverse complement strand
TGTGCACTTTGCTGCCTAGACCAGAACACTGTATGATTGCGTGGCGTGACACTGTCTGCCTGTCTGTCTGGTGATAGACTATATAAGCAGGGCTGATTCTGCTGTTAAGGTCCTGCTGCTATGGTAATTGCTGCTCTAGTGGAACTTTGCTGCCAGTACGGGCATGTACTGCTATGATGACTATGAAAGACAATTTAAACGGCTAATCAGTGGTGCTTTGCTATATAACTCAGTTCCACAACATTATTTTAATATAGATTATATAATTATTTGCAACTTGGCCTATTATACGTTAACACTGTTGGCAAAAACCTATAGGCCTGTAAAGTATTAGAGCAAACGATGCACACATTAAAGTGCTTACAACGCTTCCCCTCCGAGGAGTGGATAAACGCCGACTAGTCCCATATATTGTATCCACCGGAGTCGATCGGCACAACACGTAGGATGAATTCCCCGATTCTATGGATTCTTTAACCGACGTCAATGACTAGCGTAAATATTTTTGCAAGTCATTTCATAGAAGCAGGTTAGGCGGGATTGCCGAAACTGGACCAACGAGCATAACAG
This sequence comes from uncultured Bacteroidota bacterium, assembly GCA_963750825.1. Taxonomy (GTDB): domain Bacteria; phylum Bacteroidota; class Bacteroidia; order Chitinophagales; family Chitinophagaceae; genus Sediminibacterium. Next base: position 118,847 of record CAVVSL010000006.1, on the reverse strand, counting down.
ACGCTAGCACCGACTGGTCAACGTGGGTTAACACGCACTGGTGGGGCGGAGTTCACCAATTCAGCGGATACGTGCGATCTCGGAAAGAAAAAGCGGAGCCCCGGAACAGCCAGCAGTTAGCTGGCTGTGCGTCTGGCCCGAGGCCAGAAAATGACAGCTCCGACAATGGCGGCAACTCCAATGCCACCGATGACTGCGTTCACCAGCAACCAACGTCGCAGATCCGCCGCATAGCCTCGGTTAAGAACATGATACGGCGTCGGGCGGTCCTCGATGTCGAGCAGCGAGTACTGTTTCCACATGTCCCACGTCTGCGACAGCGAAAAAGTCTCGATGTCGTACTGGAATTCCACTTCGCCCACATCTGGCTGCCGGGTGTCGACGCGACGCAGCAATGACGTCAGCCACAACGCACTACCTGCGGCGATGACCGTCATCAAGACTCCCGCGACAAAGAGTAAACCTTGGGCTGCAGTCCAAGTCGGCTTCGAGGCCGCCGATTGTGCCGGCACGGGATCGAGCTGACGAAGCTCGCGCGGTGACGGTACTTCCAGTGGCTTCCCGCAGTCGCAAGACACGGATTCTCCAGCCCTGACGCGTACTGACAATCACGGACTGGCCACACACCGCGCGGTATAAGGTAGTTTGTATTCACTCATGGATAGATTCCCGGACCGGACTTTAGGCGGATTTCGGAGAAATCCACCTACCGCATTTTTTCACAACCGAGGACCGCATCGCAATCGGACCATACAACCAGCCAGGGTGGGCCGCAAGTGTAGGAGTTGTTGCGTCACGCGATAGCTCTGGGCGGATGACCGCTCGTCAAGGAATCGGAACCAACAGCAAGCGAGGCAAGAAGGTATCGCGTAACGCGATTTTGCCCCTGGACCTGTAGCGCGGGCTGATTAAAATCTAGAGGCTCGCAAAGTTTGGCATTCTCCACGGCAGGGCAACCCCTACTGCGTCACCACTCGTGCTGGGACGACTTCAATCAACCGTCTGGCGTGTCAAACATTGGCGTGACTGATCGAGCAGGTTTAAGGTTTGGGGGGGAAAGCCTCGCCGCCCGCCTCGACGTTTCACACACAGGCCCGCAGGGTTGCCAGGGCCAGAAGGCACACCGCATCGACGCGTTCTGCTGGCCAGAGTGCAAGCAGCACGCAATCTAGGTAATCTGGGAGATATAAGTTGGCACCGGTTTTGTCTACTTGATTGCATTATCTTTCCAAATGTCTGGCTCGCTGAGACAAGCGTCTGTGTGGTGGTAGAATTCCTTGGCTTTGGCCGTTTCTGGAGTGGTTAGCATTCCGGGTGAGAGAGTGTGCGGGGAGCAAACCATGAGCTGCAATGCAGCCGACATCCGCGGCAGGCGGAATGCTTCTTCATTGAGTTCCTTGTGTCCTAACCTTCGTGAAGGAGCTTGGCGTTGTACGACACATTAATCGAAGAATTTGAGGACGACGCGGCGCCCAACGTCGAGACAGGTTTCGAGTCGCCGACCGATGACTCGGACGGCGACGAGGTTACCCGTCCGCGTCTGGACATTGACGACGAGCCGACCGAAGATCAGGCTCAGCTAGTGCCGCCGAGTTTCTGGAAGAAGGAGCGGATTCCGAATCGTGGTCCGACGACCCGGTGCGCATGTACCTGACGCAGATGGGCGAAATCCCGCTGCTCACCCGACAAGCAGGAAATCGCGCTGGCCAAGAAAATCGAAATCACGCGGCCAGCGTTTCCGCCGCAAGCTGCTGGAGTGCGACTACGTGATTCAAGTCGCGCTACAAGATGCTGAAGCGCGTCCACGAGGGCGAACTGCCGTTCGACCGCACGGTGCAGGTCTCGGTGACCGATCGCCTGGAAAAAGAACAGATCCTCGGCCGGTTGCCGCACAACCTGCGGACGCTCGAAGTGCTGCTCAAGACGCAACCGCCGAGACTACCGCATGGCCGCCGAGCAAGTCGGCCGAAGATGACCGAGCGCAAGCGAAGCCTGGCAGACGTCTCGGCCGCGGCCGACGCCGCGCGGTGCGGCTGGTCGAAGAACTCGGCCTGCGGACGCAGCGGATCGAACCGATGATCCGCACGCTTCGAGGAATTCAGCCGCCGCGTCGACGAACTCAAGGCGCAAGATCGAAGCGCAAAGAAGGCCCGAAAGCCGCCGGCCGATCGCGAGCAGCGCGGTGCTGACGGAGTACCGCGACATCCTGCATCGCCTCGCCAGGAAACGCCGACGAGCCTGCGCAATCGCGTGCGAGTATCTGCGGACCGAGTATACTCGGAATACCAACAGGCCAAGCGCGAACTGTCCGAAGGCAACCTGCGGCTTGGTCGTCTCGATCGCCAAGAAGTATCGCAACCGCGGCCTGTGCTTCCTGGATCTGATCCAGGAAGGCAACGCCGGTCTGATGCGGGCGGTCGACAAGTTCGAGTATCGCCGCGGGTTCAAGTTCTGCACCTACGCCACGTGGTGGATTCGTCAGGCGATCACCCGCGCCGTCGCCGACCAAAGCCGCACGATTCGCATTCCGGTGCACATGGTCGAAACGATGTCGCGCGTGCGCAACGTCTCGCGGCAACTGCTGCAGGAACTCGGCCGCGAACCGACGATCGAAGAAACCGCTCGCCGCGACCGAACACGACCGTCGAAGAAGCTCGCCGCGTGCTGGCGATGAGCCGCTATCCGATCAGCCTCGATCGTCCCGTCGGCAACAGCGAAGACAGCCACTTCGGCGATCTGCTGCCCGATGGCGGCGCCGAAAGCCCCGCCATCGGCGCCTCGCAGGAAATGCTGCGCGGCCGGATCAACAAGGTGCTCAAGACGCTCAGCTATCGCGAACGCGAGATCATCAAGCTGCGTTACGGCCTGGGCGACGGCTACAGCTACACGCTGGAAGAAGTCGGCCACATCTTCAAAGTCACCCGCGAACGTATCCGCCAGATCGAAGCCAAAGCCGTCCGCAAGCTGCAGCAACCCAGCCGCAGCCAGGAACTGGTTGGTTTCCTCGACTAATTACCGCTCTTGGCAATCAGCGTCCTCTCCAGCCGAGCGACTTCGCTCGGCTGTTTTTCGTTTGCAATTCGTACGACGGACATCCTTGTCCGTCGTACTTCCAGGACTCCTGATCTGGCAAAAACATCTGAGACCGATTCTTCTCTGCGTCTGTCGTGCCTCTTGCGGTACCCGAATTCGGACTAACCGCAGGGGCACGACAGACGCAAAGAGGTTCATGTCATTTTCAGCACCGCGTGCTTGGCGTCCCACGCTGCACTGTCGAATAGGTTCGCAGGAGACCGATGGCCACGTCATTTCAGCCTGATATGTCCGTCGCGGCGTGCCATTCCGTGCCGAATTGTTGAAGAGAATTATGTTCTGCATGGCAATGTCGCCGCTAGCAACAGCATGGGACCTGGCAGCCTGGATCCAGTGCTTCCCCTTTGGTATGTCGCCACAAAAGTAAAACGCAGCTCCAAGAACCATTGAGGCTCTTGCTCGGGCCTCAGAGTCCTGAGCTCTTGACCAAGCGAACGCCTTCTCTAAGTAATCTGCAGAATCGCGATATCGGCCATATAGAAAGTCTAGATCTGCGAGCCAGGCCGCAGCGGTGCCAGCCAACGTCGGATCGTTCGCCGCCTGTCCAACGAGGTGCGCGCGAATAATTCGATCTCTCGACTTCTGCAAATCGTAGGTTTCTGAATGTTCAATGATGCCTTCAGCAAACATTATCCAAGCGCTAAGCCGAGCCTCATAGTTCTGATTTACCGATCTGAGATCTCGAATTATCTGCCTCGACTCCAAAATGAGCGAATGTGTCATTGGCGGAACCAACTTTGGCACGACGGGCGCAGGGGGCGCAGCGGGTGCCGGTGGTGGCAATATCATCAGTGCGGCGGGTAATATCGGCACGGTGGGTCAGGGTTTGAATATCGGCATTGTCAAGGGCACGACCACCATACCAGGCCTGGGTACGGTGCTCAATCTTGGGATGTTGGCACGCGTTTTGGAAAATGATGCAAATGCCAATATCTTGTCCACGCCTAATCTGCTGACGCTGGATAACGAGGAAGCAAAGATCATCATCGGGCAAAATGTCCCTTTTATTACAGGTAGTTATGCTCAGACTGGGGCGGCTGCGACCGCTTCGCCGTTTCAGACCATAGAGCGTAAGGACGTTGGATTGACCTTGCGTATCAAACCTCAGATTTCCCAGGGCGGCACGGTAAAGCTGCAGGTCTATCAGGAGGTGTCCAGTGTGCAGACCCAGACTATCAACAATGCAGCCGGTGCGATTACCAATAAACAATCATCGGAATCGACCGTGTTAGTGGACGAGGGCCAAATTATCGTGTTAGGCGGGCTGATTCAGGACTCGGTCAGTAATGGAGAGGATAAGGTGCCTGTACTGGGTGATATTCCCTTGCTGGGCAATCTGTTTCGGCATGAATCCAGGCGGCACACCAAGACGAACTTGATGGTGTTTATTCGTCCCTATGTCATGCGTGATAATCATGCACACCAGGGTTTGACCCAGGACAGATATGAGTATTTGCGCGGTGAAGAATTAAAATCCCAGTTGCCATCCCGTTTTGCGTTGCCGGACATGCAAGCGCCTGCTATGGCACCGTTGAGTCTAAATCCGAGCTGTTATTAAAAGTGCCTGTTGCAACGGCCAAGCCGTGAGCCGGTGTGTCCGCATGAAATTCATTGTGAGTAGATAACAGTGGAAGTCGCAAGTGCTATGCCGGTTAAATCGCGCTCGCCTGGAAGGCACCGCGCTGGCTGGTGCTGGCCTCGGCATCGCTGTTCTTGGTGCGCCTGGGCTATACCACGATGGACTGGAGCCGCGATTTGCAGGAACCCACCGAGATGCTGCGCGCGCTGGATGATTTGCCGCGTGGCAGCCGGATTGCCAGCTACATGGTCACCGAACGCAGCGAATGGGGCTATAATAGCCAGGAACACATCTGCGGCTATGCGGTGGTGCGGCTTGATGCCCTGATCAACTGCAATTTCGCGCTCCCCGGCATTCACATGATGACGATCCAGGAAGGCGGCGATTTCTTCCGCGATCCGTTCCACCGCCTCAACCACCACGCCGGCCAAGCGATCGACACCTATTCGTATGAACCCGCCACCCATGCCGACTGGTTCTGGTACATGGGCCAGCAAGATCCGGTGCGGCTGCCCTACGGCTTTGTCGAAGTAAACCACGGCCGCCACTGGATCCTGGCCCACCGCGTTGCCCCGCTGGGGGCAGAGGTTGTGGAGTAAAGGGGGCGCTTGCTCCCGCATGCACACCATCTTGCATTCGCGGCCGAGCATAGCTAAGTGCGGCAGTGTCTTCCGACATAGGACTACACATTGCCCCTCCCGGCCACCACGGCCGGGGCGGCGATGAAGCCTAGGCGCAAGACACGACAGTTTTTGGTTTCATAAGGCGAGGCGTACGGCCCATGGCGAAGTTCAATCCCGGCGAATTCGTGCGCCAGGTTCAGGCGGAAGCGAAGAAGGTGGTCTGGCCCAGCCGTCAGGAAACCACCACGACTGCGATATTCGTCGGAATCATGATGCTGATTCTGGCCGTGTTCTTCCTGGGGATCGATTCGCTGTTCGGATCGCTCGTCAAATTCCTTCTCTCGCTGGCCTGATCGCCGGCTTCATCCGCAAGTTAGAGATTTCATATGGCCCGCTGGTACATCATCCACGCCTATTCCGGTTTTGAGAACAAGGTTCGCGATGCGATCCTGTCCGAAGCCCAGCGTCTTGGGCTTGATGCCCTGGTCGAAGCGGTCGAAGTGCCGCATGAAACCGTGACCGAGGTCAAGCGCGGCAAGAAGGTTCAGGTCGAACGCAAGACCATGCCGGGCTATGTTCTGGCCAAGCTGGGGATGAGCGACGACGTTTATCACCTCGTCAAGAACACCCCCAAGGTTACCGGCTTTCTGGGGCTGGGCGGCAAGCCGCAGCCGATTACCGATCGCGAAGCCGCCCGCTATTTCGGCGCGCGCGATGCCGCTGCGGCCGAACCCAAGAAGCACGTCAGCGTCGATTACGAAATCGGCGATTCGGTCAAAGTGCTCGATGGCCCGTTCAACACCTTCACCGGCCTTGTCGAAGAACTCGATTTCGACAAGAACCGGGTCAAGGTTTCGGTCAGCATCTTCGGCCGCGCCACCCCGGTGGAGCTGGACTTCGAACAGGTCGAACTGGTCAAGTAAGGATTGCTATCCGGCTCACGCCGGTGCGGAACGTCCGTCCGGACTTCCCTTGCGGGCACCAGCCCGCTCCCCCGGCCCGACCACCCATAGGGTATCCTAGTTTCGGGTGGTCGGGCCGGGGGAGCGGGCTGGTGTTGCAAGCAAATCGCGGAGGCGATTGGTGCACCAAACAAGCAGCCTACTTACCCTTCTTCATGCTTTTCTTGAGCGCAGCCAGTTCATCATCAACGGCGGCTTCGCGCTTCATTGCCGCAAGTTCGCTATCAAGCGAAGCGGCGCTCGCGGCCGGGCTGGTTTCGCCCGCTGCGGCAAAATCGATCCGCTTTTCCAGTGTGGCGATCCGGTCATGTAGCGTATCGACCCGGCCGTTGACCTTGGCCGCGGCGGGGCTCGGCGCTGACTTGGGATCGGCCTTGGCCTGTTCGGCGCGCAGGCGAGTGCGGGTTTCATCCAGCTTGGCTTCAAGCCCGGCGATCGCCTCGGCCAAGGCGGCTTGCTCAGCCTCGGCATCAATTGCCGCAGTACGCAGCGCTGCCGCTGCAGCCTTGGCGTTCTCTTTCTCGCCCAGCGCGCCGCGGGCCAGATCATCCCGGCCGCCTGCCAGCGCCAGCTTGGCCTTGTCCTGCCAATCGGCCGCGGCTGCATCCTGAGCAGCGGCCTGCGCGGCGGCATCGCGGGACCGGCGCAGGGCGCGGGTGTGGTCGCCGGTCAGGGCAATAATCGCCTCTTCCAATTCCAGTTGCAGCAGCCGCAGCATCTTGGCCGGACTGGTGGCACTACCCACCAGACTGTTCAGATTGCTCGACGTCAATTCCCTGATCCGCACTGCGATTTCGAACATGCTTGCCCCGCTACATGAATGGTACGCCGTTAAGCTAGCTTAGACTGGTTAAGGCACAGTGCAATCCAGCGCGTGATGGGCGCAAGCCGCTTGCATTTGCACCGCCTTTCCCCTAACCGCGCGCCTTCGCTTGGGCATGCCTGAGCGATTCCGTGCGGGAGGAAGGCATTCTGGCCTTCTGTTTGACCGCTCACTCTGAGCTGCGGTTCGCCGGGGCAACAGGAAGAAAGGAGGCCCACCGTGGCCAAGAAGATTGAAGGCTATATCAAGCTGCAGGTTCCTGCAGGCAAAGCTACCCCGTCGCCGCCGATCGGCCCGGCACTGGGTCAGCGCGGCGTCAACATCATGGAATTCTGCAAGGCGTTCAACGCCGCGACGCAGGATCTTGAAGCATCGATGCCGATCCCCACGATCATCACCGTTTACGCTGATCGCAGCTTTACGTTCGTGACCAAGACCCCGCCGGCTTCGTTCCTGATCAAGAAGGCCGCTGGCCTCAAGTCGGGCTCGAAGGAACCCGGCAAGGTTTCGGGCGGAACGATCACGCGTTCGCAGCTGACCGAAATCGCCCAGGTGAAGATGGCCGACCTTTCAGCCAACTCCATCGAGCAGGCAACCAAGATCATCGAAGGCTCTGCGCGTTCGATGGGTCTCGACGTGGTGGAGGGTTGATCCAATGGTAAAGTTGACCAAAAAGACGAAGAGCCTGTCCGCCAAGCTCGGCGAAAACCAGTCGCTCTACAGTGTCGATGCGGCGATCCAGCTGCTCAAGGACCTCAAGACCACCAAGTTCGACGAAAGCCTTGAGGTTTCGCTGAACCTGGGCGTCGATCCGCGCCACGCTGACCAGATGGTCCGCGGCATGGTCGTGCTGCCTTCGGGCACCGGCAAGGATGTCAAGGTTGCGGTCTTCGCGCGCGGTGAAAACGCCGAAAAGGCGCTGGCCGCCGGTGCCGACAAGGTTGGCGCTGAAGACCTGCTGGAAGACATGCAGGCCGGTAACCTCGATTATGGCCGCGTGATTGCCACGCCGGACATGATGGGTGTGGTCGGCCGTCTGGGCAAGGTGCTGGGTCCCAAGGGCCTGATGCCGAACCCCAAGCTGGGCACGGTTACCCCGAACGTTGCCGAAGCGGTCAAGGCTGCCAAGGGCGGCCAGATCGAATACCGCGTCGAAAAGGCCGGGATCATCCACGGCGGGATCGGCAAGCTGTCGTTCTCGAACGAAGCCTTGAAGGCCAATTTCGAAGCCTTCGTCGATGCCGTGGTCAAGTCCAAGCCAGCCGGTGCCAAGGGCAAGTACGTCCAGAAGGTCGGCCTGTCCTCGTCGATGGGCCCGGGCCTCAAGATCGACCTCGCCGAAGTGCAGGGCGCGTAAGCACCCCGCCATTGGAAGGTAAAAATGGGCCGGGAAGCAACGCGCTTCCCGGCCCATTTTGTTTGTGGCAGCATGGCCGCATGAAACGTGCCTTCGTGCTCGCCCTGCTGTTGCTGACCGCTTGTTCGAAAAAGGCGGAGCCACAGCCAGGAGCCACCGCCACGGGCGATCCTGCTGCCATCTCCAGCGATGCAGCTGCGGCAAACACGCCCGTTGTGATAGCGGGGCCAGCCTCGCGCTACACTTCGTTCAAAGACTGCAAGCCGGTCAAATCGGGTGAAAGCCTGGGCGAAGACTGGTCGGTTTCGCGCTGCGCCGGGCTGGGCGGCTATGACCTTCTTCTCAACTACGGCGATGCTCGCGATGATCTGGCCTTGCTGCACAAGGGCTCACCGGCGGTAGAGCTCGGGCTGATCGGGCTGAGCGGCGGCGGGTTCAGCAGCCTGGCCGATAAAGCCGAATGGCGCGGCCTTGGCAGCGGCGCAGTCTTTGCCCCAACCGCACTGATCGTGCGTGATCTGATCAGCGAAGATCCCGGCAATGCCGAGCGCCAGACCGCGGTCCTGATGGTGATCGATCTGCGTCAGCACTGCGTCACCGCAAAAGTGCGCCCACAGGCCGGACAGAATGAAGCCGCCCGAGCGATCGCCGATGCGCCTTCTCGGAAGTGCTTACGCTAACCCGCCGCGCGGTCGAACAGTTCGATCGAATGCGGGGCAGGGCGATCCCGGCTTCGGCATCGCGCAGCCACACCAGTTCGCCGGTCATCGCTGGGAAACCGTCGAATTCCAGCGCCAGCTTGGCGCCGATGTGCTTGTCGGGCAGCGCCGCGCTGATCTTCATTCCGCTGGGGGAGACGTTCAGAACCTTGGCCGCTTCGCCTTCCACAACCAGCTGCGTGCCCTGCGGAACGGCGTCGCTATAGCGGCGCTCGGCGCGGTGTTCGGCCTGGCGCGTCACGCGGCGGTCGATCCGGGCGAGCAGGCCAAGTCCGGTGGGCTTTTTCTTGCGCTGCAGCGGCGACAAATCGCTACCCGAGATCCCGGCAAGGATCTGTTCGCGGCGCGACAGCAGCGGATCATAACCATCGAGCTCGCGCTTGATCGTGGTGGCAGCGTGACTGCCGGTGGCGGGCAGAAACCGTGCTGCCACTGCCGGGTGCAATTGCGCTTCGAACTCCAGCCCCAGCTGCATGCCCTGCATCCAGACGATCCGGGTTGGCTGGCTTTCCAGCCCCGGCAACTTGACGAAGATCTGCGCATCGCGCGAAATCACCGTGACGCCGTCCACCTGGCAGCCCAGCGCGGTGAAATCGATCATCTGCACTTCGACCGCGCTGCGGCTGCGTTCGCGCACCGCGACGGGGATGCCCAGCGGCGCCCGGCCATAGCGGCGGCGCTCGACAAAGCCCGATTGGCGTTCAAAGGAAATGGTCACGTAACTCTCCTGCAAAACTGTAAGCAATCCGGAACGCGACCCATGGATTGAATGCAGGCGTTGTTGCAGTGGAGCGCAAGCGGCAAGCACCGCGGGGCGGCTGTGCCGAAGCGGGATTAACGTCTGCGGTTAAGTTAATTGCACCGGCGATCCAGCGGCAGAAACCTTGCGTCAGTTTCCTGCAAGGTTTTCAGATGTGTAGCATTCCACGACAAAGGCCAGGGGCGCTCCATCGGGCAAGATCAGCCGGGCGCGGTGGGTTGAAATGGCATTTTCCGGGCAGCCCGGATCGCCGCGACGGGCGGACGAAAGCGGCTCACGCGTGAAATTCAGGCTGGCGGCGATTCGCCCGAACGGGACCTGGGTTTCGGCCAGCTGGCGGTTCATTTCCGGGGTCAGGCGTGATGGCACAAACCAGTTGTGGGCATCGGACAACACATGGCTGCCGCAGGCCAGGCGGACATGGCGATAGCCCAGCGGTTCATCCGCCGCTACGTTCAGCAGGGCGCGGATATCAACCGGCGGCGCTTCGTCGGCCCCGGTCACGAACTGGACCGTGATGGTCGCCCCCGGGGCGATTGCGCGCTGATCGCACCACTGCTGCAGCGCGGCGGTGGCGCTGGCATGGCTGGCAAGGTTTGCCTCAAATGCGGCGATGGTGGGATCCAGAGGAACATGCGCGCAGCCGTTCAACGACAGCGAAGCAGCGGCAAGGGTCATGAAAAGCGTTCCGAATCCAGTCTGGCGCTGCCTGCGCGGCAGCCGATCACCGCGTTCCATTAGCGGCCAATCGGGCCCGGCGCCAGTGGGGCTTTTGTGCAAGGCGGGTCAGATCCCGCCTGCTACCGCCTCGCGCCCCAAGGCGCGCAGACCCACGACCAGCGCTTCGCAGGCGGCCTCAAGCAGCGCGGGCTCGACTGATCGGACCACGAAATTTGCGCCGACCCGGCCTTCGCGGAAGAACGGATAGCTACCGATCACCACGCCTTCATGGGCGCGCTCGGTTTCGCGCAGCAAATCGGCCACTTCGCTTTCGGCGACCCAGCTGCCGACGGATTCGCTGAGCAGCGGTAACCCGCCCTCAAGCGTTCCGGTCAATGCATCGAGCATCCCGGCGGTGATCGATGGCACGCCCGCCATCAGGAAGACATTGCCGATCTGGATGCCCGGCGCGCCCGACATCTTGTTGCGGATCAGGTCTGCGCCATCGGGGACGCGGGCCATACGCAAGCGCGCCTCGTTCAGCCCGCCGCGGCTTTCGTAGTAACGTTCCAGGATTGCGCGCGCTTCCGGGTGGATTACCACCGCCACGCCCAACGCTTCGGCCACGGCATCGACAGTGATATCGTCATGCGTCGGGCCGATCCCGCCAGTGGTGAACAGGTAATCGTTGCGGGCGCGCAGTGTATTGACCGCCTCGACAATCGCTGCGGTGTCGTCTGCCACCACCCGCACTTCGGCCAAGCGGATGCCCTGAACCCCCAGCCACGAGGCGACCTGGGCGATGTTCTTGTCTTGCGTGCGGCCCGAGAGGATTTCATCCCCGATGACGAGCAGCGCGGCTTTCCAGATACGGTTCGGTTCGGTCATGGAGCGAAGCCTAGGGCAAATATCAGGCTTCGACCAGTTCCCGCGCCCGGGTAAAATGCAGCACGCCATCGTCGATCGGGGCCTGGCGCATGTCCTGGCGGTCGCGGCGATAGTCCTGGTTCAGCCGCCACGGCAAGCTGGGGGCATTCTTGGGCATGCGGTCCTTGGCGCGCTCAAGATAGCCCGATGAGAAGCCTTCAAAGGCGTTGACCGCTTCGGGCTCTGCGCCTTGCGGCAGCACCGGAGTGGCCGCGACTGCGCCATAGGTATCCATCTGGCGCAGCAGGCGGGTGATATATTCACCAACGATATCGACCCGCAGTGTCCAGCTGGCGTTGATATAGCCGAACACCCCGGCCATGTTCGGGATGTTCGAGAACATGCAGTTGCGGTAATTGAAGGTATGGCCGAAATCGACCGGCTTGCCATCAACCGCAACCGCGATCTTGCCGGCCACCGCAAGGTTCAGCCCAGTGGCCGTAACCACGATATCGGCATCAAGATGCTTGCCCGATTTGAGCTTGATCCCCTTGGCGTCGAACGCCTCGATCTGGTCAGTTACCACATCGGCCTTGCCTTCGTTGATCGCACGGAAGAAATCCGCATCCGGCACCAGGCAAAGGCGCTGTTCCCAGGGGTTGTAAGGCGGCACGAAATCGCTTTCGGTGAAGCGTTCGCCAAGGTGCTTGGCGGTTTCGCCCAGGATGAACTCCTTGGCCTTTTCAGGATTTTCACGCACCCGTTTGAACATCAGGCTTTGCATGGTGATGTTCTTGAACCGGGTGATCGCATATGCGGCCTTTTCGGGCAGCACCTTGCGCAGACCATTGGCAATGCCATCGCGCGCCGGGCGGCTGACCATATAGGTGGGGGTGCGCTGCAACTGGGTGACATGGCCCGCGCCTGAAAACGCCATGGCCGGCAGGATCGTGACGGCGGTTGCGCCCGATCCGATCACCACCACCTTCTTGCCCTGATAGTCCAGATCCTTGGGCCAGAACTGCGGGTGGATCACCTGACCTTTGAATTTGTCGCGGCCCGGGAAATTGGCATCATACGGATCGTCGTAGTCGTAATAACCCGAACCCAGGAACAGGAACCGGCCCTGCACGCGCTGGCTGGTACCATCGTCCTGCTCGGTCACCACGGTCCACAGCGCGGTCTTGCTGTCCCAATCGGCCGACAAGACCTTTTGTCCGAAGCGCATCTTTTCACGCAGGCCAAACTCATCGGCGATCTCGTTGAGATATTCGAGGATCGCCGGACCATCGGCGATCGACTTTTCGTGCTTCCACGGCGCAAAGCTGAAGCCCAGCGTGTGCATATCCGAATCCGAACGGATCCCGGGATAGCGGAACAGATCCCAGGTGCCGCCGATCTGGCTGCGCCGATCCAGGATCGCAAAGCTCTTTCCGGGGCATTCTCGGGTCATGTGCACGGCCATGCCGATGCCGGAAATGCCCGCGCCGACGATGATCATGTCGACTACTTGTTCGATCGGCGCCATCGCATTCATGGCAAGTCTCCCGTCAATTGACATTAGTGTCAGTATTTAACCGTGCGCCTAACATGATGGGCATCCTGCCCGATCGTTTCATCGAGCAGGGTGACCCTGTGCAAATGCTCAGCGATTGCGGTCTGGATGCAGACGGGATCGTCGCTGCTATTAAATTGACCAAGTAATTTTGTCGGGATTTGTTATAATCGGGTCTGTCCGAAATCAGATAGAAAGCTACTATGAATACCAGCAACCCCGCTCCCATTGCCGACGTGCAAAATCTGGCCGATCTGCGTCAGATCGCGATCAACCGGGTCGGCATCAAAGGCATACGCCATCCGGTCAAGGTGCGTGACAAGAGCGTCGGCGTGCAACACACCATCGCCACCTTCAATATGTACGTGCATCTGCCGCATAACTTCAAAGGCACGCACATGTCGCGCTTCGTCGAGATACTCAACCGGCATGAGCGCGAGATATCCGTGGAGTCGTTCGAGAATATCCTGCTTGAAATGGTAGAGCGCCTGGAGGCGGAGTCCGGCTATATCGAGATGAGTTTCCCGTATTTCGTCAACAAGACCGCGCCAATATCCGGTGTGCAAAGTCTGCTCGATTATGACGTGACCCTGATCGGTGAGATCAAGGCGGGCGTGGCGCAGATCACCATGAAAGTGCTGGTTCCGGTGACCAGTCTGTGTCCCTGTTCGAAGAAGATATCCGAGCGTGGCGCGCACAACCAGCGTTCGCATGTGACCATCACCTTACGCACTAACACCTTCGTCTGGATCGAAGACGTAGTAACCATCGCCGAGCAGCAGGCTTCCTGCGAACTGTATGGCCTGCTCAAGCGCCCCGACGAAAAGTATGTCACTGAACGTGCCTACGACAACCCCAAGTTCGTCGAAGACATGGTGCGCGATGTGGCAGCCGTGCTGAACGCGGATGCGCGTGTCGATGCCTATGTGGTGGAGTCTGAGAACTTCGAATCCATCCACAATCATTCTGCCTATGCGCTGATCGAGCGGGATAAAACCAAGGACTGAAGACTGAAGACTGAGGACTGAGACTGAGGATCTATAATAAAAAATGGGGGGTTAGCTCAGTTGGCTAGAGCGTCCCGATGGTAATCGGGAAGGTCATCCGGTTCGAAGAGGATCTTAATAAAATAATGGGGGGTTAGCTCAGTTGGCTAGAGCGTCCCGATGGTAATCGGGAAGGTCGTAGGTTGTAGATGATTAAATTGAAATAAGGGGGGTTAGCTCAGTTGGCTAGAGCGTCCCGATGGTAAATCGGGAAGGTCGTAAGTTGTAGATGATCTAAATTGAAATAAGGGGGGTTAGCTCAGTTGGCTAGAGCGTCCCGATGGTAATCGGGAAGGTCGCTGTTTGAAAGGAATAAATAAAAAATGGGGGGTTAGCTCAGTTAGCTAGAGCGTCCCGATGGTAATCGGGAAGGTCATCCGGTTCGAAGAAGATCTTAATAAAATATGGGGGGTTAGCTCAGTTGGCTAGAGCGTCCCGATGGTAATCGGGAAGGTCATCCGGTTCGAAGAAGATCTTAATAAAATATGGGGGGGTAGCTCAGTTGTCTAGAGCGTCCCGATGGTAATCGGGAAGGTTGTAGGTTGTAAAGATTAAATTGAAATAAGGGGGGTTGGCTCAGTTGGCTAGAGCGTCCCGATGTAAATCGGGAAGGTCGTCCGGTTCGAAGAGGATCTTAATAAAATAAGGGGGGTTAGCTCAGTTGGCTAGAGCGTCCCGATGGTAATCGGGAAGGTCGCTGTTTGAAAGGAATAAATAAAAAATGGGGGGTTAGCTCAGTTAGCTAGAGCGTCCCGATGGTAATCGGGAAGGTCATCCGGTTCGAAGAAGATCTTAATAAAATATGGGGGGTTAGCTCAGTTGGCTAGAGCGTCCCGATGGTAATCGGGAAGGTCATCCGGTTCGAAGAAGATCTTAATAAAATATGGGGGGGTAGCTCAGTTGTCTAGAGCGTCCCGATGGTAATCGGGAAGGTTGTAGGTTGTAAAGATTAAATTGAAATAAGGGGGGTTGGCTCAGTTGGCTAGAGCGTCCCGATGTAAATCGGGAAGGTCGTCCGGTTCGAAGAGGATCTTAATAAAATAAGGGGGGTTAGCTCAGTTGGCTAGAGCGTCCCGATGGAAATCGGGAAGGTCATCAGGTTTGCAGGATATCTTAATAAAAAATGGGGGGTTAGCTCAGTTGGCTAGAGCGTCCCGATGGAAATCGGGAAGGTCATCAGGTTTGCAGGATATCTTAATAAAAAATGGGGGGTTAGCTCAGTTGGCTAGAGCGTCCCGATGGAAATCGGGAAGGTCATCAGGTTTGCAGGATATCTTAATAAAAAATGGGGGGTTAGCTCAGTTGGCTAGAGCGTCCCGATGGTAATCGGGAAGGTCATCCGGTTCGAAGAAGATCTTAATAAAATATGGGGGGGTAGCTCAGTTGTCTAGAGCGTCCCGATGGTAATCGGGAAGGTTGTAGGTTGTAAAGATTAAATTGAAATAAGGGGGGTTGGCTCAGTTGGCTAGAGCGTCCCGATGTAAATCGGGAAGGTCGTCCGGTTCGAAGAGGATCTTAATAAAATAAGGGGGGTTAGCTCAGTTGGCTAGAGCGTCCCGATGGAAATCGGGAAGGTCATCAGGTTTGCAGGATATCTTAATAAAAAATGGGGGGTTAGCTCAGTTGGCTAGAGCGTCCCGATGGAAATCGGGAAGGTCATCAGGTTTGCAGGATATCTTAATAAAAAATGGGGGGTTAGCTCAGTTGGCTAGAGCGTCCCGATGGAAATCGGGAAGGTCATCAGGTTTGCAGGATATCTTAATAAAAAATGGGGGGTTAGCTCAGTTGGCTAGAGCGCTTGCATGGCATGCAAGAGGTCGTCGGTTCGACCCCGATACTCTCCACAGCTTTAAAGCCCCGCAAGGGGCTTTTTTTATGGGGTATAAAGTTTACATATTATATTCTGCCAAACTGGATAGGTACTACACAGGAAGTTGTGAAGATCTGGGTATTAGGATTGCCCAACATAATGCAGGAAGAAATAAATCAACCCAATTGGGTGTTCCGTGGGAAGTAAGGTATACTGAAGAATATACCACACGCAGTGAGGCATTATCCCGCGAGATGGAAATAAAGAAAAAGAAGAGTAGAAAATATATAGAGTGGCTAATTAGCCCGGCAGGTTAGAGCGTCCCGAGGAAAGTCGGGAAGGTCGTCGGTTCGACCCCGATACTCTCCACAACTATGATGCTTTAAAGCCCCGAGAGGGGCTTTTTTGTTTGTTAATTTTTCTCGACAAAAATTTGATCAGAAAATTATTTTCATATATTTACCGGGCAATGATGGAAAAAAGAAGGGTTAATCAACTACTTCCACAATCACTTCCACCTCTACTGTAATATTCATGGGCAGGGAATTCATGCCAACGGCACTTCTGGCGTGTTTACCCTTGACTCCAAAGATGGTACCCATCAATTCGCTGTATCCATTGATGACTTTGGGCTGGTCGGTGAATGTTTCTGTGCTGTTTACCATACCCAACACTTTTACAATTCTTTTCACCCGGCTCAGTTCACCCAATTCTGTTTTTAATACAGCCAGATGGGCGATGGCCACCAGTCTGGCGGCTGCATAACCCTGCTCAATACTAAGGTCTTTCCCCAATTTTCCTGTTACATAATTTCCATCGGGCTGCAAAGGTCCCTTCCCGGATAAGTATAAGAGGTTACCCACACTAACACAATTCACGTAACTGGCTACCGGTTGGGAAGCAGCTGGCAGTGTAATGCCAGCCTTTACCAGATTTTGCTCCGGTGTCTGGGCACATAGGGTTGTTGTCATCAGCAAAACAGAAAGGCATAGAAAACCTTTTCGGATGTATATTTTGGTCATGGCGGTTGGTTTGGTTACAATTTAACCCATTCGGGTAAAAGGGTAATGGAAATGGAGAGTATAAAATAAAATTTACTTTTTCATGTCATTATTAACGATAACTACAATAATCGATTCCTCCTCATTCTTTTATATTGATGGAAATAATAGGAACATCCTGGGGTTGGGATTGGCGTGAGGGGCTGAGAGGGCAAATGAATAACCCCCGTTAATCAGGAGACTGTTTTTACGATAAAAATCAATTGCTCTGTCATTTTCTGTCCATACATAAAGCCAAATTCCTTTTTGCAAATTGTCTTTTGCCAATTGTACAATAAAAGTAAGAAGTGTCTGGCCCAATTTTTGGCCATGAAAAGCTTGTAATAAATACAGCCGATCCAGTTTGGTTACCCTTAGTGTTTATCAGTCTGCAAAAGGGGTATCCAGCCTGAATTTTGAGAAACCGGCACACTGGTTGTTTATGTACAGCAAATGATAAATATTATATGGATCTTTTGATTCTTTGCTAAAAGAGGCAACGCTGTAATTTTCTGTAAGGCAATTTCGGATATCCTCCGGTGATGCACTATGACTGTACGATTCTACAAAAGTTACCAAGCCAATTCTGACAAAAGCTGCGCATCTGTTTCCCTGGCTAGTACAATTGAAACCATACCATAATACAAGTTCTGTAATTAAACTGCAAATGTAGGGTCAAAATATCCTGGTGCCCCGCTGCCTCCATGCATCGGAAACTTATTAAAGAGTTTTGAAGAAATTACCTGTAATTATTTGATTCACCTCGGGTGACTGTTTTCGGCAGTTGGTAACAAATCTTTTTTATTCCAAACAAGGTTCCAGAAACAGTTTTGGTATTGCTTGTTTACCTTCCAAAATCCATTGGCACGGTACCTTCTGGAGGATGAAGACATGACAAGGGATGGGGCATAAACAATTCGCCCAAAACTGGCAAGCCGTTGCCCCAACTCAACGTCATCTCCATAAAATGTAAGGTTGGTATTATAACCACCTGCTTTTTCCAGTAAGTCAGCCCGTATAAAGGCATTGCCTCCAATCAGAATAGCGGCCCGTCCTGTAAACTGCACCAAAGTATCAATAATGGGATATGTAATTTGTTGCGAT
This sequence comes from uncultured Bacteroidota bacterium, assembly GCA_963750825.1. Lineage (GTDB taxonomy): Bacteria > Bacteroidota > Bacteroidia > Chitinophagales > Chitinophagaceae > Sediminibacterium. Next base: position 100,849 of record CAVVSL010000006.1, on the reverse strand, counting down.
AACAGGGAAAGTTTTTTCATCAAAGTACTACCATCAAAATACCAGTAAGGCCCTGTAACAGCTACATGTTTTTTTCGACAAAGCAGTTCCACTCCTTTGCGAAGCCAGTTGCTATCCGGCTGGCAATCTGCATCCATTTGTGCAATAACTGAGCCGCTGGCCAGTTTTCTTGCAGCCTCTCTTGCAAAATTGGTGCCCCGCCTGGGTTCATAAACAGAAAGGATAGCCACTCCCTGAACCGAAACCCTTTTGATAAAATTTTGCAGGCAAGCGGCCGTATTATCGGTTGACGCGTTGTCTGCAATGATGATTTCATAATTCGGATAATCCTGTTTCAGCAATGCCTCCAGTGCCCCGGTAAGGTATTTTTCTTCATTATATGCAGGAATGATGACGGAAATTTTAGGATAGGTATGCATTTATATGTAAAATTAAGTAACCCTAAAATAAATGCATGCCTGTGAACCTACCGTTGGTTTAGTATTACCAATCTGTGAACAATACCAGGGTAACAGTAACTTAATCCTTTATTCACACAAAGGTTACAAGAGAAAGGTTCTTTTGTAAAACCAAATAATGCGAAATATACTGTTGGTTCTCTTCTTACTCTCTTTCCTGCATTTGCCGGCGCAGGATAAGTACAGGAACTTATTTCTTATAACCATTGATGGTTTCCGCTGGCAGGAATTGTTTTCAGGTGCTGATTCTCTGCTCATAAGAGATACCACTATTGTAGGCGATACTTCTCTTCTGTTACAGCAATTCTGGCATGCTGATATTACCGAAAGACGAAAAAAGTTACTACCCTTTTTTTGGAATGTGATAGCTGAAAGAGGTAGTATTTCCGGTAACAGAAACTATGGCAACAAAGTGAATGCGGCCAACCCTTTTCTCATATCTTATGCAGGATACAATGAAATGCTCACAGGGTATGCGGATACAAGATTCATACCCAACCTGGCGATAATTAATCGCAATAGCAATGTGCTGGAGTTCCTGAACCAACAGAAAGGCTATACCGGAAAAGTGGCCGCATTCAGTTCCTGGAATATCCTTCCCTATATCCTTAGGGAAAAGCAAAGTAAATTGCCTGTAAACAGTGGGTATGAGTTGCTTTTGGATGCTGAGTCAGATACAGTAGCTGACCTGATAAACCAGGTACAGTCAAATGTTTCTCACAAAGGGGCAACCCGGTATGACCTGCTTACATTTGCCAGTGCCAAAAATTTCATTGAAGAGAATCACCCTAAAGTACTTTTTCTGGGCATGGGTGAAACGGATGAATTTGCCCACCAGAAGCGTTACGACCAATACCTGCTGAAGGCCCACCAGTTCGATCAATTGTTGTCTGAACTATGGTATTATGTACAAACCAATTCTTTCTATAAAAACAATACTACATTCATCATTACCACAGATCACGGAAGGGGACGAAAAACCACTTCCTGGAACAAACATGGATTTTGGGTAGGCGGATCCAAAGAAACCTGGATGGCCATGATGGGTCCTGATGTGAACGCCCTTGGGGAGAAGAAGAACCAGTCCACCACCTTTCTGAAACAAGTCGCTTCCACCGTGGCTGATTTATTGGGCGGGAAATTTACTGCCAATCATCCGGTGGGGGAACCAATGGACGTTACCGGGGAAATAGTACCACCCTCCCTTGCTATAAAAGCTTCCTTCAAAGTGGTTACCAAAAATGATAAATGACCCATATACTCCATGAATATATAATCACCTATGGTTATCTGGCCATTTTTTTGATAGTGCTTTTGCAGGAACTCGGCATGCCCGGCCTGCCTAATGAATGGGTATTGTTGTATTTTGGTTATTTGGGTAACCAATCGGGTTTATCCTACCCATTACTATTGTGTTTCGTAGTATTGGCCGATATCACTGGTTCCCTGCTTTTATATGGTATATTTTTTCATGCTAAAGAATGGTTACTCCGCATAAAACCCCGGTGGTTGCCGATTCCGGTAAAAAAAATAAGGGCCGTAAAGCAACAAATCATACAAAAGGGTGGAAGACAATTGTTGGTAGCCAAATTAACGCCTTTTGTCAGGAGTTACCTTCCTGTTGCGGCCGGATTATTGCAGGTAAAGCCGGAACTCTATAGCCGTATTGTATTTGTAACTGCTTTGATTTGGAGCGGGGGATGGGTAACAGCAGGATGGTTATTGGGCAATGGGTGGCATTAAAAGGTAACGCCTATTCATTCACCAGTAACCTATAGGTTTTTTTCGAGGCTGATCCCCTGTTGGGTAATATAGATAAGTATACAGTAGTAAAGAAATTGTTTCAATTGATAGAGACACAAAAGCATGCGATCGTTGATCAATTCTAAATTCGAAACATAAAAGCATTATTTAGCAACCCTCCATACCCACAGTAAATGTAAACTTTTGGGAAACTTTTTTACCCTTATCATCCAAAGCCGGTTTCCAACGGGGCATTTGGTTAAGGGCTTTTAATAATAAGGCGTCAATGGCTGTATTGCCTGAAGACTTAGCAATAGCGGTATTGGTAACCATGCCTGCTTCGTTTACAGTAAATTGTATCTCTGCCCCTTTTAAGGAAGATTTTACATCGACTGGTATTTTAGCAATGGCTTGTTCAAAAAGATACTGGTTCATTTTTTCAGTGCCTCCCATAAAAGCTGCCTGGGATTGTAGCATGAGTGAAACGATATATTCTAAATTATTTTCCTGCTGAATATCCGTTACAGGATTCCTGCTTAGGTATTTGACAGTAATGCGGATGTCTGCTCCGGGTTCCACTGATTGCAGCAATTTTTTCTGGCCGGCACTCAATTCTTCATTTGACCCGGAAGCCGAAACAGGGTTACCATTATGTGTGGTGGTTATTTCTGTAGCAATATAACCGGAAATCCATGATGCCGGATATCCCTGGTATACATCACTTAGGGTATTGGCAGATACTATTTTTTCCTGTTTTACCTGTTTTGTATGGGTAGTCCGAACAGCATATTGGAGCTCCTGAGAAAAACCTGTTGCCAGAAACAGAAAAAGAAGAATGCTGCATAAACTGCTTTTCATAAGCGTATTTTCAACTAATGTAATTGAAAATAAGGACTAATGCAAGTGAAGAAGGTAAAGAAAAGCTGTTCCCTGCCAGAATGGGTTGAAATTAACATGCTTTTGCACCCATTACTTCATTAATCAATTTTTAGGGTAAACTTTAGTACGTTTACCTGGAGGCAATACATCTGGGCTTTTTATGCAGTAAGTAATTAATTTCATCCGAAATTTGTAAAAATGTATCCTAAGTTAATGGTAAGTGTATGATCCGCATTTTATGGGCAGTTATATTTTTCTTTTTTGTGGGTACATCAAATGCGCAGTCCAGCCGATTCACTTTTACGCAATCAAAAATGGGTTCCCCATTTTCAATAATATTTTTTTCAAAGGACAGTGTGCAGGCCACTAAGCTTGCCCAAAAAAGTTTTGCACTCGTAGATTCAATGAATACTCTTTTCAGCGATTATGAACCCGATAGTGAGGTATCCAAATTATGCCAACACGCCGGCGAGGGACCACTTCCGGTTTCAGCAACTATGATGGATATGTTACATCTTTCAAATAATGCCTACCATAAGAGTGGGGGCGCATTCGACATCACGGTAGGGCCTCTGAGCAGGCTATGGAGAAACGCCAGAAAAAAGGCATCCTTCCCGGAGGAGCAGGAAGTAATGCAAAAAAAGGAACTGGTCAATTTTGCTAAACTGTTATTGGATACGCAACTGCATACGCTTACCATTCCTGTGAAAGGCATGTTACTAGATTTTGGTGGTATTGCCAAAGGTTTTACAGCCCAGGCTGTTCTAAACCTGTTACAGCAAAATGGTATCAGCAGTGCCCTGGTGGATGCCGGTGGCGATATTGCCATGACAGCCCCCCCTCCGGGAAAAACCGGTTGGGTGGTTGGGGTGAATATTCCGGAAACAGAAGCGGAACTACTTTCTGAAAAACTCAATTTGCAAAATACCTCCGTTGCCACTTCCGGCGATGCATTTCAATTCCTTGAACACGAAGGGAAAAAATATTCGCATATCATTGACCCAAGAACGGGGTATGGTATTCAGCGCCAGCGTAATGTTACGGTAATTGCCAGGGACGGTGCCACGGCTGACTGGCTCGCCACAGTTTGCAGTATTGTTCCTTTCAGGATAGTAAAAAAAATTGCCAAAGAAACAGGTGCAGCTGCCCTCATTACCGAATGGCACAATGGAAAAGTCCGCTGTCATTATTTCGGACATTTTCAGCAGTACTGGCAAAAATGATTTTCCCTGCCACAACCCCCGGCTGTATTTCAAAATTCAGTATCTTAACCACCCTAATTTTTTGTGACTGTGAAACGACTGCTTCTACCTGTACTCGGAATGCTGATAGTATCTACTCTATCTGCACAGCATAAAAAGGACTTTGTTCCTTATCAGCAAACCATACCGGAATCCTCCTTGCAGTTTGGCTTAATGCCCATACCTTCTGGCGAATTATTAATAGGCAGTCCCGCTTCCGAAAAAGGCCATCTTCCTGATGAAGCGCCTCAAAAAAAAGTACACATCAGTGCTTTCTGGATGGGTACTACAGAAGTTACCCGCGACGCACTGGATGTTTTCATAGGCGATGTATCTACCAGCCTTAATTCTGAGGTAGATGCCATTACGCGGCCCAGTCCCCAGTATATTGACTTTAGTGAGGGAATGGGCAAAGAGGGAGGCTATCCTGCCAATAGTTTGTCCCAGTTTGGAGCACTTATGTATTGCCGCTGGCTGTACAATAAAACAGGCATCTTTTACAGACTTCCTACTGAGGCAGAATGGGAATATGCCTGCAGGGCCGGAACCCAAACGGCTTATTTTTTTGGGGATGAAGCTACCCAACTATCCGACTATGCCTGGTATGCGGCCAACAGTGAAGATAAGTTTCATAAAACCGGGCTTAAAAATTACCCAATGCCTGGGGATTGTATGATATGCTGGGAAATGTAATGGAATGGACCCTTGATCACTATGATGAAAAATATTATAGCTATATCGGAAATGCCGATCCTGCTTCCCCCGTAAGTACTTCCCGATACCCCAAAACTCTTCGTGGTGGCGGATTTACAGATGAAGCCCCTGACCTGAGAGTAGCGAAAAGAATGGCTTCTGATCCGCAATGGAACCGACGGGATCCACAGATCCCCAAGAGCAGGTGGTGGATGACGGATGCACGCTCTGTTGGCTTTCGGGTAATGCGGCCCCTGCAACAACCTACTGCTGAAGCAGCAGCAGCATTTTATCAAAAATACCTTGGACAATAAATTACATAAACACTTAAAAAACCTCTAACATGACATATGATGCTTCTCAAAAATCCACGGAGAGAATTTGTTAAACAAAGTTCTCTTTTGGCAGGTGGACTGGCTGCTGCACCGCTATTATCCAGGGCCAATTTTTTCTCCGGTGCGGATGATACCATTAAAGTGGCCCTCGTGGGTTGTGGTGGCCGGGGTACCGGTGCAGCCATGCAGGCACTGTCCAGTAAGCAGAATGTGAAACTGGTGGCTATGGCTGATGCCTTTCGGGATAACCTCGATAAATGTCTGGAGAACTTACAAAAAGACGATAGTAAAGAAGGAATGGCTGCTAAGAGCAGGATAGATGTGCCGGAAGAAAGAAAATTTACTGGTTTTGATGGCTACAAAAAAGCCATTGCCCTGGCAGATGTGGTAATATTAGCTACCCCTCCGGGTTTCCGCCCTATTCATTTTGAAGAAGCGATCCGAATGAACAAACACGTCTTCATGGAAAAGCCCGTAGCCACTGATCCGGCAGGTGTGCAGAAGGTGTTGGCCATAGCAGCCATCGCCAAAGAAAAAAAATTAAATGTGGTGGTGGGTTTGCAACGCCATTACCAGAATTCCTACCGGGAATTATTCAAGCGCAAAGACATGATCGGGGATATCACATCCGCACAGGCCTGGTGGAACAATGATGGTGTATGGGTAAGGCCCCGTAAACCTGAACAAACAGAAATGGAATACCAGATGCGTAACTGGTATTATTTTAACTGGCTTTGTGGCGATCATATTACCGAGCAGCATATACACAACCTGGATGTGATTAACTGGTTCAAGGAAGGATACCCGGTAAGAGCACAGGGCATGGGTGGCAGACAAGTGCGCAAGGGAAAAGAAAACGGAGAAATCTTTGATCACCATTTTGTAGAATATGCAATATGCAGATGGCATCACTGCTCAACAGCCAGTGCCGCCATATTCCCGGAACCATGAGTAGTGTGGATGAACTGCTGGTAGGTACCAAAGGAAAATATTCATTGTGGTGCAGCCATTCATTACAGATCATCAGGGAAAAACGATTTATCAGTTCGACAGAAAACAGGAAAACCAATCCTTACCAGACAGAACATGATGAATTCTTTGCTGCCATTGCCAAAGGTGAATACAAATTTGCAGATGCAGAAAATGGTGCTAAGAGTACCATGACTTCTATATTAGGCCGAATGGCTACGTACAGCGGCCAGAAAGTAGAATGGGATAAAGCCATCAATTCCGGTCTGGATATGCAGCCCAAAGTGTATGACTGGGATGCAGCGCCACCGGTACTTCCGGGTGCGGACGGATTTTATCCGATCGCAATTCCTGGTGTAACCAAATATGTATAGCACTATTTTATTCCGCAGATGCACTTATTCAAAAAAGTGTATCTGCGGATTTATGATTGCTTTACCAATGTATGCATAATGATGGCTGAAATCTCTGCAGCATTATTCACTATCATGAAATGTCCGCCTTTCTCAATTGTATAATCAGCGCTTACATACCGGAAGGGCAATAAATTATCTTCCTTTCCATGAATGTGAATTACCTGAGCAGGAGTGGATTCATTTCTCCAATTAACCACTTTGTCAATGGCCCACTGGTTAAAACCCTGCAGGCTGTTTTGAATGATGGAAGCCAGTTGTTGTTCCTGGGCTTTGTTGCGTGAACCAAAAATATGAAACATGATCCGGGGATGGGTACTGATGTACCGCAAGGGTAACACTTTATGAAAAGGAAGGTACCGGCATACCCTGAACCAGGGCGGCAATTCATGAAACGATTTGGCACTGGAAACCAGAATGAGTTGTTTGACAGGTATGATTTTGGTAATTTCTACGGCTAACATTCCCCCGAATGACAAGCCTACAATCATAGGATTGGGGGTGGTGATTCTTTGTGCCATCCTGGCCGCATAGCTCTGGATAGTTTCTCCCGAAACAGGGTTCATCCAGTCCAGGTGAACAGGTTCCACACCCGGAAGGTTTAGTGCCTGGAACGCAGTTGCATCAGCACCCAATCCGGAAAGAAAATAGACCTTCATCAAACTGCTTTCACGAGGTAATAGTTCTTCTTGCCTTTTTGTATCAGGAGGTATTTTTCCTTTAGCAGGTCACCGGCAACAAATTGTGTTTTGTCTGACCCTATTTTTTCCTTGTTAAGGCCTATTCCTCCCGACTGCCACATTTTACGGGCTTCTCCTTTGCTGGGGAAGATGCCTGTTTCAGCCAATAAACCTAGCAGGTCATATCCCTCCCTGATTTTGTTACCGGCAACCTCGAAGGTTGGAACACCTTCCATTACCTGCAATAACTGGTCTTCAGAGAGGCTTTGCAATATGTCAGCTGTGGCATTGCCAAATAATATTTCGGATGCTTTTACGGCAAATGCAAAATCGGCTTTACTGTGCACAAAACAGGTTAACTCCTCCGCTAATTTTTTCTGGAGGTGTCGTTCATGGGGTGCCGCTTCCTGTTGGGAAAGCAGTGATTCGATGGTGGATTTATCCAGCAGGGTAAATATTTTAATCCATTTTTTGGCGTCGGCATCACTCGCATTTAGCCAGAACTGGTAGAACTGGTAAGGGGATGTTTTTTTGGGATCCAGCCAGATATTTCCTTTTTCGGTTTTGCCGAATTTTCCTCCATCGGTTTTGGTAACCAATGGACAGGTAAAAGCAAACGCTTCTCCGCCTGTTTTGCGGCGGATCAATTCTGTACCGGTTACAATATTGCCCCACTGGTCGCTACCACCCATTTGCAGTTTGCATTGTTTGTTTTGGTACAACCAGTAAAAATCATATCCCTGTACCAGTTGGTAAGTGAACTCTGTAAAACTCATTCCGGTTTCACCATCCAGCCTTTTTTTCACACTATCCTTGGCCATCATATAATTCACGGTGATGTGTTTACCCACATCCCTGATGAAATCCAGAAAACGAAAGTCTTTGAACCAGTCGTAATTATTCACCATTTCCGCAGCATTGGGTTTGCCGGGTGAGAAGTCGAGAAAACGGGCCAACTGCTCTCTTACACCTGCCAGGTTATGTTGTAAGGTTTCTTCACTTAATAAATTGCGTTCCTCGCTCTTGCCGCTGGGGTCGCCCACCATTCCGGTGGCGCCTCCCACCAGTGCATACGGTTTATGACCCGCACGTTGCAGGTGAACCAACAACAATATGGGAACCAGGCTGCCAATGTGCAGGCTGTCGGAAGTGGGGTCGAAGCCTATGTAACCAGAAACCATTTCTTTGGCTAATAACGCTTCTGTGCCGGGCATGATATCCTGTATCATTCCTCTCCACCTTAATTCTTCAATCAATTGCATCCGTTGGTCTTTGCGCAAAAGTAAGGAATCGTGTCTGCTCTCCGGTCAACCAAACAATATGTGGGGCCGGATGGCACAAAAAAGCCATTTTCCTGCCAATCCCGCCTTAATTTTGCCATTATGCAAATAACCGGTGTAGGTACAAGGGCACTTAATTTTATCGTGGATACCCTGCTTATATTTCTGCTGGCCTGGGCCAGTTTCAGGGGATGGAATTTTTATGTGATTTACTGGGGATATACCCCTCATAATTTTGCCTGGTTTTTTTACGGTATTTTGTTTGTGTATTATTTTTTCTTTGAAGCCATCTTTACAAGAACGCCGGGTAAATGGTTGAGTTATTCAAAAGTGGTGACAAGGGAGGGGAAAAGGCCGGGTTTGGGTTGGATATTTATCCGCAGCCTTACGAGGTTGATACTGATCGATATGTTTTTTATTCCCTTTCTGGGGAAGCCATTGCATGATTACCTCAGCAAAACCATATTGGTGGAAATTTAGCTGCTAACCATTCCCTTATTGATTCCTTAATTCATAAGCCATTGGGGGGCAGATGCAGTAAATTTGCCATTTTCTTATCTTACCCGAATATTTATACGGCAACCTTTCTATACTATGGCAAAAATAGCAATCAATATAGCAACCGGAAGTTTACAACAGGCAGAAATGATCGTAGGCATTGACCTGGGTACTACCAATAGCCTGGTCGCCATCATTCATCCTGAAAGCCGCAAACCAGTTGCTTTGAAAGAACATGACAGCAGTAGCCTTGTTCCCAGTATCGTCCATTTTGATGAGTTGGGCAATGTGGTAGTAGGGGAGGAAGCCAGACAATTCCTCGAAACCGATCCAAAGAATACCATTTTCAGTGCCAAAAGGTTGATGGGTAAAAGCTATAAAGACATAAGTGCCCACAGTGGATTCTTTACTTATAAAGTGATTGATGATGATACAGAGAGTCTGGTGAAAGTACAGGTTGGCAATCGTTTCTATTCTCCCATTGACCTTTCAGCCTATATATTGAAAGAACTGGCCAACAGGGCAGAACACATCCTTAAAACAGCTGTCACCAAAGCGGTAATTACCGTTCCTGCCTATTTTAATGATGCACAGCGCCAGGCTACCCGTGATGCAGGAAAACTGGCGGGACTGGATGTGTTACGAATAGTGAATGAACCCACTGCTGCCAGCCTTGCATATGGGTTGGGACTGGAAAAGCAGGAAGAAAAAACCATCGCAGTATATGACCTGGGAGGTGGCACATTCGACATATCCCTTCTCCACATCAATAACGGCATTTTTGAGGTACTGAGCACTAACGGCAACACTTATTTGGGTGGGGATGATATGGACAGGGCCATTGTACAATATTGGATCGGACAAGCGCGGTATCAGCCGGGAAGAATTATCGCAAAACAAATCACTTGTCGCAAGGGTTACGTTTACGTGCGGAAGAAGCCAAAAAACAATTAAGTCAATCCGATAATTATCAGACTGATTTTAATGGTGATCAGTTGTCTATTACCCGGGAAACTATTTAACGCACTCATTCAACCCCTGATCAATCAGACGATCGATTGTTGTAAACAGGCATTAAAAGATGCGCAGATCGATAATGGATCTATTGACGCCGTTGTTATGGTGGGTGGCAGTACCCGTGTGCCTGCTGTAAAGGAAGCGGTGAGTCTCTTATTTCGGTCAGCCTGTGAATGATTCCGTAAATCCGGATGAAGTAGTGGCATTGGGCGCTGCAGTACAAGCCGATATTCTGGCGGGCAATAACAAGGATTTTTTATTACTGGATATCACTCCTTTGAGTTTGGGTATTGAAACAATGGGCGGATTAATGGATGTGCTTATACCACGTAATGCCAAGATCCCTACCAAAGTAGGCAGCGCCAATATACTACACATAAAGACGGTCAAAGTGATATGCGTATATCAGTATTTCAGGGAGAAAGAGACATGGTAAAGGATAACCGTAAACTGGCAGAATTCAGCCTAAAAGGTATTCCCGGAATGCCGGCAGGATTGCCCAAAGTAGAAGTAAGCTTCTTAATCAATGCCGACGGCATTCTGGTGGTTAAGGCAAAGGAGCTTAGCAGTGGTGTGGAACAGGAGATAGAAGTAAAACCCCAGTACGGCCTTAACAGATGAAGAAGTGGAAAAAATGCTGCTCGAAAGTATTACCCATGCCAAAGAAGACATCCAGACTAAGGGCCCTGGTGGAAGCACGCACCGAGGGAGAACAGATTTTGGGTGTAACCGAAAAGTTCATCGCAAAAAATGCCGGGCTGCTTTCCCAAAAAGAATTGCTGGATACCGCTGAGGCCATGCAGGCGCTGCAATTAGCCATTACCATGGAAGACAAAGACCTTATTCAGGGCAAAATTGAAGCCCTGAACGAAGTAACCAGGCCCTTCGCCGAAAAAGCCATGGATGAAGCAGTTGCTACGGCGCTCAGGGGTAAATCAATTTAGTCCTGATAAGGGATTATTTCCACGGTAAGGTCCATTCGCCGCTGGACATATTTCCCCAAAATATCAAATTCAATATTTACAGAAGTGCCGGGAGTTACCTTATGAATATTGGTATTTTCAAAAGTATAGGGTATCACGGCAATGCGGAAACTGTTTCGGGTTACTGCAAAACAGGTGAGGCTGGTTCCGTTTACGGCAATACTTCCTTTTTCAATTACCAGTGGGGCAAAATGGGCAGGATAGTCGAAACTGAATTCCCAGCTGCCATCCATTTCTTTGCGTCCTGTGCATATGGCAGTGGCATCTACATGGCCCTGAACGATGTGGCCGTCTAATCTGCCATCCATCTTCATACATCTTTCAAGGTTAAGTTCCGTACTGGATAACCAGGTCCCAAGGTTGGTTTTGGAGAGGGTTTCTTCAATGGCAGTAACCCTGTGTTTACCCGGTTCCAGGGCATCCACTGTGAGGCAAACCCCGTCGTGGCTAACACTTTGGTCAATACCCAACTCTCCGGAAATAGGTGATTCGATCCAAAAGCGGATATTTGACCCGCTCCGGTCAATGGATAACACTTTTCCCGTGCATTCTACAATACCTGTAAACATGGCCGCAAGGTAAATTCGAAATGTGGATAAAAAAAGGGTCGTTGACGCCCAAACCAAAGGGTAAAATTCAGGACCAATAATTTTTGCCAATTTAATTTCCTCCCCTTATCTTTGCAATCCTAAAAACACCTGAGGAGGTATAATAGCTATGTTAATAATCGATTCAAAAGACTGCGAAAACATCGACAAGGCACTTAAGAAGTACAAGAAAAAGTTTGAAAAAAGTAAAACTTTGCTTCAGCTCCGTGAGCGCCAGGCTTTTATTAAGCCTTCAGTAGTTCGTCGTGGACAGGTACTGAAAGCCATCTATAAGCAGAACATCGCCAGCGGTAAAATAGAAATTTAAGCCTGTATAGGTATAAAAATATACAAGTAGTCTAAGTTTAGTAACTTTAGACTACTTTTTTTATGCCCATAGACCAATTCCCTCAGTTAACTGTTTTTTTGGAATACCTCAAATTTGAAAAGCGGTATTCCCGGCATACCCTTATTGCTTACCAGAATGACCTGGAACAGTTTTTTGCTTTTCTGTTGAGCCAGTACGAAGGTCCGGCCATTCAGGAAATTACCCCCATGCAGGTAAGAAGCTGGCTGGCGGAGATGAAGGAGGATGCCCTCAGTTCTAAATCCCTTAACCGCAAAATATCCTCCCTAAAATCATTTTTTAAGTACCAGATTCGGACAGGAGTGCTAACCAAGACCCCGATGACAACTATTGTGTCTCCCCGGGTAAATAAGCGACTCCCTGCTTATGTGGAAGAAGTGGATATCTCCACGCTTTTTGATTACGTGGATTTTACAGATGACTGGAAGGGCAGGACGGAGCGACTGGTATTACAATTATTTTACCATACCGGTATGCGATTAAGTGAGCTCATTGGATTGAAGGAATCCCAGGTAGACAGCGGCCATTCGCAGGTGAAAGTGTTGGGTAAGGGTAACAAAGAACGGCTGATTCCCATATCCCGGGAATTGCTGGCCAGCCTGCAAAAATATATGGCAGAAAAGCCTGCCAGGCTACCCGGGTTTACCCATGTTTTCACGAAAGAGAATGGCAGCCCATTGATGCCCAGATCTGTATATGCATTTGTCAATGAAAAGCTGGCAATGGTGACCACGGTAAAGCAAAAAAGCCCCCACATTTTGCGCCATAGTTTTGCCACCCACCTGATGAATAAGGGGGCTGACCTCAATGCTGTAAAGGAATTACTGGGCCACAGTAGTTTGGCCGCCACACAGATTTACACCCATAACAGCATTGAAAAACTGAAGGAGGTTTTTCAAAAAGCGCATCCCAAAGCTTAATCTGGTAATACTTTATTAAATCTTAGAAAAAAGTAGGGTATTTTTTTTGTTTTAATGTTTATTCTGTAACTTGTTATGGAAGTTGATGAGTGAGTCATTCAAGCCAAAAAGTTCTTTTAAATATTATTTTTTCACCGATTAAACGTGAGTTATTATGAACGTTAACATTCAAACTGTGCATTTTGATGCAGACGACAAATTGGTTGATTATGTAACCCGAAAGCTGGAAAAGCTTAACACTTTTCACGACAGGATTCTGAAAGTGGATGTGTTTCTGAAGTTAGACAATGTGGTGCATACGATTAAGGACAAGGTTGCCGAAATCAAGGTTCATGTTCCGAGGTATGATTTCTTTGTGAAAGCCTCTTCTAAATCCTTCGAAGAATCATTTGATAATGCGATGGAGTCTATTGTTACACAGATAAAACGAAAAAAAGAAAAATTAGCAGCATAAGTTCGAAAAAGGCTTCCTTTGTCAAAGGAAGCCTTTTTTAGTATAACCCCCATTATGAGATTTTTACTCCTTTTTACCCTTGTCACTATTATTCTTTCCTGTGGATCCACCGATCAACAGGTGCCTGCCCGTATAACCCAGCGCCAAACCAGAGGTCTGGATAAACTGGTCATTTCCTACGAGTTTCTATACCAGGGAAAGCCCTATAATGACAGTATAGTAGTGGATTGCCAGATAATTCGCGACGATTCGCTCAAGGCAGTCTTCGCCTCCGAAACCCCCCAAAACAGCAGGTTACTGTTACCCTGAAACCCCTTTTCGGGTAGGTGGCTGAAAAACCTGTTGAAAACAGCTGTAAAATTTTCATTTCAAAATTTTGCTGAATAAAGTTTTCCATTACCTTTGCCATCCCAAAAAAAGGGATTGTTCTTTTATTTTTTGCATTTGAAAGTATATGAATGGGGAATGGAACCCGCTAGTAACCTGTTTCAACGCACAGTAAAATTGCCGAAGTAGCTCAGTTGGTAGAGCAGCTGATTTGTAATCAGCAGGTCGCGGGTTCGAGTCCCATCTTCGGCTCTTTGTTTAATCTGTGGTTTGTAGTCTTTGGTCTGTTGTTGAACCACAAACCAAAGACTACAAACAACAAACCAGTTAAGGGGCAGATGGCCGAGTGGTTAAAGGCGACAGACTGTAAATCTGTTCTCTCACGAGTACGTAGGTTCGAACCCTACTCTGCCCACAATGTCCTCCCTGCATTAGCGAAGGAGGTCAAAAATCACCCAGCTTAGGCGAAAGTGATGTTCTTAGAAATACTGGATAACTATCCACCCTGGTGAAAGCTTCGGTGGGTTAAAAGCGGAAGTAGCTCAATTGGTAGAGCGATAGCCTTCCAAGCTATAGGTCGCGAGTTCGACCCTCGTCTTCCGCTCTTGCATGGTTTGAAGTCTGTTGTTGGGGGCTGTGGGGTGACCACAAGCAACAGGCAACCTACAGCAAACTGAGTTAAGCCGTTGTAGCTCAGGGGTAGAGCACTTCCTTGGTAGGGAAGAGGTCGTGAGTTCGATTCTCACTAACGGCTCAGGGTAAAGGACAGGAAAAATTACAAATGGCAGGCTGTAAGCAAAGACAGAATGGTTTGTGATCGAAACAAAAAATATTTTAAACCGTGGTCACAAATGACCTACAATTTTTAAAACACAACTAAAAACCGATAAAAATGGCAAAAGAGACCTTTAAGAGGGAAAAACCTCACGTAAACGTAGGTACCATTGGTCACGTTGACCATGGTAAAACTACTTTAACTGCAGCTATTACAATGATCTTGTCTAAGAAAGGGATGGGTAATGTTGCAAAAAAATATGATGAGATTGATGGAGCGCCCGAAGAAAAAGAGCGTGGTATCACCATCAATACTGCACACGTTGAGTACCAGACAGCCAACCGCCACTATGCGCACGTTGACTGCCCAGGTCACGCCGACTATGTAAAGAACATGATTACCGGTGCTGCCCAGATGGACGGTGCTATTTTAGTTGTGGCCGCTACAGATGGTCCTATGCCCCAAACAAAAGAACACATTCTGCTGGCCCGCCAGGTAGGTGTACCTCAGATTGTTGTTTTCATGAATAAAGTTGACCTGGTTGACGATCCTGAACTGCTGGAACTGGTAGAAATGGAAATCCGTGAACTGTTGACTTCTTATGGCTTTGACGGAGACAATACCCCAATTATACAAGGTTCTGCAACTGGTGCACTGGCTGAAGATCCAAAATGGGTTGCCAAAATAGATGAGCTGATGGAAGCTGTTGACAGCTATATTCCATTGCCTCCCCGCCCGGTTGATATGCCTTTCCTGATGAGTGTAGAGGACGTGTTCTCTATCACTGGTCGTGGTACAGTGGCTACCGGACGTATCGAGCGTGGTCGTATCAAAGTGGGTGAGCCAATCGAGATCGTTGGTCTGATGGATGCTCCTTTGTCTTCTACCGTAACGGGTGTGGAAATGTTTAAGAAATTACTGGATGAAGGTGAAGCCGGAGACAACGCTGGTCTGCTCTTACGTGGTATTGAAAAATCCCAGATCCGTCGTGGTATGGTATTGTGTAAACCAGGTTCTATCACTCCGCATACTGAATTCAAAGGTGAGGTTTATGTATTGAGCAAAGAAGAAGGTGGTCGTCATACCCCATTCTTCAACAAATACCGTCCTCAGTTTTATTTCCGTACTACCGACGTAACCGGAGAGTGTTCTTTACCTGCAGGAACTGAAATGGTAATGCCTGGTGATAACATCGGTCTTACTGTAAAACTGATACAGCCCATCGCTATGGAGAAAGGATTGAAATTCGCTATCCGCGAAGGTGGTCGTACCGTAGGTGCGGGTCAGGTAACTGAAATCTTAAAATAAGCTGATAGCCAAAAGCTTTTAGCACTCGCAAATGTTTTTTTCTTACATTTGTAACATACTTCTAAAAGCTGTTCCGTTACCGCGGAATAGCTTTTAGCTTTCTACGGGCATCGTACAACGGTTAGTATTAAGGTCTCCAAAACCTTCGATCTGGGTTCGAATCCTAGTGCCCGTGCTGAGTAAAAGTCATCTGTGATTACACTATAAATAGTACTGAGAAGTACTATTGAACTGGTAATTTTTGCAGCAGTTTTTTGCTTTATTAAATTAACATTTATTACAGCTTCATGAATAAGATTACAACCTATTTCAAAGAGAGTTACTTCGAGTTGGTGGAAAAAGTGACCTGGCCCACCTGGTCGCAACTGCAACAAAGCACTGTGATTGTACTGGTAGCCACCGTAATCATTACAGCAATGGTGTGGGTGATGGATTTCGCCAGCAACCAGATATTGAAGCTGATTTATTCATTATTCAAGTAAACAGCAATGGAACCAGTTACAGAATCAGTGCCGGAAGAAATCATTGCCAACCTGCCAGAAACCAAGTGGTATGTACTGCGCGTGGTGAGTGGCAAGGAACGCAAGGTGAAGGAATACCTGGACAAAGACATTATACGCAGCGGATGGCAGGAAATCATCAAACAGATTTTCCTTCCTATGGAGAAAGTATACAAAGTGCAGAACGGTAAGAAAGTTATGCGCGAAAAAAACTACTTCCCCGGTTATGTAATGATGGAAGTGCTCGATGGTAAATTATCCGATGACATCGTTCAGCACATCAGCAATATCAACAACGTAATGCACTTCCTTACCGATGGTAAGGGTTCCAAGGGCAATATCATCTCTCTGCGCAAAGCTGAGGTAAATAAGATGCTGGGTAAAGTGGATGAGATGAACGACCAGGGTGTAACCATGAGCGAACCATTCATCATCGGCGAAACCATCAAAATCATCGAAGGACCATTCAATGACTTTAATGGCGTAATTGAAGAAGTTAACGACGAAAAGAAGAAGCTGAAAGTTACTGTGAAAATATTCGGACGTTCCACCCCGGTAGAATTAAGCTATATGCAGGTAGAAAAAATCAGTTAATCTGTTAAAAATATAGACAATGAGCCATCCCCATCAGCGGATGGCTTTTTTGTTTGGGAAGAATTTTACCAACGGCTGGGTTTTCAAATCTGTACGGTGTACATTTGAAAAAAAAGTATGAAAAAAATAATATTTATTGTAGCCGCCGTTTTTACCGGTTTGATCAGCCAGGCCCAGGCGCCCAAAGTGCCCGCCAATGCCGGAGACATTTTTGGAGCAGCCACTACTGCTGATAATGCCATTCCCGTGGAGGACCTTATTACCATGATGAAAAATGCCGAGAAAAAGGAAGCCGTACCCGTGAAACTCAAAGGAGTGGTTACCGAAGTTTGTCAGGAAATGGGCTGCTGGATCAAGATCAAGACTGCCGATGGTGACATGACCGTAAGGATGAAAGACCACAAATTCTTTGTACCCGAAGTTATGAATGGCAAAACCATCATCATCGATGGTACAGCTACTGAAAAAGTAACCAGCGCCGCTCAACTGCGCCACCTGGCAGAAGACGGGGGTAAGTCAAAAGAAGAAATCGCCAAAATAAAGGACGCCAAAAAAGAGATTGTAGTGCAGGCAAAGGGGATATTAGTATTGTAGTCCGAGAGTCTGAAAGTCAGTAAGTCCGAAAGTTGAGAGAAAGCTTAGTTAGTACTGTTCTTCTCCGCTTTCGGACTTTCTGTGTTCAGGCTTTATCCCTATAGTAAGGATTGGAATTTTGCTAAACGCTTTTTATCATTAAGTTGTACCATTTATTGTACAATAATGGTATCTTTGCTAAAATAGTATTGTTATGATAACCTCTTATTCAAATTTCAGGTTAAAGCTGAAGTCTTATTTAGATGAGGTGTTTAAAAGTCAAAGCCCTTTGTTTGTAACAAGAACCAAAGGGGAGAATGTTGTAATCTTATCCCAGTCTGACTATGATAGCATCATGGAAACTTTTTACCTCTTAAAGTCACCAAAAAATGCCTCCCGGTTATTTTCTGCAATTGAAGAGTATAAGGAGGGGATTGGCAAGGAGCAAAAACTCCTTGAAGAATGAAGGTTGTATTTATGTCTGGTGCATGGGAGGATTACCTGTATTGGCAGCAGACCGATAAATCTATACTTAAAAAAATAAATCTGCTTATCAAGGAAGCCATGCGCACACCGTTTGAAGGTATTGGCAAACCAGAAGCCTTAAAAGAAAACCTGAAAGGTTTTTGGTCGAGGCGTATTAATTTGGAACATCGGTTGGTTTATAGGGTGGAGGAGGATGCTATTTATATTTTGCAATGCCGGTATCACTATTAATTTACACTAATCGATGATGCTGCGTATTGATTCCGGTCTGATATTTTACAAGTTGGATTTGCGAAAACAATATAGCTCAGCGATTTTATAAAACATTTTTCAGTACTTGTGTTGTTATTGAAATTCAATAAGTTAAGAGGGGTTTTGTTAGGGTTATGGCTTATTTTAAGATTTTTAGCGCCTAACTTTTAACTTTCTATTGTTTTCCCTTACCTTTGCCGCCCCAAAAGTTCTTTAGGAAAAAGAATGATTGAATTTGGGAGTCCCCCTAAAACGGGACGCTAT
This sequence comes from uncultured Bacteroidota bacterium, assembly GCA_963750825.1. Taxonomy (GTDB): domain Bacteria; phylum Bacteroidota; class Bacteroidia; order Chitinophagales; family Chitinophagaceae; genus Sediminibacterium. Next base: position 82,253 of record CAVVSL010000006.1, on the reverse strand, counting down.
CACCAATTAAATCTAAAAAAATGGCAAAAGAAATCTCCGGCTTTGTGAAGCTGCAGGTGAAAGGCGGTCAAGCCAATCCTGCACCTCCGGTAGGCCCCGCACTCGGTTCAAAGGGTGTTAACATCATGGAGTTCTGCAAGCAGTTCAATGCAAGAACCCAGGACAAAATGGGAAAAGTAGTTCCCGTTTTGATTACCGTGTATACTGATAAGTCTTTCGACTTTATCATCAAAACCGCTCCGGCAGCTGTTCAGTTAATGGAAGCCGCCAAGATCCAGACCGGATCCAAAGAATCCAACCGTCAAAAAGTAGGTAAGGTTACCTGGGAACAGGTAGAATTGATCGCCAAAGACAAAATGTCCGATCTGAACGCCTTCACCCTGAATTCTGCCATGAGCATGGTGGCCGGTACTGCCCGCAGTATGGGTATCACCGTTGATGGAAAAGCCCCCTGGGAAAATTAATTATTCACCTTATAATCATTAGAAAATGTCACTTACAAAAAAAATGAAAGTAGCAGTAACTAAGGTGGATAAAAACAAAGTTTATTCCCTGAAAGAAGCTTCTAACCTCGTTAAAGAAATCAATTGCACCAAATTCGATAGCTCTGTTGACCTGCACATTCGCCTGGGTGTTGACCCTAAGAAAGCAGACCAGCAGGTGCGTGGAACTGTTTCACTGCCCCATGGTACCGGTAAGACCAAAAAAGTATTGGTACTGTGTACGCCTGATAAAGAAGCTGCCGCCAAAGAAGCCGGCGCTGATTATGTGGGACTGGATGAATTCATCACCAAGATTGAAGGTGGCTGGGTGGATATCGATGTGATCATCGCCACACCTGCTGTTATGCCTAAAATTGGTAAACTGGGTAAAGTACTCGGACCCCGTAACCTGATGCCCAACCCCAAAACCGGTACCGTAACCAATGATGTTGCGGCAGCTGTTAATGAGGTAAAGGGTGGTAAAATCGCCTTTAAGGTTGATAAAGCCGGTATCGTTCATGCATCTATCGGACGCGTATCTTTTTCTTCTGAAAAAATTGCGGAGAACAGTGCAGAATTGATCAATGCCATCATCAAACTGAAACCATCTACTGCCAAAGGTATTTACCTGCGCGGTGCCAGCATGGCCAGCACGATGAGTCCGGGCATCACATTAGACACCAAATCATTAATGAACTAATCCTGGTGATTTTGTCCCGGTAATACGGGATGGGAGATGACCCGGGTTTATTAAAAGATCAGTTATGACAAAAGACCAAAAAAATGAAGTGATTGAAATCCTGAAAGGGAAATTCACCCAGTACAATAACTTCTACATTACCGATACAGAAGCACTTACGGTTGAACAGGTTACCAAATTACGCCGTACTTGTTTCGACAAGCAGGTAGAAATGAAGGTGGCCAAAAACACCCTCATCCGTAAAGCACTGGAATCACTGGATGCTGAAAAGTATGCAGGTGTTTACGATTCATTGCACAAAGTAACCGCCCTGATGTTTTCGGAGAATCCGAAAGATCCGGCTTTGATCCTCACTTCTTTCCGCAAGGCAAGTAACGGAAGCAAGCCGGAACTGAAGGCAGCGTTTATCAATGGGGATGTTTATACCGGCGATACTTCACTGGTTGCATTGACCAAGATCAAGACCAAGAATGAACTGATCGGAGAAGTGATCGGCTTGTTACAGTCTCCTGCCAAGCGTGTACTGGCTGCTTTATTGCACCACCACGAGAAGCAGCAGGAAGCACCTGCTGTTGCAGAGTAATCCAATATGCGGGGAGTATGATTTTGCAAATTATCCTGACTCCTCCGTTGTTGAAAATGTATTAAATGGGAAATGGTTTTTAGCAATTGCCTAATAACCACTAACCAACTTAATAAAAATCAAATTTTTTTAAACCCTCCGTCGGATTGCGCTGTAAGCGTGACATGAAGACGGAAAAAATTGTAAAAACATGGCAGACGTTAAATCATTAGCCGAAACATTAGTAGGCTTAACAGTAAAAGAAGTTCAGGAATTAGCTGATGTATTGAAAGCTGATTACGGTATTGAGCCAGCAGCTGCTGCAGTAGTGGTAGCCAGTGGAGATGGCGGCGGAGCCGCTGCAGTTGAAGAGAAAACTGCATTTGATGTAATCCTCGTTAGCGGTGGTGCAAGCAAACTGACCGTTGTGAAGATTGTTAAGGAATTAACCGGATTAGGTCTGAAAGAAGCCAAAGACCTGGTTGACGGCGCTCCTAAAGCCATCAAAGAAGGCGTTTCTAAAGCAGAAGCTGACGAAGTGGTAGCCAAACTGAAAGAAGCTGGTGCTGAAGTGGAAGTTAAATAATCCCTTCTTTACCCAAATAACCGGCCGGTGAGCATCGCTCACCGGCTTTTTTTTACCCAAAAGGATAACCGGTTTTGCTGTTTGCTCCAAATGCGTAACATTTACCATTTAAAACGAACTTGCATGAAAAAACTACTGCTAGGAGGACTATGGGGAATTTTAGCCCTGTCTGCCTGTAAAACATCCTCAGACAAACAAACCGTTTTCTTTGATAAAAGCGGTATGGATTCTTCCGTAAACCCCGGAGATGACTTTTTTAATTATGCCAATGGCAAATGGGTGAAAAATACCAAAATACCCGACGACCAGAGTGGTTGGGGAAGTTTCTACACATTGTATGATGAAAACCTGGCCAAGCTAAGGACCATACTGGATGAAGTGTCCGCCAAAAAAGACCTTGCTCAGGGAACCAATGAACAGAAAGTCGGCGATTTTTATGCCAGCGGTATGGATACCGTACAAATCGAAAAGGTTGGGTATCAGCCGCTGGAACCCATGCTGGCCAAAATTGATGCCGTAAAAGATTACAAAGAGCTGGTGAACCTGCTGGCTGAAAATGCAAAAGAAGGAGATGGCGACCTGGTTGGTTTTTATGTAGGTGCCGATGAGCGCAACAGCCGTAAAAATATATTGGTACTGTACCAGACAGGACTGAGCCTTCCCGAAAAAGACTATTATACCAAAACAGATTCGGTTACAGCCAATAAAAGAACCAGCCTGGTTAACCACGCAGCTAAATTGTTTGCCCTTACCGGCATAGAGGGGCCTGCAGCACAAAAAGGAGGGAATGCGGTACTGGCCATCGAAACTGAAATAGCCAAGTCGCACCTTACCCCTGTAGAACAAAGGGATCCGGTTAAGAACTACCATAAAATGTCACTGGCAGCATTACAAAAACTGGCTCCCAATATTGGTTGGGCAGAGGTTTTTGGAAAAATGGACATACAAACAGACAGTATAAACGTAGCACAACCTGCCTATTATGAAGCACTCAGCCGTTTACTGGCTGCACAACCCATCCAGGTTTGGAAAGACAAAGTGAAATTTGATTATATCAGTCAGAATGCCAACCTGCTCAGTAAAGCATTTGTGGATGAAAGGTTTGCCTTCCGCAAATTATTTTCGGGTGCCCGCAAGCAATCCGACAGGTGGAAAAAAATGGTTGATTTCACTGATAATGGCTTAAAAGACCCGCTGGGACAACTGTTTGTTGAGAAGTACTTCCCGCCTGAGGCTAAAAAAAGAATGGATGAACTGGTTAACAACCTGCAGGTGGCTTTCAAAGCCAGAATTGATAAGCTGGAATGGATGGGTGATACCACCAAACAAAGGGCCCAGCAAAAACTGGCAGCGGTTCTTAAAAAAATTGGGTATCCCTCCAAATGGAAATCCTATGAAGACGTTACCATTAAAAGAGATGATTTTTATGGCAATATGCGTAGCATTGCCAAACATGATTATAAAGAGACTATAGCCAAAATAGGGAAGCCGGTTGACAAAACTGAATGGGGAATGACCGCACCCACCGTGAATGCCTATTACAATCCCACATTCAATGAAATTGTATTTCCCGCAGGTATATTGCAGTTTCCCTTCTTTGACCTGAAAGCGGATGATGCTATTAACTATGGCAGTATTGGTTTGGTTATCGGACACGAAATGACCCATGGTTTTGACGACCAGGGAAGACAGTATGATGCAGAGGGGAATCTGAAAGACTGGTGGACGGCTAAAGATGGGGCGCTTTTTACTACCAAGGCAAAAGGAGCGGTTGACCAGTATAACCAGTACCTGGTACTGGACAGTCTCCACGTAAATGGACAACTAACCCTGGGAGAGAACCTGGCGGATATTGGCGGACTGGCCATTGCCTATGATGCCTTCAAACTCACCAGCCAGGGTAAGTCAGATACCCAAATTGACGGGCTTACGCCTGACCAGCGCTTTTTCCTGGGATTTGCCCAATGCTGGAGGTTGATTAACCGTCCTGAGATGATGCGGACGCGTATCACCACAGACCCGCATTCGCCTGAACAGTTTAGGGTTAATGGCCCACTCTCCAATTTTGAACCTTTTTACAAGACATTTGGTGTAACCGACAAAAACAAAATGTACCGTAAACCAGAAGACAGGGTAAAAATTTGGTAAAATATATGTTTTATAAAAGGGTAATAATTGCTAAAAAAGTCAATTATTACCCTTTTTTTGTATTTCAGCCACAGATTCCCCTTAATTTTCAGGGGTAGGTGGGTGCTTATCCACATAAATGGAATTTGGTCTAAAATTTGTTTTTCTAGTTTCCCCCCAATGCTTACCTTTGCCATCCTTAATTTTGGGCTATTTAGCGGGTGGACATTTTTATCATTATCGTTTGAATGGTGAATGCGCCGATTGTACGTTAAGAGAATCTTACAATTCTCCCCAATTTTTTTCCAAAAAAACCGGTTTTCATACATATGTCTACAACTACATTGAACAACAGGGTCGGCTTCGGTAAAACCAAACATTTAGCAGAGGCCCCTGACCTACTCGACATTCAGTTAGAATCTTTCAGAGAATTTTTCCAGTTAGAGACCACCCCTGACAAACGTAATGTGGAAGGGCTGTTTCGTGTATTCAAGGAGAACTTTCCTATTACGGATACGCGTAACATCTTCATGCTGGAGTTCCTGGATTATTTCATCGATCCGCCCCGCTACACCATTGAAGAATGTATGGAGCGTGGATTGACGTATGCTGTGCCTCTGAAGGCCAAGCTAAGGCTCAGTTGTAATGACGAAGAGCACGTAGATTTCCAGACAATTGTTCAGGATGTATTCCTGGGTAACATCCCTTACATGACGCCCCGTGGAACATTCGTGATCAACGGAGCTGAGCGTGTGGTGGTTTCCCAGTTACACCGTTCACCTGGTGTATTCTTCGGGCAATCCATTCACCCCAACGGAACCAAGATTTATTCTGCCAGGGTTATTCCTTTCAAGGGAGCCTGGATGGAATTTGCTACAGACATCAACAATGTGATGTATGCATACATCGACCGTAAGAAGAAGTTTCCGGTTACTACCTTACTTCGTTCTATTGGTTTTGAAACCGATAAAGACATACTGGAACTCTTCGGTATGGCGGATGAAATCAAGGCCGACAAAAAATCCCTCGCAAACCAGGTTGGTCGCAAACTGGCTGCCCGCGTATTAAGAACATGGGTTGAAGATTTTGTGGATGAAGATACAGGCGAAGTTGTGAGCATTGAGCGTAATGAAATCGTAATGGAGCGCGATACGGTTCTTGACGAAGATGGCATCAATACCATCATCGAAATGGACGTAAAGAGCGTATTCATTCAAAAAGAAGACGTGGGTGGTGATTATGCCATCATATACAATACACTTAACAAGGATACCTCTAACAGCGAACTGGAAGCGGTGCAGCATATCTACCGCCAATTGCGTGGTGCTGATGCTCCCGATAATGAAACTGCCCGTGGTATCATTGATAAATTATTCTTCAGTGATAAGCGATATGACCTGGGAGAAGTAGGCCGTTACAAAATTAACCGCAAACTGAACCTAGACTATCCGTTGCAGAAGAAAGTACTGACCAAGCAGGATATCATTGAAATCATCAAATACCTGGTTCGGCTTACCAATGCCAAGGCAGAGATTGATGACATTGATCACCTGAGCAACCGTAGGGTGCGTACCGTAGGTGAACAATTGTATGCCCAGTTTGGTGTGGGTCTTGCCCGTATGGCACGTACCATCCGTGAAAGGATGAACGTAAGAGACAATGAGGTGTTTACGCCTGTTGACCTGATCAATGCCAGAACCCTTTCTTCCGTTATCAACTCTTTCTTTGGAACCTCACAGTTATCCCAGTTCCTCGACCAAACCAATCCTTTGAGTGAGATCACGCACAAGCGTCGTATCTCCGCACTGGGACCAGGGGGGCTGAGTCGTGAGCGTGCCGGATTTGAAGTGCGTGACGTACACTATTCACACTATGGCCGTTTGTGTACCATTGAAACGCCGGAAGGACCGAACATTGGTCTGATTTCGACGCTTTGTGTACATGCTGCCATCAATGATATGGGCTTTATCGAAACACCTTACCGTAAGGTAGCGGATGGTAAAGTAAACATGAAGGAACTTACCTACCTCAGTGCTGAGGAAGAGGATTCTGCCAAAATTGCCCAGAGTAATTCGCCGCTGAATGATAAGAATGAATTTGTAGAAGACAGAGTCGTATCCCGCGAAACAGGTGATTTCCCAATTCTGGATAAAGGTGAAGTGGAATTCATGGACGTGGCCCCCAACCAGATTGTGGGTCTGAGTGCTTCCCTGATTCCCTTCCTGGAACATGATGATGCCAACCGTGCCCTGATGGGATCGAACATGCAGCGCCAGGCGGTGCCGCTGTTACGTCCCGAAGTACCTATTGTTGGTACCGGACTGGAAGGTAAGGCTGCCCGTGATGCCCGTATCCAGATGCACGCTGATGGAAATGGTATCGTAGAATTTGTGGATGCCAATGAAATACATGTAAGGTACGACAGGAATGACCTGGATCGTTTGGTAAGCTTTAACGATGATTTGCAGATATACAAACTCACCAAATTCATCAAAACCAACCAGGCTACCTGTATTAACCTGCGTCCGGCTGTTAGGAAAGGACAAAAAGTAAAGAAAGGTGACTTCCTCACCGAAGGATACGCTACCAAAGACGGAGAACTGGCGCTGGGTCGTAACCTGCTAGTGGCATTCATGCCATGGAAGGGTTACAACTTCGAGGATGCCATTGTTATCAGTGAAAAAGTAGTTCGCGAAGACTTGTTTACCTCTGTGCACATTGAAGAATATGAACTGGAAGTGCGCGATACCAAACTGGGTGAAGAAGAACTGACTCCGGATATCCCCAACGTTTCGGAAGAAGCCACCAAGGACCTGGATGAGAACGGTATCATACGCATAGGTGCCACTATCAAAGAAGGTGATATCCTTATTGGAAAGATTACACCCAAAGGTGAATCAGACCCTACTCCGGAAGAGAAGTTACTGCGTGCCATCTTCGGCGACAAAGCCGGTGATGCCAAAGATGCTTCCCTGAAAGCCCCGAATGGTACAGAAGGTGTGGTTATCGATAAAAAACTTTTCCAGCGCGCCAAGAAAGACAAGAACGGAAAAATCCGCGAAAAGGCTTTATTGGAAAAAGTAGAAAAAGTACACATACAGAATACGGAATCCCTGAAAGAACTGTTGCTCGACAAGTTGCAGACCCTGTTGAAGGATAAAACCTCTACCGGTGTAAGCAATAATTTTGGAGAGATGCTGATTGGTAAGGGTGCCAAATTCAACCAGAAGAACCTGGCTACCATCGATTACCAGAACGTAAATCCTTTGGGATGGACGGCTGATACGAAAACAGATGACCAGATCAATACGCTTTTGCACAACTACAGCATCAAGTTCAATGAAGAACTGGGCCGTTACAAAAGGGAGAAATTCAATATCTCCATTGGGGATGAATTACCTGCCGGTGTATTGAAACTGGCCAAGGTTTACCTGGCTGTTAAGCGTAAGCTGAAAGTGGGTGATAAGATGGCGGGTCGCCACGGAAACAAAGGTATCGTTGCCAAAATTGTGCGTGCAGAAGACATGCCATTTATGGAAGACGGAACACCGGTGGATATCGTGCTGAATCCATTGGGGGTACCTTCCCGTATGAACCTGGGACAGATTTATGAAACCATTCTGGGATGGACTGGCAAGCGACTGGGACTGAAATTCTCAACGCCGATATTCGACGGAGCTTCCACCGACCAGATTGAAGAATACTGTAAAGAAGCAGGCATTCCGAGGAACGGTCATACGTATCTGTTTGATGGTGAAACCGGAGACCGTTTCCACCAGAAAGCTACAGTGGGTATCATTTATGTGATCAAATTACACCACATGGTGGATGATAAGATGCACGCCCGTTCAATCGGACCATACAGCCTTATTACACAGCAGCCATTGGGAGGTAAAGCACAATTCGGAGGACAGCGTTTTGGAGAGATGGAGGTTTGGGCACTGGAAGCATATGGTGCGGCCAATATCCTGCAGGAATTGCTTACCCTGAAATCGGATGACATTATTGGCCGTGCGAAGACCTATGAGTCCATCGTAAAAGGTGATAATATTCCACGACCGGGAGTTCCAGAATCGTTCAATGTATTGGTACATGAACTTAGGGGATTGGGTCTGGACCTGAAATTCGAATAAGATCCGGAATGTGGTAATCTTTTCTTTAAAAATTTTTAAAAACAAGGCTTTCAGCCAATAGCAAAAGCCCGAAGCATACAAATATGGCCATCAAAAGAGATAACAAACCCAGACCGAGCTTCTCTCAGATTACAATCAGTCTTGCATCACCGGACAGTATACTGGAAAGAAGTTTTGGAGAAGTGTTAAAGCCTGAAACCATTAACTACCGGACCTATAAGCCAGAGCGTGATGGATTGTTCTGCGAAAGAATATTCGGACCGGTTAAAGATTACGAATGTGCCTGCGGTAAGTATAAGCGTATCCGTTATAAGGGTATCGTTTGTGACCGTTGCGGCGTTGAAGTAACGGAAAAGAAAGTACGCCGTGAGCGCATGGGACACATCAAACTGGTGGTTCCTGTTGTGCACATCTGGTACTTCAAAAGCTTACCCAATAAAATTGGTTACCTGCTCGGAATGAGTTCCAAAAAGCTGGAAACCATTGTTTATTACGAAAGATATGTAGTTATACAGGGGGGTATCAAAGAGGCCCTGAGCATGGGCGACCTGCTTACGGAAGAAGAATACCTCGATATCCTCGACAATCTGCCCAAGGATAACCAGTACCTGCCCGAAGATGATCCACAGAAATTTGTGGCTAAGATGGGTGCAGAAGCGGTACAGGCCCTGTTGGAAAAGATTGACCTGGATGAATTGAGTTTCTCCCTGCGTAATGCAGCTGCCACAGAAACCTCACAGCAGCGGAAAGCAGATGCTTTGAAGCGTTTGAGTGTGGTGGAATCATTCCGCGATGCCAGTACCCGTATCACCAATCGTCCCGAATGGATGGTAATGCAGTATATTCCTGTTATACCTCCTGAACTGCGTCCATTGGTGCCATTGGATGGTGGCCGTTTTGCCAGCTCTGATTTGAACGATCTGTATCGCCGGGTAATTATCCGTAACAACCGTTTGAAAAGATTATTGGAAATCAAAGCGCCTGAAGTAATTCTTCGGAACGAAAAAAGGATGCTGCAGGAAGCCATTGATTCCCTTTTCGATAACAGCCGTAAATCCAATGCCGTAAAAGCAGAAGGTGGAAGGGCATTGAAATCCCTCAGTGATGTATTGAAGGGTAAACAGGGACGTTTCCGTCAGAACCTGCTCGGTAAGCGTGTGGATTATTCCGGACGTTCTGTTATCGTGGTAGGACCTGAACTTAAAATACATGAGTGCGGTTTGCCGAAAGATATGGCAGCCGAACTGTTCAAACCCTTTGTGATTCGCAAACTGATTGAAAGAGGTATTGTGAAAACAGTGAAGTCGGCCAAGAAATTGGTAGACCGCAAAGAAGCTATTATCTGGGATATCCTCGAAAATATATTAAAAGGTCACCCGATATTGCTGAACAGGGCCCCAACACTTCACCGTCTGTCTATCCAGGCGTTCCAGCCAAAACTGGTAGAAGGTAAGGCTATTCAGTTACACCCATTGGTAACCTCTTCTTTCAACGCCGACTTTGACGGTGACCAGATGGCGGTACACGTGCCTTTGAGCAACGCTGCCGTACTGGAAGCACAGTTACTTATGTTGTCTTCGCACAACATTCTTAACCCGCAGAATGGTACGCCTATTACCCTTCCTTCTCAGGACATGGTATTGGGACTGTATTACATTACCAAGGGCAAAAAGTCTACTGAAGAAGAGAAAGTGAAAGGAGAAGGTATGTCCTTTTACAGTATGGATGAGGTGATCATTGCTTATAATGAAGGTCGCATAGACTTACATGCCAATATCAAGGTGAGAACGAATGTGCGTATAGCGGGTCAACTGGTCAAAAAACTGATTGATACTACCGTAGGACGTGTATTGTTTAACCAGCACGTACCGGTAGAAGTAGGCTATATTAATGCATTGCTTACCAAGAAAAGCCTTCGTGAAATCATTGGAGACATCATTAAGATCACCAATGTTCCCAAAACAGCTAAATTCCTGGATGATATCAAGACACTCGGATTCCGTATGGCCTTCCGTGGTGGATTATCTTTTAGTGTGAATGACCTGATCATTCCTGAAACCAGGAACCAGTTACTGGACTCTGCCAAAGTAGAAGTAGAGGAAGTATGGGAAAGCTATAACATGGGTCTCATTACCAATAATGAAAGGTATAACCAGGTTATCGATATCTGGGGACGTGTGGATATGCGCATTACCGAAAACCTGATTCGTGAAATGACCATCGATAAGCAGGGATTCAACTCTGTATTCATGATGCTCGACAGTGGTGCCCGTGGTAGTAAAACACAGGTAAAACAGCTGGTGGGTATTCGTGGTCTGATGGCCAAGCCCCGTAAAAGTGGTAGCTCAGGCTCTGAGGTAATTGAAAACCCTATCCTGTCTAACTTTAAAGGTGGACTGAACGTATTGGATTACTTTATCTCTACCCACGGTGCCCGTAAGGGTCTGGCCGATACAGCCCTGAAAACAGCTGATGCCGGTTACCTGACCCGTCGTTTGGTTGACGTATCTCAGGATGTGGTTATATCCGAAGAGGATTGTGGCACATTAAGGGGTAATGCAACAACGGCCCTGAAAGACAATGAAGACATTATTGAACCACTGGCAGACAGGATTGAAGGTCGTACCTCTCTCCATAATGTTTACCATCCCGTTACAGATGAACTGATTATCACTGCCGGAGAAGAAATCTCTTCTGATGATGCGAAAGCCGTTGAAGAAGCAGGTATCGAAACCGTAGAAATCAGGTCAGTACTGACTTGTGAAAGCAAGCGTGGTGTGTGTGTTAAGTGTTATGGTAAAAACCTGGCAACAGGTTACCTCACACAGAGAGGAGATGCGGTTGGTATCATTGCTGCACAGTCAATCGGTGAACCCGGTACACAGTTAACCCTGCGTACCTTCCACGTGGGTGGTGTTGCAGGATCTGCCTCTATCGAATCTACCTTACAGGCAAGATTTGACGGTACTATCCAGTTTGATGGTCTGCGGACGGTTGATACGGTTAACAACGAAGGAACGAAAGTGAAAATCGTTATCGGCCGTACAGGTGAAGTGCGTATCATGGATGTGAAGAATGACCGTTTGATGATCACCAATAACGTTCCTTATGGTGCTACCCTTAACATTAAGGATGGTACACAGGTAAAGAAAGGAGATGTTATCTGTACGTGGGATCCGTTCAACAACGTTATCGTTGCAGAACAAATGGGTAAGATCGCATTTGAAAATGTATTGGATGGTATCACCTACCGCGACGAGTCTGATGAACAGACTGGTCACCGCGAGAAAGTGGTTATCGAAACAAAGGATAAGACCAAAATTCCTACCATTATTGTAGATGGTAAGGATAGCAAGCAATATAACCTGCCCGTAGGATCACACATTGTTGTAGAAGAAGGAGATGAGGTTAGGGCTGGCCAGGTGCTGGTAAAAATTCCGCGTGTTCTTGGAAAACTCAGGGATATCACCGGAGGTCTGCCAAGGGTAACGGAACTGTTTGAAGCACGTAACCCCGGAAATCCTGCGATCGTTTGTGAGATTGATGGTGTGGTAGCTTTCGGAAACGTAAAGCGTGGTAACAGAGAGATCATCGTTGAATCAAGAGACGGAATGGTGAAGAAATACCTGGTTCCCTTAACAAGGCAGATCCTGGTTCAGGATGGAGACTTTGTAAAAGCGGGTACGCCAATGTCCGACGGACAAATTGCACCTGCCGATATATTGGCTATTAAAGGACCATTCGCTGTTCAGGAATATGTGGTAAATGAAATTCAGGAAGTGTATCGCTTACAGGGTGTGCGGATCAATGATAAACACATCGAGGTAATCGTTAGGCAGATGATGAAAAAAGTGGAAATTGTTGATGCCGGTGATACCAAGTTCCTGGAAGAAGATTTAGAAGACAGGTTTGACTTTATAGAAGAGAACGACCGCATCTACGATAAGAAAGTAGTTACCAATGCTGGTGAAAGTACCAAGATGAAACCGGGCCAGATCATTACTTTGCGCGATCTGAGGGAAGAAAATTCCATTCTGCGCAGAACGGATAAGCAACTGGTGGAAGTAAGGGATGCCAAACCCGCAACGGCCACTCCGGTACTTTTGGGTATTACCAAAGCATCATTGGGTGTACAGAGCTGGATATCGGCTGCTTCCTTCCAGGAAACAACCAAGGTATTGAGCCAGGCAGCCATACAGGGTAAGACAGATATGATGCTGGGTCTGAAAGAGAACGTTATTACTGGTCACCTTATTCCTGCCGGTTCCGGACAAAAGGAATTCGACAATATGATTGTGGGCAGTAAGGAAGAATACGAAGTGCTGGCCACCACACGTGAGGCTATGAACTTCGACGAAGAAGAATAAACTGAATGGTCTCTGCCTTTCATAGGCAATAAAGAGGAAATAGTTAAGTAGGAAGTGAAAACTTCCTACTTTTTTTAAGCCATTCATTATCTCAGGTTAAATGTAGATATTAACAATTTGCTTTTTCATAATCCAACTAATTTCGTTGTATAAACCCCCTTAGTATGAAAAATTTTACACTCGGTTTGAATATTTTTCTGGTACTGGCAGTGGCAGTGTTGTTTTACCTGCAATTCAAAAGCGATAAGGACCATGTTCTGTCCAGCCATTCAACGAAATCTGTACCGGCAGGCCCTTTTAAGATTGCCTATTTTGAGGCTGATTCTATCCAGTCGCAGTTTAATTATTTTAATGATGTGCGCGCTGAACTGCAATCAAAAGACCAGGCCAATGCCAAACAACTGGGGGACCTGAAAAGTATTTTCGCCAATAAAATTCAGGAATTTCAAAAAATAGCTCCCTCCCTGTCCCAGGCAGAACAGGCCAGTAAACAACAGGAATTGATGCAAATGGAGAAGGCCTTCCAGGGTAAGGAAAGGATGATGAGTGATGAGTTTGAAGACCAGAAATTCAAGAAACTACAGGACGTAAAGAAAAAAATAGAGGATTACCTGAAGGATTACAACAAAGACAAAGGGTATGCTTATATTTTTTCAAGTTCTCCTGACCTGATGTACCTGAAGGATAGCCTGTACGACATTACGCCTGATGTAATTAAGGGGCTAAATGCTTTGTATAAGAAGAAGAAATAAACTTCATTCATATTCATTATCTTTCATCCCGCTATCAAAAAGCGGGATTTTTTATGACTGAAAATACCTCCTTCAAACCTACTTTAGGACTGTTTGCGGCAACCATGATTGTAGCGGGCAGTATGATTGGATCAGGCATCTTTATCGTAAGTGCCGACATTACCCGCAATGTGGGAAGTGCCGGCTGGCTGGTGGCTGTATGGCTGATCACCGGTTTTATGACCATCACGGCTGCCATGAGTTATGGGGAACTTAGTGCTATGTATCCCAGGGCCGGTGGGCAATACGTTTACCTGAAAGAAGCCTATAACCCGCTAACCGGATTCCTATACGGCTGGAGCTTTTTTGCCGTTATCCAAACCGGAACCATTGCGGCAGTGGGAGTTGCCTTTTGCAAATTTGCGGGCTACTTTTTCCCATCGCTGGAACTTACCGACGCGAATATGCTTTTTCAACTGGGCAGTATCAAAATTTATTTTGCACAAATCATTTCCATCCTGTTGATTATCTTCCTGACCTATATCAATACGAGGGGTATCAGGGGAGGTACCCTGATCCAAACCACTTTTACGGTTACCAAAATTGTATCCCTTTTTGGGCTGATTGTATTTGGACTGCTGGCTGCGAAGGGAGATGTGTGGCATGCCAACTGGCAGGACGGATGGGTAATGAGAAACATTACTTCTGCCACTGAAGCTACGCCTGTATTAGGGGTTGCCGTTTTAGGGGCAATTGCTGCCTCCATGGTAGGTTCCATATTCAGCAGTGATGCCTGGAACAATGTAACTTTTATTGCAGGGGAGATTAAAAATCCCCAGAAAAATATTGGCCTTAGCTTATTTCTGGGCACCCTGATAGTGACCGTTATCTATGTTTCTGCCAACCTCATGTACCTGGCGGTAATGCCCTTAAACGACATAGCCTTTGCCCCTGCCGATAGGGTGGCGGTTTCTGCAGCCAATGTGATTTTTGGAAATATTGGTACTTATGTAATTGCCGTAATGATTATGATTTCCACTTTTGGTTGTAACAATGGGCTCATACTTGCCGGAGCCCGGGTATATTATACCATGGCACAGGACGGACTTTTCTTTAAGAATGCCGGTAAACTCAATAAAAATTCCGTACCGGAATGGGCCTTATGGGCACAATGTGTTGTAGCATCCCTGCTTTGCCTGAGTGGCAAATATGGGGACCTGTTGGATATGGTATCTTTCATCGTGGTGATTTTTTATGTACTAACCATTGCCGGTATTTTTATTTTACGCAAAACCAAACCGGATATGGAAAGGCCTTACAAAGCATTTGGCTATCCCATCTTACCCGCAATTTATATGCTGATGGGCACCACTTTCTGTATACTCCTGATTGTGTATAAACCCGGATTTACCTGGCCAGGCCTGATCATCGCCCTGTTGGGAATTCCTTTGTATTATATTGCAGTCCGAAATGCCAAAAAACTGGATTGATGGATTTTGATAAATTATTTGCCGGTTTCTCCTCCTGCAAAGTGGCCATACTGGGAGATGTAATGCTGGATACTTACTGGTGGGGCAATGTAGAGCGCATCTCTCCCGAAGCGCCTGTACCCATTGTGTCACTGGAGAAAACCGAACAAAGAGTGGGTGGTGCCGCCAATGTAGCACTGAATGCTGTTTCGCTGGGTGCCAAAACCAGTATTATTTCCGTGATTGGAAATGATAAGGATGGCAAAGACCTTTTGAAACTGCTGAAACAAAATAAAATCAATACTACCCATATCGTTGCTTCGGATAAAAGAATCACTACCAACAAAACAAGGGTGATGGGCAGGAACCAGCAGATGATGCGGCTGGATGCGGAAATCACTGCCGATATAGACCGGGAACTGGAAGACGAAATCATCAAAAGTGTTAAACTGCTCCTGGCTACCGATAAACCCGATGTACTTATTTTTGAAGACTACAACAAGGGCTTACTGACCAAAAGACTGATTACCGAAGTGATCAGGCTTTGTAAAAAAAACAAAGTCATTACTACGGTAGATCCCAAAAGGAAAAACTTTCTTGCTTACCATGGGGTAACGATTTTCAAACCCAACCTAAAAGAAATCAAAGACGGGTTGAACCTCCTCATAGACAATATCAACGGGAAGTCCCTGCAGGAAATGCATGGGGTGCTGCAGCAACACTTACAACATAGTATCTCTTTTATTACCCTCTCCGAAAAGGGGGTGTTTTACCAGCAGGGGAAAGACGCTAAGATCATTCCCACGCATATCCGTAACATCGCCGATGTAAGCGGTGCGGGTGATACCGTTATTGCAGTAGCTTCACTTATTTATGCGTTAACACGAAACATGCACCTGGCTGCAGAAATGGCCAATATAGCCGGCGGACTCGTTTGCGAAGAAGTAGGCACCGCCCCCATCAACAAAGAAAAATTACTGCAGGAATGTGAACTGCTCCTCGGGTAATGCATGGCAAAGCCACCCAATAGACAAACTCCAACAAATACCCCGGTATCTTAAACCTTCTCTAAGTTGGGCAGCTATTTATTTAAAATTTTCCGTTGGGATATTGCCTAATTTCGGCATGGCTAAAGCGAAATAAAGCATGTCAGATTTTACGATTACGATTCACGGAGGGGCGGGCACCATTTTGAAGGAAGATATGACCCCGGACCTTGAAACTGCTTACTTACAGGGGTTACAGGAAGCACTCGATATAAGTTATGCCGTATTGGAACAGGGAGGAAGTGCTGTTAATGCGGTAAAAGCAGCATTGGTCATCCTGGAAGACAATGTACTGTTCAATGCAGGCAGGGGTTCTGTATTTACCAAAAAAGGCGTACAGGAAATGGACGCAGCCATCATGGATGGCCATGATTTAGCAGCCGGGGCTGTGGCAGGTATACGCAATATCCGCAACCCGATAGAACTGGCCATGGAAGTGATGCGCAACAGTAACCACGTTTTCCTGAGTGGCAAAGGCGCCAATGATTTTGCCATTAAGCAGGGAGTGAAACTGGAGCCGGATGAATACTTCTTTTCCCAGTTTCGTTACGACCAGTGGAAGGCCATACGCGACTCAGATAATTATTCCCTTGACCATACACACCACCACCTGGAAGAACTGTTACGCGATAAAAAATTCGGTACAGTGGGTGCGGTAGCCTGCGACAGCCAGGGTAACCTCGCCGCAGCTACTTCCACCGGAGGCATGACCAATAAAAAATATGGCAGAATAGGCGACAGCCCCATGATTGGATGTGGCACTTATGCCAATAATGCCACCTGCGCCATCAGTTGTACAGGCCATGGAGAAATGTTCATCAGGAGTGTGGCGGCCTATGATGTAAGCTGTTTGATGGAATACAAAAATATGCGCCTGCAGGAAGCCATGGACACAGTGGTCAACCAAAAACTGGTGAGTATGTCGGGTGAGGGCGGGATGATTGGCGTAGATGCTACAGGCAATACGGCCATGGTTTTTAACAGCGCCGGCATGTACCGTGGCACCAGAAATAACCGGGGAAATTCAGAAGTTTCGATATACAAATAAGTATATTTGGTTTTACTAAGTGCACATGAGAAAAAGGAAAGGGCTACTTTTGTAGCTCTTTTTTTATCGGTAAAACCATCGCCATTCATGAAAAAATATGCTGTTATTGTGGCCGGGGGAAATGGTTCCAGAATGGGCACCGATGTACCCAAACAATTCCTGTTACTGGATGGGAAATCCCTGTTATGGCATACCCTTGGTGTATTTCTTTCGGCATATACAGACTTAGAAATTATTTTGGTGTTGCCCAAAAATAATACCGGTGAGGGCCATACAATAATTGCGTCGCTAAAGGCTGAGAGCCGTATTCGGATAGTGGAAGGCGGGGAAACCCGTTACCTCTCTGTCCGTAATGGTTTACAATTGGTAACAGAACCCGCTATCGTTTTTGTGCACGATGGCGTACGTTGCCTCATTACCCACCACCTCATACACCGTTGTTATGAGCAGGCCCTTGCCAAAGGGAGTGCTATCCCCGCTGTTACAGCAACCGACAGTATCAGAATAGTGGAGGATGCCGAACACCATGTGGTTAACCGCAACCAGGTTCGGATCATACAAACGCCACAGACTTTCCAGAGTAAACTATTGTTACCGGCTTTTCAGCAACCCATGGAAGAGGGATTCACAGATGAAGCCACTGTTGTGGAAGCCAATGGTGAACAGGTATGGCTGATAGAAGGGGATTATAACAATATCAAAATAACCCGGCCCATTGACCTGGTTATTGCAGAAAAAATTCTCCACGAAAGATCAGCTGCGCAATAAGCGCAATGGCCAGGGTAACTGGTTATGGCGATAAAAGAAGTAGGGTTGGTTAGTGGCCCCGAAGCCTTCGTAAAAATGTTGCACGCCCGGAATGTCAGAACCTTCAAAGTCAAATACACAGGCGTCTCCGGCAAATTCATGGATAACCCTGTCCAGTAAAAAATGATTGGCTTTTTTGTGACGGCCCTCCGGTAAAGTAGTGTTCATTAAATTATACATACGGCGATGGTCCCTGAGGAATAGTGCGATGGCCAGTAAAGCCCCTTCCCGGTCTTTCACCGCTCTGGCAAAACACTGCCTGGTTACCTGCAGTGTTTGGCAAAGCTGGCTGAAATGATGATAATCCGTCGGCTGTACCTTTTTCAGTCTTGATTGGTATTGCTGCTGGTAAAGCGCGATGGCTTCTTTGGGATCTGCTGCACCATACATATACTGATCCGCTTTTCGGATATTCTCTTTCAGGTCATTGCGGTATTGGCTTTGGATGAGGTCATAACCCCGGCTAAGGTCCAGTACCAGATTGGTTTTGGGAACCAGCGGCACAAAGTTTCCCGCAACTGCGTTGGTAAAATTTAATTGCAGGTCTGCATACTTTAGATACCCTTTGATGGCCTGCCAGATAGCATCCCATGAAACCGTATCCCCGTCACCGGTAATACCCAGTTGTTGTATAAACGGGGGCGTATATCCATACCGGATGCCCCATTTTTTTTTCCAGGGTATCGCCATAACATGTGTGTAATCCTTTACCACCAGCCCCGTCCAGTTTTCACACATAGCATCCAGATAAGCAGTGGTGGCATACAAAAGGCCATGGCTGTTTTCCCTGATACAGGCATCCCATTTTTCCCTGTCAATCCGGGCTGCGGGCAGTAAACTTATTTCGGGATGCATAGGGTAAAATAACGAATCTCTCTGTAATCTACTGGCTAAATCATTTTCCCTTTCCGGATAAAATAATTCTCAGGGTATGCATCATGATTTTAAAATCGAGCAGGAGGGAAGCGTTTTCAATATAAACCAGGTCATACTCCATGCGTAACATCATTTCCTCAATCGTTGATGCATATCCAAACTGCACCATTCCCCAGGAAGTAAGTCCGGGCTTTACCTTCAACAGGTAACGGTAGTAGGGAGCCTGTTGCATAATCAGGTCGATGTAGGGCTTTCTTTCCGGCCTGGGGCCAATCAGGCTCATATCCCCTTTGATGATGTTCAACAGTTGGGGTAACTCATCGAGTCTCCATTTGCGCATCACTTTTCCCCAGCGGGTAATACGGGGATCATGGTCACTGGATAAAGCAGGGCCATCTTTTTCCGCATCCGCCACCATACTCCTGAATTTATAAATCGTAAAAGGCTTGCCCTTGTACCCGATTCTTTCCTGGCTGTAGATAACCTCTCCTTTTGAAGAGAGCGCCGTTCTGATCGCTATCAAAAGCAATACGGGACTAAGCAGCACCAATGCGGTAATGGACAATAAGAGGTCGAATAACCTTTTTACATTCAGTTGCCGGGGAGACAATACGCTGCTTTGGATATCAATCAGCATAGCCCCCAATACATTGTTGGTTTTTACAGAACCGGACAAAATATCCAGGGTATTGGGAACCAGTTTAATGTCAACATCTTTTTGTGACAGTTCGTTTACCAGCGATTCCGTTAAAGGGCCCTGTTTCCTGTCAAGGGCCAGGATCACTTTTTCTATATGGTATGCATCAATCACTTTGCTCAATTGTTGGGTATCACCGAGTTTAGGAATCCATTTGCTCAGTCCGTTGCCTGCATCTCCCTCAACCGTAATAAAACCGATTGTTCTGAAACCCAGGTAGGTGAAATTCCTGTTCAATGCTTTATAGAGCTTAACGCCGTGCGGGTTGTTGCCTACAATCAGTGTATTGAAAAAAATTTTTCCTTGGGTAAGTGATTTTTTAACCCGGAACAACAGCAAACCCCTTCCTGCAAACACCAGCAGGAACTGGACTATGCAAAAGGAAAAGAAAAAGTAAAAACCATTTATGGCTGAAAAGGTTGCCGGCAGCAGTAATAACAACATGGCCCCGATAAAAGTGTAGACCACGGTTACCGTTAATTCATTCAGTCTCGATTTTTCATACAATGACCGGTGATAACTGCCTGCAAAAGCAAAAAGGATTACCCACCAGGCCCCCAGCAGCAGGGCTTCCAGTATAACCGGCTCTGTGGGCGGGAGGGCCCTGAATACATAAAGAAAAAGGATCCAGGCAATTACTGAAAACAGGTAATCATTCAGAATGTACCAGCTTATGTTATTTTTTCCGCCGCTCATTACATTTTATACAAGTATGCTGGTATTGTTTATTTTATCTAAAATCTGGTGTGCCACTTCCATGGCCAGGAAACCGTCTATTTCACTAACAATGGTAGGGGTATTGTTATTGATGGCATCCACAAAAGCCTGTAGCTCCAGTTTAATGGCATTCAGTGGCTCGATGGTGGGACTGGCAATGGCAATCGTCTTTTTGCCATTTTGCGTTTCTATATCAAAGGAAAAAACGTTTTCGTCGGAGGGCTGTTTCAGTTTGATGATTTCAGTCTTCTTTTCTAGGAAATCAATGCCCAGATAAGCATCTTTTTGGAACAACCGCATTTTCCGCATTTTTTTCATACTGATGCGGCTGCTGGTAAGGTTGGCCACACAGCCATTGTGGAACTCGATGCGTACATTGGCTATGTCGGGTGTTTCTGTCATCACGGCTACACCGCTGGCAGAAATATTTTTTACATCACTTTTCACCAGACTTAAAATGATGTCGATATCATGGATCATCAGGTCAAGGATCACACTTACTTCTGTGCCCCTGGGGTTAAACTGCGCCAGCCTGTGCACTTCAATAAACATGGGGTTCAGGTTCATATTACCAATGGCCAGGTAAGCCGGATTGAACCTTTCTACATGTCCCACCTGCATTTTGATGTTGGCTTCCCGTACCATACTCACCAGGTCACGGCCTTCCTGTATGGTGTTGGATAGGGGCTTTTCCACAAATACATGCTTGCCTTTGCGAATCGCCTGCATACAAATGGAAAAATGCTGGTCAGTAGGGGCTATTACATCTATGATATCACAGGCATCTATCAATTTTTCCTCATCCATGTACCGCTTCAGGCCGTATTGTTCCGTTACCGCATGGGCATTTTCATTACTGGGATCAAAAAATCCCACCAGTTTGGTGCCGGCTATCTCTTTCCAGTTATTGATGTGGAATTTGCCCAGGTGGCCAACGCCAAATATGCCTACTTTAAGCATGGTGATTACCTTTTATTAGGGGGTAAATATAATTATAACTGGGGCTCAACCCCAATGTCATTTCCGCTGCTGGTTACTGTTTACCATCCAAATGTTTCGGGTTTTCCCATCCTGGTGAGTGACCGCTCATTATAGAGCGTTTTGGCACAGGCCTCAGCATGGGGTAATTCATATAAGAAATAAAATTCCATGGTATGCAGTTTGCTGGCATAGAAAGCTTCCGTCTGCCGGCTAAAGTCCTTTGCGGCTATTTTCTCTGCAGCAACCACCGCCTGTTGTAACCATTGCCAGCCAATAACAATATAACCGGCCATTTCCATGAATACGGTAGCATCGGCCAGGTAACGCTCTACCTCGCCTGATTGCGCAAAGCCACCCAGGTGCAGCAGGGTTTGTTGCAGCATGGCCAGTTGTGCTGCCAGTAACCCACCGTATTGGCGCAGGTTTTCATGACCCTCAGCTTTTTGAATGGTTGCCTCTATGGATGCCTGCAATAACTGCAATGCCCTTCCCTTTGCTAGCGTTACTTTTCTTCCCAAAAGGTCGAGCGACTGGATACCGGTGGTTCCTTCATACAGCGACATGATTTTCAGGTCGCGATAATATTGCTGTACCGGAAAGTCAGCGGTATAGCCATAGCCACCCAGTACCTGTATGGCCAGGGCTGCGGAACGGCTTCCCTGTTCTGAGGCATAGGTTTTCACAATGGGGGTTAATATTTCCAGCAGCAGCAGTGCATCCTGTTGCTCACTGCCTGCAGCAGCCGTGGAAACATCATACAAACGGTTACACTCCATCCCCAGCGAAAGGGCGCCCTCCACAATGGCTTTCTGGGTAAGCAGCATTCGCTGTACATCTGCATGTTTGATAATGAGGATAGGGGGTTGTAGCGGGTCCTTTTCACCCGGCAGCCTTCCCTGCGGCCTTTCAAGGGCATACTGTAAGGAAGCCTGGTAAGCGGCCATGGCCACCGAAGCGGCACACTGTCCCACACTGATCCTGGCACCGTTCATCATGTGAAACATGTACGACAATCCTTTGTGGGGTTCTCCCACCAGGTAGCCACGGCAATCATCATTGTCACCAAACGACAAATGGGTAGTGGCATAGCCTTTCTGTCCCATTTTCTGGTAATCGCCTGCACAATACACATCGTTGTACACCAGGCTGCCATCTTCTGCGGCCCTGAATTTGGGAATGATGAACAGGGAAATCCCCTTAACGCCTGCAGGTGCTCCTTCAATCCTCGCAAGGGTAAGGTGCACAAAGTTTTCGCAGGCATCGTGCTGTCCTCCCGAGATAAATATTTTTTGTCCCCTGATAGAATAATACTCTTTTCCCGTAGGTGTTGCCTGTGTAAGTATATCCGTTAAGGAACTGCCGGCCTGTGGTTCGGTTAAAGCCATGGTACCCTGCCACCTGCCTTCAAAAATGTGGGGCACATAGGTATTGATTTGTGCAGGGGTACCAAAATGGGTAATCAGGGCAGCAGCACCGGCCGACAAACCCAGGTAACCTTCCACTCCATTATTTGCCGCCTGGAACAGGTGATGGCCTGTGCTGTAAATCATTTCTGGCAACTGCATGCCACCGTGTTCGAATAAGGCGCTTCCGCCAATCCAGTTTTGTTCTGCGGCTTTGGCAATAATGTTTTTTAATTGGGGATGGGTAATCACCCTTCCCTTTCCGTCATATTGGGCAGGGGTCTCGTCCATTTCTTTCAGCCAGGGATACATTTCCTGCTCTGCCAGTAATTTGGCAGACTCAATAATCATCCATGCCTGCTCTTCATCTAAGTGATTAAATCTTTCATACTTCAAAATGCCTGCAATATTGTGAACTTCAAAAAGCAGAAAATGCAAATGCTCCATGCTGGTGAATCTTGCCATGACTTTTAATATTTGATAAGTTTTACGAAATAATTTCAGGATAACAGGCTGATCAGTTCCACCACACAGGCAGGTTTGTCAGCCCCTTCTTTTTCAACCACGCAAGACAGAAACAGTTTTACCTGTCCGTTGTCCATTTTGTCTGTTTTCTGCAGGGTGGCCTGCAGGCGCAGCTTTGAGCCCACGGTAACCGGTGTAATGAAGCGTGCTTTGTTGATGCCATAATTGAAAAAGGAAACCCCTTCCAGACTGATCAGCTGGTATAAAAATTGCGACACCAGCGAGAGCGTAAAAAATCCATGGGCGATAGTTTTACCGCCGGGTAATTGAGCAGCGGCCCTTTCCACATCTGTATGCACCCATTGAAAGTCGCGCGTGGTGCCGGCAAAATCGTTGATCATTTCCTGCGTAATGGTTAACCATTCACCCGGACCAATGGTTTGGCCAATATGTTGGTCCAGTTCCCGGATACCGGTAATCACCAACATACCGGGTACGGGTTTATCTGCTGTTGCCCCTTCCTTTTTGGTGCGGGGTGTGGTGGTTATCGTGTTGCTTTCATTGGGTACTACGATGGCTTTCCCCATTACTTTCCTGTCCATAATGTCGCGAATAGACTGGGCCGCCTCTGCCATGGGGTATTGTTGATGGATATGGGGATCAATGGCACCTGCTATTACCCATTGTACCAATGTCTGCAGGTTTTTTAGGTTGTTGCCCGGTTCTTTTTCGGCAAAGCTGCCCCAGAAAACACCCAGTAGGGCGGATCCTTTTAGTAAAACAAGGTTAGCAGGCAGTTGCGGAATAGTACCGGAGGCAAACCCTACTACCAGGTATCGGCCTTTCCAGGCGAGTGAACGCAGGGCTGGTTCAGCTAAGGCTCCGCCAACGGGATCATACACCACATCCACCCCTGCATCGCCCGTAATGTTTTTCAGTTGCTGGCGAAAATCGCCATGGCTGTAATTGAGTAAGTGGTCGGCACCCTTCTCTTTGCAGAGGGCTAATTTTTCATCAGTAGATGCGGCAGCTATTACGGTAGCCCCCATTTTTTTCCCGAGTTCCACTGCGGCCAAACCCACGCCGCCGGCAGCACCCAGTACCAGCAGGGTTTCGCCTTTTTGCAGGCAGGCCCTGTCTTTCAGTGCATGGTAGGAAGTGCCGTAATTGTACAGGATGGCAGCAGCGCGCACAAAATCCAGTTGATCGGGAATGGGCAAAACCTTACGAGCATCGGCCACCAGCATTTCCGCAAAACCACCCCAGCCGCTAAGGGTCAGCACCCTGTCGCCCGGTTTAAGGTGGGTGACTCCCTCACCAATGGCACTGATGATGCCGGCTACTTCTCCTCCGGGTGCAAAAGGAAGCGGGGGTTTGAACTGGTATTTATCCTGAATGATTAATGCGTCCGGATAATTGACCCCACAGGCCATCACCGTAATCAATACTTCTCCTTTTTTCGGAACAGGTACCGGAATGTCGGAGAGGACTAAGGTATCAGGCAGGCCATGGGTTGTGCAAAGCAATGCTTTCATAATGTGGGGTTACAGATCAAAAAGGGAATACGAATCAGGCAACTTTTTTTTTAGCAGCTACCGAAAGGGTACACAACCATTAAGTTAGTAAATTTAGCCCAAGCAAACCTTCATCTGCTAAAACAAAGATTTGACAAGCATTTTCTTTTTACTCCTTTTGGTTTTGTGCTATACTTATTTTGGGTATGGAGGATTGTTGTACCTGATTAACCAACTGGCTTTGTTAACGGGTAAAAAGTGCTACAAGCCAACGGAGGCATATACGCCTGAAGTAACCCTGGTGGTTACCGCTTATAATGAGGAAGCGGTGATCAGGGAAAAAATAACCAATACACTGGCATTGCAGTATCCACCGGAAAAAATCAGGTACCTGTTCATCACGGATGGCTCCACGGATGCTACTAATTCCATTCTGGCGGAATATCCGGCCATACAGTTGCAGCAACACCCACTGCGACTGGGCAAAATGGCGGCCATTCAAAGGGCCATGGAACAGGTGCATTCGGAAATTGTTGTTTTGACAGACGCCAATACTATTTTAGGGGAAGATGCCATCTTATGGCTTTGCCGTCATTTCAGCGATCCGCAAACCGGAGGGGTGGCAGGAGAGAAGCGGGTAATCCTTCAGCCAAAAGATGATGCCACTTCACTGGAAGGTATTTATTGGCGATGGGAATCCTGGCTAAAAAAACAGGAAGCGGATTTTCACACCGTGGTGGGTGCCGCGGGAGAATTGTTTGCCTTCCGGGTGTCATTGTATGAAGCATTACCCGCAGATACCATTACAGATGATTTCATGATCAGCATGCGAATGGCAGCCAGGGGGTACCGCATCCGCTATGAGCCGGCAGCCACTGCTATGGAAACAGGATCACTGAGCATAGCGGAGGAATGGAAAAGAAAAACAAGGATTGCCTCCGGTGGTATACAATCCTTCTTCCGTTTGAAACAAGTATGGTGGCCTTTGCCTTATCCCAAACTTTGGCTGTCTTATATGAGCCACCGGTTCCTCCGCTGGTTCATAGCGCCTTATCTGTTGCCGGTATTGCTATGGGTAAATGGCTATTGGCTATTTACGCCCGACCGTTCCTGTATTTTACTGGTGGGCTTTTTCGGGCAATGCTTATTTTACATCCTCGCCCTGCTGGGCTATTTTTTGCGCAAAAAAAAGTTGACCAGAAAATGGGTATTTGCCCCCTTCTATTTTTGCCTGATGAATGGCGCATTGGTAAAGGGGATGTTCCAATACCTGTTAAACCGGCATACTGTTTTGTGGGAGAAAGCCAAAAGAAAATAAGCTGGTTGCGGGTAAAGACTATCCGGTTTTCGAAGCACACCTAAAAAAGTTTAGTATTATAAGGAAAATTTAATGTACCAATTTCACATAACCATTTGTTTTATATGATTTTAATCCCTACATTAATGTTGTCTAAAAAAAAATATATGTTACAATACAGCAACATTTAAACAACCGTTACGTTCAATCAACTGATAACCCCCCAAAAAAATTCGGATGATTAAAAAAGTATTGTGTGTGGATGATGATGCTATTTCACTTACCATCTCCCAGTTATTGCTGAAGAGAACAGGTTTCTCACTGGCAGTGGATACGGCCATTGATGGAAGTGACGCTTTAGACTACCTGAAAAAATGTTTGGAAGGAAAGGATACTGAAAATGCCCTGTCAGACATACCTGAATTGATATTACTCGACATCAATATGCCAGTGATGAACGGCTGGGAATTTCTGCAGGAATATGTTCCCCTTTATGGTGAGAAATTGAAAAACACCAAAATTGTTATTTTATCCTCCACCATCGATCCGGAAGATTTTGCCTTAGCCAAAAAATATCCCATTGTCATAGACTTCATCAGCAAGCCACTGAGTATTGAGAACCTGAACGAGCTGAAAAAACACAAGGATATGCAGGCTTTCTTTTCCTGATAACTCTTTTCTTAACCGGCCGTTTTGGCCAGTGCCTTTTTTACTTTTTCCAGAAAGGGCGGAACAATGCTAAACGGGTCGCCCGGACTAAGTGTTTCAATGGGCAGGTATCCGCGGTAAGAGGAAGCATGGATGATCCTGCATAATTTTTGCAGGTCCATATCACTTACCTGTCCGTTGTAATTGAGTCTTTCTTTGATTTGCCAGTTCACGGCATAGCCCGTTGTTTTGGCGATTTCTGCATAGGGTTCGTTGGTTACAAAACTGCCCGTATCCAATACTAATCCAAACCATTCGCTGTTTACTTTTTCTAGGATGCTGATGGCCTGGTCTGCCGTCTTCACAAAATCATTGTGGTTTTGCATGGCCAAGATTACGCCCATTTGCTGTCCGTAGGCTGCGCAGTTTTGAATAGCGTCTACAATCCATTTTTCCGTTTCCTCCCGGCTGTATCCTGCGGGCTGTACCTTGCCCGAAAATATGCGAATCACGGGCGCCCCTAAGCGGGCAGCTACGTCAATCCATTTTTTAACCAAACGAATCTCTGCTTCCCTTTTTCCTTTATCGGGATCGGCAAATTCATTCCGGATGCCCGTGCCGCTGATGCCGACGCCCTGCTGGTGGGCCAGTTTCTTTAACTGATAGATATACTCATTCGAAGGCACTTCGGGATAGCCCGGAAAATAATACCCCGTCATATCAATAGCCTCAAAACCCACCTGGGCACAAAACCGGATGAGTTCGGCCAGGTTGGTTTTCCCGGCTTGTAAGGGACTGTTGAAAGAATAGGCATTGAGGCTGATTTTAAAACGGTTGGTTTCCCCCGCCTGTGCTGAAAAAGATGGGGCTGCGGCAGTAACCTTATCTGCCATACCGGTGGCCGCTCCGGCCATGACCAGGTTTTGGAAAAACTTTCTTCTGTGAAGGGGTGGCATAGGTTTTATTTTTTCAGGGTTTCACCGTAAGCAAATTGTTCCATCACCTGCATCGACTGCAGCGCATCAGCGGCGGAACAGGGATTGCTGCCCCTGCCCATAAAATATTGCACCACTTGTGCAATCATGGGCTGCTGGATATGTTCGGGAGGGGTGAAGGTTTCTGTTTGTACATCATTGCCTTTGGTGATTTGTATTTCATGTCCGAAAATGGAAAAGCGCAGGCTGCCGGCAGAACCGGTTATTTCACAATAATCTTCTGCCAGCCCTTCGGCTACGGTATAACACCACTGGCCGCTGAATAATATATTGCCGGGCAACAGCATCTGGCCAATCACCGCATCTTCTGCGGCATAAAGGCCTGCCTGGTTTACGGCAAAGCCCTGGTAGGCTTTGGGTGCCCCAAAATAAAACAGGATGATGTCCAGTTGGTGAGGGGCCAGGTCGTAAAACAAACCGGCACCTGCCTCGGCCGGGTTCACCCGCCAGTTGTCTGCGGTTTGGGTAATCATGCCCGACTGGTCGGGCTGCAGCATGCGCAGGCTTACCAGGCGTACGTCACCAATCGCTTTTTCAGCCAGCATTTTTTGGATGGCCAGGAATTTGGGCAGGGCCCGGCGGTAATGGGCGATGCTTAGTTTTACGCCTGCGCTGTTGGCGGCAGCCTGCATGCGCCGGCAGGAAGCCACATCCACCGACATAGGCTTTTCTACATACACCGGTTTGCCCGCTGCAATGGCCGCCAGTGCGCAGGCTTCGTGACTGCCCGGTGGCGTAGCCACATACACCGCATTCACTTCGGGATCGTTGATCAGTTGGTCCGCATCATCGTACCATTTGGGAACGCCATGTCTGGCTGCATAATCGCGGGCTTTGTCGCCGTTGCGGCGCATTACGGCTACCAGAGAGGAGTCCGGCACTTTGTTAAAGGCCGGCCCGCTTTTCTTTTCGGTAACATTGCCACAACCAATAATGCCCCATCGAATCCCGTCTGTTGTATTTGCCATCCTTATGATTTCTATAGGTGAGTAATTAAAGTTATAGGATTGGCCAGAAAATAACGCAATAAAAAAATGCAAAGCCGGCCTGGGGTAAATACCTTTTGGAAAGTCCCTAAAATATCCAAAGGGTATAAACGCACATTTTTGGGAATACGGGAAATTTCCCCTTTGGGGATTGGAAGGGCTATATTACATTGTAAAGCAAAATGCATATTGTAGTGGTTTGGGATTACAAAATTGGACAATATAAAAAGAAGGGTAGGTATGAAGTGGGTAATAGCTAGTTAGGATAAGGAGTAGCGTTTATAGTCCGCCAATTTATAAATATTTGCGGCCAAGCTATAGTGGCAGTTATAACTTGAATCAACAGTTCAAGAAATGAAAAGACAAAAATAAATACATCAAGTGCCAGCATATTACAAAGACACTCTTATAAGTCATTATCAAACATCTACTGACCAAATTGTTGGGACACTTACACGAGAATATGGCAAGTATCACCTTGACCTAAAAAAACAGCAAACGAAAACTTGGAGTGACACCATTGAAATATTAAAAGATTTTTTTAATGAAACAAAAAAAAATATATCAGGTATTGAAAATTGGAGAATTCTTTATGAATTTAAAATACCTCGAAGAGCAAAGCGAATTGATTTAGTGCTACTTTCTGATAATATCATTTTTGTGTTAGAGGTTAAAAATCATCAAGATAAATACTATTCTAGCGACATTGCTCAACTCGAAGACTATTGCCTTGATTTGCGAGACTTTCATTTTGAAAGCAGAGACAGATTAATTATTCCTATTCTTCTTTGTCCAGATGCACCAGAAATTCAAAATAATATTATACAAATAGACGACCTTGTTCAGAATACCATATTTTCAAACAAAACTTGTCTTCCCAAAATCATAAAAGAGATAAATGATTTATTCGGAAATAAAAAAAACAAAATAAATTTACTTGATTGGGACAACAGCAATTATAATCCAACTCCAACAATTATTGAAATGGCTCAAACACTTTATTCAGGACAAAGTGTTTCCGAAATTAGCAGGCATGGAGCAGATAACTTAACTGATACTACGAATGCAGTCATAAAAGCTATTCAGCAAGCACAAGCTACTAACTCAAAAATAATTTGTTTTATCACTGGTGTACCCGGTGCTGGAAAAACGCTTGCTGGATTAAATATAGTGCATAACCGAGAATTTCAGGTTGACGGAAAAGAACTTGGCGTTTTTCTATCTGGCAATAGTCCTCTTGTTAAAGTGTTATCTGAGGCCCTAGCGAGAGATTTTGCAAAAAGAGAAAGCGAAACAAAAAGTGAAGCAAAAAGGCGGGTAAAAACATTTATTTACAATGTGCATGAGTTTATTGATGATTTGTATTCTGACAAAGCAAAAATTCCCGAAAGCCGAGTTCTAATTTATGACGAAGCGCAAAGAGCATGGACAAAAGAACACAAAAAGAAAAAATCGAATGGAGAGATTACCGAATCAGAACCTGAAATTCTATTTTCCATAATGAATCGATTAGAGGGTTGGGGCGTAATTATTGCACTGGTTGGGGGAGGACAAGAGATAAATACAGGTGAAGCAGGGTTGCGTGAGTGGGGAAAATCAATTGAAGAAAAATTTAACGATTGGAAAGTATATATTTCTCCTGAATTAAAATATGGTGACCATAGTACAGGTGATATAACATTGTTTGAAAAGGTCCCTGCTAATGTTGCAATTGTTGAGAGTGAATATTTACACTTGAAAGTTTCACTTCGTTCATATAAGGCAAAAGAACTTTCGCAGTGGGTAGCTATGCTACTTGAAGGGGAAAGTGAAAAAGCAAAAAATCTACATTCAAACAAGCTAAAACACTTCCCGATTTTCATTACTAGAAATTTAGACATTGCTAAAGAGTGGTTAAAGAAAAAAGCAAGAGGTACTAGACGGACAGGTCTAGTTGCAAGTTCAGGAGGGAGGAGATTAAAGGCTTTTGGATACGACCCGTTTTATGGATTAAGGGGAGATTCAAGTCAAGACGAATTGGGTGCATGGTATTTGAACCCAGCGGAAGATATTCGTTCTTCAAACTTCCTTGAAATCATCGCAACTGAATACGCAGTGCAAGGACTTGAGATTGATTGGGCAGGAGTTTTTTGGGATGCTGACTTACGGAGAACAAATGGAAATTGGAGCTTTAAACAATTTAAAGGCACAAATTGGCAAAATGTTTCAGACGAGCAAGAACAACGAAAACAATTTATCATAAATAAATATCGTGTCTTACTTACTAGAGCTAGAGAAGGAATGATAATTTGGGTTCCAATTGGTGATGATGCAGACAAAACAAGACTACAAAAGTTTTATGACGAAACGTTTAACTACTTAAAATCATGTGGTATTACAGAAATATAACCGTCAATCATCTTGTGAACAAATGCCTGCGCATAATGTAGGAAATGAAATACACACTTGTTATAGCCCCTCACACTACATCGTTTTCGTAATTAAATCCCCTTCACTTTATCCTTTCCTTCCAAAAAATAGCAACATTACAGCAGGTATTTGCCATACCTGAAAACCTAACATGCTTGCTATGCAAAAATCAAGAAGAAGTTTTCTCAAAAACCTGGCCGGTAGTACGGCCCTGGTAGCCATGGGTGGGGCAGGTACTGCCTTCACCGCCAAAAGCTACCGCAAAATTATTGGTGCTAACGACCGCATTCGTATGGTGGTCATTGGCTGCAATGGCAGGGGCGCCGCCATGGCACCCATATTTGCCAAACAACCCAATACCGAAGTCAGTTTTGTTTGCGACGTGGATGAAAAAGCCCGGCAAAAAGGCATTGCCGAAGTAGTCAAGGCCGGTAAAGATGCCCCCGCTGGTAAAAATGATTTTCGCCAACTGATGCAGGGCAACCAGGTAGATGCTGCCTACATTGCCACCCCCGACCACTGGCACGCACCCGCGGCCATTCTGGGTTGTACAGCAGGCTGGCATGTGTATGTGGAGAAACCCTTGTCCCACAATCCCCGCGAAGGCGAAATGGCCATTGCTGCCGCCCGCAAACACAACCGGGTAGTACAAATGGGCGCCCAGCGCCGCTCATGGCCCCTGCTTACCGAAGGTATTCAGCAGTTGCATGGGGGCGTTATTGGTAAAATACACCTGGTAAAATGCTGGTACACCAATAACCGTGTTTCCATAGGCCGGGGAAAAATGGCCCCCGTACCAGCCGGCCTGGATTATGCCCTCTGGCAGGGCCCCGCACCCCGTATGCCCTATAAAGACAACCTGATTCATTATAACTGGCACTGGTTCTGGCACTGGGGAACAGGCGAAGCCCTCAACAACGGCACCCATGAAGTGGATGTGGCCCGCTGGGGACTGGGGGAAGACTATCCCTTAACCGTTACCTCCGGTGGTGGACGCTACCATTTTGATGACGACTGGCAAACACCGGATACGCAACTCATAACCTTCAATTGTAAAGAGGCCACCGTACTTTGGGAGGGCAGAAGTTGTAACCCCACCAAAATAGATGGCAGAGACAGGGGCGTATTGTTTTATGGTGAAAAGGGATCGATGTTAACCGGTCACAACGGATATACGCTGTTTGACCTGAAGGGCAACATCACCAAAGAAGTAAAATCCAATGCGGTGATTGATGGCCGGAATACGGCCAGTCCCAATGAATCACTCGATGCCGTGCACATTGCCAATTTTTTGGAAAGTGTGCGACTGAGCAAGCGACCCAATTGCGATGTGGAGACGGGTTTTAAAAGTACGCTCTGGGTACAGTTGGGCAATATTGCCCAGCGCAAGGGAAGGGTATTGCGGATAGATCCCCAAAACGGACATATCATTGGCGATAAAGACGCCATGGAATTATGGGGCCGGAACTATGAACCCGGTTGGGCACCGGTGGTTTAATGCATGGCTGCTTTGGGGAAATGGTGCACATGATTCAAAAGCGAAACTGACTTAGTGAAAGTAATCAACCTAAACGCCTGTCACGGGTGAAGCCGGAATAAACTGATAATTACTCCCGCGGAATACATTACCGTATTGATGGTTTCACCTGTGACAGGTGTAAAAAATATTTTTTCAAAAAAAAACATAACAACTAAAATCAAAGAGTATGTCATCCAGAAGAAAATTTTTACGATCCACTGCCATGGGACTTGCGGGCTCCGCCCTGCTGCCGTTATTGGGCAAGACTGTCCCTGTTTCAACAGCAATGGAGGGTGCTGCAGCTGCCTCCCTGGAGGTAGGGGTGGCAGGGTATACCTTCGCCAAATTCACCCTCGACCAGTCCATCACCATGCTGCAGCGACTGGGTGTGAAAAATCTTTCCCTGAAAGAAATACACCTGCCCCTCAACAGCAGTGATGAAAAGATCAAAGAGGCCATGGATAAGTTTAGCAAGGCCGGTATCAATATCTATACCGTTGGCGTAGTGTATATGCGCAGCAGAGAAGCGGTGGACCAGGCTTTTCAATATGCCAAAAAAGTAGGGGTGAACATGATTGTAGGCGTACCCGCTTACGACCTGATTGACCATGCGGAGGAATTGGTAAAACAATACAATATCCGCCTGGCCATCCACAACCATGGACCCGAAGATGCTTTGTATCCCGCGCCCAAAGATGTGTACGACAGGATCAAAAACAGGGATAGCAGGATGGGGATGTGTATCGATATCGGTCACGCTTTACGTGCCGGAACTGCCCCCGAAAAAGCCATACGCGAATACAAAGACAGGCTGTTCGACCTGCACATCAAAGACGTTAGCATTGCCGCCAAAGACGGAAAAGCCATTGAGATGGGAAGAGGCGTGATCCATATTCCGGAAGTGGTGGAGTCGCTCAAAAAAATAAAGTATGCGGGCATCTGCAGCATCGAATATGAAAAAGACATGACAGACCCGATGCCGGGCATTGCCGAATCTATCGGCTATTTCAAAGGGGTGGTGGCTGCGGAAGAATAATTCCTTATCTTGATTTTTCTAAAAATCAGGATATATGAAACATACCTTTTTGTCTGTTGGCCGTCAATGGAAATTTAGCTGGATGGGTGGCTGTTTACTGGCTTTGTTATGGATGGGTTCTGCCACGGCGCAAACCACCGATGCTACTATTGATAAAATAGTGAAAGAAGCCACCGATAATTCGCAGCTCGAAAAACTGGCCCATGAATTATTCGACCGCATTGGTCCCAGGCTGGTGGGCTCTCCCAAAATGCAGCAGGCCAATGACTGGGCAGTGGCCAGGTACACGGGCTGGGGCATCCCTTCCCGCAATGAACAATGGGGCACCTGGAAAGGCTGGGAGCGGGGCATCACCCATATAGATATGGTTAGCCCCTGGGTAAAGTCACTGGAAGGCACCCAACTGGCCTGGAGCCCGTCTACTTCCGGTAAAGCCGTATCGGCCAACCTTATTATCTTACCCGACCTGGCCGATTCAGCAGCATTCGCAAACTGGCTGCCCAATGCCAGCGGTAAATTTGTGATGGTATCTATGAACCAGCCTACCGGCCGGCCCGATGATAACTGGAAGGAATATGCCACCACAGCCTCCTTCGACAAAATGAAGGCCGACCGCAGCGCACAAACAGAAGCCTGGCGGAAAAGAATCAGTAAAACGGGTTATACCACCCGCACCCTTCCCCTTGCCCTGGAAAAAGCAGGGGCACTGGGCATTGTGGGCTCTAACTGGTCATCCGGTTTTGGGGTAAACAAAATATTCAATGCTTATACCCAAAAAATACCTACGGTTGACATAGCCCTGGAAGATTATGGATTGCTCTACCGGTTAGTGGAATCCGGTGCTGATCCCCGCATCAGTATACAGGCCGATTCGAAGGAAACGGGGCTTGTGCCCACTTTCAATACGATTGCAGAAATTAAGGGAACAGAAAAGCCCGAAGAATATGTGATGCTCTCGGCCCACTTCGATTCATGGGATGGGGGAACAGGTGCCACCGATAACGGAACGGGTACCTTAACGATGATGGAAGCCATGCGCATTTTAAAAGCGGTATACCCCAAACCCAAAAGAACGATACTGGTGGGCCACTGGGGCAGCGAGGAGCAGGGACTCAACGGTTCCAAATCTTTTGTGGAAGACCATCCGGAGATTGTGAAAAACCTGCAGGCATTGTTTAACCAGGACAATGGAACGGGAAGGGTAGTGAACATTTCGGGACAGGGATTCCTGCATGCTTATGAATACATCAGTCGCTGGCTGTCTGTTGTACCATCCAATATCCGTACACAAATAGAAACCCGTTTTCCCGGAACACCGGGTGGGGGTGGGTCTGATTATGCTTCTTTCGTAGCGGCTGGTGCGCCGGCATTTTCACTGAGTAGTACCAGCTGGTCTTATTTCAATTATACCTGGCATACCAACCGGGACACGTATGATAAGGTAGTGTTTGATGACCTGCGCAGCAATGCCATACTCACCGCCATACTGGCTTACGAGGCGAGTGAGGATCCGGTAACTACCTCCAGAGAAAAAAGTATACTGCCCATTGATCCCAAAACGGGCAAGCCCGGCAAGCTGGCCGGTAATGCCCAAGCCGATACGCAAGGGTCCGGTGGTTCCGGTTAACCAATAAACCTTTATAGGTAGCCACCCAAAAGTCCGTTCAAAACCTAAACGGACTTTTGGGTTTTCCAACTTTCGTTATTAAAACAGGGACAACTGGTTTTCTCCCTTCTTCTTTTTTGACCTGGGGATGGGGGTAATCGTACGTGCCACATTAGCTGCCTCCGTTACCTGATAAACAGGTGACTCATTGTAGCGGGACGCTATCGTAATGGGTGCACCGGGGCCCGGGTGTTGGAAGTAGCCCAAAGCTTTTTCGTGCGAATTGTTGTTTTTAGACAGGTGGCTGAGCAATACCTGCTGCAGAAAAGGGGCTTTGTGCTGCTGGTAAAGTTCGAGTGCTTCTTTATTAGATAAGTGTCCTAACCCACCTCGTATCCGGTTCTTCAGGTGAAGGGGGTAACCGCCGTTTTCGAGCATATCGGTATCGTAATTGGCTTCCATAAAAACGGCATGGCATTGCCTGAAATATTTTTTCACCTGCACACAGGCCCTGCCAATATCTGTAAAAATGCCAACGGTAATGCCCTCGCTTTCTACCACAAAACTATGCGGGTCGATGGCATCGTGTAATTTGGGAAAACCGGTGATGGTTAATCCGCCGATGGTTACCGGCTGATGGGGCTGGAAAGTTTTCACCAATGCTGCATCCAGTGATAAGCGTGCATTGGCCAGGGTAGCCGGGGTGATGTAAACCGGCAACCTGAATTTTTTCGACAAAACCGATACACCGGCAATATGGTCGCCATGTTCATGGGAAATAAAAATCGCTTTTATTTTGTGGGCCGATAAGCCGGAACGCTGCAACCTTTTTTCGGTTTCTCTGCAGGAAATACCCACATCTACCAGAATAGCTTCCTGGTCATTGCCCACATAATAACAGTTGCCATTACTGCCCGAGTTAAGAGAAGAAAAATAAACCGCCATCCCCCCAAAACTAACCGTTTTCCCCTCAATTTCCCCCCAATATTATACACAACCCCCAACCCCAAACCCAACCACAGACCACAGACAACAAACCACAGACCCAACTCCCAACCCCCAACCCAACCACAGACCACAGACAACAAACCACAGACCCAACTCCCAACTCCCAACCCCACCACAGACCACAGACAACAAACCACAGACCAAACTCCAACCCCCAACCCAACCACAGACCACAGACAACAAACCACAGACCCAACTCCCAACTCCAAACCCTATAAAAATTTGTGGCAACCATAAAATACCTAATTTACAAAATGACAAAAAGCGTACTGGTTATTTTTGGGGGAATACTTCCCATTTTGTTAACTGCACAGGTGCAAACGCCTATACAGTGCTGGCTGACAGACCCTGCCCATGCTGTTTTTTTTCAACAACAGGCATCACCCTATTTTCAGCAAAGCAAAGCAGTGAATGATGGAAAGGAAATTGTGGTGGATACGCAACAACGATTCCAGACCATGGATGGATTTGGGTATGCATTAACGGGTGGCAGTGCAAAGGCACTCTGCAGGATGAGCAAAAATGCCAGGGCTTCCCTGCTGGCTGAATTGTTCGGCACCGGTAAGGGCCAGATTGGCACCAGTTACCTGCGCCTGAGTATCGGCGCTTCTGACCTGAATGAACGGGTGTTTTCCTATGATGATCTGCCGGAAGGACAAACGGATACCGCCATGTTGCATTTTGACCTGGGGGAGGACAAAAAAGAACTGATACCGGTTTTGCAGGAGATACTGGCCATCCAACCCCAAATCAAACTGATGGGTTCGCCCTGGTCGCCGCCGGTTTGGATGAAGACCAATAAGGATAGCCGTGGCGGAAGTTTACTGCCGGAATATTATCCTGCCTATGCCCACTATTTTGTGCGCTATGTGCAGGAGATGCAAAAGCTGGGTATAAAAATAGATGCAGTTACTGTGCAGAATGAGCCACTGCATCCGGGCAACAATCCCAGTTTATTGATGAAAGCGCCGGAGCAGGCGGATTTTGTGAAAAACCACCTGGGGCCTGCTTTAGCAAGAGCCGGTATCAAAACCAAAATCATCATCTACGACCATAATGCCGACCGGCCGGATTATCCCATTTCTATATTGAATGATCCGATGGCTAAACAATACATTGATGGCTCGGCCTTTCATTTGTATGGCGGAAAAATTGAAGCATTGTCAAAGGTGCACGATGCCCATCCCGATAAAAACATCTACTTCACCGAACAATGGGTGGGGGCACCGGGCAATATGCAGAAAGACATACCCGAACATGTGCGCAACCTCATTATTGGTGCCAGCCGCAATTGGTCAAAAACCGTGATTGAATGGAACCTGGCTGCCGATGAAAAGCAGGAACCGCATACCGACAGGGGCGGTTGCACCAGTTGTTTGGGTGCAGTAACCATACAACAGGACAGTGTTACCAGAAATCCTGCCTATTACATCATTGCCCATGTGGCCAAACTGGTAAGGCCGGGATCGGTCAGGATTGGGTCAACCCAGTGGAAAGGCATGCCCAATGTTGCCTTCCGAACCCCTGAAGGAAAAATCGTTTTAATTGTGTTGAATGATACGGATAAGGAACAAACATTTAGCCTCAGACCCGGGGGTATAGCCTCGTTGTTTAATCTGGACCCTGGTGCAGTGGCTACTTATTATTGGTAAATCCCTTTCAATTAATGGCGATGAGTGCCGGCAGAAACCTGCTGCTTCACAACTGCCAGCAGGTATTCCATATTGGAAAAATTATCCAGTTCCTGCAGATTGATGGAAATATGCCAGTTCTGTTCGATGGCATTGAGTAAGTAGATCATTTCCCAGTCAACCATGTTCAAATCTTCTTTCAGGTTTGTTTCAGGCGTTAAGGAAGTGGGATAGATATTCAGTTTTTGCTTTAACAGTCTCTGTATGCCGTTTACAATAGGGCGCATATTTTGGGTTTAGGGTACTTAAGAGAGACTTAATAGACCAAAAACGTTGCCAAAGGCTTATTAAGGGGCTGTTAAATAAAACAAATGCCTCCATTTGTAAGGGTTAGCCCATAATAAAGCCCCGGAAAAATATTCCGGGGCTTTAATATGATACATGTTTTATTATTTAATGTTAACCGGAACATCCAGGTTATCCCAACTTAGTGTAAAGCCCTTTGCATGAATGTTGAATACCATTCTTTCCTGCATGCTGGCGGAGGCTTTGGGGGTAACGTTTACCCTGAGCACATCTTTGGCGGGATCCTGGGTAGTTCCCTGCCTGTTTATTCCCCACTGACCTGTTTGGGAGTTAAAGATGATGGTCCACTCTTTTTCTCCCGGGATGGTATAGATACTGTATTTGCCTGCGGGCAGGCTTTTGCCCTCCACCAGTAAGTCCTTATCAGTCTCAATAACGGTAGCGGAATTCGCACCGGTTCTCCATACCTGTCCATAGGGTACAAGGCCCCCAAAAATCTGACGCCCTTTCACAGCAGGGCTACTGTACTTAATGGAAACACTGGCAGCGCCTATTTTTCCTTCGGCCGTAGCGGCGGGGCTGGCAGGTTGTGAGCAGGCAACCAGGCTAATGGTGGATAAGGCTATTGTAAAAAGCCATCCTTTGGTAATGTTGGTAAATGTCATCGGATTATTTTTTAGTTAATAAAATGCTGGAGTAATGAAGTTACTGGGTTTCTGTTCCTTAACAATAGGATAAGCGTACTGTTCACAAAAGCATAACTATATTATTTTTTATCTTCCACAACCGGTAATTCAGCTTCTTTTGGCAGTATGCTGTCAAGCTTCAAATCATCAATGTCCATATCCCTTTCTACTCCTTTAATAGCGGTATCACTGTAAACACCTTCTTTATGTACTTTGATCAGCAGGTCTCTTTGAAACCGGCGTATTTCTATTTGCGCCAGCAGTAATGGGGACGCTGTTTCAGCAGAAATGGGTTTATCAGTTGGTTGCATTTTTTTAGCATTCCGGATATCCCTGGTCAGTATATCAGCTTCTTCATTGTATTTATTTTTAAGTATTTTTTTGCTGTGTCTGTCTATGGAAACAGACAATCCCCTGTCCAGAAAATGAAGGGTACTGTTGACCAGGTGAAGTTGTAATTTTTTTTGCTCTTCCCTTTCATTGCCTTCCGGCTTAATTTTTAAAATCCTGATCAGCAGTGGTAAGGTGAGTCCCTGCAGTACCAGCGTAGCCAGGATAACCACAAAGGCCAGAAATAATATTAGGTGCCTTTCCGGAAATATTTTACCCGAACGTAGGAGCAATGGAAGTGCAAGTGCAGTAGCGAGCGATAATACGCCCCTGGTACCGGTCCAGGCGATGATGAAAACATTTTTCCAGGGCACTTCTTCTTTTCCTTTGTCAGACCCGTTAGTGGATTCTTTTTTTGGGTGGAACATTTTGGTGGCATAGGCCCCGCCCAATACCCACAATATCCTAACAACGATGGTCACGAGACTGATGAGTATGCCATAACCCACCAGTTTCTCAGTGGAATAATTGACTACCTGCCGCAATATCAGGGGCATCTGCATGCCGATAAGGATAAAGATGAATCCATTCAAAAGAAATACCAGCGTGTCCCAGATCACGTGGTTTCTCATCCGGGTTTGGTAAGTAAAAATTTCAGGAGATTTCCAGGAGATAACCAGTCCAGCCGTTACCACCGACAAAATTCCGGAAACATGTAATTTCTCTGCCAGCAAATAGGCGATAAAGGGTGTTAACAGGCTTAACCCTGATTCCACCAATGTATTGTGGTGAATTCGCTTGTGTATCAATACCAGGGCATATCCCAGCATTATCCCAATGACTACTCCACCTCCGGCCACTAAAATAAATTGTAGTCCTGCTTTCCAGAAAACAAAGCTTCCTGTGAGTACAGCAGCAAGGGCATAGCGATAGGCAATCAATGCGGAGGCATCGTTCATGAGACTTTCTCCTTCCAGAATGGTCATTACCCTTCTGTTCAGGTTCATTTTTTTGATAATGCCCGAAGAAGCCACTGCATCGGTGGGCGAAATGATGGCGCCTAATAAAAATGCCAGCGGCCATCCGAATTTGGGCATCAGGTAATGGGCTGTAATAGCCACGGCTCCGGTGGTGAAGAATACCAGGCTGATGGCCATGGCCGTGATAGGCCTGAAATCCGCTTTGAATTCATGCCAGGAAGTTTGTGAAGCAGCGTCGAAAAGAAGGGGCGGCAGAAAAAGCAGGAAAATGACTTCCGGCTCAATACTTAGTTCGGGTAGGTTGGGCAGGAAGCCAATCAGTAATCCGGCCAGCACCAGGATAATGGGCTGGGGTATCTTATCATTTTCCGGAATAGCGGAAAGACAAATCAGCACTACCAATAAGAAAAGGATTACCTGGAAATTTTCCATATAACCCAAATTACTCTAATAATTTGGGAGAATG
This sequence comes from uncultured Bacteroidota bacterium, assembly GCA_963750825.1. Classification (GTDB taxonomy): domain Bacteria; phylum Bacteroidota; class Bacteroidia; order Chitinophagales; family Chitinophagaceae; genus Sediminibacterium. Next base: position 41,639 of record CAVVSL010000006.1, on the reverse strand, counting down.
CACATGAAAATCTGCTTAGGGCAGGTTTTTGCATTTCAGCGGATTCGTGTAACTTTGGGAGCATTGAAAAAAAGCATCTCCATATTCTTTTTCAGCCTTTACCTGCTTTCCACAACGGAGGCGCGACAATTATTGAAGTTGCCGGTCATATTTCAGCATTATCAGGAGCACAGGCAGGAAAACAACCAATTGACCTTTCTGGCGTTTTTGGATATCCACTATATGCATGGAAGCCCAAAGGATAATGATTACGACAGAGACATGCAATTGCCTTTTAAAACGCCGAGTGATTGTATTTCTACTATCGCTTTTGCCTATGTCCCCACCTCCCTTTCTATTTCTATTCCCAAACCGGTTCTCGAGACTACCGGCATAAAATACCTGCGGACCAAAGAAGCTTTTCTTCCTTCTTCTTATCTTTCCCGTATCTGGCAACCGCCCCGGTTAAGCTGATCATAGCAAAAACCTAATTGGATAAGTTTCTCCCGGCCCTTGTACAGATGGGTGCCGGCAGACTATTATATATGTATTCCCTAAACTTTTTTGCATATGCTGACAAAAATTATCAGCTTTTCGGTAAGGAATAAATTGTTGATTGGTTTATTTACTTTGGGACTGATAGGGTATGGTTGTTTCCAGTTTACCAGACTGCCCATTGATGCAGTGCCCGATATCACCAATAACCAGGTGCAGGTGATTACACTGGCACCCTCATTTGGTGCAACAGATATTGAAAGACTGGTTACGTTTCCTATAGAGCAGGTCAACAATAATATATCCGGGATGAAGGAGATCAGGAGTTTCTCCCGGTTTGGCCTTTCCCTAGTAACCATTGTATTTGATGATGCTACTGATGTTTACTGGGCCAGACAGCAGGTAAGTGAACGACTGCAGAAAATACAATCCATTATTCCCAAAGGAATTGGTACACCCGAACTGGGCCCCGTAAGTACCGGACTGGGAGAGATTTACCAGTATGTGGTAAGACCGAAACCAGGCTATGAAAAAATTTACGATGGCACAGAACTGCGGACCATACAGGATTGGTTGGTACGAAGGCAGTTATTGGGTGTAAAAGGAGTAGCGGAAGTAAGCAGCTTTGGTGGTAAACTGAAACAATATTCCATAGAAGTATCTCCGGATAAATTGTTGTCTTATGGCATCACCATTACCGACGTATTTCAGGCACTCGAAAAAAATAACCAGAACACCGGTGGTGCCTATATAGAAAAGGGTCCCACTGTATTGTACATCAGAACAGAAGGGCTATTGGGTAGTATAGAAGACATAGAAAAGATTACCATTAAGTCACAGCCCGATGGCGCTCCCTTATGGCTAAGGGATGTGGCAGATATCCGTATTGGCTTTGCCACCAGGTATGGAGCCATTTGTTACAATGACCAGGGTGAAGTATCGGGTGCAGTGGTGATGATGCTGAAAGGTGCCAACAGCAATGATGTAATCAAAAATGTAAAAGAAAGAATAGCCCAGATACAGCACACACTTCCGGAAGGGGTGGTGATAGAACCCTTTCTTGACCGAACCAAAATGGTGAACAATGCCATTAGTACGGTTACCACCAATCTGGCAGAAGGGGCATTGATAGTGGTTTTCGTTCTGGTAATGTTTCTCGGCAATTTCAGGGCTGGATTATTGGTAGCCAGTGTCATTCCCTTATCGCTACTCTTTGCCATCATTATGATGAACCTGTTTGGGGTAAGTGGTAACCTGATGAGTTTGGGGGCTTTGGACTTTGGCTTAATAGTAGACGGTGCTGTAATCATTGTGGAAGCCATCATGCACAGGCTCGCGCATGCCAAAATGATTCCGGGGAAAAACCGGCTTACGGGCGAAGAAATGGATGCTGCGGTAAATGGATCAGCCTCTAAAATGATGAACAGTGCTGTATTTGGACAGATCATCATACTGGTGGTATACCTGCCCATTTTTACCCTGCAGGGAATAGAAGGAAAGATGTTTAAACCCATGGCACAAACCGTAGCATTTGCACTGATGGGCGCATTTATTTTATCCCTTACCTATATACCCATGATGAGCGCTGTTTTTTTGGGGAAGACCCTTAAAAAACATGCAAACCTGTCAGACAGGATTATGGAGCGCATCAGCAATGGATACCAGGTAATGCTGAAAAGGGTACTCCAATTTCCCAAAACTATTTTATTGAGTGCCCTAGGCATTTTTCTGGTGTCCATGTATGTTTTGTCCACGATGGGTGGTGAATTCATTCCCTCCCTGGAAGAAGGTGATTTTGCGGTAGACACGCGTGTTTTGCCGGGGAGTAGTTTGCAAACCACTATTGACTATACCCAAAAAGCAGCGCATCTGTTAAAGACTAGCTACCCTGAAGTGGAAAAAGTAGTTACCAAGATAGGAAGCGGGGAAGTACCCACTGATCCGATGCCTATGGAGGCCAGTGATTTGATGATTATACTGAAGCCCAAAAAAGAATGGACTTCAGCAAAATCGTTTACAGAACTCTCAGCAAAAATGGGAAAGACACTGGAAGCCATTCCCGGCATCACCACCGGGTTTCAGTTTCCGGTGCAAATGCGGTTCAATGAACTGATGACGGGAGCCAGACAGGATGTGGTATGTAAAATATTTGGAGAAGACCTGGATAGTTTAACTGCCTATGCAGATAAGTTAGGAGGAATCGTCAGCACCGTTGAGGGTGCAGAGGACCTTTACAAGGAAACAGTATCGGGCATGCCGCAGATAGTGATCAATTATAAAAGAGATGCCATGTCTCAGTTTGGGCTCTCCGTGGATGATATCAATAAAGTGGTCAATACCTCTTTCGCCGGACAAACCAGTGGTATGTTATTCGAGGGAGAAAAAAGATTTGATATTGTTGTTCGCATAAAGGGAGAACAAAAGAAGGATTTGGCAGATATCCGCCAACTGCTCATTCCCACGCCAATGGGTACACAGGTGGCCCTGGACCAGGTGGCTGATGTCAATATCAAAGATGGGCCTTACCAGATCCAGCGCGAGGATGCCAAACGGAGAATTGTGGTAGGATTCAATGTAAGGGGCAGAGATGTGGCGGGTATCGTAAATGAATTAAAGACCAAAGTGGGCAGGCAATTGAATTTTTCACCCGGGTATTATGTAACCTATGGGGGTGCATTTGAAAACCTGAACGCAGCCAAAAAAAGACTGATGATAGCCGTACCGGTTTCACTGGTGTTGATATTCCTCCTGCTTTATTTTGCATTTAATTCTATACGCCAGGGATTTCTTATTTACTCTGCCATACCCCTTTCTGCCATCGGTGGTATTTTCTTTCTGGCATTCAGGGGCATGCCCTTTAGTATCAGTGCCGGAGTAGGGTTTATCGCACTCTTTGGGGTGGCAGTATTAAATGGTATTGTGCTTATTGCTGAATTTAATCGTTTACACATGGAAGGAATGACGGATGTAAAAAATAGGGTAATTACAGGAACCCGAACAAGGTTACGGCCTGTATTGATGACAGCTTTTGTGGCTTCTCTGGGTTTTTTACCCATGGCACTGAGCAATGGTGCCGGCGCTGAAGTACAAAGGCCACTGGCTACCGTAGTGATAGGTGGGCTATTAATCGCTACCTTTCTTACGCTGTTTGTATTACCGGTATTGTACATAGTATTTGAAAACCGCCAATGGCCAAAAATGTCTGCAACAAAAGTTCTATTGGTGGTTGTTTGCTTGATTCCGGGATTGGGTAAAAATGCCTGGGCCCAATCGCCCGTTTCCCTGAAAGCGGCCATTGATACAGCTTTGCGAAACAACCTGGAAGTAAGAAACGAGCAATTGAAAGCCAGGTACAACAGTTTACTGGTCAATACAGCCGCCACGCTTCCGCAGGCTACACTGATCGGCGATGTAGGACAAATGAACAGTAGTTATACAGATACCCGACTCAGCATTGTTCAAACCCTGAATTTTCCTACTGTATATGCCAGGCAAAAAAAATTGCTGGAAGCAGAATGGGCCACCAGCCTCTTACAGGTATCCGTTCAGAAAGCGCATTTACAGAAACAGGTGGAAGAAAGTTTTTACATGCTTTTGTACATACAGCAGAAAAAAAAGCTGTTGCATTATGCTGACAGTTTGTACGGCGCTTTTGCAGAAAGGGCTGCCATCAGGCTGGCCAAAGGAGAGTCTGATATCCTTGAAAAAACAAGTGCAGCCACCCAATTAGGGCAGATCCGGATACAGACCAGACAACTGCAACAGGATTCCGCCATCTGGCAAATCAGGTTTCAGTTATTACTCAATAAGGAAGAACTGTACCTGCCGGCAGGCAATAAGATTCGGATGTCTCTGACAACTATACCTGATACAGGCTTTATTGCAGAACACCCCGGTCTTTCCCTCATCAGGCAGCAACAGCAGATTGCCGATGCCAATATTGCACTGGAAAAGGCAAAACTTTTACCGGACATTCAATTCGGCTACAACAATACAAGCATCCGGGGGGTAGGCGCAGATAATGTACTGTATGGTGCCGGTGCCAGATTCCATACCGTACAGGTTGGCGTAGGTATCCCTGTATTTGCCAGGGCCCAGAAAGAAAAAATAAAAGCAGCCACTTTTTCCAAACAACTGGCCAGTTCCGCTTATTCAATGGAACTACAACAATGGCAGGCAGCTTATCGCCAGTTGATGGAACAATATACCAGTTACCAGGCAACGGCTGATTACTATGAAGCAAAGGCACTGCCCGACGCGGACAGGATTGCCGGTACGGCCAATGAACGATTGCAACAGGGGAGTATCAACTACCTGGAATGGGTACAACTGATAAACCTGGCCATATCCGTGAAAAGTGATTACCTGGAAACCATCAGGGGATTGAATGAAACTATTGTCTCCCTTCATTATTATCAAAACAAATAATTTCTATAGCAATGAAAAGAATACTATACAGCCTATTGGTTATCCTGCTTGCAAATGCTTGTCAGTCGGAGAAAAAAAACGACCCTTCCGTTGAAGGAGCCCTGGCAGACAACAGGGTGTCTCTTACTGCCACACAAATGCGCAATGCCGGTATTGTAACAGGCAGTTTGGAACAAAAGCAATTAGCTTCTTTCCTGCATGTGAATGGCAAGATAGATGTACCCCCTCAGAATATTGTATCCATAAGTATTCCCCTGGGCGGTTACCTGAAAACAACAGAATTGCTTCCCGGAAGGCACGTGAGTAAAGGCGAGGTTATTGCAGTAATAGAAGACCAACAGTATATCCAGTTGCAGCAGGATTTTTTGTCAGCCCGAATTCGCATCCGTTTACTGGAGAAGGATTACAAGCGACAGCAGGAATTGAACAGGACACAATCCAGCAGTGATAAAAATTTGCAGGAAGCAGAATCCGCCTACGAGTCCCAAAAAGTTTTATTGGCTTCCCTGGGTAAAAAATTAGAACTGGCCGGTATCAGTACCGATAAACTGGATGATGGGCATATTTCCAAAAGCATCAATGTACATTCTCCCATTAATGGATATGTATCTAAGGTGAATGTGAATATAGGGAAATACGTTTCACCCACTGATGTGCTCTTTGAACTCATCAATCCGGACGACATTCATTTAACTATGAAAGTATATGAGAAAGACCTGCACCATCTTTTTGTAGGACAGAAAGTGAAAGCCTATACCAATAATAATGCCGGCAAAAAATATGATTGTGAGATTTTACTTATTGGCAAAGACATTTCTCCGGAAAGAAATACAGAAGTGCACTGTCATTTTGAAAACTATGATAAATCATTGCTGCCCGGAACCTATATGAATGCAGAGGTAGAAATCAGGTCAGGTAAGTCGCAGGTATTGCCCAGTGCTGCAGTGGTCAGGTATGAAGGGAAGGAATATATATTCAGGGCAGTAGCAACTACTGTATTTGAAATGACGGGTGTACAAACGGGGTTGAGTCAGAATGGATTTACCGAAATAATCCCCCTGGGTAAACCCCTGTCCGAATCGGCTAATTATGTTAGGGAAGGGGCGTATGCTTTATTAATGAAAATGAAAAACAGGGAAGAATGAGCAATCAGTATTAGTCTTTTAACTTGTAACAACGACAACGGTGTCGTAAATAAAATCACTTTTGGCTTTCAGAAAGGGATAAAAAAAGGTAAATTAGCCCGGACAATGTGATGATGGATAATCAAAAAAGCAAGGGTATGTCTGAAAATACGGTACACGATAAGGAACACTCACCGCTCAAAAGCCTGGATGTTTGGGAAGAGGATTTACTCGATAGATACCCCGACCCGGAATCTATCGCCAAAGGAAAAGAGAGCAGTGAGTACAGAAACTATGCAGCTCCCCAGAGAGATACCGTAAAAGAATTTTACCGGTTGAACCATACCTACCAGACCTACGAATTTGCCAAAACCAAAAGGGAAAATTTTCTGGCATTTGATAAAAAGCAAATGCCTGTATGGAACGCTTTTCAATTTCTTAACCAGTTGGTGGATGATTCAGATCCGGACACGGACCTTGACCAGTTCCAGCATTTATTACAAACCTCAGAAGCCATACGGGCGGATGGCCATCCCGACTGGATGGTACTGGCAGGGCTGGTGCATGATATGGGCAAAGTACTCTGCCTCTTTGGTGAGCCCCAATGGGCAGTGGTAGGGGATACTTTTCCGGTGGGCTGTGCCCATTCTGACAAAATCGTCTATCCCGAATTTTTCAGGGACAATCCTGACAGTGAAGATGAGCGATACAATACCCAATATGGTATATATGAACCTCATTGCGGGTTGGATAAGGTAATGATGTCATGGGGCCATGATGAATATGTATACCAAATGATGAAGGATTATTTGCCGGAACCTGCCCTGTACATGCTTCGCTACCATTCTTTTTATGCGCAGCACCGCGAGCATGGCTACGATCACCTGCTGGATAAGAAAGACAAAGAAATGTTTGCCTGGGTTAACCTGTTCAATCCTTACGACCTCTATTCCAAAAGCCCGGAACCTCCCGAATGGCAAAAGCTGCGTGGGTATTATGAGGACCTGGTAGGCAAATACCTGCCTGACCAGTTGCGGTTTTAATCAAATTAGCTGATGTAAGAAAGCCCTGTAACTTATACAGGGTTTTGTATAAAGGTTTGTTGGGCGTAATCATTTTTCTTACAGCAGGTTAATCCATATCTATCTAATACTTATATTTATTACCGCGCTATTCAGAATAAGGTTGTTACTCACTGACTAAAAAGCAAGGATGCATACATTACAAACACTTGACTACTTAGTATTCTTTGTTTATTTTATCATGGTATCCGGTTATGGTTATTTTATTTACCATAAAAAAAAGTCGGCAACTGCGAGTTCCAAAGATTTTTTTCTGGCAGAAGGTTCGTTAACCTGGTGGGCCATTGGTGCCTCTCTTATCGCGTCTAATATTTCCGCAGAACATTTTATTGGTATGTCGGGTTCCGGGTTTGCGCTGGGGCTCGCCATCTCAACTTATGAGTGGATGGCAGCCGCCACATTGATTATTGTGGCCATATTCATCATTCCCCTGTATTTAAAAAACAAGATTTATACCATGCCGCAGTTCCTGGCCAGGCGGTACAATGACAAGGTCAGTACCATCATGGCGGTATTCTGGATACTGGTGTATGTATTTGTGAACCTTACTTCCATCATTTACCTGGGGGCATTGGCTATCTCTTCTATTTCCAGTATCGATTTTGGATGGTGCATAGTGGGGTTGAGTTTCTTTTCGGTAATTGTAACACTGGGGGGAATGAAGGTGATTGGTTATACGGATGTAATACAGGTATTTGTTTTAATTGTAGGCGGGCTGGTGACCACTTACCTGGCGCTTTCTTTATTATCAGAAAATTTTGGGTATGGAGGCGATATCTGGAAGGGCTTATCCGTATTACGGAAAGAGGCACCGGAACATTTTCACATGATATTTAAAAAATCAGATCCTTATTACAAGGAGTTGCCAGGGTTATCTGTACTGATTGGCGGGATGCTCATCAATAACCTCGCTTATTGGGGATGCAACCAATACATAGTACAACGGGCGCTGGGTGCTGACCTGCCCACAGCGCAGAAAGGGATACTTTTTGCGGCCTTCCTGAAATTGCTGGTTCCGGTTATTGCTGTATTGCCGGGCATCACTATGTATGTATTGCACCAGAAAGGATTGTTCCGGCAGGAAATGACGGATGCGGCAGGGGTCCTCAAACCAGATCATGCGTATCCCACCCTCATGAATTTATTACCTGCTGGATTGAAAGGAGTGGCATTTGCAGCCCTCACCGCTGCTATTGTTGCTTCACTGGCTGGCAAGGCCAACAGCATTTCCACCATATTTTCCATGGACATCTACCATAAGTATTTCAACAAACAGGCTTCTGAAAGAAAACTGGTGTTGGTGGGGAGATGGGCTGTCATTATCGCCATGAGTATTGCAGCCATAGTAACTCCCGCCCTCCGGTCTCTCGACCAGGCTTACCAGTTCATTCAGGAATATGTAGGATTTATTTCACCCGGTGTACTGGCCATTTTCCTGCTCGGTTTTTTCTGGAAGAAAACAACAGTCAATGCTGCCATGGCCGGTGCCTTGCTGACCATACCCATATCTACTACGCTAAAGTTTCTCCCTGTATGGACCGGTGGGGCATTTCCGGATTACCCTTTTTTAGACAGGATGAGTATCACCTTTGTATTGATTGTGGTATTGATGCTTGTCGTTAGTCGACTGCGACCGGAAAAACCAACTGAACAGCATACACTGGAAATAGACAGTTCCCTATTTCGTTTTGATACCGGATTCGCTATTGGCTCACTGATTATCCTGGGCATTTTAACGGCTTTGTATACCATTTTCTGGTAAGTACCGGCTATGATTGTAGGCCTTTGTTACCAAAAATAGTTGACAAATTCAGCGGGTATAAACCGGTTGTTGAATAAGTCTGTACAATTTCTTGCACTAAACTTCTACATATAGTATCGCCCGGCAGGAATCGTTTCCCCGAAATCGTTTTCGTACATTTTTAAGCTTATTTAAACGATTTAGTAAATCCATTTAACTAAGTTTAATGCAGGAAAAAGAGATAGTCCCATTTATTTTTTAATTCCTGCCTAACCATTGCTAATTAAAAACTGCCGATTATGAGAAAATTTTTTCTGCTAACCTGCCTGTTATGTTGCGTTACCAGCATAACTTGGGCACAAACCCGCCAGGTGTCAGGTAGGGTTTTGAACAATGAAAACGGCACTGCCCTTGCAGGCGCCAGTATCTCTCTCAAAGGAACCAACAGGGGTTCTGTTTCAGATGCTGATGGAAAATTCACCATCACGGTTCCTTCTTCAGGAACTTCTGTTCTGGTAGTAACCACAATTGGATACGCTGAACAGGAAATAGCGGTTACCACACAAAACAATATCACCATCCGAATGGCTTCTCAGGCAAGTGCCCTGGAAGATGTAGTAGTTGTAGGATATGGTGAGCGGAAAAAGCGTGATTTAACAGGAGCCACTTCCTCTATTCAATCAAAAGACATCGTTAGGGCCAATCCTACACTGGCAGCCAAAGCCATACAGGGACAAGTGGCTGGTGCTACGGTTACCAAGAGTAGTAACCGTCCGGGTGCCGGTTACAACATTACTATTCGTGGTGAGAATACCATTAATAACTCAACCGCACCGCTGGTGGTAATTGATGGATTAATTGGCGGCGACCTGAACACGCTTAACCCCAATGATATACAAACCCTCGACGTATTAAAAGATGCCTCTTCTACCTCTATCTATGGAGCAAGAGGTGCCAATGGAGTGGTAATAGTAACCACTAAGAAAGGGGTTGCAGGTACACCAAAATTGACCTACGATGGTTATGTAGGAATGAAATACCTGGGTCATGTACCCAGAATGATGTCTACCCCCGAGTTTTACAAACTAACCTATACCGACCGGATTGCTGCGGGTTCAGCAGGAGTCGTTTTTACCATTGCTGAGCAGGCAAATATTGATGCAGGTAAAACAACCGACTGGGTAGACCTTGCAACTGATGCTGCTTTACAAACCAGCCATACCATTAGTGTATCAGGGGGAAGTGATAAGACCACTTATCGTTTTTCGGGTGGCTACCTCAATGAAAATGGAAATGTTTTGTATACCGGATTTAAGCGCTACAACTTTAATGCAGGAATTGACAGTAAAATCAGTGAACGCGTTAAATTGGGCTTTACCTCTTATGTTACCTATAGTGACCAGAACTGGGGTTCTCAGGAGTCACTTCGTGGTGCTTTCAGGGCAAGGCCAACCGGTACAGCTTATTACAAAGACCTGACCAATCCAAGCCAGAACGGAGATATTGACGTAAATGGCATTGCTGTTTGGATGGGTATTAATGATAAGCAGGTGCCCAATCCTTTATTGGATATAGACCCGCAAATGTCGAAGTTGCAAACCACTTCCTCTACCATTCTTACGAATGCCTATATGGATATTTCCATTATCAAAGGGCTTACTTTCAGAACCTCTCTTTCCGGTTCTTACAATGCCAACCAGCAGGGTGACTGGAGGGGTACCTGGTCTAAATCACAGATAGGCAACAAACCCAGAACACAGTTAGACAATAGAAAAACGGCCAATTATACCATTGATAATATTCTTACCTATAAGAAAACCTTTGGTAAACATGCCCTTGATATTACCGGATTGCAAAGTGCATTCTACCAGCGCGATGAAGTAAGTACCATTGCCGTGAAAGACCTGCCCTATGATTCTTACTGGTATGCTTTGAATACCGGAACCATTACAGCACAAAGCAGTTCACTGGTTGAGCGTTCCATATCTTCTTTTATGGGTCGTATCAATTATACGTATAATGACAAGTATTTACTGACCCTGACCGGACGTTCTGATGGAGCTTCCCAACTGGCCGAAGGAAACAAGTGGGCATTTTTCCCATCTGTAGCCGTGGGCTGGAGAGTAGGTGAAGAAAATTTCATGCAAAAGCAGAACCTGTTTTCAAACCTGAAAATACGGGCCAGTTACGGACAGGTCGGTAACTCTACCGTTAACCCTTATAGTACCCAGGCAAACCTTTTGAATACCGGCTATGATTTCGATGGTGTAGCCGCCAATGGTTTTGCTCCGGCAAACCTGGCCAACAAAAACCTCAAATGGGAACGTAGTAAGGAATTGAACCTGGGCCTTGATTTCGGTATCTTCAACAACCGTATCACCGGTTCACTCGAAGTGTATAACCGTAAAACAGTTGACCTGATCCTGAACCAAAAAATACCAACCGTTAGTGGATTCAACCAGGTAACGGCCAATGTGGGTGAAATTGAAAACAAGGGAGTAGAATTGACCCTGAATACCCAGAATATTAATTCCGGTAAACTAAGGTGGAACAGTACGTTCACCTTCACTACCAATAAAAATAAATTGTTGCAATTATATGGCGATGGCCAAACGGTTGATAAGGGTAACAACCTATTTGTAGGGTATCCTATCAGGGGTAATTTCGATTACCAGTTCAATGGTATCTGGCAAAATGACGACAAGGCTGCTGCGGCTGTATACAAGCAGGTTCCGGGCGCGGTAAGGGTGGTTGACCAGAATGGAGATGGCATCATTTCTTCCTCCAATAACATTGATGACAGGGTATACCTGGGAACCCAAATGCCTAACTGGATATTAGGCGTAACCAACCGGTTGAATTACAAGAATTTTGATTTCTCTTTTTTCATTTACTATAGAAACGGTGTTCAATACAGAAATTCGACTTTGGCCGGAACCTTTGGTGAGTTGGGAACCCGATACAACTCTCTGGCAAATCTGAATTACTGGACACCGACCAATCCTTCCAACGATTTCTTTTCTCCCTATGTAGCCAACCCATACAGAAGTGCCCTCTTTTACCAGGATGCCAGCTTCTTAAGGGTTTCAGATATAACACTGGGCTATACCTTCCCACAAAAGTTGAAGGACAGACTGAAAATTTCCAATGCAAGATTTTTTGCACAGGTGAGCAATCCATTTGTCATAACCAAATACCAGGGATTTGACCCTGAATTTAACTCTGCTATTTACCAGGATGATGTACCTACTATTCTCATGACATTCGGGTTTAATATCAGTTTCTAAATTGTTCAACTAAAAAATATTATCATGAAATCACTACAAAATATACGATTGGCGGCCATGTCGATAGCCTTTGTTGGCTTGTTCGCATCCAGTTGCAAAAAATCCTTTTTGGATGAAACCCCTGTGTCTTCGCTGACTACAGATGTGTATTATAAAACAGCTACGGGGTATGATGACCTTGTTAAATCCTGTTATCCCCTGCTCAGAAACATCTACCAAACCAGGCAACTGGTTTTGAATGGAACCGACCTTTTTTATCCGGGAGGATTTAATTCTCCCCAATTTGCTACATCACCTGCCAATGCCGGATCCATTCACCAATATGACATTGGTCTCAATGGCTCACTGGATGATTTACGGGTATTATGGACCTTCCTGTACACCGAAATTGGTCGTACCAATACTGCCATCAGTCGCGCAGCTGCCGTAACCGGAATGAGTGAATCAGTAAAGTCAGTCAGGCTGGCAGAAGCCAAGTTTTTAAGAGCCCTTAGTTATTTCTACCTGGTACAACAATGGGGCGATGTACCCATGCCTTTGAGTGAAACACAAAGTGCCAGCAAAGAAGCAACCAGGGTTCCTTCTGCTGATGTATACAAGCAAATCATTAGCGATTTGCTGGAGACAGAAGCTGCCCTGCCATTAGTAGCTTCTGATTATGGAAGGATTACCAAAGGGGCAGCACAATTTTTACTGGCCCGTGTGTACCTGACCAGGGGATGGAATTTCAAGAATGCACTAGGTGGAACCAGTGCCGACTTTAACCAGGCATTGGTGTATGCTGATAAAGTAATTGCTGCCTATCCCCTTGCTGCCAAATACAAAGACCTGTTCCCAACAAGGAATAAAAATGTATTGGCCCAATATACAGGTGCACAGAACGATAAGAATGCAGAAATTGTTTTTGCTGTACAGTATAATCCTGATATTATTACGAATAAGACAGACGCCGCGTTTTCCCAGGATGTAGGGGGTGGTAATAACCTTCATTCTGTTTTTGGCGGAGGTTCAGAGGGCTGGCCCGGAACAAAGGGCAGGACATCAGACTATAATCGCCAACAGCCTATATATCCTGTGGGTTCTACTATTTTCAGGCTCTTTGATCCGCAGATTGATACCCGCTATGATGTGGATTTTCTGGAAGTAGGCTATGCACTGTTACCTGTTACCGGATTCAAACCCTTACCTACTACCAATGCCAACCTTAAAGTGGATATTAAAGCAGGGGACACTGTCGTTTACTTCAGACCCTGGAACAGACCAACCACCGATCCTAACCAACGTGGGGTTGATGTAGGCGGTACCCGCAAATACTCTGTGATCAATGGAGACGAGTGGGCTGGTGGTTATAACATTGTGAACGGAGTGGCCGTTAGCGGTTTCCCTTCCGGTGAACCCAATATGTGGAAATTCTGGCAACCCGGTATACCTTATGGTGATGCCAACGGAACCTTTAATGAATGCATATTCCGCGCAGCGGAGGCATACCTCATAGCAGCTGAAGCCATCGTGAAAGGTGCTACAGGTGGTAAATTAGGTAGTGCTGATGTGTATTATAACAGGGTGCTCGACCGTGCACTGACAACACCGGGCGCAGATCCGCAGTGTGCTAAAAATCCTGAAAATATCAAATCCCTGGTATCGGTTTCTTATCGTGCTACCCCGGCCAATATCAATATCGATATGATTCTGGATGAAAGAGCAAGAGAATTGTTTGGTGAAAATGACAGGTGGTATGACCTGAAAAGAACCGGTAAGCTGATTGAAAGGGTATTGAAATACAACCCATGGGCTGCCAAGAGTAATACCATTAAAGACATTCATTACCTGAGGCCGATACCGCAAACAGAGATTGACCTTTCTTTTCCAACCATGTCACAGAATCCGGGATATTAATTAACTATATATAGGTTTGTTCGGCGATAATTTTATCGCCGAACAATCGCTATACATATCTGATTTTATAAGTAGCTGGTTACGATCTTTCTTTAAACAGCAAATTTAGTGGTACCTGTTAATGCAAGGGACATATGCTCCTGACTCGTTATGTATTTTAAACATCTTCTATTCCAATTTTCAGAATAACAAAACTAATTCCTATGCGGTTTTCCCTGATATGCATTTCACTGTTTTGTTGTTTGCCATTAACTAAAATTATGGCACAGCCGGGAACGACTTCGAAGCTTACCAAAGCTGATTTGGTGGAACCCATGGTGGATGCCGCCAATTCAAGATTTTTCTATTTCAGTTCTGCCACCAGGCCATTCGGAATGGTGAACCTCAGTCCCGACATGGAACTCAATGGTACCTGGAATACAGGCTACCGGTATAATGAAGATACCATCAAATGTTTCAGCCATATTCATTGCTGGGAATTGTCGGGTATCCCCGTATTACCTACTACCGGTGAATTCAAAGGACAACTAGGACCCTCTAAATATGGTTCTCTTTATTCGCATTCGGACGAGATTGCCAAACCAGGTTACCACAAAGTAATTTTAAAAGATTATGGAATAAAAGCGGAACTGACTTCCACTACCAGGGTAGGATTCCATCGCTACACTTTCCCCAAATCTGCTCAAAGCCATATTTTATTTGACTTTACTACTGTACTGGGTTCCTCAGCAACACAAAGTGCCAAAGTATATAAGCTGAACAATAAAGCTTTCCAGGGAGAGGTTACCATGGCCGCAACGGTTAGGAGGCCCAAGCCCATCACTGTCTATTTTGTAACTGAATTTGATAAACCTTTCGCAAGCTTTAATGGCTGGAAAGCCGGAAAACTGATGCCTGTACAAAACGCTGTGGAAGGCAGCCAAACAGGTGTGTATGTTGACTTTGTAACCGAAGCCAATGAAGTAAGGAAAATGAAAGTAGCCATCTCTTATGTGAGTATGGATGAGGCCAGAAAAAATTTACAGGCAGAACTGCCCCACTGGGATTTTGACAAAGTGGTTAAGGAGTCTGCAGATGAATGGAACAGCTGGCTGGGCAGGATTGAAGTGGAGGGAGGTACCCTGGTTGAGCAAAGACGTTTTTATACTGATCTCTGGCATGCACTGCAGGGCAGAAGAATTGTCAATGATGTTAGCGGAACCTATATCGATAATACCGGAACCGCACCCAAAGCCAGACAAATACCCCTGGATGCCAACCGCAAACCCCGGTTCAATGAATACAATTCAGATTCTTTCTGGGGAGCCCAGTGGTCCATCAATACTTTATGGCCATTGGTTTATCCGGAAGTGATGGAATCTTTTGTCAACTCTCTTTTGCTGATGTATGATGATGGCGGTTTGATCCCTCGTGGTCCTTCCGGCGGTAATTATACTTATGTGATGACAGGGGCAGCTACCACTCCTTTTATCGTAACTGCCTACCTGAAAGGAATCAAAGGTTTTGATATAAACAAAGCCTATGAAGGAATGCGCAAAGACCATTTTCCCGGTGGCATGATGAGTAAGGCCGGTTATGAGCATACCACTTTCATTGGGGGTGGGGTAGAAGACTACATTAGTAAGGGGTATGTGCCACACCCGTTAACCAAAACCAAATATGGTTACCACCAGGATGGGGCAGCCCAGACCCTGGAATACGCTTACCAGGATTATGCACTGGCACAAATGGCAAAGGTCCTGGGTAAGAAAGAAGATTATGCACTTTTTAGCAAGCGGGCAGAGAATTATAAAAATTTATACAACAAGGATATCGGCTGGATGTGGGCAAAAGACAAGGAAGGTAACTGGCAACAGCCCATTGACATATTACAATATGAAAACGGATGGGTGGAAGGCAATGCCGCGCAATATACCTGGTTTGTGCCACATGATGTAAAGGGGCTGATTAACCTTATGGGAGGGGAAGATGCTTTTACCAAAAAATTAAATACTGCTTTTACCAATGCCCGGGAACATGGTTTTGTATCTGGCAAATCAGAAAATCCCAAAGACCAGGCTATGCAAAGAAGGGTGTATATCAATTATGGTAACCAGCCCTGTATGGAAACGCCTTTTCTGTTCAACTATGCAGGAAAACCATGGTTAACCCAATACTGGACCCGCCAGTTAATTGATTCTGTATACAGTGGCATTTCACCTCAAAAAGGATATAGTGGAGACGAAGACCAGGGATTGATGGGCTCACTGGCTGTTTTAATGAAGATGGGGATATTTTCTACGAATGGGGGCACTTCTGCCAAACCCTTTTATGAAATCAGCAGTCCTATTTTTAAGAAAGTCACTATTCACCTAAATCAAAAATATTTCTCCGGTCAACAGTTTGTCATCAAAACAGAAAATAACGGGCCTAAAAACTTTTATATACAAGCCGCAAAGTTAAACGGAAAGGCATTTAACCAGCCCTGGCTATGGCACGAAACGGTTGTAAAAGGAGGGGAATTGATTTTACAAATGGGCGGCAAACCAATGGAATCGTGGGGGAGCGACCCCAAATTGGCGCCACCTTCTATGTCATCAGACAAATAGCAGTTCCAAAAATGACAGCATGAACAGAAGGCAATTTATAAACAAAACTTCTACCGGATTGGTTGTGATAGCCTTGTCACAAAACCTATGGGCTGTGCCTTTCCGGCCCGGTAAATGGCTGTCATTCGATTGTCAGGATTTTCGCAAAGGCCAATATGCAGTTCCTGTAAAAAAGGTCACACCGGATGACGGGTTTTATCTGCATACATTTTATGATGTTTGTCCCTGGAGTCCATCCGGCAGGTATTTGGCATTGACTAAATTTCCCTACCAGGGTAAAAAACCACAATGGGGTGATACCGCAGAGGTTTGTATTGTTAACCTGGAAGAATGTAAAATCCGTAAAGTATACGAAACGAAAGCCTGGTCTTTTCAACTAGGAGCCAATGTGCAGTGGGGTAATGAATCAGATCGCTTTCTTTATACCAATGATATCATAGACGGGAAACCGGTTTGTGTCAGGATTGACCTGGACAGGGAAACGGTTAAGGCTTTTACCGGAGCCAAATATGATATTGCGCCCGATGAAAAATCTGTTATCAGTCCCAATCTTTTGAATATGAATATTCACCAGTATGGGTATGCGGTTCCCGATGGACCTACTGGAAAACCTATCCCATTTACCAGAGCTGATATGGCCAGAGAGGGGCTTTGGAAAACTGATTTGGAAAAAAATGAAACCAGGTTACTCGTTACGCTGCAACAGTTTTTTGATGCCAGCAGCGATAAAGAAAAATATGCCCAAAGCATTGGGTATTTGTTTCATTCCAAATTTAATAAACAACAAACCCGTATTCTTCAGGTGTTCAGGGCCCAGGTAGACGACAAAGGAAGAAATGCCTCACTGTTCAGTATGGGCGTGGAAGGAGAAAACCTTACCCAGTGCCTTAATGCAGAACACTGGAACCAGGTAGCAAAACTGGGGGGTTCAGGAAATCACCCCAACTGGCATCCGGATGGGGAAAGAATTATTATGAATTGTGTGCCCACCTGGCTGGGGTACCAGGATATGCTATTCTGTAGTTTCAAATTCGATGGAACGGACTTCAGGGTATTATCAGAGAAGCACCTGGGCAGCGGCCATCCCAGTGTGGATGGTTCCGGCAGGTTTTTACTGGCTGATGCCTATCCCAAACAAACGTATGTAATAGCTGCAGAAGGAGAAGTAGCCATCCGGCTGATTGATCTGCAAAAAGATAGTGAAATACAATTGTGTTCCATTCCCAATGATGTGGGTGGTGGGGCCAAACAGTCAACACAGGAAGATAAGATTACCGGAGGAAGTCAGCACAAGTTAGATCCCCATCCTGTCTGGAACAGGGATTACCGTCAGGTATGTTTTAACGGTGCCCCCGAAGGAAAACGAAGTGTATTTATTGCAAACCTGACAAATATAATGTCATGAATAATGCTGTGAAAAAAATATCCATGAAGGATATAGCCAGGGAATTGAATATTTCCATTACCACGGTTTCTTTTGTCATTAATGGGAAAAGCGAAAAGATGGGAATTAGTGCAGAGACAGCCCGAAAGGTGAATGAATTGATTAAAAAGAGAGGATTTAATCCCAATAGTGCGGCCAGAATATTGCGTACCGGAAAATCAAAAACCATTGGCCTGATCGTAGAGGATATCGGTAATTATTTCTTCGGAAACATAGCCAAAATTATTGAAATAGAAGCGCATAAAAATGGATACAATGTTTTTTTCAGCAGTACCGAAAACGATAATGAAACAGCCAAAGCACTCATCCAAAAAATGAAAACCAGTTCAGTAGACGGATTAATCATTACCGCTACCAAGGAATTACAGGAAGAAATTCAGGCGCTGGAAAAAGAAGATATACCCTTTGTATTGCTCGACAGGCTTATACCGGGTGTGGAAGCCAATTATGTAATTCTGAATAATTACAAAGGCTCCTTTGACCTGACCAGGCATTTAATAGAAAACGGTTACCGCAATATTGGATTTGTTACCATTCACAGTGATATGTCTATGATGTTCGACAGGGAGCAGGGATTTATGGATGCGCTGCTAGAAACGCCTGATTATCCGGACGACAGAAAAATTTTGAAAGTGCATTTTAATGAAAGTGAGGAAAAAATCATTGCGGCCATTAAAAAATTTGTAACCCGGAATCCGGATCTGGATGCCTTGTTTTTTGCCACCAATTACCTGGGTGTACTGGGTATTGAAGCCCTGCAGAAAGCAGGCCTGAAAATTGCAAAAGATATGGCTGTGGTCAGTTTTGATGACAATGACCTTTTCCGTTTACTAACCCCTTCCATAACAGTAGCCGCTCAACCCATTCATGAAATTGCTACCCAGGCTATTGAATTGTTGTTAAAAATTATCAGAAAAGAGCATAAAAGCAACCATACCCAGGGAGAAATCATTCAGCCGTTGATCATCGTTAGAAATTCATCACCCCGGAAAAAAACTGTTTCCGGAAATGGGTTGATTTTGAAATAAATATTTTTTGAGGTGGATTTAATCAGCCGGCAGGTGCTGATTATGCTAAAAAAGTTTCTTAATGCAGAGAAGAAAATTTATATACCAGTCATCACTTGGCCTGGGTGTTCTGCTACCCGGCTTAAAAAATCTGCCAGCAAGTTCCCTCAGCCAGGGACCCTACTTTGCCACGGGTATCAAGATTGGGGAAATAACCCCTGTTTCAGCCATCATTTGGGTAAGGCTTACCAGAGAAGCTAAGCCTGTGGGAGCCAATGCTCCCACTCCATACGCCTTATACTTCGATGAGAATACAGGCAGATGGGAAAATTCAACCTATTTCAAAGAAAAATACAAACAGGATCGTCCCAACAGACAAACCAAAATTGTTTACCCTAATGGTGCCACTGTTGCAACCCTGGAGGGGGCTGTTCCGGGTCAGTCAGGAGAGGTAAGAATCGCATATAAAAACAGTAACCAAAAAAAATGGCTGAATACACCCTGGCTTAGCATTAGGGAAGAAGCGGATTTTTCTATTCAGTTTACTTTATCAGATTTACTGCCAGGCACACAATATGAGCTTACAGTGGAAGCAAAAGAAAAAACTGATTCCCCAATAGCCAATACAGTGAAAGGATCTTTTAAAACGGCTTTTCCGGCTAACCAGTCTGCTCCGGTTCATTTTATGGTTACCACCTGTCATGAATACAATGACCAGGATGATCCCGAAGGCGGCTTTCGAATCTACCCCCAAATGCTTTCCCTGAAACCCGATTTCATGGTACATACAGGGGATGTATTGTATTACGACCAGTTGGCAAAAGATGTCCCGCTTGCCCATTGGCACTGGCAACGAATGTTCGGATTGCAGAACTGTAAAAAATTTTACAGACAGGTTCCCTGTTATTTCATGAAAGATGACCATGATACCTGGATGAATGATTGCTATCCTCAATCCGATAATAAATTCATGGGGGCATTTACCTTTCAGCAGGGGGTGAAAATATTTAAACAGCAGGTGCCTTCTGGTGATAAACCTTACAGGACTTTTCGATGGGGCAAAGATGTTCAGATATGGCTGGTAGAGGGAAGGGAATACCGGACAGATAACCGAATGGAAGACGGCCCGGGAAAAACTATTTGGGGTAAAGAACAAATGCAATGGTTTAGGGAGTCTTTCACCGCTTCTGATGCAACCTATAAGATCCTGATTAGCCCTACACCCATTGTTGGTCCAGACAGACCACAAAAAAGGGATAACCATGCCAACAGTGGTTTTGCCTTTGAAGGGGCAGTGATCAGGAAATTCCTGTCTGGGTTTAAAAATGTTTTCCTGATTTGCGGAGATCGTCACTGGCAATACGTTTCGCAGGATAAAGCCACCGGATTAATGGAGTTCAGTTGTGGCCCTGCCAGTAACGAGCACGCTTCAGGCTGGAAAAAAGAAGATGTATTGCCAGAGCACCATTATTTAAATATTGTAGGCGGTTTCTTAGGGGTTAAGGTAATAATGGATAATGATAAGCCCGTTATAGCCTTCACACATTATAGTGTTGATGGGAAAAAATTATACTCGAAAAATTATCAACAGGTATGAAGTATTCTTTACCATATTTTTTCAGGGTACTTACCAACTGTATTACCCTGTTATTTATTTTCTCACTCGTAGCCAGTGCACAGAAAAAAGCCATTTACAATATGTTTCTGGAAGAACCGGTGCCGGCTAATGGCACTATGGTGACCTTTAATGCACCCGTTCTTCGCTGGCCTTACCAGAAAGGGAAACAGGTTACCTATGAAGTACAACTTTCAAGGGATTCCCTTTTCAATACAACTGAAACCATTGGTGCGTCCCGTTTACCGGGGGCTATGTTTCTGTCGTATAGATTACTGGAAAAGGGTACCTGGTTCTGGCATTACCGTATTTCAGGCAGGGCATGGTCAGCCACCTTACATTTTAAAGTAACAAATACTGCCATCCCCATGGTACCGGCACCTCCTGCTGTTTTGCTTAGTAAGGTACCTGCTGTTCATCCAAGGGTGCTGAAGTATGACCCTGCCATGAATCTGTTTGTATTGTCTAATACGGCAGATGCGAAGCAAATCATAGCAGATGCCACCCTGGCCCTGGATCAAAAAATACTCAGGGATACAGCCGTAAAACCTTTGGCACCGGGCAGTAATGAAATGCAGGAAAATAAGAACCTGTCAGATGCCGTTGTTGCCCTCGGTAATAAAGTTAACCGGATGGTATTGCCGCTTTGCCAGGCTTACCTTATTACGGGCGATAAAAAATTCGCACCCAAAGCCATAGAGATGGCGATGGAAGTGGCTTCCTGGGATCCCAAAGGTATATCGGGGTCCAGGGATTTTACGGATAGTAAATGCATGAGTGTTATGGCAGTGGTGTTCGATACTTTTTTTGACCAGTTGACTGCTGAACAAAAACAAACCCTGCAATCCGCTATTAAAGTACGGGCAGAAAAATTTTATAAAAGTTGGGTTAACAATATTGAATCAAAAGTACTGAGTGGTCATGTTTGGCAATTGATACTGAATGAATTTTTCAATACTTCCATCGCCATGTACCTTCACGAGCCGGAAGCAGCCAAATGGCTTTCGTATGCCTATGAACTTTTTTTAGGCAGATCCCCTGTTTTGGGTGGGGTGGATGGGGGTTGGGCAGAAGGGGCTTCCTATTTTACCATGAATATGGAAACCCTGATTGAAATCCCGGAAAGAATCCGGCAGTATACCGGCTTCGATTTTGTAAATACACATCCCTGGTACCAACAGCAGGCCGACTGGCTCATCTACCATTTTCCTCCCGGATCTTCTGCTGATGGATATGGTGACAATACAGAAGAATTATTTACGCCGCCGGTATCCTATGCTGCTTTTGCAGATGTAATGGGGAAACTAACCGGGAACCCGAGGTATACCTGGTATGCCAGGGAAATGGATAAAGTACAACACCCGGACCTATCCAGGGAACATACAGTAAGGTGGTTCCGATATGCCCATACACAAAATAAACCTGCTCCGGTCGTCACAGATTCTATTCATTTGTCTATGGCCCATATGTCAAGTGAAGTGGGCGTTGCATCAATGCATACCCATCCCGGTAATACGCAAAAGGATGTAATGATTGCTATGCGCTCCAGCCCCTTTGGTGCCTACGGACATATACTGGCAGACCAGAATACATTCAATATTTTATTCGGGGGTAAAAGATTGTTTTACAGAACAGGTTACAAAGTGGCCATGGATGATCCGCACCGGTTGGGTTGGAGCAAACATACTAAGAGTCAAAACGGAATATTGATTAATGGTGAGGGGCAACCCTATAGTGCAGAAGCTTATGGCCATTTCAGCAGGTTCCTGCAGGGTGACCAGATAGCTTACCTGAAAGGCGATGCCACCAACGCCTACCAAAGTGCTGAAACAAAAGAGGATTATGGTGTAACCAAATTTTTCCGGCACATGCTTTTACTAAAGCCGGGTATCATCCTTATTTATGATGAACTCGAATCCAGCCAACCTGCCAACTGGTCATGGCTGATACACAGTATTAAAAATATGCAGTTAGATAAAAATGCCAATACATTTCTTTCCACTATTGATAATGCAAAGGGAATGGGCAAGCTATGGAGTTCTGCCGTTTTTAACTGGAACATTACCGATAAGTTTGATGTTCCTGCAGTGGCTTACAGAAATTACGCAGGCATGAAAACCAAAAAGTATGAGGATACCCAGTGGCACCTGAAAGCGGTTAATACCGACAAGACCGATAAAATCCGTTTCTTTTCTGTCATCCGTGTTACACCGGAAGGGACGGTATTACCCATGAAAGAATCTATGGTAACGGCAGGTAAGGTCAATATCAGTATTGGAGACTGGGAAATTGAAGCCAACCTGTCTTATACATTGCCTCCGCAGATATTGGTAAAGTCAAAATCGGGTAAAGCATCTTTTGCCGCTTATGGTGGTGATATTTCTTTTCAGGGGCAGGTTTACAAAAGTACTTTGCCCATGAGTTCAAAACTGGTGGAATCGGTAAAAGGGAAAGTAATATTCACTGAAACGGATGATCAGCCAATAGCACCTATCCGGTAATGGATAATGTAAATAGGAATACATGAAGAAAATATTTCCGGGACTGTTTTTTTTATTTTTTCTGGGAATCCATTCCCGGGATAACCAGTTGTTCAGCCAACAGAGACGTCCATTGAATATTTTATTTGCGATTGCCGACGATCAGTCCTATCCCCATGCTGCTGCTTATGGCGAGACCGTTTTTCATACACCGGTATTTGATAGTCTGGCACGAACAGGGCTTTTGTTTTCCAATGCCTTTGTTGCTGCGCCGCAATGCAGCCCATCGCGGGCAGCCATATTAACCGGAAGAAATATCTGGCAACTGGAAGAAGCCGGTACCCATGCCAGTCTGTTTCCGAAAAAATTTCCGGTTTTTTCAGATGCGCTCGAAAATGCGGGTTATTTTATTGGTTATACAGGTAAACCCTGGGATCCGGGAAATTTTGAAGATGCAGGTTGGAAGCGAAATCCGGTCGGTCCTGAATACAATAAAAAACAATTTGCCAAAGTGCCCACCAAAGGCATCAGCAAAATTGATTACGCAACTAATTTCAGCGATTTCCTTGCTGAAAAACCTGTTGGCAAACCTTTCTTCTTTTGGTACGGTGCCCATGAACCCCATAGAACTTATGAAGAAGGATCGGGAGCCGCCAGTGGCTTATCAGCAAGGGCTTTAACGGTTCCTCCTTTTTTACCTGATGCAGATTTGGTAAAAAATGATATGCTGGATTATGCACTGGAAATAGGCTGGTTCGACAAACAATTGGGTAAAATGCTCCGAATGCTGGAAGCTGCCGGAGAATTGGAAAATACACTGGTAATAGTTACTGCAGATAATGGCATGCCCTTTCCTTATGCCAAAGCCAATTTGCAGGAATATGGCATCCATGTGCCCCTGGTAATGAGTGGAGCAGGTATTGCCGCTAAAGGGAAAAAAATTGATCAATTGGTTAGCCTGGTTGATATAGCACCCACCTTATTGGATGTTGCCGGTATCAAACATTTTAAAGGAGTAACCGGGAAATCTTTATTATCTCTCCTGAAAAGTAAGCAACCTGAAAAAAAGGAACCCATTCATACTTTTGTATTGACGGGAAGAGAGCGGCATTCCCATGCACGACCGGATAATATGGGCTATCCTGCCAGAGCCATCCGCACAAAACAATACCTGTATATAGAAAACTTCAAGCCCGGGAGATGGCCACTGGGAGACCCCGCTCCTAAAGACCAGGTATCTATTAAAGGTAACAAAGACATGAAGCCCATTTTACAGGGGTATGAAGACATTGATGATTCGCCTACCAAAACTTTTATGATCAATAACCAGTCCCAATGGCCGGAATTATTCACTTTGGGATTTGCCAAAAGGGCTGCAGAAGAATTGTATGATATCAGTAATGACCCTTATTGTTTACATGATCTGGCAGGATCCGTCAAAATGAGCAGTACAAAGGCAGCACTGAAAAAAATGCTGGAAGCTAAATTAGTTGAACAGGGAGATCCCCGCATGACAGGTAATGGGGACATATTTGACAGCTATCCCAGATTTGGTTTGATGCGGCCCTTTGATGGTTTCAAGGAAAGAGGTAAATACAATCCCGAATTCATTAATAAATAAGCAACCATGTATTCAGTCATCCATAAATCTTTTGGGAATAAGCTGAGGCAGTTGTGGAAGCATTCAGTTGTCTGTATGTGCTTACTTAGCTGTGTCCAGCAATTGACATCCGCACAAAATACCCAACGCCCCAATTTCATACTGGTACTCACAGATGATTTGGGCTGGTCATGTTTTTCTTCCCGGATGGATGACAGGTTACCTGATTCGAAAAGCGATTATTATGAAACACCTAATATAGACAGGTTTGCCAGCCAGGCCATGCGTTTTACCAGGGGCTATGCACCCGATCCGATATGTACGCCCAGCAGGCGAAGTATCCAGTTCGGGCAAACTTCTATCAGGCAGGGGGATGAAACTTTTCCCGAAAAATACAACCCCGCTTCATCCACTAACCATTCTATTGCACAGGTACTAAAAGCATTCGATAGTCATTATAAGGCGGCTCATTTTGGTAAGTGGGATCTCCGGTCAAAAATCACACCGGAACAATTGGGCTATGATGAGAGTGATGGAGACACCGGTAACAAAAACGGGGACATATCCTCTGACCGGGAAGAAAAATGGCTGCAACAATACATCACCGACAATCCCAAACAAATGGACAGTATTACAGCCAGGTCCATACGCTTTATGCAAAAGCAGGTGAAGGAAAAAAATCCTTTCTACCTGCAGGTTTCCCATTATGCCACCCATGTGAATTTTGAAACCCGCCAGGCAAGTTTGGATAAATTTAAAGCCAAAGCACCTGGTAAAAAACACCAAAATCCCGCATGGGCCGGTATGATCAACGACCTGGATGCCAGTATTGGTAAATTATTTAAAATGGTTGATGAACTGGGTATCTCCCAAAATACCTATATCGTACTCATGGCCGATAACGGCGCGGTGGAATTTATTCCGCCTGTTAGCAACCGGCTCGATCCTCCCGGCAACTTTACAACACCCATGCGTAACTTTCCCCTACGGGGCGGTAAGTGGACCTTATACGAGGGAGGAATCCGTGTACCCTTCATCATCAGGGGCCCCGGTATACAAGCGGGAACACAATCTGATGTGCCGGTAGCAGGTTGGGACCTACTACCTACTTTCAATGAATTAGCCGGTAATACAAAAATGATGGATAAAGAGGTAGACGGGGGCAGCATAGCAAAAGTTTTGAAAAACAAAGGTGAGGGTAAGATTATCAGGACATCCGGCGATTTTTATTTTCACAGGTATGTAAATGGGTATCCGCATTCAGCCGTTATTTCAGGCAATTACAAACTCATCAAATTCTGGAAAACCCGGAAAACAGAACTCTATAATATTCAGGCTGACCTGGGAGAATTACAGGACCTCACACAGAAAGAACCTGCCCTATCAAAAGAACTGGAAGACAAACTAATGAAATACATCAGGGAAATGAATCCTGCATTGGAAACTATGTATGTAAAAAGATGACTATGAAAAATGGGCTACTATTATTGGCGGTACTGTTTAGCAGCAGTACCCTGGCAACAGCACAAAAAAAGGAACAGCCACCAGTGATTATCATCATGGCAGACCAGTTACGTTCAGACGTATTGGGTGAAATGACACCCAATATCAATGCCTTACAAAAAGATGGGGTCAATTTTACAAGGGCTTATTGTGCGGTTCCCCTCTGTGCGCCTTCCCGATCATCATTTTTTACAGGCCGTTATGCCAACCGGACAGGATCTATGATCAATCCCTGGGAGAAAGACGATGAGGTTTTTGGTAATACGAAATCAGGCACACCCAACCTTTACCAGTTAATGGAAAAGCAATGGGATAGTCGTCATATAGGAAAACAACATTTTTTTACAGAAGACAAAATTGACAAAGACCCGAATAGTCTGACCAAATGGATTACCCAGGAAACCTATAGCGACTGGATGAAGGAACAGAAGAAGAGCAAAGCAGGGGGAAAACAATACAAAGACAATGCGCCTGAAATTGTTTCCGGCAACCATACCCAGTTGCGGTCTTATTCCACACCCATGATAGGATTATACAAAGAAGGTGCTCCCTATTTTCTCGACCATTACATAGCTTCGCAAAGTATCGCTGCCATTCAAAACCGCAGCAAGGAAAAACCCCTGCTGCTCAATGCCATGTTCCTGGCTCCCCATCCGCCCTTCAGTGTACCTGAACCATATTATTCCCTTTACACCCAAAAAGATTTCAAGCTGCCTGAAAATGTAGGGCAGTGGTATCCAGGACAATCACCGCTGCAGATGTATAACCTCACCGGTTTTATTGGCTCACGATACAGCCGGGAAGAATGGGGTAATATCTGGGCCAAATACCTGGGTCTGGTAAAACTGCTGGACGATGAGGTAGGCAGATTGGTCAAAGAATTGAAGGACCAGGGACTCTATGATCAATCCATCATCATCTTTACCGCTGATCATGGTGAAATGCTGGGCAGCCATTCGCTCTGGCAGAAAATGGTGATGTATGAAGAGTCCGCAAAAGTTCCGCTGGTAATCAAACTTCCGGCCAACACACAAACGGCCATCAAACAGTCGGACGCATTAATCAGTCTGGTGGATATTTTCCCCACACTGGTCGAACTCACTGGCATCAAAGGTGCCGGACAAATGGATGGAGAATCTTTGCTGCCCATTTTGAAAGGGATGCCCCAAAAGAGACAATCTATTTTTATCCAGTTTGACGGGAATGGCTCCTTGGGCAGTTCCCAGCGTTGTATTGTAAAGGGGAACCATAAACTGATAGTGGATATCTTCAAGGATGAAGCCTATGTGGAGTTATATGATGTAATAAAAGATCCGCAGGAAACGGCGAACCTCATGTTTGACAAAGCGCATACCGTCAAAGCGGATGAATTGATTGTTGAATTACAGGCCTACATGAAAAATACAGGCGACCGGTTAACCTTACCTGAAAAATTACGCACCCGATTCCTGAATACGTATAAAAGCGGCATACAGAAATCAGATAAATCCCAATTATGATGAAATACAGTTCCCTGAAAGAAGGTTTATTTATTCGCCAATTACTTTGTTTGGTAAGCTTGATTTGCTTGTCATTTTCGGGTGCAATAGCGCAGAAATCCAATCCCTTACCCAATATTGTTTACCTGTTAGCGGATGATCTCGGATATGGCGACATTGCTATTTACAATCCACAATCCCAAATCAATACCCCTTATGTTGATGGGTTAGCCAAACAGGGTATGCGTTTTACGGATGCGCATACTACGTCTTCTGTTTGTACCCCTTCCCGGTATTCCTTACTTACCGGAAGATATCCCTGGCGTAGCAAGTTGGAGAAAGGAGTATTGAGAGGCTATAGCAGAACCCTTATAGAAGAAAATGTACCCACCGTTGCTGCATTGCTGAAAACCAAAAACTACCAGACCGGAGTTGTCGGTAAATGGCATCTTGGGCTGGACTGGGTGCCAGAAGACAAGTTTGCAGATTCCCTTAAACCAGCTTACAACAAAGATAAAATGTATGGCATATTGAATGAAATGAATCCTGCGCACATCAATTTTGCCAAAGCACCTGTTAGGGGACCGAGAACGGAAGGATTTGATTATTCTTTTATTCTACCGGCATCATTGGATATGCCACCTTATTGTTATTTGGAGAATGATCGACTAACGGAAGCACTTACTTCCTATACACCCGGCAATAAGCTGGAATCAGGGTATACAGGCCCTTTCTGGAGAGAAGGATTAATGTCGCCCTCTTTTGATTTTTATGATGTGCTGCCGGCATTCACCCGCAAGGCAACAGACTTTATCAAAAAGCAGGCAGGTGCCAAAAATCCCTTCTTTCTGTATTTCCCCATGCCCGCACCGCATACTCCCTGGGTACCGGGAAAAGAATTTGCAGGTAAATCAAAAGCCGGAGAATATGGTGACTATGTACAGGAAGTGGATGATGCAGTAGGAAAAATACTGAAAACACTGGATAGCCTCGGTATGACAGACAATACCCTTGTGGTATTTAGCAGTGACAATGGTCCCTATTGGCGCGAAAACTTTGTTCAGGAATTCCACCACAAAGCAGCCGGTGAGTTCAGGGGCATGAAAGGTGATGCTTTTGAAGGAGGTCACAGGGTGCCTTTTATTGTAAGGTATCCCGGCAAAGTGAAACCCGGTTCTGTGAGTGATGCCAGTACCACATTGGCCAACCTGATGGCAACCTGTTCGGAATTAATTGGTAACCCTTCTGCCAAATTTGAAACAGAAGACAGTTATTCAATACTGCCTGTTTTACTGGGTAAGTCAACATCCATTAATGAACAACCTGCAATTGTAAATATGTCTTCCAAAGGATTGTATGATATCCGCAAGGGTAACTGGAAATTAATCCTGGGACTTGGTTCAGGAGGCTTTTCTGTGCCCTCAGAAATAAAACCAAAACCGGGAGAAGCAATAGGGCAGTTGTATGACCTTGATAAAGATGTGAGCGAAACAACTAACCTGTACGCAACCCATCCGGAAAAAGTAAAGGAATTAACTGACCTGTTGCATAAAATTAAAAAAGCGCCAAAAGGGAAAAGAGTGCAATAACTGACCGTTATGCAAATACCCGTTTGCAAAAGGGTTGTAACCAGGAAGGGAGTAGCGATGGATGAATTGTTTAAACCAATGATAATATGCGTAAACAAAAAATGGTAACCAAAGTTTGCTTTTCCTTAGTCATCGCCATTACCGCCAGGCTAAATGCACAGGAGCAAAATGTTTTCTCAGCATCCTATATCAAAGAAAACATGTTAAAAGTGGCAGACTGGCAAATGCACCAGGACAATAAAAAAGCAGCGAATACCTGGACTAACGCAACTTTTTATGCAGGGGCTTTTGCAGCTTACCAAACCACAAAGTCTTCACTATTGTTGGATTCACTGATAGCCATGGGTGAACGTAACCAGTGGTTACCTGCGAATCGCTTTGACCATGCAGATGACATTGCCATTAGCCAAACCTATATAGATATATACCGGATAAAAAAGGAAGATAAGATGGTGCGAGCCACCATTGACTCGGTCAATAAATTAAAAACCATTCCGGGTAATGAAATGAAAAAGCACGGAATCAGCTGGTGGTGGTGTGATGCCCTGTTTATGGCTCCGCCAACCCTTGCTAAAATGGCGGTTACCTTCAAAGACCCGTCATACCTGGTATTAGCCGATACCCTTTACCGGCAGTGCTACCGGTTGCTGTTTAACCAGGAGGAACACCTGTTTGCCAGAGATGCTTCCTATTTATGGGATGCTGCCGGCAACGGTAAAAAAGAGGCCAATGGTAAAAAAATGTTTTGGTCCAGGGGAAATGGATGGGTGATGGGCGGTTTGGTGCGCTTACTAAGTGAAATGCCCAAAAATTACAAAGGGCGCGGATTTTACATAAACCTTTTTAAAGAAATGGCCAATCGATTACTGGCCTTGCAGCAACCCGATGGATTATGGCGCACCAGTTTACTCGATCCAAATGCATTTCCGGGTGGCGAGGGCAGTGGCTCTGCATTTCATTGTTATGCATTTGCCTGGGGTATCAATCAAAAAATATTGGATAAGGATATTTTTCTTCCGGCAACCAAAAGTGCCTGGGCTGGTCTGCAAACCCTGTTAACACCGGTAGGTAAACTGGGTTGGGTGCAACCCATTGGGGCAGATCCCAGAAGAAATTTTAATGCCGAAAGCTGGGAATCCTATGGATCAGGTGCGTATTTATTGGCAGGCTCGGAAATTAGTAAGCTAAGTAAATAATTTGACGGGTTCTATTAATGATTAATAAACCAAAAATGTGAAAGAAACCAATCATCCCGCTCAAAAGAAAATATTTACCCGATACGCTTTATCCGCGGTTCCGGGTATACTGGCTATGGCCATTTCTGTATTGATGATAATGGGACATAAACCAGAGGATACTGTTAAACCCCCGAATATCATCTACATTATGGCAGATGATATGGGTTATTCAGATATTGGCTGTTATGGAGGAGAAGTAAATACCCCCAATCTTGATCAACTGGCAGCGAATGGCATCAAACTCAGAAGTTTTTACAATAATGCACGCTGTTGCCCTACACGGGCGAGTCTGCTTACAGGCCAGTATCCCCATACTGTGGGAATGGGTGATATGGTAAGTAATGCCAATGCCAAAGTGGCTCCCGGCAATTACCAGGGCTATCTCGATAACCGGTACCCGACCATTGCAGAAGAACTGCACAAAGCCGGTTACCGAACCTATATGACAGGGAAGTGGCACGTGGGTGAAAAAGCCGCGTACTGGCCCCGCAAAAGAGGGTTTGATCATTATTTTGGCCTGATTTCAGGAGCCTCCAGCTATTATGAAATCATTCCCCGGGAAGTGGGTAAAAGACGCTTTGTGGAAGACGATACAGATTACGCTATTCCTAAGGATGGTTTTTATATGACGGATGCATTTACTGACCATGCCATCCAATACCTCAACGATCATAAAAATAACTATCCAGCAAATCCTTTCCTGCTTTACCTGGCGTATACCGCACCCCATTTCCCCTTGCATGCTTATGAAACAGACATTGCCAAATACGAAAAAATGTATGCAGCAGGCTGGGACAAAATTCGGACACAACGTTATCAAAGGATGCTGCAAATGGGTGTTATCGACAAGCGTTATCAATTATCACCCAGACCCAATGACATACCCGCCTGGGAAAGTGCTACGGATAAAAAAACCTGGATCCGTAAAATGGCTGTGTATGCTGCCATGATTGACCGGATGGACCAAAACATCGGTAAACTGGTACAGACACTGAGGGCAAACGGTCAATTGGAGAATACACTGATTGTATTCCTGGCCGATAATGGCGGTTGTGCCGAGAACGTCGACAAAAGAAACCTGCATGACCCCAATACCCAAATTGGAGAAAGAGGTTCCTATGTTACCTACGATATACCCTGGGCCAATGTATCCAATACACCTTTTAAAAAGTATAAAAAATACATGCATGAGGGTGGAATGATATCCCCCTGTATTATACAATGGCCGGCACAAATAAAAGCCAGGAAAGGCTTTCAGGAGGGCATTGGCCATGTGATGGATCTGATGCCCACCGCGCTGGAATTATCAGGACTATCCGGCCGGCAACTACCCGGTCAAAGCCTTTCATATTTGTGGAAAGAGAAACCTGTTCCCGAAAGATCCTATTGCTGGGAACATGAGGGCAACCAGGCCATACGGATAGGTAGCTGGAAGCTGGTAAGGGATTTGGAAGACCCTGCATGGGAATTGTATGACCTTTTCAAAGATCCCTCCGAAAGTAATGACCTCGCTGCAAAATTTCCGGATAGGGTACGGAGCATGCAGGCAACTTACCAGGTATGGGCAAATAAAACAGGTGTTAAAAAAGTGACAGCATCAGATAGTAAACCAGAATAAACCAATGATATGAAAAAAATGATTGCCGGTATGGCTTTGTGTATGTGTCAACTGGCAGTGGTAGCGCAGTCAGCATCCATCGATTATGTAGATGAATTTCAAAACAGCAACCATCCCCAGATTGGCTACTGGTTTATCTCTCCGAACCTGTTGGTGAACGAAAAATACCTGCCCAATGTTGACAGTATTGCCAAAAAGTGTAAGTATACTATGTTGTTCCTCACAGCCAGAGAAGGAGCCAATTTTTATGATTTCCCACTCATGCGTCCTATTTTTTCCAAACTGGTAGCAGCGGCGCATAAAAATGGTTTAAAAATCGGGTTGCAATTATGGGGGAATTACAAAGATAAAAAACTGGAAGGGGCGCAACGCCTGATTATTGAAAATGAAGTGTCTTTAGATAAGGCAGGTGCCGCCAGCCTGACGGTCACAGCCAAATACATCCGTTTCGAAGACAGGCTATTAAAATCCGATTTGTTTAAAGTGTATGCCTTCAAAAAAACGGGTGAGGGTTTTTATGATCCATCCACCTTTACAGATATTACTGCTAAATGTGAAACCGTTTTGCCCGACAAAAAAACGGTGCAGGTAAAAATAATAGCGGGTGAATCACTGGCAGGAATGACGGCCTGTGTGATGACACAGGAATACTGCAGCCAGAGCAGTAACTGGGATGATGTAGAAATCAATGGATTCATTGAAGCCATGAAAGTGTACAGCGACATTCCATTTGATGGATTTTCACTGGACGAATATGGCAACAAGTTCGTGGAAAGGATTATGGATAAAGAATCGCCCAACCCTTTTCGTGGTCGCTGGTATTCCCGGGCCATGGCTGCTGCCTATCAGCAAAAAACGGGACAGTCATTGGAGAAAACCCTTTTCGATGGCAGGTATGCGCCGAAAGGAAAGCCGGAAGTAAGGATCAAAGCCATCAATACCTATATGGAGTTCATGCGCGAAGGGGCGCTAAGGGTAGAGGACGCCGTGAACAAGGCTTCAAGGGAAATATTCGGACAGCAAATATTCAATGGCATTCACGATACCTATCACAACAGTTTGGTAAATGACGAAATATGGGCCAATGGCATCGCCTGGTGGCGTTCCCCAAGACTATATGGACAGACTGACGAAAAACTACCTACACCAACACAGATGGGTGTAGCCATGGCACACACCAAAAACGCCATGTATAACCAGTACTATGATGCTGTATTATCCCCTGTGGTGGTGAAGGCCTTACATGATCTGCGATATGGCATACGGACCCATTACCATGCGTTGAATGATAAAAGACCACTCCGGTTTGACCTCGAATTCCCTGAAGCCATCGATACCATTAACCGGATTGAAAACTGTGCCCGGCTCCTGAACCGGTTCAATCCCAAACTTCCTGCTATCAAACTACTGGTGATTTTTGGTATGGAGGGACTTTCCAACTGGTATCCTGAATACTCGTTAAGAGGCGTATACGACATCAATGATAAAATGGGTGTAGAGGAAAAAGCAGTAGCCATTTGGAAAGCTGGTTACCTGAATGCCGTGGTTCCTTCTGATTTGATTGTTAATAAAACACTCTTCATCAATAAACAGGGCAAACCTGAAATGAATGGACATGTGTTTGATGCGGTACTATACCTTAATCCGCAATATGCCAGAGAACCGGTGTTGCAGTTCTTGGAAACCTACCAGCAATCCGGAGGTAAACTGATGATAGAAGGCAAGGCAAACAGGGATTTTGCGGGCAACCTGATTGAAAAAAGATTACAGACACTTTATCAAAAAGCTACCGTAAATGGATTTTCCATCGACAAATTGCCCATGCTCGGAATAGCCAAAAACTACCTGGAAGATGGTTGTAAAAACGAAGATGGCTCTTATGTATTTACAGACCTCCCATCCTTAAGAAGCCGCATACCCGCTCATTTTGCTATAAAAGAAGGAGATACCTATACCGGTAGTTATACTGGCCTGGCAGTAATCCTTGCCGACAAAAAAAATGGGTTGCAAAAATTTGCAGCTGCAGGTTGTACTGAGCTGGCTAAAAATGGGAAAGTCCTGTTTCGATTTGAAAAACCGGTAGATCTATTTCTTGAAAAAAAAGGGGGAAAGTTAACCATGACACTGGCAGACAGCAGTAAAAAAATCAAACCCTTACTTTATAACCTGTAAAGAGGTAATAAAAGTGACGAGGAAAAGCAATCATATGAATAGTAAAATATTACAAAACTAACATTCAAAACTCCCGGAAGTATATGCATCGGCTAACCTGTTTATTTCTTTAGGTTTAGTTGTTTGTTTGCAGAAAGGACCGAAACTGTCTGAATTTATTCAATTTCTTGTTAAAATATAATCCATGAAAAGAAAAAGCTTCCTAATAGTAGTTACTGGTATCTTATTATTAAATATTGTATCGGCTAGCGACCATCTGATCACGGCCAGTGGGGCAGTAGCTGATGGAAGAACGGTGAATACCAAAGCCATCCAGAATTTGATAGATAAGGTAGCCGCTGCCGGTGGTGGCAGGGTAGTGGTTCCTCCCGGAAATTTCATGACAGGTACACTTGAATTGAAAACGGGTGTTGACCTGCACGTTATGCTGGGCGCCAATTTATTGGGATCACACTCAACCTATGATTACAGGAAACTGGCTGGCCGGGCTGCCTTAATTATTGCAGAGAACCAGCATAATATTGCCATATCCGGAGAGGGCATAATCGACGGTCAAGGCCAGGAACTGATGGTGGACATCTTCCGTAAACTACGCAGTGGGGAGTTTACAGAAGATTCTTTATGGCTTTTAAAGCGTCCGGGATCGGGTAGGGCCATGGTTCTGTATTTTAAAGGTTGTAAAAATGTAACGGTTACCGGTATCACCCTCAAAAATGCTTCCAACTGGGTACAGGATTACAGGGAATGTGATGGAGTGGTGATCAATAAAATGACCGTTCAAAGTACCGCTTACTGGAACAATGATGGATTGGATATTACAGATTCAAAGAATGTTAGAATTACCAATTGTTTTATCAATGCAACTGATGATGCCCTATGCCTGAAATCAGAAAATCCGAAAAGTTTTTGCGATAATATTTATGTTGACAGTTGTACCCTTCGGTCCAGTGCCAATGGACTTAAGTTTGGAACTGCCAATATTGGGGGATTTCGCAATATCACGGTTCGCAACCTTACAGTATATGATACTTACCGCTCCGCCATTGCCCTTGAAGCTGTTGACGGAGGATTTATGGAAAATATTGATATACAGTATGTGAATGCCAGGAATACCGGTAATGCCATCTTTATCCGCCTCGGTCATCGCAATAAGGATAACCATGTTAGCACCACTAAAAATATTTACATAGCCAATGTTAAAGTACAAGTGCCCCTATTGAAGCCCGACCAGGGATATCCTATCGAAGGGCCTCCCGATCACCTTCGTCCCGGCTTTGATAAAATGCCTGTCCGCCCTTCACACTTTCATATTTACGGGCATCCTTTCCTTCCTTATAACCTGGTTCCCTCCTCTATTGTAGGTATTCCCGGAAATCCAGTTACAGGTGTAACACTGGAAAATATTGAAATTACCTATGGGGGCAGGGCTGATAAAAAAATTGCCTGGATTCCCCTTGATAAAATCAGCACTGTTCCCGAGAACGAAACAGGATATCCTGAATTTTCCATGTTTGGTGAATTACCTGCCTGGGGTTTTTACATCAGGCATGCCGATGGCATAGTATTGAAAAATGTAACCATGCGGTATGTGGAAGATGATTTCAGACCTGCCATGGTATTGGATGATGTGAAAAACAGTCAACTGCAGAATATCACTATCCCAACAGCTAAAGAAATGCCTATGTTTTACCTGTACAACACTTCCGGCGTTTCCATGAAAGGATTACAATTGCCGGTTAGTGAGGAAAAAGCCATACTGAAAAAAAAGTAAGACAATAATTATTATACGGATTGTAGTAATGAAAGTTTATGGAATTAGTACAATCACCTGTATACCTTTTAGTCGCCCGCCAATAGTATGAGTTGTGACCCATAAGAGGGTAGAACACTGAATCATTTGGCTAAGCTGTGAAAATGGGTCAAACCTAGCATAGCGTATTTACGGATTAAGGTATGGTGTATGATATTTAGCTATTGATGTTTTCAGAAAAGTTACTTATGCAAAAAACAGGATTATTTTTCACGGGGCTGTTACTGGCTTCTCTATCCTTATTACAGGCACAAACCCTTTTGGTGTATGGAGATAAGGCCGATGCTGTGGAAGTTAATGCTACCAAGGATTTGCAGGCCGATTACCGGAATGCGAGCAAGGAAAAAATAACGATACTTCCCTATACTCCCGGGATGCATCTGAAAAATTATCGGCAGGTAATTTACGTTGGTACCGAAATATCGAATAGTTATATCAAAGCATATGTCGATCAACACAAGGATGGATGGTTCCGGACAGCATTGTCGCCTGAGACTTTTGTTTTGCAAACCACCACTCCGGGTACCCATTTGATTGTTGGGGCCGATACAAGAGGTGTTTTTTATGGAGTGTATGATTTTTCGAAAAAAATGCTGGATACTGATCCCAATACCTATTGGATCGGATACAGGCAAAGGGTCAAAGAAAAAATTGATATTCCACACCTCTCATTTCGGAAACAGGCACCCGTTTACCGGTACAGGGGATATTTTGACAACGACAATGACCTACTCGCCAACTTCAAAGGCAAAAAGCTGATTGTGGAACTGGACCTTTGGAAAGAAATCATCAATACGGTTGCGCGTCTGGGATATAACTATATAGATATACATGACCTGCTGGGACGGCCGGAATATTACTTACGGGAATATTACATCCAACTCACGGAATACCATACCGACCTTGCCCTGGTAGACTCGGTAATCGATTATGCGCATAGTAAAGGATTGCTGGTGCAGGTCCCTATGTACCTGGGCTGGGAATTCAAGCACATCAATCTTGATCAAACCTGTCTCACACAGTATTATGCTCTCTGGATGGAGACTTTTACCTATTACCTCACAAAATCCCCATTGGGTAAGGCCGATCTTTTTCTCCAGCGACCCAGGCATCCTTTTTACGATTGGGCATATAAGTGCCCCGAAGAAACCAGTAAGGGAATTAAGACAGGCGACCTGATGAATAAAATGTTTGAGGGTCTGTACCAGTTATTACAAAAATACCGGCCGGGTGCTGTACTCTTCTGCGATCTGTGGTCAGAGGGAAGACCCCTATGGGCCAGTGGGGAATTCTCGCCCAGAAAAGAAATTCAAATGTTATGGGCAGATGGGGGACATGCCAATTTCAGTGAGTTTCCCACTGACCTGAAAGGTTATCCCTTTGGCATTTACATTCACGCAGGTGTCTGGTATAACAATGTTACGCAGTCGCCCTATCCCGATAAAATAAGGGAAGCCGCTTTAATGGGTATCGAAAAAAACATGACCAGCAACTTTTTGGTAAACGGCCAAACCTTTAAGAATTTTTTACTGAACCTCACCGCCTGTGGACTTTGCGCCTGGGACCCGGTAGCCTTTGATCCGGAAAAATTTTACAAAGAATGGACCACCCGTTATTTCGGTGCCAATGTATCAAATGACATAATTACTATTTTGAAACAGACCTATAAGGCCAATGAACCGATTGGTGGTTTCAGGAATACAATGAACACGGCTGTTCAGTTACTGGGAAAAATGGAAAAACGTTTTTATGGTGTTGAGTCGATGGCGAAAATTGATTCTTCACTGCTTCCTGCTGCAGAAGCCTGGAAATTTTCCCAACGATTATTACCAAAAGTGGCAGAGCCATTCAAACTATCCTTCATCGACCAAATTTACTTTCCCACTGAAATATTTTACCTCGATTTGAAATTTCTTCAATCAGTGCTTTTACTGAACAATACACTCGCTAAAAAAATAAATGATAAAACACTTTTAAAAACCCAGGCCCTTGATATGCGGAATACACTGGCTTTGTTAAGAGATACCTTAACCAAAGGGTCAGGATGGGATAAATGGAATGGATTTTATTTACCTGAAAATTTCAGAATACATACCCCACCCCCATCAATGGATTATATTGATAAACTCATGGCTGGATTATTAAAATAAATAAAATGATAGTGAAAAAAATCGGAGCACTTTTATTATTGTCGGGTTTTTATTGGGCAGGAATAGCACAGCCCGTTAAAACTGTATGGCTGGATGAACTGCCCATCCGTACCTTTTCCGGTGGAATTCCCTCTGTGTCAGTTAATACCAATGGTCCCGGCGATTCCATGATGATCGCAGGTAATTATTTTTCCCGAGGCATTGGCACACAATCGGTAAGTGTGCTTTCCTTTTTACTAAATGGGAAAGCCACTACATTCTCCGCAACAATTGGGGTTGATGACAAAGCCAATCCGCTGCTTCACTTTCATTTTTTTGTAGTGGGTGACAGAAAGGTTTTGTTTGAAAGCAAAAACAGGAAACT
This sequence comes from uncultured Bacteroidota bacterium, assembly GCA_963750825.1. Classification (GTDB taxonomy): domain Bacteria; phylum Bacteroidota; class Bacteroidia; order Chitinophagales; family Chitinophagaceae; genus Sediminibacterium. The sequence continues at coordinate 2,951 of CAVVSL010000006.1, read as the reverse complement.
GGGGGACCCTGCTGAGAAAATCAATATTGACCTAAAGGGAATCCGCAGGCTGGGATTACTGGTTACACTCACAGAAGATGTCACCCAAAGGGCTTATTCTGATTGGGGTGATGCCCAATTCACTATGGTGGATGGTTACATTCCCCAACAGATTCCTAATGCAGATGAAAAATACATACTTACCCCAAAACCGGGTAAAGTACCACATATTACTACGCCCAAAATATTTGGCGTTACACCGGGTAATCCCTTTTTATTTACCGTGAGGGCCACCGGAGAGCGGCCTATGCAATTTATGGCTGATAAATTACCGGCTGGTTTAACGATCGATCCCCAATCGGGAATCATCACAGGCAGGATAAAGGAAAAAGGACTTTACGAAGTGGTATTACGGGCAAAAAATGCGGCAGGAACCGACACGCAAAAATTCCGCATACAAATTGGTGAAAATATTTGTCTCACGCCGCCCATTGGATGGAATGGATGGAATTCCTGGGCGAGGGACATCGATAGAGAAAAAGTAATTGCTTCTGCAGATGCCATGGTGAATATGGGACTGGCCAACCATGGCTGGACCTATATCAATATCGATGATGCCTGGCAGGGACAAAGAGGCGGGAAATTCAATGCCATCCAGCCCAATGAAAAATTTCCTGACTTTACGGGCATGATTGATTACATCCATGGGAAAGGCTTAAAACTGGGTCTGTACTCAACGCCCTGGATAGCCAGTTATGCCGGATATACCGGCGCTTCCTCCAATTTCGCCAATGGTGCATTTACTGATTCCATAAAAATTAATAAAAGGGCTAACAGATACTATGGAAAATACCGTTTTGAAAAAGAAGACGCGCGGCAAATGGCTGACTGGGGAGTGGATTACCTGAAATATGACTGGCGACTGGAAGTGCCATCTGCTGAAAGAATGTCTGCCGCGCTGAAAGCATCCGGAAGGGATATTGTATACAGTTTATCCAATTCAGCACCTTTTGCAAATGTGAAAGAATGGTCAAATATTTCTAATCTTTACCGAACCGGTCCCGATATCAGGGATAGTTGGTTGAGTCTGTTTGTATCTGCATTTACGTTAGATAAATGGGGACCTTATGGTGGACCCGGACATTGGAACGATCCTGATATGATGATACTGGGAAATGTAACTACTGGAACTGACCTTCATCCAACCCGATTAACGCCTGATGAACAATACAGCCATGTAAGCTTGTTTAGCTTGCTGGCAGCACCACTGCTGATTGGCTGTCCAATAGAACAACTGGATCCTTTTACCTTAAACCTGTTAACGAATGATGAAGTAATTGCGGTAGACCAGGATCCACTGGGAAAACCGGGAAGATTACTTATCCGGAATGATGATGTCCAGGTTTGGGTAAAACCATTGGAAGATGGGTCTTACGCAGTAGGGATATTTAATATTGACGGGTTTGGAAAATCACCCGCATCTTATTTCCGTTGGGGGGATGAACAGCCCCGGGCATTCAAGCTTGACTTTGCCAAGATCGGTTTAACCGGTAAATGGACTATTCGGGATGTTTGGCGACAAAAAAATCTGGGTACTTATACAGGCTCCTTTGTAACAGACATCAGGCACCATGGAGTGGTGATGATTCGTTTAATTCCCAACATTGTAGTTAAAAAATAAAACAAAGGGTTATGCGCGCAAAACAAATAGGTTTGACGATAAGTATCCTCATTTTTTCGACTTTTTTAGTCATTGCCCAAACAACATATGCTGTTTGGCTGGATGATCTTGCCATTGATAAATTTTCAGAGGGAATCCGACCCGTAAAGGCAAAAATCAATTACAAACAGGAAACGATTGGTATAGCTGCTGAGTCTTATAGCCGAGGCGTAGGAGGAATTACGCCTTGTGTATTTTCTATTTACCTGAAAGGGAATGCGCACCGGTTTACTGCGGAAGTTGGCGTAGATGATTCGGCAAATAGGGAGATTCCATTAAAATTTTATGTGGTAGGTGATAACAAAATTTTATTTGAAAGTGGTGAAATGCGGGTGGGTGATCCTGCTAAAAAAGTAGCTGTAAATCTGGATGGGGTTCAACGATTTGGTCTTTTGGTTACCGATGATATTGGCGGACTGAATAACAAAAGAACCTATTGTAATTGGGCCAATGCAAAATTTGAAATGTTTGGGGATAGTCAACCGGAACAAATACCGAATACGGATGAAAGATATCTGCTCACACCGAAAGCCGGACAAAAACCCAGAATCAATTCTGCCCAGGTATTCGGGGCTACTCCGGGGTATCCTTTTTTATATACGATCGCCTCTACGGGGAAACGACCGATGCAATTCTCGGCAGAAAATTTACCAGATGGACTAATACTGGATTCGCAAACTGGTATCATTACGGGAAAAGTAAAAAAGCGGGGCGTTTACCACACCATCCTCAAAGCGAAAAATGCATCGGGTGAAGCAACCAAAGCTTTAACCATCAAAATAGGAGACACAATTGCTTTAACACCGCCAATTGGGTGGAATGGTTGGAATGCATTAGCAGGTCATTTAAATAAGGATAATGTAATGGCTTCGGCCAGGGGCATGGTGAAGTCAGGGTTACGCGATCACGGCTGGAGCTATATAAACATTGATGATAGCTGGCAGGGTAATCGAGGCGGGCAACTGAATGCACTTCAACCAAATGAGAAATTTAGCAATATAAAAGAAATGGCAGATGAAATTCATGCTATGGGTCTGAAAGCAGGTATTTACTCCACACCCTATGTTTACAGCTATGCCGGTTATCCAGGCGCTTCTTCTGACTTTGAAAAAGGTGGTGAAAACTATCAACCAAACAAAGCCAATCGGAAAAGTTCAGCCCTGATTGGAAAATACAGGTTTGAAAAAAATGATGCCTTGCAAATGGCTGAATGGGGATTTGACTTTTTAAAATATGATTGGCGAATGGATGT
>CAVVSL010000005.1:0-36577 GCA_963750825.1 uncultured Bacteroidota bacterium | reverse complement strand
GATGGTCCTGGCGCTGACATAAAGCGCCGTAAAAATAATTGAAAACTCGTTATTTGGAAGGCCTGTGGATTGTAGTGAAATTCCCCACTCCACCAACGAGCGCCGTTTCACAGCCCGGGCTTCTTAGCATTTTCGGCAACCGTAATGGTGGAATCAGGAATCGGGAACTGACCCTCCAATGAAGGGTTTGTTTCATTGCTTTAAAAACCGCATCCCCTCTTTCATCCCATTCATTATTACCCCGTATAAAAGCTTTTCCTGAATGGATGCCCGTCATTAAACAATACCTTGATGGTGCACATACCGGCATTACATAATGTTGCGAAAAAGACATTCCTTCTCTTGCCAGTTTGTCAATATTAGGCGTTTCAATTTTCGTTTGCCCATAAGAACCAAGTTCTCCATATCCAAGATCATCAGCAAACAGATGCAGATAGTTAGGCTTCGGGGTGGTAATTTTGGATTTTGGATTGAGCATGGAGGTTTAAAAACCGAAGCGGCCAAAATTAAAGTGACTACAATTTTTATTTTCATATAAGTGGCTTTATAAAATATTCAATATTTGTTCTGTTTGTGATTAATTCATTCGTCGCAGCCTTAACAGCCTCCCTCAGTCTTCAAAATAGAAATGACGCCCGCCCTCGATGTACATAAGTCTTCTTGTACAGGGTACTGTAAATCGAACATCCTTTAAAAAAACATTTTTTTCTGAAATAGTTCATAACATAATTTTTTGGATTCTTTACTGAATGGGTTGAACAATATTTTCCAAATCCGCAAAGTCATTCATCTCTTCGGTCTTGTATTGAATGCTCAACTGATTTCGGATTTTTCGATAAAAATATTTGATGGTAAATGGGTATGTGCCCGCAGATAAACTCGCACTAAAATCTTCCGGTTTATTATCGAATTCTTTTCCTACACAAGTTGGCTTGTTATTAATGTGAAAGTTCGGCAAGCCCATCGCTGGTTTGAATACGGAACTTGTAAAATACCATCAGACGGAATCTTAATATTTCCTTTTTCAATTCTAACGGCGTCACAAACTACAATTCCCATGAAAATGAAAATATCAACCTGGCCCCTCCTCCTTGTATTGGTAGCTTGTTAACTTTGAGATTTTTTTTTTTTTTTTTTTTTTTTTTTTTTTTTTTTTTTTTTTTTTTTTTTTTTTTTTTTTTTTTTTTTTTTTTTTTTTTTTTTTTTTTTTTTTTTTTTTTTTTTTTTTTTTTTTTTTTTTTTTTTTTTTTTTTTTTTTTTTTTTTTTTTTTTTTTTTTTTTTTTTTTTTTTTTTTTTTTTTTAAAAAAAAAAAAAAAAAAAAAAAAAAAAAAAAAAAAAAAAAAAAAAAAAAAAAAAAAAAAAAAAACCTCCCTCCCTCCCTCCCTCCTCCCTCCCTCCCTCCCTCCCTCCTCCCTCCCCTCCCCTCCCTCCCTCCCTCCCTCCTCCCTCCCTCTCCTTCCCTCCCTCCCTCCCTCCTCTCCCTCTCTCTCTCTCTCTCTCTCTCTCTCCCTCTCTCTCTCTCTCTCTCTCTCCCTCCCCCTGGCGCTTTTTCTTTTAGAGTTGTTCCGGCCAATTGAGATTGATGTAGAAAATATATTGTCAGAAAAAGATTTAAGATTTATCGGTACAGAAAAAATTACTTTGAAAAATAAAATTGGATACGGGCAGATTAAATATGCTATTTCAAATAGTTGGGATATGCCCGATCTTAATAATGCAATATCCTATAATGGTGCATTCTCAATCAACAAAAGCACTGTAATTTCTGCGCAGTTATTTGACAAAGAAGGTAAAAGGATTGGTTCCCCCATGCAGGAATATTTTCAAAAAATTGAGCCGGCGTATCATTATAAAGTATTCGGTCCTGCCCCAAATAAAGGGTGGAACGATATGCCCGATTTTACAAAGCTGCCTGTTATTAGGGAAGGGATAAGTGGATTTATGACGCAGGAACGCCTGGGAAAAATTAACGAGGAGCTTTTTACCAAAGTCAAGGAGGAGGGACAGATTGATGTTCGTTTTAATGGGATTTATAATCCGTACGCCGTTGAATTAAAAGGAAATATTAAGATTCCGTCTGATGGTATTTACAAGTTCCGTATTCAAACCAGCGATGGGCTTGCCGAACTTTACATTAATAACAAGCCAACTTGTGTAGGAAAAGAATTCGATAATAAACCGGAAGATTTTAGTGCGAGTTTATCTGCGGGCACATACCCATTTACCATCAAATATTTTTATCGAAAAATCCGAAATCAGTTGAGCATTCAATACAAGACCGAAGAGATGAATGACTTTGCGGCTTTGGAAAATATTGTTCAACCCATTCAGTAAAGAATCCAAAAAATTATGTTATGAACTATTTCAGAAAAAATGTTTTATTAAAGGGTGTTTTGATTTAGGTACCCTGTACAAGAAGACTTATGTACATCGAGGGCGGGCGTCATTTCTATTTTGAAGACTGAGGGAGGCTGTTAAGGCTGCAACAATGAATTAATCACAAACAGAACAAATATTGAATATTTTATAAAGCCACTTATATGAAAATAAAAATTGTAGTCACTTTAATTTTGGCCGCTTCGGTTTTAAACCTGCATGCTCAATCCAAAATCAAGGTCACCCCGAAGCCTAACATTATTTACATCTTTGCTGATGATCTGGGATATGGAGAACTTGGTTCTTATGGGCAAACGAAAATTGAAACGCCTAATATTGACAAACTGGCAAGAGAAGGAATGTCTTTTTCGCAACATTATGTAATGCCGGTATGTGCACCATCAAGGTATTGTTTAATGACGGGCATCCATTCAGGAAAAGCTTTTATACGGGGTAATAATGAATGGGATGAAAGAGGGGATGTCTGGGATTTTAAAGCAATGGAAGCGAACCCTTCATTGGAGGGTCAGTTCCCGATTCCTGATTCCACCATTACGGTTGCCAAAATGCTAAAGAAAGCCGGCTATGAGACGGCACTCGTTGGTAAGTGGGGACTTGGCGGGCCCCAATCCACAGGCCTTCCAAATAACCAGGGTTTCGATTATTTTTACGGCGCTTTATGTCAGCGCCAGGACCATCAGTATTATCCTGCACATTTATGGGAAAATTCTTTTAGGGTACCCTTAAATAATAAGGTTCAGGATCCTGGCGTAAAACTGGCTGCAAACTTAGAAACACTTGATCCTGCCAATTACAAGCCGTACATTCAAAATGATTATTCTCCCGATTTAATGTTGACCGCGGCTTTGAGATTTTTAGATGTAAATAAAAGCAAAGCTTTTTTCCTTTATTATCCAAGCCCGCTTCCTCATGCCTCCATGCAGGCGCCTGAAAATTTGGTTGAATATTATCACAAAAAATTTGGAGATGAAAAACCCTACCTGGGTGGAAGTTATTATGTTCCCTGTCGTTATCCACGTGCTACCCGTGCCGCAATGATTACTTTGCTGGATGACCAGGTGGGGCAACTTGTAAAAAAACTTAAACAATTAGGTGTGTATGAAAATACAATTATTATTTTTTCAAGTGATAATGGATCATCAGGAGAAGGTGGAGCAGATTGTTCTTATTTTAACAGCAACGGTCCTTTTAAAAATGAATATGGATGGGGAAAAGGATTTTTGTATGAGGGCGGCATTAGGGAACCCTTAATCGTATCGTGGCCTGGTAAAATAAAACAGGGTAGCAAAAATGAGCTGATAACAGCCAATTGGGATTTTATGCCCACAGCTTGTGAAATTGCTGGTATAAAGCCCCCTCCAAATATTGATGGAATCAGTTATTTACCTGCGTTATTGGGCCAGCAAAACAAGCAAGTTAAACATCCATTTCTCTATTGGGAATTTCCGGAGAATGACGGACAGCAAGCCGTTAGAATGGGAGATTGGAAAGGTATCCGGATGAACATCAGAAAAGGGAATATGAAAATTAAACTTTTCAATCTGGCAACTGACTTGCAGGAGCTGCAGGATGTAGCAGCACAACATCCTGATATCATTGCAAAGATGGAATCTATCATGAAACAGGAACATCATACTCCTGCCGTGGAATCTTTTAAGATGGATGCATTGGAAAATAAATAATTTTTAGAGATTAACAGCAGTTCATATCAATATTAAAAAATAAAAAAATTCAATGAAAATTATAAAATCTGTATTCATCTGTATTTTTCTGATTTGCGTTTCAGGATCAGCCTTTTGCCAGAACAGCCAGTTTGAATCCAATAAGAACAGTAATCTTACCGGTTTATTAAAAGCCCTATCGTTGAAATTTGATACGCTTCAGTTGCAATGTATTCAACCTGCAGATGGGTACCTGCAGTATCCCTATCTTATACCTGCAGGGTTTTACAGGCAAATGTGGGACTGGGATGGATTTTTTATGGGTAATCATTTTGTAAGTAAAGGCAAGCCGGAGTATTTAAAATATTGGGCGCTGAATTTTATAAAAGGAATTGATTCCTCGGGATATGTTTCGGGTTGTATGACTACCAAAGGCCCCCGTCCTATATTTGGAAAGTTTGCAATGAAGCCTTTTCTTTCGCAGGGTGTTTATCTTGCATCCAGGAATCAGAGCGATATAGAATGGGTGAGAAGCAGTTATGCGGATCTTAAAAAGGTATTAAACTACCGGGAAAAAACACAACAGGATTCTGCAACAGGTCTTTTCTATTGGGACATTGCCATGCAGAGTGGTGCAGATAACAATCCTGCCTTGAATTATTTTATGGAGGACAAACGAAAATTCCTGGCACCGGATATAAACACCTGGCAGTATAAAGAATATCTTGCTCAATCAGCTCTGGCCAAAATGCTGGGGAAAACTGCAGACGCCGGTTACTATATGGATAAAGCCAGCAAATTAAAAAAAGCTATCAACGATTATCTTTGGAGCGAAGAAGATCATATGTATTATACAGTTGATATAGAAACGGGCGCATTTTACAAGAGAATAAGTTATTCTTCATTTGTTCCCCTGGCAGCGGATATTGCAAGTAAAAAGAACGGGCAGATAATGATTCAAAAATATTTATTGAATCCAAAATACATGAAGGCTGCTTACGGTTTCAGGTCACTCTCTGCACAGGACCCTGATTATAATAATAAAAATATCATCGTTCCATTTTCTAACTGGCAGGGACCTGTTTGGCCCATAGCCAATTATATTTATTCTATCGGCCTTAAGAAATATGGTTTTGAAAAGGATGTGGCCTGGTTGGGAAAAACGTTGGGAACATTGTTGCTGAACGACATTAATAAATTTCATACTATGCACGAAGATTACCATGCAGATACCGGTGCCCCTTTAGCACCAAGTGATGACCATGTGGATGAAAAAGGAAACTTTACAGGATTTGTGAGTTGGAATCTTTGTATAGAAAATGTGCTGGAAGGCATTGTAAATAATAACTGGATGTTGCTGGACATAAAGTAACCAACAATATTTTTTTTTGATTAACAGGTTTATAAAAAAACAAAAATGAATTTAAAGCATATTTTACTGGTTCTTGCAAGCTTCGCATTTTACACGGCAGATGCCCAAACGAAACATTGGTCTATTGCAAATACGCATGAAATTAACCTGGACCTTACAAAGACCCAAAATCTGCCTTATAAGGACAATTTAGAAATGTCTGGTAAAAGAGTTGACGGTATTATATCTTATTCTATTGATAAGGACAGGGAAATAACAATAAGCAGGGAAATATTTTTTCCTCAACTAAGAACTTTTATTAAAACCAATGATGCTGACTGGAAAATTTACCGGGCCTATTTTAAAGATGTTTACGCCGATGATATTTTACCTGGCATTACCATCAATAACAAAATATATGCACCTGGTAAGGTAAAAAATATAATTATTAATGGCATGTTGCAGGTAGAACATGAACCCGTGGAAGGCCTATCTCTTAAAAGAATATTTTTCCCTTCCATGACGCAGCGGCTGTTTGTAGAACAATGGACACTCACTAATGAAACCAGCAAGAAAATCAGTTTGCTGAGCAATGCAAATACATTTATAAAAAGGGAAACTGGTGTAAAAGGAAATTACGCAGCTATCGTAAATACAAATATTAATAAGCAAATAGAGCTTAATCCCGGGGCTTCTTATACTTTTTCTGTGGGCATCTCGGCTACGCTTAACGAGGAAAAGGAAATTGCAATAAACGGAGAAGAATTTTTTAATGAAAGGAAAACTTTTCTGAATGAGATGAAGGGATCGTTAAACCTTGTAACGCCGGACAGTACTTTAAATACTTTATTTGAATTTTCTAAAATAAGGGCATCAGAAAGTATTTTTGAATCTAAGATGGGCTTAATACATTCGCCCGGTGGCGGGCGCTATTATGTAGGCTTTTGGGCTAATGACCAGGCAGAATATGTCAGCCCTTTCTTTCCTTATCTGGGATATGAAACGGGTAATGATGCTGCCATTAATATGTACAGGCTGTATGCAAAAGAAACGAATAAAGACTTTCAAAATATCCGGTATTCATTTGAAATAGAAGGTGATGCCCCGGTGAATAAACTCGACCGCGGAGATGCCGCTATGATTGCATACGGAGCCAGCCAGTATGCATTAGCCAATGGAGATAAAAAAATTGCTGAAGAATTATGGCCCTTAATAACATGGTGTCTTGAATACAATCATAGGAATCTCAATGATGCGGGAGTGGTGCGTTCTGAATCTGATGAAATGGAAGGCAGGATTGAAACAGGAACTGCCAATCTTTCTACTTCAAGCCTGTATTATGGTGCGCTTAATCTTGCAGTAAATCTTGGAGGCTCTTTAAATAAATCTAAAAGCATTTTAGCCCAGTATAAGAAAGAAGCGGTGGCGCTCAAATCTTCAATAAATAATTATTTCGGTGCCGAAATAGAAGGATTAGCTACCTATAAATATTATAAGGAACATACAAAACTTCGTCATTGGATTTGTCTTCCATTAGTGGTGCAGATTTTTGACCGGAAAGACGGAACGATAAAAGCACTCTTTGAAAAACTATGGTCTGAAAATGGTGTTCATGTGGAAAAAAATGATGAGAATAAAGCCATATCCAAATTATTTTGGGACAGGGGGACTTTATATGCATTAAGAGGTACTTTTTTGGCAGGCGCCACAGAAGAATCTCTTGAAAAACTTGATGCATTTTCTCAAACCCGGTTATTGGGTAACAGGGTTCCGTATGTTGTAGAAGCTTATCCGGAAGGGAATATGGCACAATTATCTGCAGAAAGCGGCCTGTATTGCAGGGTGTTTACAGAAGGTATGTTTGGTATTGTTCCTGCTGGTTTGCATAGCTTTACTTTCACGCCCCGATTGCCAAAAGAATGGCCCTTTATGGAGCTGAATAATATTAAAGCCTTTGGCGAAGATTTTGATATCCATGTAAAACGGACTGGCATAAAATTGGAGGTAACAGTTACAAATATTGACAACAAACTAATTTTACAAAAAAGGATAAATGAAGGAGAGTCAATTAAATTGACTTTATAATGACTCATCTTGTATCCACTTTAATGCATTTTCAATGGCAGGGGGAATGCATAACCCTTTTATCACCTACATCATAACATCTTTTTACAGTTAAAAGACTTAAATTATTATTTCAGTAAAATACTTTCAGTTAGAAAAAAATGATAAAATGTCTTTCTTTGTGTTAAGATTTGCGTTTACATCGTCATCATTGAAAGTCGTGAGTAATCCATGAGTCAGGAATGTAAAGGCTTTTTTAGATAATTGAATTCCAGCTTATTAAACGGAGGGGTGTCACTCCCTCGCTCTACGCTCTAATCATATCAAAAGAAGGCAAAAGCCTGCAAATCTTTGGTTCGCAGGCTTATTCATTTTACAACTTACCCGAATTACTCCAGATTTCTTCAAAAACCAGTGAGTAAAACGTGAGTACCCGAGCGATAAATCCTTACTGTTGTTAGTGAAGTCATATGTGTCTGCAACATCACCTACATAAAATTAGATGGAGGATATACTTACCTGAACTGGTAACTGAAAGAACAGGTTGAGCATAGGTAACACATTGTACTTCATTGAGGACATCTTTGATGGAATAGATAAACCTCGATAGTTTTTTAACCAGCCGGAATGTTGTTGAAAATGTTTACCTTTATTGTGATTTGCAGATACTCGCTGATAAAATGAAATAGTGAGTGATTGGTTGAGTATAATTCGGCCGTCCGGTCCGCCAGATTTTTTGTGTAAAACCCGCTACCAGAGCGGGTTTTGTCATTGTGCGCCATGCATGCCATTGTTCTTTAAGGTTAAAGTCCTCAACAGGCCATCTAACGGGAACTGTTAGTCCAAAGCAAGGGGTTTATCGTGAGGTAAATTCTGAAGGAAGCGGCGGACAAATTTGTGAGTTGACGAACAGAAACAGGATATAAGGCTTACTCATTGGGCAAGTTGGCATTAGACAGCAAACCCGACAGTTAGACGTAAACATGAGGTAGTAAATCCTGCGACTTACAAAGGAGGAACAATGAGCTTACCATGGGAGGTCTGTTTTTTTTATATACAGAGGCGGAGTTATGAGCGAATGACCGAGCAAAGGAAACCAAACAGAAGTCAGCCGAGGCCATAGTAGCGAAGAAGGTTCTGTAATGGGATTGGAGCGAAGGGCTGAATCTTTAAAGCAGTAGAGTTTTTTTAGAAGTAGTAAAAGCTAAACGTTGAACAAACAGAGGGAAAAAGAAGTGTTGCGTTCCGGGATAACTCCAACGGAGGAACCGGATCAAAGTAACCACCTGTTCGTGGAGGGCATACCCGTATGGTACACCCGAAGCGGACAGGTAAATCCCGAATGGCTTTCTGCATGCGAAGAAGAACGCAAGCTGACGAAGAATTTGATGGAACAGATTGCCGATCCATTAAATTTAAAAAAGGCATACCAACGGGTATTTAATAATGGAGGCAGTGCAGGCATAGATGGTATGACAGTAAAGGAATTGCAAGGCTGGTTAGGAAAGCACCTATACCAATTGCAAAAACAGTTACTGGAAGGCACCTATGAACCCCAACCCACCCGTGGAGTACAGATACCCAAACCGGGTGGAGGTAAAAGACAGTTGGGCATTCCCACGGTAATAGACCGACTGATACAACAAGCCATGCATCAGGTATTGAGTGTAAGTTATGAAAGAATATTTTCTTCAAACAGCTACGGCTTCCGAGCGAACAATAGTGCCCATCAGGCATTAAAACGAGCAGGAGAATATGTAGCCGCAGGCAAGAGCTATGTAGTAGACCTTGATCTGGAAAAGTTCTTCGATGAAGTAAATCATCATCGTCTTCTATGGCTGTTAAGCACCCGTATCAGCGATAAAAGAGTGCTTCAATTAACCCACCGGTATTTAAAAGCAGGGATGTTGCAGGAAGGACTAACCGAACAAGGCATTAAAGGCACACCGCAGGGCAGCCCGCTAAGTCCACTACTGTCCAACATTGTATTAGATGAACTGGACAAGGAACTGGAAAGGCGTGGACACTGCTATGTACGCTACGCCGATGATGTGAAGGTTTTTGTAAGCAGCAGCAAAAGAGCCGAAGAAGTAAAAGTAAGTATCACAAAGTATATCACTGGAAAACTGCGTTTAAAAAAGTAAACGACAGCAAAAGCAGGATATGCCGGGGGTATGAACTAAATTTTTTAGGCCACAGTATTTTACAAGCGGGTAAGTTAGGATTAAGTAAGATGAGTGAAAAACGGCTAAAAGATAAGGTGCGGGAAATTACAATCCGCAACAAAGGAATAAGCCTGGAAGAAATGCTAAAGCAACTGCGAACAAAATTACAGGGATGGCTCAACTATTTCCGCTACGCCAGAATGAGCAGCAAAATGGAATCAATAGACGGATGGATACGACGCAAACTAAAATGCTTTAGACTAAAGCAATGCAAGCGTAGGATAGGCATAGTAAGATGGCTTAGGAAATTAGGCGTAGAAGAAACCCTGTGCTGGCGCACCGCACTAAGCGGCAAAGGATTGTGGAGGCTGAGCAATAGCCCAGCCCTCAATATTGGTATGAACAAAAAGTGGTTTGCCGAGCAAGGCTACTATAGCCTGCACGAAAACTACAAAGTCTTAAATCGTAAATCACTTTAAAGAAACCGCCGTACACGCAAGTACATACGGTGGTGTGAGAGGGAGGCAAAGATTAAATATCTTTGCCCCCTACTTTAATTTAGGTTCAATTTATGGGTCCGGCTTATTTAGCCACCTCCGACTCATTCATTACCTATCTATAAGAATTTCAGTCATTTTCATATTCGAAATCTTCATGTAGCATTAATGGGCAAAGGGTGCACTTAAGGAGCTAAAAAAAAATTTACAGTTTTGGTATCCTGGATCTCACGGAATTCACTGCCGGCTTAAGTTTGAATATTTTTGCCTTTTAAATTAATTCATAATTTTAATCATCATTTGATGCAAAAAAGGAGGCAAATTATGGAACATAAAATGACTATCCTATTTATAGGTAAAAAATCAAGAACCACCAGACATCAGCTACTTCCTATTTATTTAAGGGTGACAATTGAAGGCCGACGATTTGAAGTGGCAACTCACCAACATGTTAAATCATCGGAATGGTCAGCGTCTGCTGGGAAAGTAATTGGCAGATCGGAAACTGCATTTAAGGGAAATATGGCTTTGGATATAATCAGAAAAAGGGTTTATGATTACGGGTAACGTATACAGATGGAAAACAGAAATTTTTCCGTCAACACGCTTCGGGAAAAACGGTTTGGACAAGATAGAAATCAGCGCACTCTATTTGGCGTATTCAGATTAAGTATTCTGGACCTGGAAAAATTAGTCGCCAAAGGCGTTTATAAAAAATCAACGTTAACTAAGTATAAGAGTACCGAGAAGCATCTTCTTGAATTTATGCAATGGCGGAAGGATGGCAGCGACATATTACTAACAGATGTAAGAATGGAATTTGCCGAGCACTTTGTATTTTATTTACAAGCAGAAAAAAGTCTTTCAATAAATTCATCAGGTAAGATGATCAAAAATTTAAAGAAAGTAATTCGTTATTGTGTGGATAGAGATTGGCTTGACAGGGATCCCTTCTGGAGCTATAAAGTTAAGCATGTTGATCCCAAAGTCCCACACTTATCACTAGAAGAATTAAAAAGGATCGAAAATAAAAATATCTCCATACAACGCCTGGCTTTAGTCCGGGACATATTTGTTTTTAGCTGTTATACAGGTTTCGCTTACATTGATGTTGCAAATCTGACGAGAAATCATATTAAAACAGGTATAGACGGGAAGCGATGGTTAATTTAGAGCAGGCAGAAAACGGACATTCCTGAAAGAGTTCCGATTTTGCCACCTGTTGCTCAGATACTAAAAAAATATGATAGTCACGCAAGATTGTCCCCACTTAAAAAATTATTACCGGTTCCGACAAATCAAAAAGTTAATGCATACCTCAAAGAAGTGGCAGACCTTTGCAGGATTAATATTGATCTTACATTTCACATGGCAAGGCACACATTCGCCACCACTGTAATGCAAGAAAATGGCGTTCCCATTGATTCAGTAAGTAAGATGCTGGGACACCGGAGCATTAAGACCACTCAAATTTATGCAAGGGTAACTGATAAGAAAATTAGTGATGATACCGAAACTTTACATCAATTATTTACATAAAAGGTATGACAAATCGTGTGACAGCTTTATCAGTTATTCTGCAAACTAAAATCAATATCTTTTTTAGCGGAAAAAAAATAGCATTAATCGAGTGTTCCTAAATGCATCTCGCTAATTAAAGGTGAATCTCTTAGAAAGAAATTGATTACGTATTTAGAATCAAAGGTCTTTAGTGGTTACTGTATGCCGGGAATTACCAAAGTAATAAGTTGGTATTTTGTGAGGATACCGTTTAATTATTATAAAAATGAGGTTATTCACAATATTTTTCAACTAGTTTTAAAAAAACATGTTGATGTCAAGTATTTTGCGCTAAATACTTGACAAATTTCATTTTAATTCATAGCTTTAAGCGATGAAAGTGGCAGAGAAAATAGAAAAGCGAATCGCTAAAATGGAAGAAGGCAGGATTTTCAAATACAGGGACCTTGCCATGGACCCTGATGAATATTCTGCATGCGCAAAAGCGTTGGAACGGCTTATAAAAAAGGGCACAATCAAGAGAGCATCAACCGGAGTATTTTATAAACCAAAAGTAACAACGTTCGGAATCTTAAAAGCCAAGGAAGAAGAATTATTAAGACCATATCTCTTTGACGGTGAAAATAGGGTAGCCTATATAACTGGTACTGCTTTATATAACAGGATGGGCCTCACTACACAAGTGCCTAAAAACATAAGGGTAGCAAGCAGAAGCAAAAGGATAAGTACAAAAGTAAACAAGATACAGGTTAAGCCCGTAAAAAGCTATGTTGATGTAACGAATGACAATTACTACTTTATGGAATTGCTGGATGTGCTTAAAGATTTTAAAACAATTCCGGATACAGAAAAGAGCCAGATTATAAAATACATGCTTCAAAAGTTAAAGGATTTATCTACAAAGGAAAAAGATAAACTGGTAAATATTGCAATTAAATATCCCCCAAGAGTAAGGGCCTTTGCCGGCGCATTATTACAAGAAATAGATCCTTTGAAGCCTGAACGGTCTTTAAAAAACAGCCTTAATCCCTTAACCCACTATGATTTTGGGATCAATCGTGATGAGCTGCAAAAGGCTTCATTCTGGAACATTTTTTAGATATGAAACTTCACACCATAGAGACCCTGTTTCACGATGCAGTAACAGCTACTGGCCAACGATTTGATATGCCTGAAATTTATGTCGAAAAAGATTATTGGGTAACTGTTGCATTGCATGCCATTTTTCATTCGGCAATTGCAGATGATGCGGTTTTCAAAGGTGGTAAGGCACTTTCTAAATGCCACAAAATTATTCAACGATTTTCTGAGGACCTGGATATCGTGATCAAACAGAAAGAGGACGAATCTGGAAATGAGCGGAGAAGAAGGCTTCGGGCTATAACCAGTGTGGTAAATGAAATAATGCCCGAAGTGGAGATAGCCGGAATTACAAACAAGAAAGGAATGATTCGCAAAACAGCTCATCAATATGCGAAGCAATCATTTGCCGGAATATACGGACAGGTGAGGGAGCAAATCATAGTAGAAGCATCCTGGATTGGTAGCACCGAACCTTTTATATATTCTAAAGTGAGCTGCTATATAACGGATATGATGGTTGCTACAAATCAAAAAGAACTTATTGAGCAATTCGAAATGCAACCATTTGTAGTAAAGGTTTTAAGCCTGGAGAGAACGTTGTGTGAAAAAATAATGAGCCTTGTAAGGTTTTCCCATAGTGAACAACCTTATACTGACCTGGCAAATAAAATAAGGCATATCTACGATCTTCACCTACTGCTCAAAAATGAAGCAGTGGCTGAATTCTTCAGCAGTAAGGCATTTGACCAGTTGTTGTTAACAGTAGGTAACGATGATGTGCAGGGTTATAAAAATAACAATAAGTGGCTGCAGTATCCACCTTCTGATGCTATCATTTTTGCTAACCCCGAGGGAACCTGGGATAAAATAAAAAATGCCTACAGGACTACATTTAAAGAGCTGGTGACCGGTGAACTACCAGCCGAAAATGACCTGATCAATACTTTGAAAAAAATATATCAACGGCTATATGATGTAGACTGGCAGTTATAAAAATAATTGTCAGAGGATAAGCAGTTTACTTCATAATCAATAATAAGGGTTAAAGAAACTGATTCTCAGGAGCAAATTGGGATGTTATTGGAAAGGTTTATCTTTATCTTGATTTGCAGATACTCAATGAGGGGTGAAATAGTGAGCGATTCGGTGAGTACAATTTAAGAGACTTTTGTAAGAAATTGATTCTAAGATATATATCGGATTAGGTTCAAGCCCCGTCCGGTCCGCTAAACCCCCTTGGTAATCAAGGGGGTTTTGTATTTTAGTAGCAATCTTGGTAGCACGACAACTCATTTATCCCAATTTTATCCTTCTCCCGACCTCCAACATTTTTTCATTATCAACACCACTCTTTATATACTTCTGTAACGTTGATAACTTCTTGTGACCTGTAATCTTCATCACCTGTTCATAAGGTAATCCATGTTCAACTAAAAGTGTTGCCAAAGTTCTACGACCCGTATGGATACAGATTTGCGAATACTTGGGTTTTAGAAGACGAACACCATTTCCACCCTTTGTGTATTTCTTTTCCACGACATTGTTCATACTCGGTATCATTTTACATATCAACTTAATTTCCCGAAGAACGATAGTGTCATGTATTGGTTCAGGGAAATCGTAGTTATACTTACAATTGTACTTGATACGGAATTTAAATCGGCGGGATCTGCCATTATAAGAATATTCAACCCTAATACAAGGCAGTACACCGTTGATTTCAAATACCCCAATAGCCAGGAAACCGAACAAATCAATATCCCGGAAGAAATGTTGATATTAAAACAGTGACAGGCACACTTCTTTTTATCGCTGAATGATCTTTAAATAGCCTTCTTTATGCGTAAGGAACGCATTACATTTTGTAAGGTATTCTTCCATCCTATCCAGGCTTTCATCATAAATATTACTGCTGAACTCCCAGGCTTTTAAAAGCATCCGGGTATAGGCATCACCATCCCTTTGTTTGGTCAGCTTCTTTAAAGTTCCCATATAATCTTCCCGGTACACAGTTGGTATTATGATCTTCGATAACCCCTTTGCGCCTAATTCTGCATTCATCATGATACGCGCGATCCTTCCGTTACCATCAATGAAAGGATGGACCTCACTGATCATAAACATTATATAAGCTGCTTTTGAAAAAGGATGTTGCAACAAGCTGTACCATTCATATCCTTTTTTTAAAGTTCCCGCTACAAGTTGCCAGTCCACAAATTCTGTCGTTCCTGCCCTGTTGTTCCTGTCCTTAAATTCACCCGGCATTTTTGTTTTCCGGGCGCTGAGTAATACAGCTTGCCGTTCTTTCATTAACCGTAAAAAATCTTCCGCATTCTGAGGTTGCAAAGACATTTCCCTCCTGTTAGATACAATTTGATAAGTCCCCAATACATCATGTGAATCTTCATCTCTTGCAGGCATCGGCGTTGATGTAGCGATGATTTGTTTGGCTTCGTCCACTGTAAATTCAGTTCCTTCGATATAATTAGAAAAGTAACTTTCAAAAAATGCAAAATGCTGGTACGATTGTATATTATTGTTTCTGTCGGAATAATCCGGGTAGTCCTTACCCACCAGTTGCTCGAAAAGTGATTCAAAAAGCTGCATCCTGTCCGGGTCAACGGGCTCTCCCAGCACCCTTGCTTTTGCTACGGTGCTTTTGAGATTTTTGGATAAACCGGTGCCCAGCATATCAGTGACCAATTGATTCAAAGCCATCCATTCTTTTTCCATACCCAAAACCGGGGCAATCTCCCTGGCTCTATCCCGCACCTGGTTCAAAGCATTTTCTCCTTTTACCCGCAGGAAAGATTCCATCTTTTCTTCTAGTTGTTCGCGGGTTAATGTCTTTGATTCCTCCCCGCTTGCACGGCTGCTTTGTAAATTTTCAAGGTAAGCCCGCGATAGTCCTGATGTTCTTAAGTTGCCAAAAAACAAAGCATCATCCGGTTCAAGCGCCTCATGACCGGCCAGGAAATGAAGGGTCAGTCCTGGTAATAAAGTATTCTTCGTATAACTGTGTGTCAGGTAAATATGTCCCCCCTCTGTCGGCAAGCGTTCCAGTGCACTGCGGTGGCTTAAAAAGGCTTCGGGGTATAATTCAGACAGTATGCGGTACCAGTTACGCCGCACAATTTTTTCCGGGGCTTCGGTCATATTGGATGTATATAACCGGGGCGCAATCTTTCTGATCATGCCTTCTTTCTTCAGTTTACTGATCTGTTTGGACCTATCTTTTGCTCCAATTATGATTTCCTGCAGTCTCATGTTTGCTATTTTTTTCGATTAAAACAGGGATTTTATTGTTTATGGATATATTTTTATATTATATGAGGTATTTTCGGAATAATTTTCTACTAATTTACAATTAAATTTGAATAACAGGCCTATTTTAGACATATTTTTCCATTAAAATGGTCATTCTGGGAATATTTTCATATTAGAACGGTTTGTTTAGTATTCAGGCCCACTCCCAAAAAAACTATAAAAGGCATACCTGGAAAACAGCTAACTAAAATTTATTCAAATGAAGATTTAAAATACTTGCTATTATAGGTGTCAACGAATTTTTGTGAACTGCAGAGCACAACAGAGCCGTTACTGCGTTACGGGCTATTAGCGAGAGCATTTTTTAAAATTTAAATAAGAGTTAGGAAAGACAAAAAAATCATGGAAATCATTTCCCCTAATGGTGAAGTGATCTTATCACGAAAACAGATGAAAGAAATCCTGGGAGGAATCGAACAGCCACCAGCATGTAACTGTCGAGTCGGACTCGATTGTTCACTGTATGATTCAGCAACCGGAATAACTTACAGAAGAGACTCCAATGCAGGCTTTGGAAGTGGTTCCGGCGGTTACATGCCATGTGGCTGTAATACTGCCTATGGTGTTTATACTCCAAGCAGCGGACAAAGTCATTGCTGTGCATGATTATGTTCTAAAAACAAAGCAGTCTGCAAAGGCTGCTTTGTCCTAATATTTTAAACTGTCAATAGAAGATTTTGCATTGTTACGACTTTACTATTTTTCATAATGTCTTAAAACTTTATTCACAAATTATCCCCTTTAAGGCCCTTTATGTAGAATACCCACTACGAATTTTGCTTAATTACACTCATTTACAGACAATTAGGGGAATAATGTATAGGATAAACCCTACGGGCACTTATTGTAAAATCGACATTTTTTTTGTTGAGAAGTCGAGTAATTGGTATTAGTTTTTGAGATTACTTTATTAGGTGATCCATTTAAAATCCATATCCCCTAGCCGGGCAAAGCATGCTATGCACCTTGCTTTTCTTTTCCTTGGCTGTTTGTATTGCTGCCAAACAGCAAATGCCCAGGTATCCAGGGAATTCAATTACCAGGCAGTTATCAGGTATCCTGATGGGTCACCCATTATTGAAAACCCGGTTACCCTCCGCTTTAGTATTCTTAAGGGAACCCTTCCACATTTAAGTGAATATTCAGAAGTACAAACGATAACCAGTAGCAAAATGGGGGTGGTTACTGCCGTAATTGGAAAAGGGCAGCCAGTCTCCGGAGATTGGACCATGCTTAACTGGAGCGGCAGCAACAAGCTTTTAAAGGTAGAAATTGACCTTGAAGGAAATGGCAACTTTGCTACGATTAGTACCAATAAATTATCCAGCGTTCCCTATGCTAACTACGCACTGACCGCAGAAGCCAGTAAAGACAATGTTTGGAGCAAAGGAAATAAGGGTATCTATCTGAATACACCCGGTACGGTAGGCATAGGTTCACAAGTATCAGATACAAGTGCCCTGCTTGACTTACAATCATCTACAAAAGGGCTGCTCATCCCAAGAATGAGCAGCGCTCAAATGAAAAATATCCCCTCCCCTGGCCAGGGATTGCTGGTGTTCCAATTAGATGGCGAAACAGGGTTTTACTACTATAGTGATAATAAATGGGAGAAATTGGCGAAGCTTTCTGATATACCTGCAAAGTCTGGTCCTATTTCCAATGATGACACAAAAAATACGAATCCCGGCTATATTACTTTATCAGATACTGCCTTAATGCTTTCTAATTTATTACGTAAAAGCGACACGGCTAACATGCTTTCCGGTTATGCCAAAACAGGGCAAACCTTGAAACTAGGCGATACGGTCATCCTTTTGAATGGCTATGCCAGAACTGGACAAACACTCAAATTAAGCGACACAGCCGGCATGTTTACCAATCGATTGAAAATAAGCGACACAGCGATTATGCTCAAGGGATACACCCGGGCGGGTTCCGTTCTGAATTTATCTGATACCGCAGCAATGCTTGGCGGATATGCGAAAGCCGGTCAGGCATTAAAACTAAGTGATACAGCCAATCTATTAAATGGCTATGCCAGAACAGGACAAACACTCAAACTTAGCGATACAGCCGGCATGTTTACCAATCGCCTGAAAATAAGCGATACTGCCACAATGCTCAAGGGGTATACAAGGGCGGGCTCATTTTTAAGTGTAACAGACACCGCTACCATGCTTGGTGGATATGCCAAAGCAGGGCAGATTTTGAAACTGAGCGATACGGCCAATATTTTAAGTGGCTATGTTAGAAAAGGACAAACACTCAAACTTAGCGATACAGCCGGCATGTTTACCAATCGCTTAAAAATCAGCGATACGGCCACTATGCTCAAAGGGTATACAAGGGCGGGCTCAGTCCTGAATGTAACAGACACTACTACCATGCTTGCTGGCTATGCAAAGACTGGACAGTCACTTAAAATAAGTGATACCACGAATATGCTGGCTAACCGATTGAAAATTTCTGATACCTTAACAATGCTTGCTGGCTATGCCAAGACCGGACAGTCACTCAAAATAAGTGATACCACGAATATGCTGGCTAACCGCCTGAAAATTTCTGATACCTTAACGATGTTCTCTGGCTATGCCAAAGCTGGACAGTCTCTCAAAATAAGTGATACCACGAATATGCTGGCTAACCGCTTGAAAATTTCTGATACCTTAACAATGCTCTCTGGCTATGCCAAGACCGGACTGTCACTCAAAATAAGTGATACCACGAATATGCTGGCTAACCGCTTGAAAATTTCTGATACCTTAACAATGCTCTCTGGCTATGCCAAAGCTGGACAGTCACTCAAAATAAGTGATACCACGAATATGCTGGCTAACCGCCTGAAAATTTCTGATACCTTAACCATGCTCGCTGGCTATGCCAAGACCGGACAGTCACTCAAAATAAGTGATACCACGAATATGCTGGCTAACCGCCTGAAAATTTCTGATACCTTAACCATGCTCGCTGGCTATGCCAAGACCGGACAGTCACTCAAAATAAGTGATACCACGAATATGCTGGCTAACCGCTTGAAAATTTCTGATACCTTAACAATGCTCTCTGGCTATGCCAAAGCTGGACAGTCACTCAAAATAAGTGATACAACCAACATGCTTACAGGTTATGCCAAGGCTGGACAGTCACTCAAAATAAGTGATACAACCAACATGCTTACAGGTTATGCCAAGGCTGGACAGTCACTCAAAATAAGTGATACCACGAATATGCTGGCTAACCGCTTGAAAATTTCAGATACATTGACCATGCTCACTGGCTATGCCAAAGCTGGACAGTCTCTCAACATAAGTGATACTTCCACTATGCTTACAGGTTATGCCAAAGCTGGACAGTCTCTCAAAATAAGTGATACAACCAACATGCTTACAGGTTATGCCAAAGCTGGACAGTCTCTCAAAATAAGTGATACAACCAACATGCTTACAGGTTATGCCAAAGCTGGACAGTCTCTCAAAATAAGTGATACAACCAACATGCTTACGGGCTATGCCAAAGCTGGACAGTCTCTCAAAATAAGTGATACAACCAACATGCTTACGGGTTATGCCAAGGCAGGTCAATCTCTCAAAATAAGTGACACAACATCAATGTTAAATCCGTATGCCTTTAAAAGAACGCCTGTGAGTGTTACAAGACCTTTCAATACCAGCTTTCAGGTGTCAACTACACGATTTGCATCAGTCAGGTATAGCATAGAGATAAGTTGTACCCTTAGTACCGGTGGAGGACAAAGTGCTGACGCCATACTTGAAATAAGCCCTGATAATACCAACTGGACTGAAACAGGTCGGTATTCAATTAACCTTGGAGGATTAATGGGATTGACTTTAACTGTATCCAATACAAATACTGGTCAAATTATGGCAGATGTTCCGGAAGGATATTATGTTCGGATAAGGACCATTACTTCAGGTGGCGGTACAGTGACTTATAAATCAGGGCAGGAAACTTACTAACGCTCTCTTAAATTTTATCCTTGAAATCCATAGTATCGATAGCCGCTTTTGCCTTTTTCTTCACCGGTGTATATGCGCAAACCCCGGAAAGATCGGTTATTGGAGTTACTGGAGGTAATGTTATGGTGAATGGATTTACTATTGATTTTACTGTAGGAGAAATCGCTGCCAGCCCGGTATTTAGTGTGTACTCATTTATTTCACCCGGATTTCAGCAACCCATGAATGTATCTAATGCCACAGGAGCAAAAAATACCGCATGGCTTTCAGGAGAAGTAAGTGAACAGGCTATTCAATTAAAATGGGTAACCCCCAAAGAAAACAACAGCGATAAATTTATAGTTGAAAAAGGAAAAGACACTTTGAATAGTTTCCAACCCGTTGCCACTACCACTACCCTCGCGCCCAATGGATTTAGTAATTCTCCTACCCAATATAACTGGACAGAAAAAAACAATACCCGAAACATCAGTTATTACCGAATAAAACTCATTGACAAAAAAGGCAATATCAGTTTTTCCAATACTATCGCCCTCGTAGATTCACGCTTACCATGGCGCCTTGAAAATATTTACCCCAATCCGGTAAGCAGTCTATGTAACCTTCAAATATTTACCAAAGAGCCGGCCAAAGCAACAGCGGTAATTATTGACTTCTTCGGAAGAAACTTCCTTACCAGAGAGCTATCACTTCAAAAAGGGATGAATAACCTACCCCTAACACTTTCAAATCTGCCCCAGGGTGCTTATTTTCTCCGCATCCAGTGCACTTCAGACAACAGGAATGAGTTGATGGGTAAAATTCTGAAAATCGAATAGCCCTATTTTTTTCCTTTCGCTTTTGACAACAACCAAACTATTTTGATGGCAGTTTACAGCACTAAGTTGTTTTATGACCAGCATCATAAAAGCTGAATATTGTCCTTCCTATTTTTAGCCATCATTTCACAAACGCCCTACCATGAAAAAATATATTTATCTGTTCTCTGCAGTAATGAGTATTCTCCTACTGTCTTCCTGTAAATCGGCTACTCCTGTCACCAACGAATCGGAAAATTCAACAGGCCAATCTTCAGTAGTCGATAACCTATCCGAAAAAAATGTGGTGCAAATTGCCATGGGAAGTAAGGATCATAGCACCCTGGTAACCGCTATTAAATCAGCCAGCCTGGTAGATGCCCTTAGTAATGCCGGGCCTTTTACCGTTTTTGCGCCTACCAATGAGGCTTTTGCAGCATTACCAGCCGGCACGCTGGACAACTTGCTGCTCCCAGCCAAAAAAGACGCCCTGACAGAAATCCTTCAATACCATGTTTCACTCGGTGTTTTCAAAACAGATGCCTTGACAGACGGGCAAATCATTGGTCAGGTAAACGGAGAAAATATAATTGTGAGTAAAAAAGACGGCATCCTCAAAATCAATGGCGTAGCAAGTATTTTGGCAACGATTCCAGCCAGTAATGGCATTATATATGTTATAGACAAGGTTTTACTTCCCCCGTCAGGAAAATAAATATCTAGTTAAACCAACTCAGTAAATGTGGCGGAATGTTTATGCCTGTTTCCCTTTTTCCCTGAAAAAGGGAAATTGGATTATTCTTCCATTAATTTAGCCAGACTCGCCAATTGTGATTCATTGCAGGATTCCTGGATTAGGGGGAAGAGTTCCCTTTCTTCCTTGCGAATATGGGAGGAAAGTAGTTTACCCAAATGGTCCATATCCATGGCAGCTTCATCAGATTCAGTAAGAGAAAGGAACAGTTTTGCAAGCAGTTTATGCTCCGCCAATAATCCGGCAACCATTAATTTCAAATCAGCATTGATTTCTTTCACCACATCAAAAATCTTTTCTTCCTTGATAAAATGCCCTTTCAGGTCAGCATCAAAATAAGTTTTGGCATAATTAAGTTTACCCACCGTTGTGTCAGGCAAACCTTTGTAAAGTGGCGCATCTTTTTTTAAAAGTTGCGCCAGAATCAAAGCAGTGTGGTGGTCACGTGAAAGCGGAGCCAGAGATGCATGTCTTTTCATTTATAAGTCTTTTCGCTTGAATTTATTAAGGGAAAGATACACAGGTACCATAAACCAGGCTACCAATACCAGAAAGGACAATCCCATACCAGTTCCTGTTCCGAAAAAATTCCTGAAAATAGCCCCGGTATAGCCCATCAATGCGGAAATATCCATTTTCAGCAGTATCATAATTCTTGCCAGATCAATCGGGTTAAACATACTTACCACCACCATCAGTTTTTCAATGGGATAGTCAGAAAACTGGAATACTAAAAACAATACAAATCCATCAAAAAGTAGTGAGAAATATAACCATAGCAGAATTGCCAAACCAATGCCCTTGGCTTTATCTCTGGTTTTCACAGCCGCCAGTAATGCAATTGAGACAAAAATAACTGTTAAAAACACCCCTACCAATATCATTATAAATCCGGTAGCATCCGCCTGGTAAATGAAAACAGGAATGCCAACCCCAATAAGGAAAGACAATGTCATGGATATGGCCAAACCTGAGAAAAGACTCATCCAGATGGTCTTTCGCTGCAAGGGCTGGCTTACCAGCAATTCAATAAATTCTGCACTGTTGTAAACATAAATGGTGGAAAAAACAATGCTAACGAGTGGTACAATTATTAAACAGATATTCAGTAACCCAAGCAATCCTTTTGCAGCATTATCTTCCAGGCTGAAAATGCTGAGGGATAATACCAACAAAAAAATAGTGTACGCCAGCATGATTTTATTCCTGAGAATATCAATGATTACGTATTTTATAATTTTCAGCATTTCTTTGATGTTTTCATGACTTGTGCAATTGCTTTGGCTAATTTTTGCTCACCGGTTTCCATTTTTATTTCCTCAATGGTTTTGTGAAAAAACAGGTTACCCTCCTGCATATAGATGACCTGTGTTACCAGGTCATCCAACTCACTAAGTATATGTGAAGTGATGATGACCAGTTTACCTTTGCTTTTTTCAAGGATAATTTTCTCTTTCAGTATTTCTGATGAAATCGGATCCAACCCTGCAGTTGGCTCATCCAGTATCAATACCCCCGGTGAGAAAAGGAAGGCCAAAGCAGCACTTACTTTTTGACGGGTGCCCCCAGATAATGTCCCCATCCGCTTCTTCATCAATAATCCTAATCCAAATTTTTCTACCAGTTCTTCATCCAAATCTCCCATCCGGCTATCTTTTCGAATATCCTTCATCATGGTAAAAACCTGGGCAATCGTCATATTTTCAGGGTATTTGCCAGTTTGTGGCATGTACCCAATTTCTGACCGGTACTTCCAGTTATTTTTAATATTTGTTCCATTAAAAGTAATGAACCCGCTATCACTTACAACCATTCCTAAAACAGTTTTAATAAGGGTTGTTTTACCACTACCATTGGGTCCGATAAGCGCAATACATTCCCCCTTACAAAGAGAAAACGACAAATCACGAAGGGCAGTCAGTTTTCCATATTTCTTTGTAACCTTAGTAGCAATAATCATAGTGGCAGTGGTTTCATTAAGGGAAATGCATCTTTTAGTTTATCCGGAGTTAAGGAGGGCAGAATTTTTTCAGTCTTATCCAGTAGCGTAGTAATAAAACTCCTGAATAGCATCATTGCAGGGGGATTTCTTTCAATAATTACGGAATACATACTCACAGGCCGATAGGGTATGTCTCCAATCTTGTCCCGGTTCAGGTCATATCCTTCATATTTGTCCCAATAATTCCGGTCAAATGTATTTAGCACAAGGTTTCCATTGGTACCAACATCAAATGTGTTGGACAGGAAATTATTCCGGGTTACTGTATTATCCATACAACTTGCCTGGATTTTCATTGCCCATCCATTATGGTCAAACAAGTTATCATTAACCTGCAGTCTGCTCGCTCCCTCCATAAAAATGCCCATGGTGTTTCTGATGAACCGGTTGTGCTGTATGATACCATCAGCTATCTCTTTTAACAGCAAACCATAAGCAGCATCTCCCCAATTATCCATAAACCGGTTATGGGTCATTGTAACATCATGAGAAAACATCACTGCCACTCCTGCACCATTGTTTTTAAAAGTATTTCCTATATACGTATCATAACTGGAAAACATAAAATGCATTCCGTATCGCATATTTTTTTCAGAATGGTTAAGCGTTATGAGTGAATGCGTAAGGAATTCAAAATAAATACCATCCCTGTGACCGGAAATCCGGTTTCCCGAAATAAACATGCTGTCACTTTTCCAGCAATGTATTCCGTTTCCACTTTGTTGTTCCTCCAAAGCTGAAGCAGTAATCTGGTTATTAGATATGCTGCAATGGCTTCCTGCTTGTGAATAAATACCAAAAAAATTATCTTTCAGAATATTGTTCCGAATAATGACATTTCTAACTCCGTATATCCTTATCGCTGCATAATCAATAATACTGGATACTGCTGAATGAATGACTGTAAACCCCTCTATAATTACACCCGAAGCTTTCACAGAAATTACTTCACAGGCATATTCACCATCTAATACCGGCTGTCCGATTCCCCTAAAGAGCAAACGTTTTTCAATTTTCAGATTCTTCTCTCTGTAAATACCGGCAAACACTGAAATGGTATCGCCATCAACAGCCCGTTGCATTGCATGCCTGATAGTCGAAAAAGGTTTTCCTTTCCCAACCTGTAGGTTATTAGCCATTACGGTTAAACTAACCAGGCATCCCCATATTATGGAAATTAAATACTTCAATAATTAATAATTTCATCCCATGACTTTTCCATGCCCGGAAATGATTTCTGCAATTTTTTAAGGCTATCAGCATTGGCACAAGCCACAATATCACCCCCCATTGGTCCCCGAATCTCAGTACTCTGCCAGAGAAAAGCGGTACTGGTATTTAATAATTCATGGGGTTCCTCAAAATTGACCAGGTAGATTTCTTTGATTGCCTGACCGGGAATTTCACCCGTTTTTATAAAACCACTAATGCAATGACTATCATCAAATTTATATACTCTTCCTTTTCTGGTAAGGATCTCTCCTCCAAACCGGTTATCACTTATGGTCATTTTACAGAAGTGACAATGATCCACACCGGTTTTAATAGCTTGCGGGCCTACCTTACAGGAGGTTCCCAAAAGCATGAGTCCTATGGAAAATAGCAACATTGCCGGGTTGCGTCTATCTACTTTTGATTTTTTTAGTGTCAAAACAAAAGCGGTACCTGAAACCAATCCAACCAAAAAAAACAACCACCCACCTGTATCGGGTATCGAATAAGCTCCGAAATTCAATAGTTGCTTAAACCCAATTAAGGGTGGCTGGTAGGCCATTCCAGGTACGATAATGGCAGCTTCCGGATTCAGGTCATGTCCATAATTATATTCCCAACGCCAAAAATCGTACATGGCCAGAATGCCAAAACAAAGAAACAGCAGAAAGAAAATAGTCAGCATCTTTCGGTTTCCGGTAATACCAGTGATGGCAGAAAGCAATGCGAAAAATCCAATGATGTAGGGTAAAATAGTAAATTCTACAAAGTCACTGGCATGCAATGTTTTCATACCAATATAATGGTTCAGTCCATTTATGATATCCACATTCCCTCCCAGTTTATCGGGATATATCAATAATATTAGTCCTTCAGGATATTGTGGGGCACTCAGTTCAATCTGCCACAGGGGTACAAATAATACTACCAAAAGCATTACTGCGCAAACTAACATCAATCCTCTCACTATTCCTGTCAATTGTATTTTCATCATATTCATTTGTAATCATCCAAAACAGGAATACAGCCAAAGCTGAAATTCCTGTTTTATAATAGCTGGTAACTACTTGCTTTTAACTTCAGCCGGCATATTTTTTCCCGTACTGAATAAGAGGGGCACATTGCTGCCAGCCGGTGAAACCCTAAGGTATCCCTGCATTTCCTGGTGCAGGGCGCTACAGAAATCGGTGCAGTAAAATGGATACATACCCGGTTTTTGGGGATGCCATTTCAGGGTTTGTGTTTCACCCGGCATAATGAGTAATTCAGCCGTCAGCGCCCCTTTTATGGCAAATCCGTGCGGAACGTCCCAATCCTGTTCAAGATTGGTTATATGAAAATATACGTCATCACCCACCCTTACCCCTTCTATATTATCGGGTGTAAGGTGAGAACGGATGGCTGTCATATATATATCAATCCTGTTCCCGGACCTGGTTACCCTGGTGGTGCTTTCACCTTTAGAAACAAAAGCATTGGTATTGTCTTCAATTTTATAAAATTTGACAGATTGTATATTAATCAGGTCTGCCGCAACTGCTTGTGCATAATGGGGTTCTCCTATTGTGGGGAAATCCAGTAAGAGTTTCATCTTATCTCCGGAGATATCGAATAACTGGGCTGACTGGAATAATTCCGGACCTGTAGGGAGGTAACGGTCTTTGGTAATCTTATTATATACAATAACATATTTGCCATCCGGTTTCCGGCTATCACCCCCGGGAATACACAAGTGTCCCGGAGAATAATAAGTGGGCTGCCTGTCAATGATGCTAAGGTCTTTCAAATTCCATCGAACGATTTCAGATGAAACAAACATGGTGGTTATGGCATTGCCCCTTCCATCAAATTCGGTATGCAGTGGCCCCAGTCCGGGCTTCTTCACTTCACCATGCAATGCAGACTCATATTTGATGACAGGGATTCCCTGGTAATTTCCGATAAAGTCTTTTGCAGCAATAGCCTTTTGAATCTTGTCGAAACTAAAAACAGGTATCAATGCTGCCAGTTTACCACTCCCAACAATATATTCGCCACTGGGGTCTACATCGCATCCATGAGGTGATTTGGGACAGGGAATAAAATAACAAATATCTTTCAGTTCCTCCACATCGAGTACTGTCACTTCTGTCCTGATTTCCGATGAAGCCGTATGTGACTTTTCATCATATACATTGTGTGCATACTTTACTTTTTCTTTTTTGCCTTTACCAGCTTTCAGGTATTCTTCCGCTTTCTTCCAGTTCACTGCCATGATAAAGTCTTTATCTCTTTGTGAAGCATTTACTTCCAATAAGGTATTTGCCTGTTCTGTATTGTAACAACTGAAGAAAAACCAGCCACCGGACTTCCCTTTGCCAGAATGACTGAGGTCAAAATTTACTCCCGGGCAACGCAATTGAAAGGCTATATCCATTTTACCCGTACCCTTATCCACGCTGATAAAACTGATAGTTCCCTTGAAGTTTTGTTTATAGGTATTGATCGGCACATCTCCATTGGCATTATCGGGGGGCACACTGAAGCGGGTACCGGCAATCACATATTCTGTATTTTCTGTAATGAAGGGGGATGAGTGATTACCCGCACTGTTGGGCAATTCAATGATTTCTGCTGTTCTGAAATTTTTCAGGTCAACCCTGGCTACCCTTGGTGTATTATTGCCATTGGCAAATATCCATCTGCCATCAATTTCCCCGTTGGTTTGGGAAAGTTCGAGGTGGTGCAGGTCATCCCATGGCACCATACCATTGGAAGTGTTCAACATAGGCTTTGTTTCCTCACTGTATCCAAATCCATTTTCCGGATTGGCGGAGAATACAGGCACTACACGTAAGAGACGCCCTGATGGTAATCCATATACGCTCATCTGCCCACTAAATCCTCCGGAAACAAAATTATAGTACTTATCATATTTACCCGGAGCCACATAGGTTTGAGAAGCTGCGTCCGAGCTTACTGCATCTCCGGCATTCTTCGGTTTACAGGAGAACATCCCAATGATAAGGGCAAAAGTCAGGGGCACCCAGATCCTAATTGTATATTTTTTCATTTTTTTTGTTTTTCAATATTGGAGATGATTATTTGACCCCATCATTCTTGCGCATGAATTCATATAATGACCGGGCGTCATCATCACTAAGGTTTTGATTGGGCATTCTTACAAGACAGATTTCCAATTGGGCCTGGGCTTTGGGATCTTTATTCAGCATTTCATCCGTATTGGTGATAAAATTCATTATCCAGGAAGCTGTATGCCTGCTGGTTACCCCTTTCCAACCAGGTCCAACAAGCCTTTCCGCTGTGGTTTTATGGCAACTGCTGCATTTTACGGAGTATACCTTATCTCCTATTTGAGCCATTCCTGCATCTAAACGATCTGGTATGTCTACCTTGGTAAACTTACCCTCTCCCCTATTGGGGTCATAGGAAGGATTTTCGGTAGAAACGTTGGCTGCCGCCGGGGCAGATGCAGGTGAATCTGAATGGGTATTCCCGCCTCCGCAGGAGGCTGCCATCAGGATAAAAATTCCAATAATCATTTTATTTCGCATTGTTTACACTTTACATAGTTGAATAATGCACAATATTACCATCAACCCATCCGATATTTTATGTTCTCAGTCATATACCAACCTTGATTATGGTCATCCAATGGGCTGTTTAAAATCATGGTCTGGATAAAAACAGCATGTTAGCTTCACTCAAACACAAAGTATTATGATGATAGACACTGATTTGTTACTAGACTGGGGGGCTACTTATAAAAAACTAGCTGCCTGTGAAATTATTTTTCAGGAAGGAAGCAATTGTTCCTTCTATTACCAACTAATCAGCGGAAGTGTACGCTGGGTAAATGTTACAGAAGATGGAAGGGAAATATTACAGATAATGGTTAATCCCGGGGAAAGTTTTGGAGAGTTACCTTTATTTGATGACGAGTGTTATGCAGCTACGGCTATAGCCAATGAAGACAGTGTGGTTTTACGGCTGAATAAATACAGTTTCCATAAACTCCTGACAGAATATCCTAAAATTCATCATTCTTTCAGCAGGCTGCTTGCCGAAAGGTTACGGTTCAAGTTTCTGATGATAAAAATGCTAAGCTGCCACGACCCTGAACAAAGTATCTCTACTTTGTTGAATTATTTTAAAAATAACCGTAAAAATATTTGTAGCGATTGTAACCGAATCAAACTTACCAGGCAACAAATTGCAGATATGACGGGACTGAGGGTTGAAACTGTCATTCGTACCATTCGAAACCTGCATCAAAAAGGGGAATTGCTGGTTGATAAGGGAAAAGTGTATTGCTAATTATGATTACCCGCATACAATTTCTCCATTATCCAACATTACTTTACTGTAAAATGATGCATGATTGCTAAATACAAATTTTGGTATGGAATCAGTATTTTCAACCTCCTACTGGTAGCATTTTTGGGGGCAATCATGCGGTATAAAATTGTTTTTGCCCTTCCTTTTGTTAACCAAAAATATTTGTTACATGCTCATTCGCATTTTGCCTTCTCAGGTTGGGTAACACAGGCTTTGATGACCCTGATCATAGCCTATCTTTCAGGACTTGCGAAAAAAAATACATTTCCTGCATATAACTGGCTGCTTTCAGCCAACCTGGTTACTTCTTATGGGATGCTTTTTAGTTTTTCGTTTCAGGGATATGGTGCCATATCTATTACTTTTTCAACCCTGTCCATTATCGTATTCTGGCTATTTTCCATTGCCTGCTGGCGAGATCTAACCCGATATGGCAGGTTAGCTATGTCGACACCCTGGTTAAAAGCAGCTCTGGCATTTGGTTGTATATCGGCATTGGGGGTATTTGGGCTTTCCTATCTTATGGTACAAAAGATTACTCACCAGCATGGGTATCTGGCGGCAATTTATTTCTTCCTGCACTTCCAGTACAATGGCTGGTTCTTTTTTGCATGTATGGGTTTGTTTATCGATAAAATAAAATGGTTGTTACCCGGCAGAATAATTCATCAGAGGGTATTCCTGTTATTTTTTCTAAGCTGTATTCCTGCCTATTTTCTATCAGCCCTCTGGTTGCCCATACCCGGTTGGTTATATTGGCTGGTAGTAATCAGTGCCGCCGGGCAGTTAACAGGATGGGGCATCTTATTGGCAGCCATCTGGAAGGCAAGGGATAAGCTAACCCAATATTATACCGTTTCAATACGCCGGTTACTGCTAATCAGCGCTATTGCGCTAACGGCCAAACTTATCCTGCAACTGGGCTCCACCCTACCCTCACTAAGTCAACTGGCGTATGGTTTCCGGCCCATTGTCATTGCTTATCTCCACCTGGTACTATTGGGCATTATCAGCGTATACCTGCTAACAGGCTTTCTGGAAGCATGTGGAAATTATATAGATACCAAATTCTCAAGGGGCATTTGGCTATTCGTTTTTGGAATTATTCTGAATGAATTATTACTAATGATACAAGGTACTGCTGCATTGGCCAATAACGTTGTTCCATTTATCAATATAGGTTTGTTACTGGCCGCACTAATATTGTTTACGGGGTCAAGTTTGATGTTTTATGGTTTTCGAAACAGACCTGACCTCAATCATAAAATAGGTTACTGAATAATCAGACATTTGTAAAAATAAATTATTATGAAAGACATTAGAACCAGCACCCTTGCCGCATTGGTTACAGAAAATAGCCGAATGGTCCCTTTATTGGAAAAGTACAATCTTGATTTTTGCTGTCAGGGTAAAAGAACATTATCAGACGCCTGCTCTGCCAAAGGATTGTCTATTGAAAAAATAGTTTCAGAATGGGAAAAAGAAAAGCAGCTTCTTCAAAACGATAACCTCAATCTTGATCAACAAAGTTGTGCCGACATTATTGGCTACCTGTTACTGCATCACCATTTTTATGTAAAACAATCCATGCCAGTTATAGCCGGGCATCTTGAAAAAATCGTAAATAAACATGGTATCCGGTTTCCTTACATGGTGTTAGTTGAAAAGCTGTTTAAGGAGGTACGGGAGGAAATGTTTGCACATATGCAAAAAGAAGAAATAGCTTTATTTCCCCGAATCAAAGCGTTGGAACAACGTATGGGAAATCTGGACGGAAAAAATATGACTATTCCTGCAGTTAGCATTCCGATACAGTTGATGGAACAGGAACATGAGCAGGTAGGCAACCTTTTACATGAGATTCGGGTGCTTACCGGTCAATATAAAGTACCCGAAGGAACCTGTACCACTTTTTCTGTTGTCATGGACGAGCTGAAAGAATTTGAGGAAGACCTTCACAAACACGTACACCTGGAGAATTATGTACTTTTCCCAAAGGCTATACAAATTGAAAAAGCATTCAGCAATTAAATAGGGATTATATAGAATTTCTTTCTTCAAATCTTGAGAAGTCTTTAATCAACAGGTCAAATTTTTTCCTGAAGGCAAAATAATTTTTTTTCATACCTGCGTGATGGTCGGACTGATACAGCCGGGCATTAATGGCTTTCGTATGTTTCACCTCTGCCCCGATTTTCATTTTGTGTAAATGAAGCTGGTTCCTTAAGTCGTCGATCTCTTTACGGAATACCAATAACTTCTTCTTAAAGAGTCCTGCTCCTTCTTTTACATCCTCCCTGGAATCTTTGATCTCTGCATCTTCCAGGTAATCATACATGATTCGAATCACATCAATATTATGATTGAGGGTGGCAATCCAAAGCCTGTAACGAAGGTGCAGGCCAATCAGTGTATATGTTTTTGGCATTTCGTAATTTACTAAAAATTAAGAATGCAAAAAATATTTTCGATACCTATTCCTAAAAGCTAACCAGTAGGTATTATTTCGACATGGAAAAGGGACGGGTTGACAGGGCTACGCCCCTGCTTTTCTCAGGCTTATCCCCCATAATGAATTGCAGTTTCCCTCCTTCCAAAATTGTTTTATGGTTGAGGTAATTTTTATCATAAGCCAGCCCATTCATTTTGGCACTTTTGATGTAAACATTTTTGGCATTATTATTCAGGGCTTCTATTTGAAATTGCCTGCCATTTTCCAGTTGCAGACTTACTTTTTTAAACAAGGGGCTCCCAATCACATATTGTCCGGAACCCGGGCATACGGGATAAAAACCCATGGCACTAAAAACATACCAGGCACTGGTTTGTCCATTATCCTCATCACCACAATACCCATCCGGTGTAGGCTTGTATAATTTTTCCATGGCATCCCTAACATGCCACTGTGCCTTCCAGGGTGCCCCACAGTAATCATAAATATAAATCATGTGCTGAATCGGCTGGTTACCATGCGCATACTGGCCCATATTCATCACCTGCATTTCCAGCATTTCATGAATAACCCCTCCTTTGTTGGGGTAAGCCGAACCGTCAAAAATAGTAGGGAGCTTATATACACTGTCCAGCATAGTTTCCAACTGTTTATCACCACCCATCAGGTTACCCAGGCCTTTAAAATCGTGAAATACACTCCAACTGTAGTGCCACGCATTGCCTTCCACGAATTCAGCTCCCCATCTGAAAGGATTAAAAGAAGCTTCCCAGTTACCATCCTTTTTTTTGCCACGCATCAGTTGGTGTGATGGGTCGTACAGGTTACGGTAATACTGTGAACGTTTGGCAAAAGTATCGATAAGACTTGCCGGCTTATTCAGGGCTTTAGAAAGGGTATACATACAATAGTCTGCATAGGCATACTCAAGTGTACGTGCCGCACTGCCCCCAATTCCGGCATCAACAGGTACATAACCCAATTGGTTATACCATTCAGCCCCATTCCGGCCCAATGTGCCTATCGGGCCCACTTGCTCGGTATTCTTGCGCATGGCTTCAAAAAGGGTATTGATATCAAATCCCCTGATTCCTTTCAGGTAAGCATCAGTAATAACAGACGTAGAATTACTGCCAATCATACTGCTGCGGTGACCCGGACTAGCCCATTCAGGTAACCATCCGCTTTCTTTATACGTATTCACCAACCCCTCCATGATGTGTGCATCTGTTTCGGGAAATAATAGGGTAAGAAAAGGAAACAGTGAACGAAATGTATCCCAGAATCCGGTATCCGTAAACATATACCCCTTCTCCACTTTTCCGTTAAACTGGCTGTAATGCACAATATTTCCCTCCGCATCCAATTCATAAAATTTCCTGGGAAACAATAACATCCTGTAAAGACAGGAATAAAAAGTTTTCAGTTGCTCATCGGTGCCCCCTTCTGCCTGTATCCTGCTCAGTGCCGAATACCATTCTTTTTGGGCCGCTGTTTCTATATCCGCAAAACCTTTATTGCCTATTTCCCTTGCCAGATTGAGTTCTGCCTGTTCAAAAGAGATGAAAGAGGAGGCTACTTTCAGGTTTACTATTTCCCCTTTCCTGGTAGCAAAACCAATGATGGCTTGCGCATGGTTGGCGGTAACAGACCGGTTTACACCACTAATTACAGAATCCTGAATGGTTAGGGATATTGGAAATTTTTTATCGCACTGAATGATGAAATAGTTTTTAAAGTTGGCAGGAACCCCACCCTTGTTCCTGGTGGTATACCCGATGATTTTATTTTCTTCGGGTATAATTTTCAGGTAGGATCCCCTGTCATATGCATCAATCAGTATAAAGGAACTGTCGGATTCAGGATACGTCAATTGAAAACAGGCGCCCCTTTCTGTGGGCGTTATTTCTGTAAGTATTCCGTAATCTGCTAGGTATACACTATAGTAGTAAGGTTTGGCAATTTCGGCTTTGTGTGAAAACCAGCTTGCCCGCTTCTCTTCAGCATATTGTACGCTGCCGGTCATCGGCATTATGGAAAACTGACCATAGTCGCCAATCCAGGGAGAAGGCTGGTGAGTTTGTTTAAACCCCACAATCTTATCAGCGCTGTACTGGTATTGCCAGCCATTCCCATTGGCATTGGTTTGAGGTGTCCAGGCATTCATCCCCCAGGGCATGGCTATGGCCGGATAAGTATTGCCATTGGAGAAACTATACTTGGAATCTGTACCCATTAGTGTATTCACCAACGCTTCAGGTTGAAAAGTTTGTTGTGCAGAAATTGGCAGATAGATGCTTATTAAAAATGTGGAGATAAATAATTTCAAAGATTGATTTTTAATGACTGGTTAGAATAATTGCTTAATTACGTAATTCAAACAGGTGATTACCTGATGGTACATTAGTCAGGGTATACAACCCCTTTTTACTTTTCACCTGGATTTCTTTTCCATCCATCCACAATGTATGTTTCCCTTTATTGGCAGGAAGCATTACCTCTGCTATAACCGTTCCCGGAATGTTTATCAAATAGGTTTCCGCTTCCCTGGTTTTCGAATAATCCAGCGATACGGAACCTTTTAGTAATGTTGTTTTGACTTTCGCAAAAGAAAGGTCCCCCATCTGTGGTTTGATACGGATATTTTCACCTCCGGGACTAACCGGCTCAATGCCCATCAATTTGCGGACAATAATATTGGCTGGTGCCGAACCCCATGCGTGGTTTAAGTCCAGGTTGGGCTTGTATACTTTGTCCCAGGCTTCCATTGTAATGGTAGATCCTACCCTTATCATATTGTACCAGCTTCTTTGGGTGGTAGCCCTCATCAAATCCAGCGCATATTGG
The DNA here is from genome assembly GCA_963750825.1 of uncultured Bacteroidota bacterium. Classification (GTDB taxonomy): domain Bacteria; phylum Bacteroidota; class Bacteroidia; order Chitinophagales; family Chitinophagaceae; genus Sediminibacterium. The sequence goes on along the minus strand of CAVVSL010000005.1, from coordinate 2,128 downwards.
TCCTGGCCTGCATCATATAAAGCTTCCAGCAGGAATTGTGCTCCATACACGCTACAAGCCATCTTCCTCGTTTTGATAAATGCTATCACAGCAGCTGCGTCTTCTTTGGGAACCAATCCAAACGCGAGTGCAAACATATTGGCATGAAGTGAGCTATGATTAGTTGTATCCCCGTCTTTTATCAATCCGGTAGCAGCATCCGAAAACACTTCCCTGAAGGAACGATACACACGAGCAGCTTCCATCTGGTAAAAAACAGCGTCTTCCGGCTTTTGCAGCACCAGCGCCATTTTTTGCATCAACACCAGGCACCGGTAATAATAGGCATTGATAACTGAGTTGTAGTTTGTGTATACAAAACCATCCGTTTCTCCCTTGTATTCTTTCTCATTTCCAATATAGTCGCCCTTTTGGGGCCAGTCAACATTATCCTTCAACCCGTGCTTACCGTCAAAATCCTTCATCATATGAATGGACGTCAAAAAATCATCCGTCTGCTTTCGGGCAGTCGTACTGATGAGTCCGTTATCAGCAGCCAGGGGCATTAGTATTTTCTTCTGTAGCTCTGAATAATATTTTTTCAGATAAGCGTCATCTCCGGTATACAGGTAATCATTCCAGGCAAGCAATATGTTTTGCAAACTCCATTCGGTAGGCCAGGTAGGATGAAAAAGCAGAAAAGCCATCGACCTTCTGGCCATTGAATACTCCGCATCCACGGCATAATGTGATAATTGGTTAATGAGTGCATCTGCTTCATAGGGCAGGCGCTCCCTGTCGCCATCAACATAAAAGCCCGTAAAACTGGTTGCTTTGATAGAATATTTACACAGGTCCCACACTTTATTCAAAATACTGTCACTTGATATAAAGTAAGAAGCATCTTCCTCAAAAGGATAGCTAACCAGTTTCCGTTGAACTGATTTTGGATTTATTATTCCTTTACAATTTAATACAGTTACATACCGAAAAGGAAACACTTCCCCAATATAGGTTGGCATCTGTACCGGATTACGACTGTTTCTTTTTGCATTGGGTGGCCATTGTATGACATAGACGTGTTCTCCTTTTTTAACCAGGACACCCATTTTGGCATACCGTATATTACCCGGTATTTTCATTAATTCTCCGGGAGAGGCTAATGTTTCAGCGGCTTCTATCCAGATGGAATCAGTAACTGGGCTATCGGTATGCAGTATAATTTGTGCAAAAGCATCTTTACCAAAGTCCAGAAAATAATCTCCATTTGGTTTTGGCAAAATAGCAACCGGATTTTGTATTTCAACCTGGAGAGGATAGTGTGAATAATAAGCAACGGTATCCACTCCATCAAAATAAAAAGACTCATTAGCAGAAAATGCGGAAGGCTTATCACCCTCCTGCCAGTATTGCACTTTCCAATAATAAACAGTACCCGGCACCAGTGATTTGCCCGAATAGATTGCATGGGTTTGCCTGGAATTCACTTTTTTGGAGTCCCACATGTCCGCTTTTTCTTTGGCCAGTAATTCCTGTGAAGTTGCCAGGAGAATGCGGTAGGCGGACTGCTTTTTAACAGAGGCATCCAATTCCCAGTCTAAAGCAGGATGGGGCTCGATGATTTTGACATATTGGTAAGTATCTTTTTGTCGGGAGGCGGATTCCAGTGAAATACTTTTCTCCATTCCGGAAAGACGCACTTTAGCGGTTGCCAGTAAACGTTCACAACGCAGGCGATAAGGCGCTATACCCGATTGTGCTTTTCCGCAAATGGTTCCTAATAAAATGAGGATGACAAATAAGTATTTTTTCATTGAAACAACTTCTTTACATGCCGTGAATTATTAAAATCATTATCCCGGAAATTGGTAGCCATTGTGGTAAACAGGTTTTAAAATGCTATTGGCTTTGGCGCTGGAAAATTGTTCTTTAGCGGCATCCCATATAATTCTTTCTCCCGTTCTGTAAGAGATATTACCCATATGGGCATTAATAGCCACCCTTGCTCCGGCATGGATAGGACAGGCCAGTTGCTCCCGTTTGCCATTTTTAACCACTTCTATAAAATTGGCAGCATGCAGCGTTAACCCGTCATCACTTTTCAGTGTTAGGGGTACCGCTTCCATGCGTGTTTTATCCTTATCCTTTT
>CAVVSL010000004.1:0-60580 GCA_963750825.1 uncultured Bacteroidota bacterium | reverse complement strand
GATGCATTGTCTCCCAAAACCCCAAAACCCCATCCACAAAGTTATTGAGTTAGAATATTAAAATGAATGGCTCTCTTCTACAGCGACTAAAGCAGCACGCTTAGAGCTCTGTAATTGAATCCTTATTGGACGAGCCTGAATTGCTACAATGATCCCAAATGCTTCCACCCTGAAGCCACTTCATTGCCCTCAGGTTTGAGTAGTACGAGTTCAGCAGACTCCAAAGTAAGCTCTCTATCTCTTAATAATTTAGAAACTAGAGAACTGATGGACACTCACATGACCTACGATAAAGAGAAGTTGATTGGAGGTAAGAGCGAAGACACTGAGGAAGCCAAAGGAAATAAGTTTATATGGTCTTATATGATCCGCCCAGTGAGGAAGGACTTCGACTCTAAGTGAATGAATAAGTTAAATAAGTCTTAATTAAACAGCACTCACTGGAAGCTCCCCATCAAGTCCTTCAGTTGATCCTACACTTCCGCATTTACTGTCTCTCTACTCACTTCTTCTCCCTTAGGCTTTTTACTCTTTGCTTTCTTACTTTTTGATTCAGTTTCTGCCTTCACTTCTTCTTCTTCAACGGAAACTTACTCTTATTGCTGTATCTTAGTGGCTGCATTGCGCTATTCTTGGGCTCTCATTTGGTTGGCATCTCCCAACTGCACATTGCTGAAGTCCTCTGATAACTGAACATAACCGAATTCTGGCAAGTAACCTTGATTTTAGCCAAAGTCAGGGAAGCAGTTGGCGTTGGAGCAAGTGTAAATGCAGATGGTCTCCCAATCAACAAGGTGGAGTTCCTTCAGATAGTCGAACAACTAGGGCATTATCTGGAACTCAAAGATCCTTGGAGCCCCACATTTGGCGCAAACAGGCACCTTGTCTGCTGGCAGAGTTTGCTTGTCTGAGCACCACATTGGCTGAAGACTCTTAGATCTGCAATACCTGAGTACTTGGTCTGGGTTTGCCTTGCACACGATCTCAAACAGCTTGTACTGGTCGCAGATAGAGGCATAGTTGGAGTGCTGCATCTCAATCATCTTTTCAAAGACCTTCATCTCTACCTCGTCCTAAGTCCCTTCCACGTCATCGAACTTCAGACTTTCTTCAGCTTCTCCTTCACCCTCACCTGTCTTGAGCTTGCTCTCGAAGTCCTTAACGAGCCTATTGATTCGTTTCTAATCATCCTTTGAGTTAGCTTGCTTGGTCAGGTAAGCTTCCTCAATTGTGTCTTCCCAGTCATCGTCTCCCTCACTCTCTTCACTGTCTTCCTTGGGCTTGGCCCCTTTCTTAACCAGCGCTCTCTCAGCAATGCGCTTTGATTCCTTCAGAAGGAACAAAGTGGTCTCCTCTTGCTCGTACTCGGTATCAATCCTGAACTCTTTGAACACTATTCGGGGTTCTCTATCTTCCTCCTCCTTTGACTCTTCTTCATCATCACTTTTTAACAGTCCTAGCTTCTAAAGCTGGCCCTCATTGGCCTTTACTACCTTGTCATATAGATCGTCTCCTGCAAACTCAAGGTGGGGGTTCTTCACTTGGATCATGCCTCGGTACACTTAAATTGCTCTCTAAGTGGAAATGCACTTCTCAGACAGACATGCGTATACGTAAATCATTCTGTGGAACCCTTCCACCTCTTCCAGATTGGCGAATACTTGCATAAGGAAACTCAGGTTGTATTTGCAGACACCACACTTGACTGCTGGAGGGCTCAGAGGAGATATCAGGGCCTATGTAAAGGGTTATTAACGATTTGAAGAGTACAGCTTGACCTCCTACTTTAGAAGGCAAGAACTTGGGTGTGAGGATGAGGGAGTTCTTTGGGCGTTCGAGGAAACCCAAGAGGATGCTTCGAAGTCTGACTTTGCTTCTACCATTAAATATAAATTCCAAAGTTATTGAGAAGATTGCAGTAAAGGGGTTTTGGGGTTTTGGGGCTGCTAAATGGACTGATTATCTGGCTGAGGGTACTTTGCCTGCCTGTATCATTCCCAATGCAAAGGGTCTGGGTATTGAATCTGCTGTTATTGCCTATGATCATTCTTTTATTGCTAATCCAACCGGTATGGTATTTCCGGTGGGGTATGCCGGAAATACCAATAATTTCTTCTCAGGGTTTTATTTAAAAAATTTCAAGCTTACACTGCCCGATGAGTTAAGGAGTTATGCCGATACAAGTAAAAAAATTGAAATTATTGCGCAAAATCTGATAATTGATGAGTATGGGCTGTCAGGAAAAATCTTTGCCAATAACGTCATCAATTTTCCAAAAGCCAATATTGGAAATTTAGGAGCCAGTATCGATACTGTTAGCGTTAGTTTTGCGAATGGATCTTTAACGGAAGCTAAAATGTTAGGCAAGATTACTTTGCCATTGAGTTCTTCCGATAATGTTTCTGATGCACTAAATTATTCGGCCTTATTTGCTGCTAACAATTCTTCTATTGTTTTTGCTTTAAAACCGGGGGCTGCTATTACCACTAAATTTCTGGGAGATGGAAAATTACAAATTGATCAAACCTCTTCCCTTAATCTCACCCTTTCAAAAATAAATAAGAAAAGAGCCATCAGTTTTGATATTGACATCAATGGCAGTATATATTACCCTTCCGGAAAAATAATCGATCCGGGAAGTACGCTGCCACTAGATTTAGACCTTTCCTGCCATTTTCAGCATTTGGCATTGACATACGTTACCGGAACTGCTGACAATTTCAGTTTTACTCCTGGCCAATGGTCTTTTGCCAGCCCTCAAAAAAAACTTTCCGGTTTTGCTTTTACCATTACTGATGTTAAACCCAAGATAGATCCTATTGGGACTGGGACTGAAAAGCAATATTTATTTAAAGGAGGTGTTGAACTGGTCGCTAAAATTAATATAGGAAGTGAGAACTCAAATATTGCTATCAGTGGTGACACCAAAATTGAACTTACCGGAGCCATAGAATCTGCTAAGTACACTCCTCCGGCTACCGGTAATACGGGTACAATTGCCAACCTCAATACCCTTACAGCCCAGTCACAAACAATGGGTGCCCTTACTACCAATGATCCGGGAGTGATTTCAACAGCGGTAAAGGCTGATTTTGGATTTTTAACACAACTCAAACCTAAGTATCTGGGGGTGCAGGTTAAAAGTATTCATGTTGATGCTACCATGCCAGCAGTTAAGATTAAGGGCTCGGTAGAATTTTTTAAAAATGATCTAAAATATGGTAATGGATTTAAAGGAGAGTTGCAGGCCAAATTTACTACACTCAACATGGCTATACAGGCAGGGGCAGTTTTTGGTAACACAAAATATATACCTGGTAGTAATGGCCCTGGTTTTAAATACTGGATGGTGGAAGCACAGGTAAATTTACCGCCACCGGGAATTGTTTTTATGACAGGTGTGGCTTTCAGGGGCTTTGGTGCTGGTGTATACAGTCGTATGAATATGACGCCACCGGCAGTCTTTAATCCCACCACTGCTGCAGCCAGTACATTTGGTGGTGCGGTATTTGTTCCTGATGCAACCGTTAAAATGGGCTTTAAAGCAAAAGCCATTATTGCTACAACCCCTAAAGAGGAAACCTTTAACGGAAGTGTGGCACTTGCTGCAGAATTCAATTCGGCAGGAGGTATGAATTTTATTCAGTTTGATGGGTTGTTCAATTGCGGCGCTAAAATCTGGGAAGAAGCACAGGCATTTGCCAATGGGGCTATCAATGTAAAATATGATTTCCCCAATAAAATATTCAGCATGAATTCATTGCTGACTATCAATAAAGACCCGATTTCAACTCCCACACCTGTTTCTACGCGGTTATACGTAAACAGTAAAACCAACAAGTGGTATTTTAAATCTGGCATACCTGATACACCTATGATTGTTAGGATTGCAGGTGTGGATATACAGTCGTACCTGATGTTTGGTAACGATCTGGGCAATGATATCCCCAAAAGCTTTATGCGAGAAACCAGGAACGGTTTTGCCTCTATTGGTTATTCATTGCCAGCATTTACAGAAACGGCAACTGGTGATAACAAATACCAATCGGCTAAAGGATTTGCCTTTGGACTGGGCATTAACTACAAAACAAATGATGGATGGAATATAGTTGACTTTCATGGAACAGTTTGTGATTGCAGGCGCTTCCTAGATATCAATTATCAGATTGCGGCGGGAGGAGAGATTTCTGCCTCATTGCTTCAGTATGCCAATTGTACGGGATTTGGAAAAGGGTGGAGGGCTAAGATGAATATTGCTGTGTATGCCGGAGCAATCATCAATTATAATTACAGCCTTCCAGCTGTGGGGTCCGCTTCTGGTGAGTTAGGCAGGGTTTCGGCTGCTGCTTATGCCACTGCTGAGTTTCCTAACCCCACATTCATAGAAGGGTCGTTAAATGGAGATTTTTCCATAGCCGGGTATGGTGTTGGCTTTCATAAATATTTTGTCAGTGGTAGCCAATGTGCCGGAACAGAACAAACACCAGACCCTGCTTCCAGCACTTACACCCAGCAAAATGCAGCTGATTCATTAAATTATTCCCTGATCAGGAATATAGTCTCTCCTAATACTACCGATGTGTCCCGTACAACTGGTTTTGCCGTATTACTCAACTATCCTTACAATGAACCATTTGAAGTAGAAGAGCAACAATCTTCTGGTGAAATCAAAGTAAGACAATTCAGGGCTAATTATACAGTTATGTTAAAGCAGGATTCTTCAACCGGTAATACGAATACTGTTCAGACAGGAGTAGCGCTGGCAGCCCCTTCAATGACTGCCAATAAAATCAGTGGTACATCTCCATCTCCTGCAACACTAAATACAAATTCAAATTTGGTTGCTTTAATGCCGGCAAGTGCCGATATGTATGGTGCGAAACGGTTTATACTAACAAAAACGAATTTACTAACAAATCCTTTAAAGGCAAATACCAGTTATCGGTTTCAGATTTTGGGAAAGTTAGAAGAAATGGTGGGTGGCGTTTGGAAAGCAGTAAAAAAGAAAGGCACCAATGTGGCCATCACACAAACAGAAAATTTATGGTTTAAAACAAATTCAGATCCCGTAAATACTGTTTCCAGCGCTCCATCAAATTCCCTCAAGAAGACTTTGTAAGCTAAAATATTTTACAATGATTACATTGGATATACGAAAATGGATACTGTTCATCCTCGCTAATGTTTTTACCCTGGCTGGTATACCACAGTCCGGAAGTAAAAAGACCATTGCTTTAGTTGCCCGAAGCTATGGGGATCATATAGTACTGAGGTATTTTGCCACTTCTCCTGCATTATTCAATACTGCAAATAAGTTTGGCTATGTAATCGAAAAGTCTGTTTTTGTTAATAATACGGAAATGGAAAAACTCCGGTACCTGCCATTGAAGGGGTCTCCATTTGTAAGGTGGAATGAATCAAAGTGGGAAGCTGGGTTTAAGAATGCCGTTTTTTCTGATAGTAGTGAATTGAAACTGGCGGGTTTAGCGATGGCATTTTCTGATAGTGCTGCATCAGCGACTAAATCGGATGTGCTTAGTGATGATTTGAAGTCATTGAAAGAACAGAGAGATAATGCCAGTATGAAATATGGATTTACTTTAATTGCAGCCAACAGAAGCAAATTGGCAGCAGAAGGCCTGGCATTATGGATTTCAGATTCTGAGGTTCTTCTTGGTAAAAAATATGTGTACAGAATAAGGGTCAATAAACCAATAATAACCGATCTGGATGACTGGGTGTACGTACAGGTTGAATGTAAAAATTTTAATCCCGCCTATTTAAGAAAGGATACCATTATTAGCGTTATAGAAGCTGATAAAAGTATCCGTTTTACTTTTCCTGAATCAACCGACTATTATGCTTTTAATGTTCAGCGTTCTGATAATAATGGAATTACTTATAAAAAATTAACAAATATCCCGTCCTTAAAGTTACAGCCAGCTGGTTATATGGGAAATACAGACTATGGCTTTGCAGATACCGGCTTAATCAACAATAAAAAGTATCAATACAGAGTAACCGTTTCAACGCTCTTTGCAGATGAATTAATATTGGGTGAGTTTATTGCCATCCCTAAAGATCAAACCCCGCCTCCAGCCCCTTTCCTGAAATCTGCCGACCATATTAAACGCAAAGAAATTCAACTGACCTGGGATATGATTGAAAAAGATAATGGTGATTTGAAAGGATTTTCCATCAGCAGAAGTAGCCAGGAAAAAACCGGGTATCAAAAAATTACAAATGAAATACTTCCTGCTTTTACCAGAAATTATATAGATAACAGTTTCGATACGGATGGATCTATTTATTATAAAGTGGAAGCCATTGATTCATCTGGCAATATCAGCAGTTCTTTCCCTGCCTATGTAACAGTTATCGACAGTATACCCCCACATGCGCCAATCATTAAATCGGCAATCATTGATTCATTAGGGAAGATAACTATTTCAATTCAGCCAAATGAAGAAAAAGATTTTATGGGGTATCAATTGTTCAAAGCCAATGCAGCAGATCATGAATTTTCAGTTGTTGCAAAAACATTTGATGATAGTACCATTGAAAAAGTATTTGTCATGTACGATTCAACAACCCTGAATACCCTTTCCAAAAATATTTATTACAAGTTATTGGCTTTTGATACCCATTTCAATCAATCTCAGCCTTCTGAAATTATTGAATTAAAAAGGCGGGACACCATTCCTCCTATATCGCCATTAATAGCAGATTATAAAATAGAAGATACTTTAATTAATATAAAATATATTAATTCTTCCAGTGAGGATGTGGTGTATAATATCCTATTAAAGCGGTTAGCCGGTAAAGACAAATATGATACTGTTTTCAGGAATAATAATCCGGCTATAACTACCTATCAGGATAAAAAATTTGAGTACAACAAGCAATATGAGTATGCGATGGTGGCTAAGGATGCCTCCGGATTGTATTCAAAAATATCCAGTTCGATAATATTGAAAACGACGGTAAGCAATCGTATTCCTGCACCCGTTTTAGATGGCAGGTATGACAAAGCCACTGAAAAAGTTATCCTGCAGATTAGTATTGATGAAAAATTAAATGGTCAAAAAGTAAAGGTTGATATCTATTACAGGATAGCTGAAAATGATAACTGGAAACTGATACAATCCAGCCCGTATGAAAAAGGAAAGCCTTTTATTCAGAATCCCGAAAAAGGACAAAAACAAATACATTTTGCAGCCACTTTGCGTGATGCGAATAATAAAGTTTCAAATTTCAGTAAGGAAGTGATAATCAGTTTTTAACCATTAAATACCAGGCAAATGAAGTTAAGTAAACTTGTTTGTATATATTTTATGTTTGGATTTGTACAGTTAAGTGCACAGGAGAGCAGACCAAAAATATTTCCCGTAAAAGTAACTGGAAACATGGGCATTATTTATGAAGGTTATGGACTGAATGTTAAACCAACCGGCAGTAATATTTACGCCCCACGTCGCCCATGGAATCAGGTACGTTTTCTTTTCGCTCCCTCCCTTCAGTTTGGTGATAAATTCAGTCTTCCTTTCAATTTTAATTTTGCCTCTGTTGCCACTAATTTTGCGGGCCCATATGCCGGTCTTAAGAACCAGAGTCTTGCGCAATTTTTAAGTAACCCTGCCAATAATTTTTCTGTTAACCCTAAATATAAATGGGCTGAATTATTGCTTGGTACGCAATACCTGAAATATAGCGATCTGAGTACCGGCGATATCGGTATTTTCGGAGCAGGTTTGAACCTTCATCCCGGGAAATATATCATTAAAATATTTACCGGTACTTCACAACAGGGAATAAATTATGTGGCAGCTCCGCCACCTGGTGTAACCGGAGCGTTTAAACGAACCCATATTATGTTTCAGATAGGAAAGGAGAAGGAGGGTGATTATAAAGCCGCTTTTACTTTTTCAAAAGGGAAAGACATCATTAACTCAGTTACAACCGTTCCACTTACCATAAAACCACAGGAAGGATTTAATTTGAGTTTTTTAGTTGACAAACAATTTAGAAACAAATGGTTCATCAATACTGAAATCGGACAAAGTTATTTTACACAGGATTTGAACCTGCCCTTTGCCGCTGGTGGAACTAACTCATTTAAGCCATTTATCACCGCCAGAATTTCTACTATACGTGACCTGGCTTTCCAGTTAAATATTGGGAAAAAGTCACAAAATTTCGATATTAGTTATGCCACCAAATTCATAGGTGCAGGATATCAGACTACCGGATATCCTTATATGCAGCCTGATCATTGGGATAATACCATCAATACACGTTTCAATGCATGGAAAAATAAAATGAACGTTACAGCCAGTATCGGCCAGCGGATAAATAATCTCAGCAATACCTCTTTAAGGGCAAGCCAGTTTCTCAGCAACCTCAACTGGTTTACTCAATTCAACGATCATTTTAACCTAAACGTGAGTTATAACAATTTTGGCTTCGAAACCGCCAGTGGTACAAACCCCTTTGGCATTAAAAATGTAAGTAACGATCTGGGCATAAATCCAACGTATTCCTGGACAACAGCCTCCATGACAAACCTGTTGATGTTAAGTTATAATTACAGTAAATACGATGAAAGGGATGTAAACACTGGTATTGTTACCAGTAACAATACAAATACTGTATTATTTACTTATGTGCCTGTTTTTTTTAATAAAGCCTTAACGCCCGACTTTAGTATACTTTACTTTAACAATACCATGCCATCATTTAAAAATACATTCATTACTATTAGCAGCAGTTTGGGAATGCCGGTTGCTGGAAAGAAAATTCAGCTTCGGGGACAACTGCAGTATACCATTGGCAAACTCAATACCTTTACCGCCAATAATAACCTTATTGCCTCTTGCAATATTGACTGGAAAATAAATAAAAAATTAAGCTGGAACAGTTTTCTGTCTACTAACTATTTCAAATATGGTAACGAACTTGGCTCCTTACCATTAATTGGGGCTAATTATCTGGAAAGTACAGTAAGAACGGGATTGCAATATAAATTTTAAAGTTAGACAGGTAAGGCACTAAAAATACCTTCAAAAATAATTCAAATGAAAATAAATATTTCCTTTTTTATTCTATGGATGATTGCCACTTCGGTCCATGCTCAGATAAACACCATACTAAATATACAACCTGCACCCACAGCAATATTGAGTGAGTGGTCTGGTAAGAATGCCATTGTTACTTTTATCGTTACAAAAGCAGATTCCTTTCCACAGCGGGCTATTTTTAAAACTGAATTAAAACTCATTGATGGAACCGTTATTGGAGTTACGGATATTACCAGAGCAACACCCATATTACTTACAAGAGGTACAAAAGTTTTTTTCAGCAAAGATGTTATGCCATTGGAAATCATGAATTTTACAGGTAAATACAAAAACCTGTTAGACAGAACCGGTAAACTTCCAGCCGATAATTACCAAATGTGTGTTCAGTTATTGGGTCAGGGTCCTTTAGGCATACAACCTTTGGCATCGGAAAAATGTAAAAACTTTGCTATGGTTGCCTTGCAATTGCCTATCCTGGTATTGCCGGCTAAAAATGTTGTTTTAAATAGGTTGTCTGCGCAAACTGCCATTACTTTCAGATGGACTCCCCTGATACCTGCAGCACAAAGCCTGCCTACTTACCGGTTGCAAATTTTTGAAGTATACGACAACCAGCAACCCTTGCAGGCAATGCGAAGCAACCAACCTGTACTGGATATTTCATTAAAAGCGGTTACCCAATATATATGGCGGCCGGGTTTGGCTATTAATGCTACTGATTCGATACCCGCAAAATTCATATGGACAATTCAAACCCTGGATGATTCTGGCTTACCTGCCGTTCAAACTGAAAATAATGGTGAAAGCAGAAGTGAGCCATTTCTGTTTATGATAGGAAACATTAATAGTACCAATACAAATAAAAAGGGGTAACTCACTGTATATGAATAGAAATCGGTATTCTTCGCTTTTAAATGGTATGTTGATTATGAATAGTGATAAATGAAGTAAGTTACCAATTGGAGCAATAAAAAAGCGGATATTCAAATTGAATACCCGCTTTATTAAAAGTAAGTTTATTCCTTACTCAATATCACTCAAATCCAAAGGATAAGGATAGGTATTTTCAAATCCTGGATAAACTCCCTCTATTTTAATTTTTCTTCCCTTGTTCATGGAAAGGGCCTTGTCCAGTTCGTCCACAGATTTCACTTCCTGCCCTTCCACGCTGGTAATGATAAAGCCTTCCTGCATCCTGGTTTTTTTCAATAACCCTTCTCCGATTTTCTTTACTACCACACCTCCTGCAATCTGATTAGCAGCGGCAGTTTTACTGTCAACAGCCACCAGTTCGGCACCCAGTTTGTCAATCATGCCGGTTGTCTTTACCACATCAGTATTACCCGCTTTGTTTTTCAATACCAGGTTTACCGTATTTTCTTTATTGCCCCTTACATAGGTCAAAGTAATTTTATCGCCTGGTTTGTACCGGGATACCTGCTCCTGTAATTCAGGACCACCGGTTACTTTTACGCCATTGATTTTGGAAACAATATCTCCCTTTTTAATGCCTGCATCGGAGGCAGCCCCTCCATCCAGAACGCCGGAAACAAATACGCCCTCACCTTCTTTGAAGGTAACACCCATTTCTTTTTCCAGTTGTTTGATTTGCTCCTCACTTAACTGGTCGCTTGGATAGTTGATACCGATATAAGCCCTTTGTACAGTTCCGTATTTAACGATGTCAGTAATAATTTTCTTAACAATATTTACTGGAATGGCATAGGAGTACCCAGCATAAGATCCGGTGGGGGAAGCAATAGCAGAATTGATGCCAATCAGTTCACCATTGGTGTTGATCAGGGCACCCCCACTATTACCGGGGTTTACAGCTGCATCGGTTTGTATAAAAGATTCTACCGGATTTATACTCTGGCGGTTATTAATGCCTATTGACCTGGATTTGGCACTGATGATGCCCGCCGTTACCGTAACATCCAGATTTAGCGGATAACCGATAGCCAGCACCCATTGTCCCAATTTCGCATCATCACTATTGCCATAAACCAGGTAAGGAAATCCTTTGCCCTCAATTTTAATAACAGCTAGGTCACTCGCAGCGTCCTTTCCTATTACAGTGCCTTTGTAAGACTTCTTGTTGGCAAGGGTGACGTTCACTTCATCCGCACCATCCACAACGTGGTTATTGGTAACGATATAACCATCATCTGTAATCAATACACCGCTACCGCTGGCGCGTTGCTCCGGAATCATCCTGGGCCCGCCTCCGAAAAAATCGCCAAAATCATCACCGAAAAGGTCTGAGAAAGGATTACGCTGGCGTTGTGTACTGTTATTGCTAATTTGTTTTGCCTTGGTCCTTGTTTTAATGTGGACTACTGCCGGTGTGGCGCTGGTAGCCGCAGGAGAAAAATCAACTACCGGGGTAGGGGTATTGTTATTTCCGAAAAAACCCGCATAATTAACAGGCAGTTTACCATTTTCCTGCATACCCGCAATTTGGCTTTCCTGGTATTTACTGAAGCCCCATACACTTAGTAAAGCAGTGCTCGCACTGATGGCCACGATGGTTAAAATGTTTCTGATATTCATATGCTTTTCTATTAGTATAAGTTCAATTGAATAAGGTTAGGTGAATTATTTACTTCAAATTACATGCCTTTCTGATTGCAAATAAACGAAGCTGTTTAATTGTCAGACCAACTCACGGACGCTTTTAACAAATGTTTTACGGCATCCTTCGTAGTTCTGCAAAAAATCAGGCTAAAGTTAGTTTATAACGCGTAAAATAAAAATTAGTTCGGCCATCCAACTGCCGTTTTAACAGATAGTATTACCCGGTAAAATCGGGTAATACCCGCTTTTTGTTTTATACCAATAGAACGTTGTTTGCCGCGTTATTCAGGCAATACCCCCCCAACCTGATTCACAACTTCTGCAAAAAGGCCATCGTATCTACACCATCTGCATAATCAGCTAATCCGGGGCTTTGGGCCATGCCAAAAGGAACCACACCATGTCCTGCGACACACTGAATATCGGGGTTTTCAGCAAGACTTTGCAAAAGGGATTCCCGGTCAGTATAAAAGGAATAATGTACCTGGCTTACCGGCGAAAAAGGGGAATCGTTTTCGGTAAGTATGAGGGAATCATTTGACATATAATATTTATTACCCATAATGAGTAATGCCAGGTGGTAGTCGAAATTGTTTTTGTATTTATGAAAGTCCAGAAAGTGCTCATATTTGCGCAAAGTGTTTAGCAGGGGAAGGAAATCATATCCTTCCGGAACATACAACTGGGTAATGTTGCGGCAACCCAGGCCAAAATAGAGTTGTATATCATCCGCCAGGGCCGATAGTTCCTCGGCGGTTTCTGTTTGGTCCAGCACTGCCACAGATGTCCTGTTTCTTCGGATAATATGCGGAAATTTCCCAAAATAATATTCAAAATACCGGCTGGTATTATTGCTTCCGGTGGCAATATAAGCCTCACAACCCTTCAGCCTTTCTGCAAAGGAGACATATGCTTTGAAACGAATATCCCATTCAGACAGTTTAGCCACCAGGTGACTGATCAGTATTTCGTCTTTGGAAGAGGGCTTTATGATTTGCCTGTGGCCGCTGATGAATATGCATAAAAAATCGTGAAACCCCACCAGGGGTATGTTTCCCGCCATCACCAAACCCACTGTTTTAGGCGTTTCCCGTTTTTCTGGTACAGCATATGTCTGGCACCAGTCGGCCAAAAGTATGGGATCTGTATAGGCTGCAGCAATATTATCTGCAGCCTTACTGATGAATTCGGGTGCAAACCAGGGGTTCTCCCGATAAGCGCGCTCTTTCACAGCCAGCCATTCGGCTTCTTCACTCAAAAGATATTGACCCAATTTGGTAATTAATGCAATTCGTTCTTGTAAAATCATTTGGCAACCGTATTTTTGGAACAGCAAATGTAGAATCAC
The DNA here is from genome assembly GCA_963750825.1 of uncultured Bacteroidota bacterium. Lineage (GTDB taxonomy): Bacteria > Bacteroidota > Bacteroidia > Chitinophagales > Chitinophagaceae > Sediminibacterium. The sequence continues at coordinate 47,578 of CAVVSL010000004.1, read as the reverse complement.
TAACCGAACAAACCCATTTTGTATGGCAATCAAAATCACAGAAGAATGTATCAATTGCGGAGCCTGCGAGCCCGAATGTCCCAATAACGCCATTTATGAAGGTGGTGTTGAATGGTCGATAGCCGACGGTACTACGATTAAGGGCGATTTTACCCTCATGGATGGAACCGTTGTTAGTTCAGACAAGCGCTTTGAACCTATCAGTGTAGACATTTATTACATCACACCCAATAAATGTACCGAATGTCAGGGTTTTCATGAGGAACCCCAGTGTGCGGCAGTTTGTCCGGTAGATTGTTGTGTACCCGATGAAATGTATCGTGAAACGGTTGACCAGTTATTAGCGAAGAAGGACAAAATGCACATCTAATGCACATGTAATGTGCTTAACTTTTTTTGTTAAAATGCTTGCAAAAAAAGGGCAAATGATGTACCTTGTATGCATTAATAGAAGTATTAATAATTGTTGTCAGTAAAGAGGCAACTACCAGTAACGGCGGGTGATATTTCCCGTTTTAGTGAGGTGAAGAGACAAGGCGTTTCTTCACCTTTTTTTGTGCTTTCCTGAAGCTGCATCCTTATTTAGCAAACCCTAATATTTCACTTTTTATTAGGCAATCCTGTATCCTTCCCCTTTATATTTGTTGAACAATAAAACATCATGAAAAAAAAGGTTGCATTGGTCACCGGAGGATTAAGCGGTGAGGCACAAATCAGTTATAAAAGTGCCATAACCGTTGGAAATAATGTTGACCGCGAAAAATTTGACCTTTACCGCATCGATATCAATGCAAATGGCTGGTGGTTTGAACCTGAAATGGGCGAAAAATCGAAAGTTAACAGGGAAGATTTTTCCATTAACCATGGGGGTGAAAAAATAAATTTTGATGTGGTACTCCTGTGTATACATGGTACCCCGGGAGAAGACGGGAAGCTGCAGGGGTATTTTGATATGCTGCAATTGCCCTATACCAGTTGTGATGCAGCCACTTCCGCCATCACCTTTAATAAAAGATACACGGTTGCGGTGGCTTCAGTTGGGGGTATTTCGGTGGCCAGGTCCCTGCACCTCTTCGCCCATTCTCCCATATCACCGGAAGTCATCCTGCAAGAACTAACGCTGCCTGTATTTGTGAAACCTAATAACGGAGGTAGTAGTATTGGTATGAGTAAGGTGAACAGGAATGAAGAACTGGCCCCGGCCCTGGAAAAGGCTTTCAAAGAGGACAACCAGGTACTGGTGGAGGAATTTATCAGTGGCAGGGAATTCACCATCGGGGTGTTTAAAGACCGGGCAGGCATAAGGGTATTGCCGATTACGGAAATCATTACCCAGAACGAATTTTTCGACTTTGAAGCAAAATACCAGGGGAAAAGTGTTGAAGTTACCCCCGCGGCCATCGAGAAGGATATGCAGGACCAGCTTAGTAGTGCGGCTGTTAAAGTATATGAATTGCTGAATTGCCGGGGTGTGGTTCGCATCGACTTTATTTATGATACCTTATTGAATAAGCCATTTATGCTGGAAGTGAATACGGTTCCCGGACAAAGTGAAGCCAGTGTAATCCCCCAGCAGGTAAAGGCGATGGGTTGGACATTGAAAGATTTTTATTCTTCACTGATTGAACAGGCTTTGCCTTAATTTTGATAACCAGCCTCCGGGCAATTTTGAAACGAAATTTACGACGTGTTTAAATTCATAACTGACAAACCACTTTGGGCAAATATGCTGGCGGGGCTGGGTATAGTGATTTTATGCTGCCTGCTTTTCTTTGGGTCTTTGTCCTGGCTCACAGGGTATGGTAAATACACCAAAGTGCCATCTGTTACAGGTCAAAACCAACTGGCTGCCCAGCAATACCTGGAATCACTGGGATTTGATGTGGTTATTCATGATTCTATTTATGTGGATAGCCTGGCTAAACAGGCAGTTATCCGTCAGTCACCTGATGCCGATGCCATGGTTAAATCAGGTCGTACCATTTACCTCACCGTTAACAGGACCATCGCTCCCCAGATAGAGATGCCCAATATGGCGGGCTTTTCAATTAAAAGTGCGGAATTGTACCTGATTAGTCTGGGTTTACGACTGGGCGAGGTAAGCTACCGTCCGGATATTGCCCGCAACTCGGTTCTGGATCAATTGTACAATAACCAACTCATCGCACCGGGAACCAAAATACCCATCGGTTCTGTGATCAGTTTTGTTTTGGGTAGCGGAGTAGGAGGGAACGAAATCAATGTACCTGACCTGATTGGGATGACATTTGCAGAAGCCAAAAATTATCTTTCAGGTATAAATGTCAATATAGGATCCATTGTAGCTGAGGGACCTATCAAAGATTCTGCAAGTGCCTTCGTTGTTAATCAATCTCCTGTTTCCCTTTCTGATTCCCTTGCTTTTAACGGAGCCCGTTTGCCCAATAAAATACGGCAGGGTCAATTGATGGATATTTATATCAGCAGTGTGGCACCCTTCAGAGATTCAACCGGAATACCGACCAATCATAATTAATCAATTAACACAACCTTATTTCATGCAAACCATAACTGTAGAAGAACTTAAGTCAAAAATAGAGGGAGGAGAAAATCTGCACCTCGTGGATGTAAGGGAGCCGCATGAACATGCAGAGTTCAACATTGGCGGATTATTATTGCCACTGGGAAAAGTACAAACCATGCAAACCGAGGAAATAGATGAACTAAAAGGGGAAACTGTTTACCTGTACTGCCGCAGCGGTAACAGAAGTGGCCAGGCTTGCCTGATACTGGAAACCATGGGTTTTACCAATGTTGTGAATGTAACAGGAGGCATGCTTGCCTGGCAGGAAAAAATGACTAAGTAAAGCTTTAGGGATACCAAGATTAATCTTTTGTAAACCAGCTATTCACTTCAAAATTTGTTGCTTTTTCAGGATGTCAGAATTTGACATAGAAGCCCAGTTCCGCATACAATACATTCTCCAGTTTTTCAACAATAAATACGGTTCCTCCGGGACTGGTTCTGCTTACCGGACTTTTGGGAATGGCATAAGTGGGTGTAAAATAACAACCCCACTTGTAAGCGTCATAAGAAATGGGCAGTGATATTTCATAGGAAAGAATACTGAATTTATTATTCTCCTGTACCTGAACGGTGGCCTGATTGCCATTCCTCTTTTTTTGCCTGTTCTTTAAAAGTGTCTGGTAATAATTCTGGGTGCCAAAACCCGCTGACAGGGTAGGAGCGATACTCCAGGCGTCACCGGTATTCCCAAAGCTAAATGAATGGGAAAGTGAACTACTAGCGGTAATATCACTTTTGCCAGATACCAACATGTCGATACCTCCACCCAACGTAACCGGTCCGGGATTATAACTGAAATAGGCTCCAAGAGACCCCGTTACTTCCGACCGTGCTGCTGTGCTTGAGCGGGAATAAAAATCCTTACTGGCATATATCCCACCATCCATTGAACTACCGATTGTAAAATCGTATCCGGCACTTAGCGTAACCAGGTCAATCCCGCGGCTTCCTTTTGCTGCTGAATAAGAAAGGGAAGCACTTACATAGAAACCACTTTTATCAAAATAACCCAATGAGGGGGTTATATAGGGGATGGCCAGAGAATCCTTTCTTCCATTATATACAGCATTACTCAGGTAACTGGTACTGAACTTGAAATAGGGAGGGGTTGTTGGTTTTTGGTAAGGAATCCTGTGCTGATGACGCAGCAGAAAAAGTTAATCCTGTAAAGAAAAACAGCAATAGGTACATTTTGGAAAAAGGCATAAGCGGGCGATTAGTGTAGCTAAGATGGGAGAAAAGGTGATAGGTTTAAAGCAATGAGCCAGTAAGTGTGGGTTATTGCGCAATCCCGGTGTCCTTGCTTACTGACCATAGAAATCCCGGAGGCCAGTAATAATAATACCGGCCCCCGGGAAAACAGTTTATAATTTGATATTGATACCCAGCAGGTAATGGGTACCGGCCATGGGATAATAACCATTTTCAGTGCTTACCTGGTTATTGTATATATAGCTATAGGTATAGCCATTGGGTTCATATTTACGGTTGAACAGGTTATTTACCTGTCCGATGATGTGCCATTCACTACCTAAAAACTTTTTAAGGGTTAGGGAAGCCCTGATGTCCTGGGTATAAAAAGCGCCTAAAGACCGGTTAACCAGTTGGCTGTTGTCCATATATTGCCTGCTGACATATTTGCCAATGAAACTTAGCTCCAGTTCATTAACAGGTAATATAGTGAGGTTGCCCCCTGCTACTACTGCCGGGGAGAAAGAGATATCTGTATTGTTTCGCTGGAAAGCATTCTGCCCGCCGTTATCGTAATTGTCAATGTATTCAGTAAAAGATTTGATTTTATTGCGGCTGAGGGTAAGGTTGGCTGAAATATTCAACCACTTCTCTATTACAGCGCCACCCTGCAGTTCAATACCCAGACGATAACTTTTGGGTATGTTGATACGGGTAAAGGAACCCACATCATTAATCTGGCCGGTAAGAACCAGTTGGTTTACATAGTTCATGTAATAAAGGTTGGCACCAAAATGAAAGGATCCGTTCTTTTTATCAAATCCCAGTTCAAAATCATGGAGAGTTTCTGCGTCGGGCTGTTTTGTAATACCCGTTTGAAAATCATCCCGGTTGGGCTCTTTATGCCCCAGTGCATAACTTCCATATACCTGCCAGCCATTGCGGGTATATGTGATGCCCGCTTTCGGATTGATGAAATCAAATTGCCTGTTCACTATCAATGCAGGATTACCACTGAAGCCGTTCATTTCGTGACTTACATGTCGGTATTGCAAATCAACAAAACTGGTCCAGTAATTTTGGAAGCTATGTTGCCATTTCAGGTAAATATTAGCGTCTTTTTTGGTAGCCGTAAAGTTATAATACCGGTAATTGGGTGGAATGGTCCCCGTTTGTAACCAGGCCAATGTGCCATAGTGCTTTCCATCATATTTCGTCCAGCCACCGCCCAGTGTTAATTCCTCTCCCCCTTTCTTATATTGTAAAGAGGCTATCTGGCCATAAAAATAATTATCCAGCCAGCGATCCCTTACCAGGTCTGTTTTAGTGGTTGTTCCTACGTTTGCCAATCCATATTTTGAAAATGACTGACTGGCTTTATATTCTTCATAATATCCTTTCCCCCGGGTTAAAAAAGCAGCAGTACTAAAGGACCAATGGGTTTGAAAACTATGGTTGAAAAACAACTGGTAATGGGTTTGGGTATAATTGTCTGTCTGGTTATCATAGGGTATACCCTTTTTTTCTGTTCCTGCCGGGTTGTTGGTCCTGTCGGTTAACAACAGGTTTTCAGGAACACCATACCAGGCCTGGTAAGTTTTTTCTTTGCCTGAAAAAATATTCAGGCGGAGGGATGACTGTTTGTTCAGGTAGGCAGTACTAAGGTAAAAAGAGCTTAAATCACTTTTTGCCCTGTCAATATACCCATCACTGGTAATCCTGCTTACCCTTGCATCTACGGTAAAATGTCCACCAATAAGGCCCAAACCTGCTTTCAGTGTATGCTTAAAAGTATTAAAAGAGCCTATACTATTGTTCAGTTCTGCATACGCTTTTTCGCTGAAGCTGTTGGTAGACAGGTTCAGGGTGGCCCCAAATGCACCCCCGCCATTGGAAGAGGTACCTACTCCCCGCTGAATCTGAATACTATTAATGGAAGAAGCAAAGTCGGGCAAATCAACAAAATAAGTGCCGAGGCTTTCTGCATCGTTATAGGGGATACCGTTCAGTGTTACATTGATGCGGGTAGCATCTGTACCCCTGATCCGCAAGGCAGTATAGCCAACCCCATTACCTGCATCTGAATTCACCACAACAGATGGGGTCTGGTTAAGTAAAAAGGGGAGGTCCTGACCAAGGTTATTTTTTTCAATTTCTTCCCTGGAAAGATTGGTTTTGGAAAAGGGCGCTTTCTCAGAAGCCCGGATAGCTTTCACTTCCAAAGGTTGCAGGAAAAGTGAAACAGGGATAAGCTGGATGCCGAGGGTAGCCCCGCCTTCTATTACGGCAACCTGTTTTGCGTATGACACGTAGCCTAAACTGATTACCTGCAATAAATAATTGCCGGGAGTAACATTGGAAAAGCCAAAACTGCCTGATTCATCGCTGATGGTTTGCCAGCTTCCCAGTTTAATACTGGCTCCTGAAACAGGTAAATAGGTTGTTGATTCACTAATGGTACCCTTTACAGGGCTTTTTTTGGCTTGCGCTGTGGCTAAAAGGGTTACCGAAAGCAACAGCATTGTTCCCAAAAACTTTTTCATTTTTTGCTTTTTAAAAGTTAATAATGGGAACAGGGAATAGCAAATAGAGAGGGATAAACGAAAATCGTACACCTTCCCTTCGCAGGAATTACCCTGTTCAGGTTCAACGGGTATTATCTCAGCCTTGCAGGAAATGCGGCGCCGCATCTCCTTAAAAGCACCCCGAGGAATGTTCAAAGGCAAAATTAGGTATTTGTATATTCTTGCCCAACTGTAACTTTAGGGGACACCTGTCGTTAAACGATAAAAACATCCGATGAAGAAAATAGGCATACTACTTTTACTGGGTTGCTGCCTGCTACAAGCCGGGGCACAACATACCAAGAACCTGGTGGTTGATGAAAATGCAGAACTGCGCGCTGTCCAAAATTTTAATGCGATTGAAGTATCCGGGGCCATCGACCTGTTTATTTCTCAGGGAACCGAAGAAGCGGTGGCCGTAAGTGCGTCCTCTGCGGAAATTAAAGACCGTATCCGTGCGGATGTCAGGGGTGGTGTTTTACGTATATACTTCGATGGGAAGGGACTTAATTGGCGCAATTGGGGTAACCACAAAATGAAAGCATACGTAACATTTAAAACCTTACGCCACCTGGAGGCATCGGGTGCCTGTAATGTAAAAGCAGCAGACCCCATCCGACAGCCCGAACTGGAAATTGAAATGTCGGGCGCTAGTGATTTTACCGGAGAAATAGATACAAAAAAACTAAAAATACATGCTACCGGCGCTTCCAATTTTAAATTATCCGGAAACGCAGCGGAAATCAAGCTGGAAGCCAATGGAGCCAGTAACCTGAAAGCGTATGATTTACAAACAGAGGTTTGTTATATAGAAGCGTCGGGGGCATCCAATATTCGCCTCACAGTTACCAAAGAAATAAATGCCGAAGCCAGTGGCGGCAGTTCTGTTTTTTTTAAAGGGAAAGGACTCATCAAAAATTTCAGTTCCAGCGGAGGTGCCACTATCAAGCGAATCGCAGAGGATTAACTAAATTATATTTGGTTTCTAGTTGCTCTGCCCCTACTTTTGCAACCCAATACATCGCGAGGTAGAGCAGCGGTAGCTCGTCGGGCTCATAACCCGAAGGTCGGAGGTTCGATCCCTTCCCTCGCAACTAAATCAGAAAGCCTCAGAGAGGCTTTTCTTTTTCCGGCTAGAGGCTTCTCTGGATACTGGATGTTAAATCAGGATGCTGCCTTTTCTTTAGGTATTTTTCAACAGCAACCTTATTCCATTCAAAATTTATTTGAGCAGCTTTTGCCGGTCTGAATTTCTGTAAAGAACCAGATCATGAAAGCAGGTTTCGTAAACATTTTTGGAAAACCCAATGCAGGCAAAAGCACCCTGCTGAATGCACTCATTGGTGAAAAAATGGCCATTGTTTCCCCCAAAGTGCAAACAACCCGCCATCGGATTAAGGCTTTTCTGAATAAACCGGGAGAGTACCAGGTGATATTCTCTGATACCCCCGGGATTATCGACCCCAAATACAAATTGCATGAAAGAATGATGCAAGCTGTAAAAACTGCCCTGGAAGACGCCGACCTGGCCCTATTAATGGTGGATGCCAATGAAAACCTGGAAGAAGTGGATGCCATTTTTCAATCCCTCCGCTTGAAGGTTCCCAGCCTGGTGGTCCTGAATAAGATAGATGAGGCAGGGAACGGTAAGATCGCACTGGCAGAAGCATTTTTTAAGGATAAGCCATACTGCAAGCAACTGATCAAAATTTCTGCATTGCAGTTGGTACACCTGAATAAGTTACTGGATGCCATTTTGGCTCATTTGCCCGAGGGCGAACCATTTTATTCTGAAGAAGACCTCAGTGATATGCCCACCCGTTTTTTTGTGGGGGAAATGGTTAGGGAGAAAATCTACCAGCTTTTCGGGGATGAGATACCTTACCATACAGCCGTAATGGTAAATGCATTCGAAGAGAAGGGGACCCTGGTTAAGATCCAGGTTGATATCATTGTAAACCGGGAAACCCAGAAAGCCATCATAATTGGTGACAAAGGCAATATGATTAAGCAAATTGGAACACTGGCCCGAAAGGATATTGAAGCCTTTATCCAGCGCAAAGTGTTTCTGGAACTGTTTGTAAAAGTGAGGCCGAAGTGGCGGGACAATGAACTTCAATTAAAGGAATATGGATATAGATAATTGTTAATCAATTATTTATAAGTATTTAATAATATTTTACATTAATTAAATTTTCCCTTAGGGGTGTATCATGAGTTATACTGTTGCAATTGTAGGAAGGCCCAATGTGGGCAAGAGTACCCTGTTTAACCGGTTTTTAGAACAAAGAAAAGCCATTGTGGATGATATCAGCGGGGTAACCCGTGACCGCCAGTACGGGGTAGCCGACTGGAACGGAAAAGTGTTTAACCTGATTGATACCGGTGGATTTGTGCCTGCCAGCGAGGATATTTTCGAAACAGAAATCAGGAAGCAGGTGAAAATAGCCATTGAGGAAGCGAATGCCATCATTTTTATGGTGGATGTGGCCACGGGTATTACCGACCTCGATGAGTCCATGGCCGATTTGCTCAGAAGGGGCAATAAGCCGGTTTTTGTGGTTGTGAATAAAGTGGATAATGGTACCAGGGAACTTGAGGCAACTGAGTTTTATTCCTTGGGTTTTAAGAATAACTTCTTCATTAGCAGTATCTCTGGAAGTGGAACGGGAGATTTATTAGATGCTATAACGGTTGATATATTGGCAGAAGATGACAGCGAAAAAGAGGAAGCGGCCCTGCCTAAATTTGCCATCATCGGGCAGCCCAATGTTGGTAAGTCGTCTTTGCTGAATGCATTGATAGGTGAGGAGAGGACTATCGTAAGTCCGGTTTCGGGTACTACCCGGGATAGTATCCATACCCACTACAATTTATTCCAGAAAGAATTTGTGTTGATTGATACTGCCGGAATCCGCAAAAAGAACAAGGAAAAAGAAGATCTGGAGTTTTATTCCATCATAAGGGCTATCAAAGCCATTGATGAAGCCGATGTTTGCCTGATTGTGATAGATGCCGAGAAAGGAATTACCGCCCAGGATGTGAGTATTTTCAGCCTGGCTGTGAGGAAAGGAAAAGGGGTTGTGGTATTGGTAAATAAGTGGGATCTGGTTGAAAAAGAGACGAATACAGCACGTGATTATGAAAAAACTTTAAAGAGAAAACTGGCACCCTTTACCGATATCCCCATTCTTTTCATCTCAGTGAAAGACAAAACCCGGATATTCAAATCCATTGAATTGGGACTGGAAGTTTTTGAAAACAAACAGCGTAAAATAACTACTTCCAAACTGAATGATGTGATGCTGAAAGCCATAGCGGCCTACCATGCTCCGGTGGTAAGGGGAAATTCCATCAAAATTAAATATGTGACGCAATTGCCAACGCACGTACCTTCTTTTGCTTTTTTCACCAATTATCCGGACGATATCAAAGCCCCTTATCGTAACTATCTTGAAAATCAACTCCGTACACATTTTAAATTTACCGGAGTACCTGTCAGGGTATTTTTCAGAAAAAAATAAAAAAGATAGTTGAAAATTTGTTAAATAAAAAGTGGCGACTATCTTTGCGCAACCTTAACTCATTCATAAAAAACAAGCACAAATGAAAAAAGTATTAGCAATTTTAGCGGTAGCCGGCTTTATGGCTTCATGTAACTCAGGTGAAAACAAAGAAGCTGCCGCTGCTGACAGCGCAAGAATCGCTGATAGCACTGCTGCTGCTGCCGCTGCTGCTGCTGCCGCTGCTGCTGACACAACGCACAGTATGGATACTACCAGAGCGAAAATGTAATTGTAAGTAGCAAGTTGCTTAATATTACTATAAAAATATCCTCCCGTTTTTCGGGAGGATTTTTTTGTGCCAGTTTGTACCAAATGCCCGCTATTTAGTCCAATGGCATTAATATTGACTATCTAACCAGCAGAACCAGTTTTAGTGAGCCGCTAAGGCTTCGTGACATTTTGACCTAAGAATAAAATATGATGAAAGATAAAATGTATTTCAGATCGGACGAGGACTCGGATTTTATGCCCATTATTCCTATTAATGAAAATGATGGTGAGCAGGATAAGTTTTTGGTCATCCCGGATACCCTACCCATTTTACCACTCAGGAATACAGTATTATTTCCCGGAGTGGTATTGCCTATTACAGTAGGTAGGGACAAAAGTATCAAAGCGGTAAATGATGCCTATAAGGCTGATAAGCTGATTGGTGTGCTGGCACAGAAAGACGCCAATATTGAGGAACCCGATCCCAAAGACCTTTGTCACATTGGTACAATTGCCAAAGTGGTAAAACTTATCAAAATGCCTGATGGAGGAACCACCATCATCATCCAGGGGAAAAAGCGTTTCCAACTGAATGAAATGATCAGCGAAGACCCCTATTTTAAGGCGAGTATCGAGTTATTGGAAGACGATACCATACCCGAAAACGAAAACTTCCAGGCATACATCAGTACCATCAAAGACCTGGCAGCCCAGATTATACAATTATCACCCAACCTGCCCACAGAAGCTTCCATCATCTTAAAAAATATTGAGAACCCTTCCTTCCTTATCAACTTCGTTAGCAGTAACCTGAATAGTGAATTAATCGATAAACAGTTGCTGCTCGAAATCAACGACCTTGACCAGCGCGCAGAAAAATTAATTTTCTTCCTGCAACGGGAACTCCAGTTTGCCGAATTAAAGGACAAAGTGGCCAATAAAACACGCACAGAGATCGATAAACAGCAGCGTGACTATTTCCTGCAACAGCAATTGAAGAGCATCAAAGACGAACTGGGGGGAGACACGAACGACCGGGAACTGTCGGACATGAAAAAGAAGGCAGAGGCCAAAATCTGGCCGGATACTGCCAAAGCCCTTTTTAAAAACGGCATTTCCAAACTGGAAAGGATGCATCCTTCCACTCCGGATTATTCGGTGGTCTATAACCACCTGGACCTAATGCTCGATTTGCCCTGGCTGGATTATACAGCAGACAATTATGACCTCAAGAATGCCAAAAAAGTACTTGATAATGATCATTACGGCATGGGCAAGATCAAGACCCGGATATTGGAATACCTGGCTGTATTGAAACTAAAGGGTGATATGAAAAGTCCTATCCTCTGTTTTCTGGGGCCTCCCGGTATCGGTAAAACCTCCCTTGGTCGCTCTATTGCACACGCAATTGGCCGGAAATATGTAAGGGTAAGCCTGGGGGGATTGCATGATGAAAGTGAAATCCGCGGTCACCGGAAAACCTATATTGGCGCCATGCCGGGCCGAATATTACAAAATATCCGGAAATGCAAGTCTTCCAACCCCGTAATCATCCTGGATGAGATCGACAAATTGGGAAGTGATTTTCGCGGCGATCCTTCTTCTGCCTTATTGGAAGTACTGGATCCGGAACAAAACCATACTTTTTACGATAATTACCTTGAAATGGAATACGACCTGAGCAAGGTCCTGTTCATTGCCACTGCCAATAACCTGCAGAATATCCAACCTGCCCTTCGCGACAGGCTGGAAATCATTGACCTAAGCGGTTATGCCATTGAGGAAAAAGTGGAGATTGCCAGGCGGCATTTGTTGCCCAAACAGAAAGCCGCCCATGGTCTTGATAAAGTGAATTTCAAGATTAATGACAAGGTGCTGGAAAAAATAATTGAACAACATACCCGCGAAAGCGGTGTTCGGGAACTGGACAGGCAACTGGCATCCATTATGCGTTACCAGGCCCGGGAACTGGCCATGAAAAATAAGGTCAAATCCACCGTTACCGCGGTAGATGTCGAAAAAATACTGGGCCAGTCCCGATACAGCAATGATATTTATAAGATAGCCAATATGCCCGGTGTAGCCGTTGGTCTTGCCTGGACCTATGTGGGTGGAGACATTCTTTTTATAGAAACGATATTGAGTGAAGGGAAGGGTGAGTTAAAACTGACCGGAAATCTGGGTAATGTGATGAAGGAAAGTGCTTCTACTGCGTTGAGCTATCTGCAGGCTAATGCCAAAAAATTAGGCGTTGATCCTGAGCTGTTCGCTAAAAAGAACATTCACATACATGTACCCGAAGGCGCTGTACCCAAAGACGGACCCAGTGCAGGTATAACCATGCTCACTTCACTTACATCTGCATTTACCGGAAAAAAAGTAAAACCCTTTTTGGCCATGACAGGTGAAATAACCTTGCGGGGCCAGGTGCTTCCGGTGGGTGGTATCAAGGAAAAGATACTTGCTGCTAAAAGAGCCGGTTTAAAAGAAATTATTTTATGCTGGCAAAATGAGAAAGATGTTAATGAGATTGACAAAAGCTTTATCAAAGGGGTGCAATTTCATTATGTGAAAACCATGCAACAGGTGATTGATTTGGCGCTGGTGGGTTAATCAACCTGCTATTAGCCAAATACTGGTTTAAGGTGGATGCATATCTTTCTTAGCTTTACCTAAATTCGTGGTAAAGGATGTTTCGCATACTATATTTCATTTCTTTTTTCTTTTGTGACTGCATTGCAGCCCAGACACTGGGTGGCAATGCAGTTTTTAATTTTCTGGCCCAGCCCAATACTGCCCAACTCTCAGCGATGGGTGGGGTAAATGTTTCTGCCATCGGCAATGAGGTAGGGATGAGTTTTCAGAACCCATCCCTTTTGCGGGATGCTATGCACCTGCAGGCAAATTCCAGTTTCAATTCTTTTTTTGCAGGCATTAAAAATGGCAGCCTTACCACCGCATACCATGACAATTCCCTCAGTACCAATTTTGCCATGGGGGTGAATTATTTTGATTACGGCACGCTTACCCAAACAGATGCCAGTGGCAATATCCTGGGGACCTTCCGTCCGGTGGATTATGTGGTACAACTGATGGCCTCCAAACAATACCATGAAAGGTTCTGGTATGGTATGACCCTGAAATATATCCACTCTGGTTACGGACCCTACCGGTCATCGGGTCTTGCCTTTGATGTGGGCGTTTCCTATTACGATTCCGCTAACCGGTGGCAGCTAAGCCTGGTGGCAAAAAATATGGGCACACAATTAACCACTTATGACGGGGGAAGCCGTAAGGAGGAACTTCCTTTTGACCTGCAGGCAGGTATTACGAAACGGCTGGCAGAAGCGCCCTTCCAGTTTTCGCTTACGGCACACCACTTGCATCGGTTTAATACTTATTATAATGATACCAGTTTCCGTGCCACCGAGGGAGATAATAACTATGCCGGTAAAACCACTGTTCAAAAGCTATTCTCCCACATAGTATTTTCAGCCCAGGCATTCCTGAATGAAAAACTGGAATTAACGGCTGGATATAATTTCCAGCGAAGGCAGGACCTGAATGCCTACAGCCTCAACAGTGGACTCAATGGTTTTACGTTTGGTACTGCTCTCTTACTCCGGAAAGTGCAGATCCGCTATGCTACAGGATTTTACCAGTCGAATATGTTTCACCAGTTTTCCCTGAATTTCAATTGGGCAGGCAGGATGTAATTATCCTGATAGCCACATTCAATTTATGGAAAGATTTGATGGATGGCTGTGGCAAAAAAGCAAACGGAGGCAATGATACCCATGGCGCCGATTACCTGTTTGGTACCTGTTCTTTTTTGGTCTTTGGGAAATACAGGTAGCAGATTAACCAGGTAAAAAATAAAATTATACAAATAGGGGGGAGTCCATTTGGGAATGAGGTTGCCATTGTTAATTCCATTAATACCAAATAAAAGGAAATAGAACCCCAAAATAAAATAGGCAATGGGTATCAGAATATTGTCCTCATTTATCTGTTGGTAATGATTATACACACCCTTGAAACAAATCAGCATAAACAAAACAAATAACCCAAGTAAAGCCAACTCAGTCCTTTTCTCAGCGGGTTTTAGTTCAAAAAATTGTCTCATGACTCAAATAGAATAGCTATAGGTGGACGATAATATTTCAGCCTCCTTTTTTAACGGGTGGAGGCATCACTGCTTTTTTCTTTTCGGGTGTCAGAGGAGGCAATTCCCCTTTTTTCCGGGCAGTGTCCTTTGGGTTTTTACCGGGGGGCATTTTCTTTTCGTCTGAAACAGGTAATTGTGATTCTGCGCCAATGTCTTCCAGGGTGATGCCTTTGGGGATTTCATAATCTTTGGAACTACCTGTGCCCAAATCATCCCCTTCACCACCCAGGACGGGTAAATTACTACTGTTATAATCAATGATGATGTCGTTCTGCAGGGCATCGGGTTTGGCGAAAGGCAATTGTATATCCATACCGCAATTGGGATCTGCCATAACTTTCTTCATGAAATAAGCCCAGATAGGCATGGCAGCTCTTCCGCCTTCTCCATTTTTACTGCTGGTATTGAAATGAATCATTCTGTCGTCGTTCCCCACCCAGCCACCAGCCTGTAATTGAGGTGTATAGCCCATGAACCAGGCATCACTATTATCGTTGGTAGTACCCGTTTTTCCCGCCATTTCCAGTCCTCCGGGCATATCATAGGCCCAGATTCCCGCACCGGTACCATTGGTAAGCACACCCTGCATCATCTTTACAACTGAGTAAGCTGTGGCTTCACTGATTACCTCTTTTCGTTGAGGCGTAAAAGTAGCTAGCACATTACCATTCCTGTCTTCGATGCGTGTGATGTACATGGGTTTGGCATTGAATCCGCGACCCGGAAACATACTATAAGCCTGCATCATTTCAAATAGGGATATTTCACAGGCACCTATTGCGATGGAAGGATAGGGTTCCAGTTTTGCCTGCAGGTCGCATTTACGCAGGAATTCTATAAAATGTTTGGCACCATAATTCTCTTTGTTATCCAACTGCTTCATGATATAAGCCGTGGCACAGTTCCTCGATTTGGCCAATGCCAAAGCCATGGGCATGGCTGCCCCGGTACAGGTTTTACTGGTGGCGGGCACCAGCCCATATTGTCCAAAGTTTTGCTGGTTGTCATACACAATGGTATTGGGTGTAAATCCTGCTTCCTCAATGGCCAGGCTATACAACAGCGGTTTAATGGTAGACCCTACCTGTCGTTTGGTATTGGGGTTGGCATGGTCATATTTAAAAGTCTTGAAGTCAATACCACCCACCCAGGCTTTGATCTGCCCGTCAACCGGATCCATCACCATGAAACCGGCCTGCATCATCTGGCGGGAATATTTGATGGAGTCATAAGGTGTCATCACTGTATCCTTGCCCCTTGAACTGTTCCAGGCAAAAACGTGCATGGGAATTTTTTGGTAAAAAGTCTTCTTGATCTCTTCGTCTTCCAAGCCATCCTTCCGAAGATTTCTCCACCGGTCACTTTGTTTCATGGCAGATTCCAAAATATTTTCACTACCCTTCCATACACTGCCGCTTTTTATATTGTCCTGCCTGTCCAGTAGTTTCTGGTTATAACTCATGTGCTTGGCTACTGCTTCTTCTGCATAGAGTTGCATCCTTGGATTGATGGTGGTATAAATTTTAAGCCCGTCACGATACAGGTTATAATTGTCGCCATTATTCTTTTTGTGTTCCTTGCACCATTTTTTCATGTCCTCACCCAGAATCATGCGGAAATAAGGGCCGAGGCCGGTGGTTTCATCCAGTTTTTTATAATTGATTTCAATGGGGGATCTTTTCAGTTTTTCTGCCTCTGCGGCTGGCAGGAAATTCTTGGTTACCATGCGCGACAATACCAGGTTTCTCCTGTCAAGTGCCCTTTTAGGATTGGTTCTGGGATTATAAATACCTGGGCCATTGATCATACCTATCAGCACTGCAGCTTCGCTAACATTGATGCGATCGGGTTCTTTCTGGAAAAAAGTTTTAGAAGCATTGCGGATACCAAAAACATTGTCCCCGAACGCAACGGTATTCAGGTAAAGGGTTAGTATCTCCTCTTTGGTAAAATTTCTTTCCAGTTTAACGGAGATGATGCCTTCCTTGAGTTTCTGGATACTCCTGAGCAGAAAATTTTTAGTACTCCAGTTTTCTGTAAACAGGTTTTTGGCCGTTTGCATGGTAATGGTACTGGCCCCCCCCTCACTGCCTAAATACATGAATGCCCTGGCAAGGGAAAACCCATCAATACCGCTATGTTCGTAAAACCGTTTGTCTTCTGTAGCCACCAGTGCTTCAATCGCATATTTACTGATGTCTTTGTATTCAACATTGATTCTGTCTTCAATATAGTATTTCCCCATCAGGGTCCCATCCTGGGCATAAACCTGACTGGCTAGTGAAGCGGTAGGATTTTCAATATCCTCCAGGTCGGGCATAGAGCCCAACCAGCCCCAGTTAATGACTAGTAATAGCAATAAAAAAAAGCCGAAGCCCCCCCAGAAAATCTTCCAGAATGTTTTTACCGATTTAGACATAGGTTGTATATAATATAAAACAAGTTAGGAATCGTAAAACTAAAGAACTGTTAGCCATGTCTGCCAATTGCTTCGTTAAAATTTATCAGGAAAAATCTCATGCATGAAGGCACGGTATCCCGATAAATCCAGGTCTTTCAACAATATCTCTATATTGGCATTACTAATGATATTAAAACTGAATTTATCCTGCGTCAGCCAGGGTACGATCCGGGTAGTCGCAAGGGGACGTGTCTTATCAATATAAGAGATGGCTTCTGCTGAATTGATGAATGGCCCGAAAAGCAATAATTGGTATTGGCTGTTTAAGCGCCTGTTGTATATTTCAATATTTTGTTCCGGAAACCTGTCTTTGTTAAACCGGTTAAATGCATTTTTTCCCTCTGAAATATAAATAGGGTCAACATTATCCAGGATTAGTATAACGAACTGGGTATCGGAAGGATTGAAAGTATACATGTTACCCTTTATCACATTCGGTTTCAATTGGGAACTGATAACTTTTGATGTCAGTTCTTTGGGTACGTTTGCCGGGGAGTCTTTCATACCCATGGGTGCAGAACTAATGGTATTGGAGTTACTGAGATCGGTCAGGTTTTTAAGATCGGCTTTCACCTGTGTGGGTGCCTTCCTGAGGCTATCTGGTTTATCCAATGCAGTCGCAACCGTCTTTACATTACTCAGGTCGGCCAGGGCTTTGGGAGCCGCCTGGATGGTTTTAGGCGCTTTCAGTAAACTATCAGGTTTATTAATGTCAATGCCAAGGGTATTGGTACTGTTCAAGTCTACATTTTTGGCAAGAATATCTTCAGGGCGTTCAATCTTCAGGTTGGTGAGATAGAATTCTATTTCTTTCCTCCTATTCAGCACATCAATCATCGTGGTAGCTTTTTCAGCCAGGGGCGAGGTTTTGAATAAGGCTTTGATATTTTCAAGTCGGTCAATGGCAGTGCTGTCTTCTTTTTGTTTTATGTAGTAGATGGATTCAATGTATAAGAGCTGTGGCGTCCAGTAACTTTTTCCAAATACTTTATCAGCCTGCAGTTTGGCTTCCTTTGCTTCTGTAAATCTTCCCTGAACGAAAAGTCCATATACTTTTTCATAGGTATCCTGGGCGGGGTCTTTTTGCTTTGCTGCAGATGCCTGTGCCAGTTGGGTAACATATTTGCCCCCGGCAAAATTACTTTTCAGGGCCAGTGTAAGAGAATCCGATTGGGCATACTGGCGGTTTTTTTGGTAACAATAGGCAAGGTTAAACATCACTTGCTCCAGTTCACTGCAATTCGGATACCTTTTCAACAGTTCCTCATAAACTTCTATGGCTGTGGGATAATCTTCCAGTTTATTCTGGAAAGTAAGGGCATTGGTTAGCAATGCCTTGATAATTGCCTGGTCTGATGTCTCCTTTTGCCCGGTGGTTAAGGGGATATTCCCGGAAAGGCTTTCCAGATTAAGGTTATCCTCCTTTTCTTTTTTGGGCCCTTCCATGGTTTTACTATTCGGATCCGGGGTATTGGTAGTGAGTGTTTGCTGAACTGCAGACTGTCTTCTCCAGTTATCAACATTGGGACGGTTCCCCCATCTTGCTTTGTAATCTGCAGTGCCCTTAGCTTTCAGAGAAGCATTTTGAAAATAGAAGTCTGATGAACTTCCTCCAAACAAACTGCTGGTTGCCGCTACAGGGGGTAAGTTGCTGCCGAAGCCAATTTCTTCTTTAGCAGACTCTTTGAGGCCTTTTTCTTTGCGCAACCTTTTCAATAACTTTTTCAGGTAGGCGTCCCTTTCTATTTCGGGTAATTTGGCAATAAGTTGAAGACTGTCTTCCAACTTAACAATCTTTAGGTTTTCACTGATAATCTGCAATGCGGGTTTGCGTTCCTCTACCCTCTGCTGGTCTGCTTCTTTAAGGGAGGATACCTGTAAACTGTCATAAAAATCATAGGAAAACCCATATTCTTTGCGGGTATAGTTCATGTCGCCCAAAAGCAAAAAACTTTTTTGTCGCTGCAGGATATTGTCGTTGTTGTATTTGATACTATTTAACAGGAGGATTTGGGCTGCGCTATAGTTTTTTCTTTTCAACTCCAGTTCTGCAGCGGCATAATAGATGATATCTCTGTGGGTTTCGTACTTATCCTTTTTGGCCATCCTCAGCAGCTCATTCAGGTTTTTTTGTATGGCGTCTTCCTGGTTACCGGAAGCCAGGCTAACTATTGCAAGCCTGGCATACACTTCCATTAAAGGGTCGGTGGTATGTTGAATGGACTTTTCGAAATAAGTAATCGCATCATTTGGTTTGTCTGCGAGTTCGTACAATTGGGCAATCAGGTATTCCCAGCGTGCCTTCTCAAAACGGGTTACAGCATTGTCCAGGGATTTTGACAATTGGAAAGCCGCACCTGCATAGTTTTTCTCTTTGTACAAAAGATAGGCAGTAAGTTCATGAAGGTCGGTTTGCAAACGTTCCGGAAAATTGGGATCGGTTCTGATTATTTCCAGCAGGCTACCGGCCTCCACATAAGCTTCCTGTTCAATATAAGTTCTTGCCTGCCAAAGGAAACTTTCATTCCTGCTGGGTGGAAAGCTCATCAGTTTTTTCCAAACACTTTTGTTTTCCCTGGTTGCAATGGTAAAAACACCGGCTGTATTGCTGGCATTACTTCCAATGGGAATGTCATATCCGTTATCCTTGGGGGCAAATGCGTAATTGATGTACTGGAATACATTAGTGGCGGAGTCAAAATCTCTTCTGAACAAATAGGCTTTACCCATCAGGAGGTAGAGTTTATCCACCCAGTCACTTCGCAAATCATGCAATAAAATTCCCGCAGTACATTTATAAATGATGGAATCTACTTCTGATTTAGCAAGGGTGTCTAACTGATAATTGTAAAAGGAGAGGAGTTGGGTATAGTCATCCTTATGGGTTTCCTTTGACTGGATTAGTAGCTCGTCGAGTTTGTTATTGGCGTTGAAATAGTAATTGAAACGACTCACCAGGTTATTGTAAAACCGTTTAGGTACAGAAAACCCGGTAGTAGTTGATTTTTCAGATGGAAGGGTTCTTGACTCGTATTGTTTGGGTTTTATTAATTCCAATGATAGCTTAGGCTGGCAAATGCCGGATAGGGAAAATGACAGCAAAAACAGGGTTATTCCGAAGCCGGCTAACATATAAAAATTCCTTCCTTGGGTGCTTATCTTCATCAGGTACATAAAATGTGTTTAAAAATACAGTTATTTCTCAATTGAGAAGGGCGAAAAGCAGATTGATTGTTACCTTTATCCTGATTTAACAAAATGGCGAATTCAGAAATCAATAATACCCTTAACCGGCTACGTAACAGTTATCGATTGGTAGTGATGAATGATGATACCTACGAGGAGGTAGTCACTTTTCGATTATCCAGGCTCAGTGTGTATATTGGACTGAGTACTGTTTTTGTGTTACTGGTTGGCTTAACCATTGCCCTCATTGCCTTTTCACCCATTAAATATTACATTCCCGGATACGGTACCCGCGAAAGCCGAAGCGCCTTACAAATGTTGAAAATGCGCACCGATTCCCTGGAACAGGCTATTCGTTACAAGGACCAGTATCTGGATGGAGTGAAAAGGGTATTGTCGGGAAATGCCCCCGCCCAATTGGATACCATTCCTGTTTCCTTACCCAAGGCAGAGGCCTCAAATGATTAATCCGGCATGCAAAAAAAGCCTTACCGTCAACTCATGCAATATGCAGGCTTTGCTGCCCAACTGGCAATTGGTCTCCTATTTGCGGTTTACGCAGGTATTTGGTGTGATAAAAAGTTAGCCTTAGGCTTTCCCCTTTTCATATGGTCATTACCTTTGCTGCTGTTGATTGCCTTACTGGTGAAAGCTGTAAAGGACACCACTAAAAAATAATATGAACATGCGGTTCCCTCAAATAATTAAACCCATACTGATTGTCTTTCTGCTGATATCGGTTATTTTTCTGGCTGCAATGTCATTTTGGGAAAGCCATCATATTAAAACAGGGGTGGTGCTCATAGCCAATGGAATCCTGTTTATCGCCACAGTGCTTAACCTGTATTTCCAGTTCCGGAACCTGAGCAATCCCAATCCCAATGCCATTATCCGGGGAATTATGGCGGGCATGTTTCTGAAATTATTTGTACTTGCCGGAGCGGTACTGATTTACCTGATCGCTGCCGGAGATAGCAGGAATGTGAATGCTGTTTTTGTGGGAATGGGTCTTTACATTGTCTATACCTGGCTTGAGGTTAGAATTTCATTACGGTTGAATCCCAGAAAATAATGCCGGTTTCTGAACACCCCATGCATGCCCTGGCAGGTTTTTTACCCGAAGGCAGTTTTGAAAAAGTGGTGCAATATGTGCACCATTACCGTGTTCACCTTACCATTACCAAAAAAAGAAAGTCAGTGCTGGGGGATTACAGGCATGCAGGTGGTGCGGGTAATCACCGGATAAGTATCAATGGCAACCTAAACAAATATGAGTTCCTGATTACCTTGTTACATGAGTTGGCGCACCTGCTAACCTATGAGCAATATAAAAACAGGGCAGAAGCCCATGGGCGGGAATGGAAAGCTTCTTACAGTCAACTGCTCACCGATTTTGTAAGGGAGAAACTGTTTCCGTCCGATATTGAAGAGGCCCTGGGTAAATCTATTCGAAATCCTTCTGCCACAGCCAATGGGGAAACAGATTTATTACTGGTTCTCCGGAAATATGATGCCCCTTCAAAAGCAGACCATCATCCCGTAGCTGAAATCCCGGAAGGAGCGCTCTTCCAGACAGAGAACGGTAAGGTTTTCAGGAAAGGGGCTTTGCGAAGAAAAAGGTTTGAATGTGTGGACATTCAATCAGGTGCGAAGTATACTTTTAGTGCCCTTACCGAAGTAAAATTAATCCGGGCTTCATGATTATTGTACCATATATGCTAGCTTAGTAAAAAATCAACCATGCAAAAAATATTGCTTATCTGTTTAGTTTCCCTGTTCTCCCTGCAAATGATACATGCGCAAACAACTATGGAAAAAAAGAAATCTGCACCAGTATTAAGACATGTGGTCATGTTTAAGTTTCAGGATAAATCTACTCCTGCCGATATCCAAAAAGTGGAAGCGGCCTTTCGGGCCCTGCCTGGTAAGATTTCCCAGATCAGGGGTTTTGAATGGGGTACTAACAGTAGTCCTGAAAAGCTCAACCAGGGCCTCACCCATTGTTTCCTGTTGAGTTTTGCCAGTGAAGCCGACAGGGATGCCTACCTCGTACATCCGGCCCATAAGGCATTTGGCGAAGTGTTAAAACCCTATTTTGACAAAGCTACTGTACTGGATTATTGGGTGAAAGATTGAGGTGATCATTCGGAAAGAATTGCCCATAAAAAAACGCCTGTTCCTAAAAAACAGGCGTTTTTGATGGCTATCTTTTTTCATTAGGCTACCGCTTTCTTTACCAGTGCCGCAGCTTCACTCAATTCAATGGCAGATTGCACTTCCAATCCGCTTTCATCAATCAGTTTCTTGGCTTCAATGGCGTTGGTTCCCTGTAATCTTACGATAATGGGGATATGAATATTGCCCAGTTTATTGAAAGCTTCGATAACCCCGGCTGCCACACGGTCGCAGCGAACAATTCCACCGAAAATATTGATCAGGATGGCTTTCACATTGGGGTCTTTCAGGATGATACGGAAACCGGCTTCCACTGTCTGGGCATTGGCAGAACCGCCCACATCCAGAAAATTGGCAGGTTCGCCACCACTGAGTTTAATCATATCCATGGTGGCCATGGCCAGGCCGGCACCATTCACCATACAACCAACATTGCCATCCAGTTTTACAAAGTTGAGGTTGTATTGGCCCGCTTCCACTTCTGTAGGGTCCTCCTCGGTAACGTCCCGCAGTGCGGCAATATCCGGGTGGCGCATCAGGGCATTGTCGTCTATATTCATTTTACAGTCAACGGCAATGATTTTATCATCACTGGTTTTGAAAAGCGGGTTAATCTCAACCATGCCGCAATCCAGTCCCACATAAGCATTGTACAGATTCGTCACGAATTTGACACAGTTCTTAAATGATTCACCGCTAAGTCCCAGGTTAAAGGCAATTTTTCTGGCCTGAAAGCCCTGTAATTTGCCGCCAGGGTGTATCCATTCTTTAAAAATTTTATCGGGAGTATTGTGTGCCACTTCTTCTATATCCATTCCGCCTTCGGTGCTGTACATAATTACATTCATTCCCTTGGTGCGGTCGAGTAATATGGACAGATAAAATTCTTTTACCGGATTGGGGCCTGGATAGTATACATCCTGTGCGAGAAGAATACGGTTTACTTTTTTTCCTGCCGGTCCTGTTTGTATGGTTACCAGGGTACCGCCCAGTAAATTTTTAGCGATACTGGTAATATCCTCCAGGCTTTTGCCTACCGCTACACCTCTTTGTTCAGAACCAATGATTTTACCTTTACCCCTGCCACCAGCATGAATCTGTGCCTTAATAACTGCGAAGCTGTTACCCGTCTGGGTTTTTATCTGGCGATAGGCTTCCTCAGCCGCCATTACCGTATCTATGGCAATGCCTTCCTGAACAGGGACATTGTACTTTTTCAATAATTCCTTAGCCTGGTATTCATGAAGGTTCATATGCGTAAAGATTTGCGCGAAGATAAGTTAATCAGAGAAAAAGAAAACTTCAATAATTTATTATTGTTGTAACATTAATTAATTTATATTTACGAAAACGAATCTTAAATAATTTAAAAAACGCATATGAAAAAATTAGTTTTGGCCTTAACTGGTGCGGCTTTCCTTACGGGTATGTATTCATTTACAGACAATCCTGTAAAAAAAGTATCCACCCTTTCTGTAAACACTGAAAAGAGCCGGGTTGACTGGGTAGGAACAAAAAAATCAGATTTCCATACAGGGTTTTTCCCATTAAAAAGCGGATCTGTAATGGTGGATGGTAGTAAACTTACCGGTGGTAAGTTTGTCATTGATCTGGCTAACCTGAAAGTAACTGATGCTGGCGGCGGGGATAAATTAACCGGTCACCTTAAGTCTGGAGATTTTTTTGATGTGGCAAAATTCGGTGAAGCAACGTATGAAATATCCGGTGTTAACTATAAGGATGATAATACCGCAGAAGTTACCGGAACCCTGGATTTGAAAGGCACCAAACTACCGGTTAGTTTTTTGGCAAAAATTCGCAATTCAGACGACAAAGGATTTTTTGCCCAGGCTTTCTTTAGTCTCGACAGAACCCTGTTTGGCGTAAACTACGGCATTGGGAATGTTGCCAAAGATGTAGAAGTGGCAGTGCACCTTTTTGCAAAATAAAAATGTATCACTGAATAGTCCTAAAATAAGTTGACAGTTTTTAAATAGGTCCCGGTTGCCTCAGGTAGCCGGGATTTTATTGTTGTAAACCTGATCTGGTGTTTTCATCTGAAGTGCCAAATGCGGCCTTTTGCTGTTGTATAAAAATATGCTTTCCTCAACTAATTGTTGGACCTGTCCTTTGCTTTTCATTTTTCGATCCATTCCAAATTCTTCTTTTATGGTACGGTTCATTCTTTCGGCTAATGCATTTTCGTAAGGGTCGCCGTTCTCTGTCATACTTAATTGGATATTATTTTTTGCTGTCATTAATGCATATTCTTTACTGCAATATTGCAACCCTCTGTCTGAATGATGGATTGTTGGTATATCGGGGTTCTTTCGTTGAGTTACAGCCATCTTCAGGGCTTTAATCATGCTTTCTGTTTCCATGTTATCTTCCACAGCATAGCCCATAATCTTTCTGCTGTAGGCATCCGTTATCATGTTTAAATAACAATTCCCCTGTTCCGTCTTTATGTAAGTTATGTCACTCACCCATATTTCATCCTGATAATCCGTTGTTTTTCCTTTTATGCGATTAGGCCATTTTCTCAGCCAATGTTTACTCATTGTTGTTTGTATATAACGCTTACGAGGCTTGATTTGCAGCCCATAAATGCGCATCAGATCAAAGAGCTTATCCCGACCGAACTTCAGTCCTTGTTTCCGCAGATCCTCTTTTATCAGGTAGTATACTTTACGGGTGCCGATCCTGGGCAATTGTTTCCTTTCTCTATCCACTAACTTTTTGACATCAGATAATATTAAAGATTTTCTTATACTATCTTTTTGCTGCTTGTATACGTTTTGACGGCTATAGCCTAAGGCTAATGCTATTCTTCCGACGCTGTGTTTACTTCTTGTTCCCCCTGTTTGTCGGAAGCTGCTTGTGACAGGGGCAAGTACTTTTTTCTTATCTCAGTATTTAACAGGTCATCGGCAATATCAATGGCTCGATTTAATATCTCCTTTTCAGCTTCAAGACGTTTTATTTTTTTCTCTAGCTCAGAAATATAGGTTTTGGGTGGGGCTTTCTTTTTCATGGGAGTTTTGCTTTTCCAATCCAAAGTTCCGTGTTTTCTAAGCCATACCAAAACAGTACTTCGACCTTGGATACCATACTTCCGCTGGCTCTGTTTCCAGGTTAAATGGCCTTTTTCAACCTCATCTACTACCTGAAGTTTAAATGCCAAACTGTAGTCCCTTTGGGTTCTTTTTAAATGCTTGTTACTCATAATAAGTCAACTTTTGTGTCAACTTATTTCAGGACGAGGCACACTAAAGAAGTAAAAAGCCGGTAATCACTTATTGATTACCGGCTTTTTTATGGTTTATTGAATTGGGTAACCCTGCTGGCTACCCTGCAGCTTTCATTTTCCTGATTTCTTCTGTCAGTTTGGGAACTACCTCAAATAGGTCACCTACAATACCATAATCTGCTGCTTTGAAGAAAGGCGCTTCAGGGTCCTTATTAATGACAACAATTACTTTACTTCTGTTAACACCCGCCAGGTGCTGGATGGCACCCGATATACCCAATGCAAAATAGAGGTTGGGCGCAATTTGAACACCTGTTTGTCCTACGTGTTCATGGTGCGGGCGCCAGTGTGCATCGCCAACCGGACGGCTGCAGGCGGTTGCGGCATGCAGTTCCTTGGCGAGGTCAAGTAACACGTCCCAGTTCTCCGGTCCTTTTAATCCACGTCCTCCGCTAACAACAATATCCGCTTCTGTTAAGGAAATTTCACCACTCACTTTATTAACGGCCGTAACCTTTATGCCCGATGGGGGTATGGATAGGGTAAGGGAGGATACTTCAGCGGATCCTTCTCCGGCTACTGTTTGAAAACTATTGGGATTTAGGGAGATAACCTTTACAGGTGAAAGTATACTGATATTAGCAAAGGCCTTACCCGAGAATACTGTTTTCTTTACCACAAAGCCATTGCTCGTATCCGGTAGTGCACAGGCACCCGCTACCAATCCGGCATGTAACCTGGCTGCAACACTTGCGGCTACAGCTTTTCCGGTCTGGTTATGCGAAAATACAACTACTGTTGCACCGGTTTGGGTTACTGCTTCGGCAATCAATTTAGCATATTGCTGCGCGTCTACATTATTCAATGACTCGTCTGCTAACTGCTGTACTTTTTTGACACCAAATTTGCCCAGTGCACTAAGGTCATCTGTTACGGTACCTAATACCAGCGCTTCTGCCATGGTTCCCATCTGTTGGGCCAACTGGCTGCCATAGGTTAATACCTCAAAACTGGCTTTTTTGATGTGGCCTTCTGAATGATCTACGAAGATTAATACGGACATGCTATTTTTTTTGAGGGTAATGTATTATTTATGATGTATCACGGAATCCGGCAACCGGAAAAACCATCTTTATACCAGCTTAGATTGCCTTGGCTTCCTCGTGTAACAATCGAACCAATTCGGCTACATTATCTGGACTTACCAGTTTAACGCCTGCTTTGGGAGGAGGTAATTCATAACTAACCACACTCGTAAGGGCATCAATGGCTGCTGGCTCCACCACGCGTAAGGGTTTGGTTCTTGCCGCCATAATTCCCCGCATATTGGGAATCCGCTGTTCCGCAACTCCTTTCTGGCAACTCACCACCAGTGGTAATGCTACCTCAGCAACTTCCTCACCCCCTTCAATTTCGCGTGTTACAGTGGCGGTAGTTCCATTCAGTTCAAATAAGGTGGCTAATGAAATATAGGGCGAATCCATCATTTCTGCCAGCATACCTCCGATTGAGGATCCATTATAATCAATGGTTTCTTTACCGGTAAGTACTAAGTCATAGGCACCTTCTTTGGCAATAGCGGCAATCTGTGACGCAATATAATAACTGTCATTACTGCTGGCATTTACACGGATGGCTTCGTCACCCCCCAACGCCAGCGCTTTTCGGATAATCGGATCACAATCAGCCATACCTACTGTGATTAAATGCAGGGTAATGGAAGGGTCTTTTTCTTTCAGTTCAATAGCCCTGACCAATGCATACCATTCATCATAGGGATTGATAATCCATTGTACACCTGATTCTTCAAATTGCGTATTGCCATTGGTAAAGGCAATTTTAGCAGTGGTGTCGGGCGTTTTGCTTACGCAGACTAAAATTTTCATGGTTCCTGGTTTTGTGTCCTGGTAATTAGTTGCATAAACAACTATTGCAAATATAGTAATGATTTAGAAGTGACAAAGATAAACCGCTAATATTTGTATTTTGTTAATAGAACGGTGTTTTTGATAGGCGGGAATTTTACGGAAACAGTTAAACAATTGCCTTTCCCTAACTTTGATTGATGGACAGGATTGCAAAAATTAAGGAGTTTCTTTTGGCTAACCCCTCAGATAATTTTTTGCGACACGCATTGGCCCTCGAATACCTGAAAACAGGCGAGGATAGCCAGGCAAGACAATTGTTTGAAGCCATCTTACAGGAATCACCGGATTATGTGGGTTCTTATTACCACCTGGCCAAATTACTCGAAAAAATGGGTGAGCCACAATTGGCAATTGAATGGTATGAAAAAGGCATGACCGCCGCTAAAAAAGCAGGAGATAACCACGCTTATAATGAATTACAGGCTGCTTATGAGGACCTTGTTTATTGAACCTATTTTATAATACTCGTTATATGTCCAACCCTACCATTACTTACCAGGCTGCCAACTACCAAACACCTACGGGTACCCAAATCTCCTGTAAGGGCTGGATACAGGAAGCCGCACTAAGAATGTTACTCAACAACCTGGATCCGGAGGTGGCTGAGAAACCGGAAGAATTGATTGTATATGGTGGCAGGGGCAAGGCCGCCAGAAACCTGGAGAGCCTGGAACTGATTATAAAAGCTTTGCGTGACCTGGAAAATGACGAAACATTATTAATCCAGAGCGGGAAACCCGTTGGCATACTTTCCACTCATTCGGATGCACCCAGGGTTTTGATCTCCAATTCACAGTTGGTTCCCAAATGGGCCACCTGGGAACATTTTACAGAACTGGAGAAAAAAGGATTGATGATGTATGGACAGATGACCGCCGGGTCCTGGATTTACATTGGGTCGCAAGGTATTGTTCAGGGCACTTATGAAACATTTGCCGCACTGGCCGATAAACATTTTGGTGGGACCCTGCGTGGCAAACTCGTGGTTACGGCCGGCTTAGGCGGTATGGGCGGGGCACAACCCTTGTCCGTAACCATGTGCGACGGAGTTTGCCTGGTAGCGGAAGTTGAAGAATGGCGTATCGATAAACGTTTGGAAACCCGGTACCTGGATAAAAAATTTTTTACCATTGATGAAGCAATCGATGCTGCCCTGGAAGCGAAAGCTACCGGAAATGCTGTTAGCATTGGTGTTCTCTGTAATGCGGTTAACCTTTTGCAAAGATTACTGGAAAGAGAAATTGAAGTGGATGTTTTGACAGACCAGACTTCAGCGCATGACCCTTTAATCGGGTATGTACCGCATACCCTCTCTAATGAAGCTGCTAACCAGTTACGGGAAAAAGATCCGGAAGCGTATATTGAATTGAGTTACGACAGCATGAAATTACATGTGGAATTGATGCTGGCCCTGCAAAGCAAGGGAACGATCACATTTGATTACGGTAATAACATCAGGGCCAGGGCACAGGAAAGAGGACTGGCGAATGCATTCGATTTCCCCGGTTTTGTACCAGCGTATATCCGACCATTATTTTGTGAAGGGAAAGGACCCTTTAGGTGGGTGGCTTTGAGCGGAGATCCTGCCGATATAGCGGTAACTGATGAAGTAATTATTCGTCTTTTTCCAGAAAACAAAAGCCTGCAACGCTGGATGACCATGGCCAGGGAAAGAATAGCTTTTCAGGGCTTACCTGCCCGCATCTGTTGGCTGGGGCAGGGGGAAAGAGAAAAAGCGGGACTGGCTTTTAATGAATTGGTAAGAACCGGAAAAGTGAAAGCACCCCTGGTAATTGGGCGAGACCATCTTGATACCGGTTCGGTTGCCTCACCAAACCGGGAAACCGAAGCCATGCTGGATGGTTCTGATGCAGTGGCAGACTGGCCGGTATTGAATGCCTTACTGAGCACAGCGGGTGGGGCCAGTTGGGTAAGCCTGCACCATGGAGGAGGTGTGGGCATGGGCTATAGTATACATGCCGGGATGGTGATAGTGGCAGATGGCAGCCCTGAAGCAGCCAAACGCTTACAACGCGTATTGCACAATGACCCGGGCATTGGTGTGATCAGACATGCAGACGCAGGCTATGACATTGCCCTGGATACCTTACGAAAAAATGGATTGTCGCTAAAGATGCGGCTGGGAGAAGCCTAAAGCCATTTTTTACAGGGTTTGACAAAAAAAATTACCGCAACTACGCAGAAAAAAAGAGACATCTGCACAGTTGCGGCTATTTAGCATTCCAGACCCATAATACCTTCAATCGATCAACTTCCCCTGGATCCTCCGGTTTTAATGGGTTTTTTAACAGAACCCATGGCTTTTGCTCCGGGTTTGGCTATGAATTTTGAACCTTGTGCAGCCCCTTTTTGGCCCTTAGCACCGGATTTTCCACCATTTTTATTGTTAATGGGTAATGACATATTCTATATTTTTAAGGTGATAAATTGGGCTGTTAAGGTAAGCTGATTTTAGGGATTTGCCAACTTTGTAAACAGTTACCGCTTAACCTTAACATTACCTATTCCGGAAACTATTAATTAGTTACACATATGGGTAAAAACAGGATAGAGGCATTTAGCGATGGGGTAATAGCCATCATCATTACCATAATGGTTTTGGAAATTAAAGTACCCCATGGGGATTCCCCCGATGTGCTCATACCGCTGTTACCTGCATTGATAAGTTATGTCCTGAGCTTCATCAATGTGGGTATTTACTGGAATAACCACCATCATCTTTTCCAGGCTGCACATAAGGTAAACGGTAATGTAATGTGGGCCAATAACCACCTGCTATTTTGGTTATCTCTTTTGCCTTTTGCTTCCGGCTGGATGGGAGAAAATCATTTTGCTGCCTGGCCTACAGCCCTTTTTGGCGGAGTATTGTTAATGGCAGGGGTTGCCTACAACTTTTTGATTAGGAGCCTAATCGCCCTGCACGGCAATGAATCCGCCATTGCCAAAGCCATCGGAAAAGACAGAAAAGGAAAAGCTTCCCTTTTTCTTTATTTTATCGGTATCTGCCTGTCTTTTTACAATGGCTGGATAAGCCTTGGTATCTATGCGGCAGTGGCCGTAGTCTGGTTTTTTCCTGATAAAAGAATTGAAAATATATTAGGAGAAAAATAGTTACTGTCCCTAAAAGAAGGTTCATCGTACCCTTATTCCAGCCGCATCATCAGTTCCGTATCAATTTTTTTAAAAAGGTGATAAGGTTTGTATACCCGCCAGTCCGGCAATTCCATTAATTCAATGTAATAATTCAGTTTTTTCTTTTTGAAATCCTGCTGGGTAGCCAGAGGCATATTCAGGGCAACTATCCAGCCGTTTTCATCACTAACTTCTTCATACCATTCCTGGTAATATTCCTTATCACTGCTATGGAAATTCAGGACATTCTCAGTAATAAGAATGTATTTGTAGATGCCTTCATTGAACAAAAGGTCTATTACTTCCCGCTTAAGCTCCATGATATCATTCTCAATCGCGTCATTCCATTCGCCCAGCATTTCAATAATAGCAAAGTGCAATTCGTAATCGGTATAGATTACTTTAAGGTAAAGGGTCCTGCTGCCGAAATCATCCCATTGGGGATGGATATAATAGTTATAGACAGTTTGGGTATATTCAAATTCGTTATACTTCCTGCCAAAAAAGGGAGACAAAGGGTCTTCCTCCGAGTTATATATATGCCGCCAGTTATAAAATGGTTCAATATCGTGCATCAATCCTCCTAATGAGCAGAAGCAGCCTCAACCGCCTTTTTTACACTGCCATATTTTAACAATAGGTCTTTGGCTTTTTCATAATCAGTTAATGCCAGTCCATCCATCACCATCTTTACGCCCCTGTCCACCAGTTTTACATTGCTCAATTGCATGTTCACCATCTTATTATCCTCTACACGGCCCAGTTGAATCATGATGGAAGTGGAAATCATATTCAGCACCAGTTTCTGGGCAGTGCCGCTTTTCATGCGCGTGCTGCCTGTGATAAATTCCGGCCCTACCACCACTTCAACCGGGAAGTCAGCTTCTACCGAAACAGGTGAATTGGGATTGCAACTGATACTCCCCGTGATAATACCCCTTTTACGGCATTGTTTGAGTGCCCCAATCACATATGGCGTAGTGCCACTTGCGGCAAGACCCACTACCACATCCTTTTCGCTTACAAAATGTTTGGCAAGGTCGGCCCAGCCCTCTTCAATACTGTCTTCGGCAAATTCCACTGCCTGGGTTATGGCTTTATCCCCGCCGGCAATCAGGCCAATCACCAGGCCATAGGGTACACCAAAAGTAGGGGGGCATTCACTGGCGTCTACAATACCCAGTCTGCCGCTGGTTCCCGCCCCTATGTAGAATAATCGACCGCCGGCCAGCATCTTGTCGCTGATGGCTGATACAAGGTTTTCTATCTCAGGAATTGCTTTGGCTACTGCATCGGGAACAGTTTTATCTTCCTGGTTGATATTGTTTAATAATTCAAGAATTGACATGTTTTCCAAATGCCTGTAGGTAGAAGGCTCTTCGGTAACTTTAATAAACGCTGACATATCCCTTTTTTATCTGTGATAATCAATTAATCCCTGCATTGGCGTCTTTAGGACCTTGCCCAATTCCAGTTCATATGTGTTGCAAAGTTCTTGCAATACATCACGAAAACCAAATGCAATACTTCCGGTAAAATGAATAGGCATTACCCAGCTTTCCCGGTATTTGTAAAGGTGGGTGAAGAAAAAGTCATTCAGGCAGTCTTCTATGATATTCTCTACCATATAATGGCCCCTGTTTTCAGCCAGGAATAGGGCAAAGGAAGCCATGTATCTGTTGGCCAAAGGTTGGTGATAAACCCGGTTTAAAATTTCAGTAGGACTGGTGGAAAACTGTTTTTCGAACCGGGATTGGAGGTCTTCATCAAAAGTATGGTACATATAGTGTTGAATCACTTTCTTACCCAGGTAAGCGCCGCTGCCCTCATCTCCCAGAATATACCCGATTCCCGGACTGTTTTTTACGATTTTTTTACCATTATAGAAACCCGAATTGGAACCCGTACCCAGGATGCAGGCAATCCCTTTCTTTCTCCCACACAATGCCCTTGCTGCTCCTAAAAGGTCGGTCTGCACCTCTGACTTGGCTTTGGGAAATGCTTTTTTCAATACCTGGGTGATGGTTTTGGCATTGGCTGCATTACTTAACCCCGTTCCATAAAAGTGTATTTGGCTAACCTGTGCATTTTTGAGTTTGGGTAACAGTTCTTTGGATAAAAGTGCCAGTATCTGCCCTGCATCCAGAAAATAGGGGCTTATTCCCCCCGTAATAATTGTTTTTTTCTTACCATTTGAAAGCAATACCCACTCACACTTGGTAGCACCGCTATCAGCAATCAAAATATCAGCCATATTCACATTTTAATAATCAAAACATTGGTTCCCTCCCAGAAAGCGCATTCTTTGCCGCATTACCAGGGTAAAAACAAGTACAACCCACACTAACCTGCTGCAATCTGCAAACCTTTGCCCCCGTTTCGAACATAAATATGCATATTTGCGTTCATAGAATCATATACAAAGAAGGGTTATTTATGGGAAGTAAAAAAATGCAGGTTTGGTTACCGGTAATATTTTCGGTAGTAATGGTAATCGGAATGATTATCGGCTACCAATTGAAAGATAAGACCTCTGGAACGAAATTCCTTAGCCTCACCCGTCGAAGTACCCTGCAGGAATTGGTTGAACTTGTGAAAGGGAAATATGTCGACAAGGTTTCCATGGATACCATCAATGATAAGGTGGCCAATGAATTATTGGGTAATCTTGACCCTCACTCCGTATACATTCCTGCCGATGATGTTAAAGAGGTTAATGAGGAACTGATGGGAAATTTTCAGGGAATAGGTATTGAGTTTCAATTATTTAATGATACCCTACATGTAATTCATGTAATAAAAGGGGGGCCCTCCGAAAAAGCGGGTATACAAACCGGTGATAAAATCATCAAGGTTAATGATACCACAACTATTGCCGGAAAAAAGTTAAATCCGGATGACATTCGTAAATTATTGCGGGGACCTGCAGATTCCAGGGTCAGCGTTGTGCTCCTGAGAAACAATAACTCCCGGAAAGTAGTGATCCAGCGGGGAGTAATTCCTGTTTCATCCTTAGATGCTGCTTATATGCTTACCCCCAAAATCGGGTTTATCCGGGTAAATAAATTTGCAGAACGTACCTATGAGGAATTTATGCAGGGTATGGAAAAGCTGAAGAAGCAGGGTATGGAGGAACTCATTCTTGACCTAAGGGGGAATGGGGGTGGTTTGATGAAAGAGGCTACAGATATTGCAGATGAGTTTTTAAGCGGTGATAAACTGATTGTATATACAGAAGGTGAACACGTACCGAGATTTGATTACCAATGCAGAAGGGAGGGTATTTTTGAGAAAGGCAAACTGGAAGTGCTGATAGATGAAAGTTCGGCATCAGCAAGTGAAGTACTGGCAGGTGCATTACAGGACTGGGACAGGGCCACCATTATCGGACGAAGGTCGTTTGGCAAAGGATTGGTTCAGCAACAGTTCCAGCTAAGTGATGGAAGTGCAGTCAGGCTTACCATTGCGCGTTATTTTACCCCATTGGGCCGGAATATCCAGAAGTCGTACAGCAAGGGGAAAGCAGAATACCAGGAAGATTTGTCCAATCGCTACCACAATGGCGAACTGGTAAAAGCAGATACCTCCCAACATTCAGGAAAACCCTATAAAACCCCTGCAGGCAGGCTGGTGTATGGTGGTGGGGGAATTACGCCCGATATTTTCGTTTCATTTGATACCACCAGAATGGAATCGGCGATGTTACAATTATACCGGAAAAATACCCTGGGGAACTACGTGTATAATCTCTATGTCCAGAATCCGGCTTATTTCAAAGGGTTTCGCTCTCCCAAAGAACTATCGGAGGCATTCCATCCGGGAGAAAAAGAGTGGCAGGGCCTGGTAAATTTTGCAAATAAAGACAGTATTTCATTGAAGGGGATGAAAGATACTGACCGGGCGGAAGTGCTGGAAAGGGTTCGCTCACTTATGGCCAGGCAAATCTGGCGCAACGAAGGATACTTTGAACTGGCCAATCAAAAAGATGCAACTGTTACCAAAGCCTTAAGCGAATTACAATAAATAGCAAAACGGGATAATTAGGACTGAATCCTTGCATGTGAATAACTTTAACCGGAAAAGGTTTTAACGACTTTACTGATTTTACTGTTTTTCTGAGTAAATTGCGTTCGAATATCGGTACATAAAATTCATTTAGGGTATGACTATTGACAATTTTAAAACATTGAAGCTGGAAGAAAAACTGGACCAGCTCAGACATTCTGGCGATTTACTGGGATCCTATGAGCGAAATTCGGAGAACAACGGTCCCAAAGTTCCCGGCGACATCTTTGCTTTATATGATTTTTGGGTTTACCTGAGTGATGATGAAGAAACCATAATACCATCCAGGAGAAATCCACTCGAGCCCAAAGAGTAATCTTTTCCTCCGGATAAAAGTCAGTCCAATTTCCAGACCCACCTCCGGTAATTGAAAATTCAGGAATAATCTTAAGAGATATTACGAAAGGGTATGTACCTGCAGAATCGTACTGTCAACTTTTGAATTGATTAGTAAAATTTTCCTGTTTATTTAACAGCCCTCCCTTCCCGAAAATCGGCAAACGAAAAAAAATATACCTACTTTAGGTTTTGATTTTAAATGGCAATCCGTTCAACTAACTGGCAATGCAAAGATTTTTTTTCAGGTGTTTTATCGTTATTTTTTTTCTGAGTAATTACAAAACGTCAAAGGCACAGCTTCTTGATTCGGTTATGGCTGTCTATGATACCCAGTTCCCCATCGAGAAAATGCATATCCATTTTGATAAATCTGTTTATAATAAAGAGGAAACTATTTTTTACAAAATATACATCCTTTCCGGTTCAGAACTTTCACTCCTCAGTAAAAATGTATATGTAGAATGGTATGATACTACCGGAAGAATGATCAAACAAACGGTGGCACCACTGTTTCAATCAACTGCCAAAGGGGCCTTCGAACTGCCTTCAGATTACAAAGGGAATTTTATCCATGTGAAAGCCTATACCCGATGGATGCTTAATGATGATCCTTCTTTCAGGTATGAACGTGACCTTACCATTAATCATCCTGCCGTAAAAGCAATGACCAAAGCACCTGTGTATAAAACCAGGGTAGATATTTTTCCGGAGGGCGGAAACCTGGTAGAAGGGCTTACCAGCAGGGTGGCATTCAAAGCCAGTAATCAGTTTGGCACCCCCGTTTTGGTGAAAGCTGTATTGGTTAACGACAAAGACAAACTGACCGACACTTTAGAAGTAAAGCATGATGGAATGGGCAGTTTTTACTTTACCCCACAAGCCGGATTCAAATACCAGGTGAAATGGACCGATGAAAACGGCCGGAGCGGAATGACCCCCATTGAAGTGAAACAGACAACGGGCGTAGTAATGAGCATTACCACCACCAATGACAAGGCTTTTGTTAAAGTGCAACGCACAAAGGATTTTCCTGAAAACTTCCGGCAGATAAATATGCTGGTACACATCAACCAGAAACTTTATTACAAAGTTGCGTTGCGGTCCCCAGACAAAACCATCCAACAGGCAACCATTCCCATCGATGAAATGCCCACGGGCATTGTACAGTTTTCCTTGTTCACGGCAGACTGGATTCCGGTAGCTGAAAGGATAATTTTCGTTAATAACCACCAACACGAGGTTACTGCCAAACTGACTACACCTTTGTTGAATTTGGAAAAACGGGGTAAGAATGTTTTTGAAGTATTTGTTTCTGATACTGCTTTTACCAATATGTCCATTTCGGTTACAGATGCAGCTGTTACTCCCCCGGAAATAACCACAATTTATTCTGATCTTTTATTGAGTAACGAAATCAGGGGTAGGATTCATAATCCGGCCTATTACCTTACCAGCGATTCTGACAGTGTAACGGCCAACCTTGACCTTGTTTTGCTGACACATGGATGGCGGAAATTTGACTGGGACAAAGTGAAAGCAGGTATCCTGCCTGTTACCAAATATCCGGTTGAAACAGAATATTTACGTTTAACCGGAAAGGTATATGGAATTGAATCATTACCTACTACTGCTGTACCCTTACTGAATCTGGTAATTGTAGCCAAAGACAGTAGCAAAAGATTTGTATTTGTACCGGTAGAAAAAGATGGGACCTTCGAGGACAAATCGGTCTTCTTTTATGATACGGCTAAAATTTATTACAGTTTTAATGGAAATAGCCGTTTGACAGAAGTTACCCAGGTTCAGTTTGGGAATGGATTACTCAGACAGGAACCCACCAAAATCAAACTTCCGGATAACACGGAATATGGATGGACGGACAGTTTAGCCCGCCTCAAAATGAATGAATACCTGGCACAGCAGGAAGACCTGAAAAGAAGAATGGCCGCCACCACTTTGCAGGAAGTTATTGTTTCCGCAAGAATCAAAACAAAAACGAACCTCGATAACCTGGAACAGAAATACGCCAGTGGCCTTTTCTCAGGAGGAGATGGGTATGCATTTGATTTCACAGATGATCCCTTTGCCAGAAGTGCCCTGGATGTACTTAGTTATTTGCAGGGAAAGGTAGCCGGACTAACCATTTCCGGATCAGGTGCCCAAACAAGCCTTACCTGGCGGGGTTCCACACCCGATCTCTTCCTTAATGAAATGCGCTCTGACGTAAATATGGTGCAATCAGTAAGTGTGGCAGACATTGCCTATGTAAAAGTTTTCCGCCCACCATTCTTTGGTTCATCAGGCGGTGGGGGTGGCGGTGCCATTGCCATTTACACCCGTAAGGGAAGTGATAGCAGAAGTTCCAATAATGACAAAAAAGGCCTGGAAAGTACCATACTAGGTGGTTATTCCCGTTTCAAGGAATTCTACAGCCCTAACTATGAAAAGCCTGCCGAAAATTTTGACACCGATATTCGTACAACGCTATATTGGAATCCCTTCGTGTTAACCAATAAAAAAAGTCCAAGAGCCAGGATTGAATTTTATAATAACGATATCAGTAAAAAATTCTTTGTCATTCTGGAAGGCATCAACGGAGATGGCCAGATGATACACGTGGCAAGGTTGCTTGAATAATAGTATTACGAAGTTTTACCCCTTGTCCTGATCAATGTCACATGCTAACGCCTGTTATCATTAAATTGACTTTATCTTTTTGCGAATTAATTAAGAAAACGTTTTCGTTTAATTACACCCGAAAAAACAGTTTTGCTCCTTAAAATGGCTATTTTCAGGTCGGATATAATTTTCTGCTCTTAGGGAGCGGTAACCCAAATTAAACGACTGCTAAAATGCCAAAAGCCAACCCGGGTAATGGGAAGTCATACCTTTTTCCATTTATCCTGATTACCAGTCTTTTTTTCTTATGGGGTTTTGTGCATAACCTGGACCCGATACTGATTCCCCACCTCAAGAAATCGTTTAGCTTAAATATCCTGCAATCATCATTGGTTGACTCATCCATTTTTATTGCTTATTTCCTGATGGCACTTCCGGCAGGATATATCATAAAAAAGTATGGATATAAAAAAGGGATCATTTGCGGACTCATCCTGTTTGCCATCGGATCATTTCTGTTCATACCCGCAGCCGATACCAGCCAATATGCCTTTTTTTTATGTGCACTTTTTATCATTGCCTGCGGACTTACCGTGCTGGAAACAGCTGCCAATCCTTACGCAGCCATGCTGGGTGACCCGGCAACATCCACACAACGATTAAATTTCGCACAGTCTTTCAATGGGTTGGCTGCCACAGTAGCACCCATCATAGGGGCAAGGCTCATTCTCACCAAAGGCTTTTCAGATACCGAGTTGGCTTCCATGACGGCATCTGCACGTGAACTGGCACTGGCCTCAGAAGCAGCCAGTGTTAAAATGCCTTATTTTGTTTTGGGTACGATTATCTTAGTGGTTGCTTTGTTATTTGCGCTGGTAAAACTGCCCGAAATCCATGATGGAGATGACCTTCCGGCCGGGAAAAATATCTTACACACTTTTCGCCACAGCCATCTTCGCAATGCAGTGGCTGCTCAGTTCTTTTACGTGGGTGGGCAGGTTTGTGTTTTTAGTTTTTTTATCCTCTTTGCCATGAAAGCCGCTAACCTGGATGGAGTAACTGCGGCAGATTACCTGGGTTGGGGTTGTGGTATGGCCTTCATGGCAGGAAGGTTTATTGGTACTTTTTTTATGCGTTTTGTTGCGCCACCCAGATTACTGGCGCTTTATGCGGTTATCAATGTGGTATTATCCGGGGTGGCTATGTTTGGTCATGGCCTGGTGGCTGTTTTCGCTGTTATTGGTATAGCATTTTTTATGTCCATCATGTTCCCTACCATTTTTTCACTGGGCATCAAGGAACTCAGGGGAGATGCTAAATTTGGCAGCAGTTTACTCGTCATGTCCATTGTAGGTGGCGCTTTATTACCACCCCTGATGGGCTGGATCAGCGACGTTACAGGAAATATTCAAACAGGATATATCGTCCCCCTTATTTGCTTTGCGGTGGTAGGGCATTTTGGATGGAAGGGTTACAGAATCAATTCAATGGATAACCATGTATAGGTATTGTCTGGCGCTCGACCTTGTTGATGATGAAAAACTGATTGCTGCTTATGAAGAATGGCACAGGAAAATATGGCCGGAAATCATCAGCAGCATCAGGGAGGCCGGAATAGAAGCCATGGAAATTTACAGAACGGGTAACCGTTTATGCATGATTATGGAAGTGTCTGATAAATTCAGTTTTGATGAAAAAGCAAAAATGGATGCACATAACGAAAAGGTGCAGGAATGGGAAAAACTGATGTGGACCTTTCAACAACCTTTGCCTTTTGCCCAACCAGGTGAAAAATGGGTATTGATGCAATCCATTTTTGACCTGCGTAATTATTCTGTAGACAATAAATAGCAACGAAGATGAATGGAATGTTTTCATTACAGCATAAAGTAGCCATCATTACCGGAGCGGGAAGTGGTATTGGCAGGAGTATTGCCCAGACTTTTTCCGCCCAGGGGGCAACCATTCATGTGCTGGAATTGAATGAAGCCATGGCGGCAGAAACCTCTCAGCAAATCCTTGAGAAAGGGGGCAAAGTGATCGTCCATACCTGTGATATCGCTGACCAGCAAGCCGTACTCGCTGTATTTGATAAGATTGGCGAGGCGGATATCCTGGTTAACTGTGCAGGCATTGCGCATATTGGCAAAGCGGATACTACCAGCGAAGAAGATTTTACGAGGCTGTTTACTGTCAACGTAAAAGGAGTCTACAATTGCCTCTTTGCTGCCATACCGGTATTTAAGAAAAAGGGTGGGGGTGTTATACTGAATATATCTTCCATAGCAGCCCTGGTGGGCATACCTGACCGGTTTGCGTATAGTATGACCAAAGGAGCGGTAGCCTCCATGACCATGAGCGTTGCAAGGGATTACCTCAAAGAGAATATCCGGTGCAATTCTATTTCGCCGGCACGGGTACATACCCCTTTTGTGGACGGATTTATTGCCAGGAATTATCCGGGAAAAGAAAAAGAAGTTTTTGAGCAATTATCCCTTACCCAGCCAATCGGCAGGATGGGTTCTACAGACGAAGTGGCGGCACTGGCCCTTTATTTGTGCAGTGACGAGGCATCCTTCATCACCGGAAATGATTACCCGATAGATGGTGGTTTTATCAGGTTAAACAATTAAATAACCAAAGCTGACTCATCCATGGATTTACAACTGGCCAATAAAGTGATTATCGTTACAGGGGGCGCCAAAGGAATTGGAGAGGGTATTAGCAAAGCCCTCGCAGCTGAAAAAGCCATCCCTGTTATTATTGGCAGGAATGCATCGGATAACCTGGCAACTGTCGCAGCTATTCAGGATGCAGGTGGCAGGGCTTTCCAGGTAGTGGCAGAACTCAGCAGTCCGGAACAATGCGCTTCCGCTGTAACAGCCGTGGTTGCAGAATTTGGCAGAATAGATGGATTGGTAAACAACGCCGGTGTGAATGACGGGGTAGGTTTGGAGAACGGGAGTTATGAAAGGTTTATGGACAGTTTGCATAAGAACCTGGTACACTATTACCTGATGGCACATCATGCCCTGCCACAATTGATAGCATCGAAAGGAGCCATTGTGAACATTGGATCAAAAACCGCTGAAACAGGCCAGGGGGGTACCTCTGCGTATGCCGCCGCTAATGGCGGCAGGAATGCACTTACCAGGGAATGGGCTGTAGAATTATTACAATATGGTATCCGCGTAAATGCAGTGATTGTGGCAGAATGTTATACACCTCTTTACGAAAGCTGGATACGGGGGTTTGCAGAACCTGACAAAAAACTGAAAGGCATTACTGACAAAATTCCTTTGGGAAAACGATTTACAACAAAAGAAGAAATTGCCCATACGGTACTATTTCTTTTATCAGAAAAATCATCCCATACTACCGGTCAGCTGATGCATGTTGACGGGGGCTATGTTCACCTAGACAGATCATTATAAATTGTGCCAATCAAAACATACAAATATCCGCATATGAAAAAAATACGCTTTTACATACTTTCACTGTTGTTTTTGTTAAGCATTGGGGTAAGTATTTCCGCACAGGAAACCCAAAAATGGACAAATCGTTCTGCCAAAAAATGGCTGACCAAACATGAATGGGCCGGTGGCCTTTCGCTTGTGACGCATCCATCCGTAAATGCATTGGAATTTGCGCAACAATACCACCTTAACAAAGCTTACTGGGATGCAGCATTTCTTTTTTTAAAAGAGCATGACCTAAATAGGATTGAAAAAGGGAAATACCCCATCGATGGGGAAAATGTATTTGCTTCAGTAACAGAAGATCCCAGTAAAGATTTCGACAAAACCAACTGGGAGTCGCACAGGAAATACGTTGACCTTCAATATGTAATCAATGGGGAGGAAATATTGGGCATGTCCCCTTCCGCAAAAGCCAAAGTAATTAAGGAGTATGATGAGAAAAAAGACGTGGCTAATTACGAAATCGCAGGTACGTTGATGCCCTCCCAACCTAGTGCCTTTTTCCTGTTTTTTCCATCCGATGCGCACCGTCCTAACATCACTCCGGGTGGTAATAAAGTGGTTAAAAAGATTGTAATAAAAGTTAGGTATGCTTCACAAAACTAAAAACAGTACACTTTATTTTTTCTGGGAATAACGATTTTCAAATAACCTTTAAAATTCATACAAAATATGTTTTCTCTAGAACAGACAATGCGTTGGTATGGTCCTGCTGATCCGGTTAGTCTTGCTGATATCCGGCAGGCAGGTTGCTCAGGAATTGTAACGGCGCTGCACCACATTCCTAACGGGGAAGTCTGGACAGTGGAAGAAATCAGAAAAAGGAAAGGAGAAATCGAAGCAGCAGGAATGGTTTGGAGTGTGGTGGAAAGTATCCCTGTTCACGAAAAGATCAAGACACAGACCGAAAATTTCGAAGAATGTATTCTGCATTACCAGCAATCTATCCGCAACCTGGCTGAATGCGGTATACCTGTAGTAACGTATAATTTTATGCCGGTACTTGACTGGACAAGAACAGACCTGGCCTATACCATGCCTGACGGCTCCAGGGCACTTCGTTTTGAAAAACTGGCTTTTGTGGTATTTGATGTATTTCTTTTGCAGCGCAGGGATGCCGCAGCCGATTATTCACCTTTAGAATTGGCACTGGCGAAACAGAAACTTTCAGAAATGTCGGAGGAGGATAAACTATTGTTACAAAAGAATATCATAGCTGGACTGCCCGGAAGCGAAGAAAGTTTTACACTGGAAAAATTCAGGAATGCCCTGGATGCCTATCGTCATATCAATGCCGAAAGGCTGAAAAAGAACCTCATTTATTTTTTACGGCAGGTGGTTCCTGTTGCGGAAGCGGTCGGTATTAAAATGGCCATTCATCCGGATGACCCGCCCTATCCCATATTGGGACTGCCCCGGGTAGTAAGTACTGAAGCGGATATCAACGATTTGGTTAGCGCCGTACCTTCTCGGGCCAATGGGTTGTGCTTTTGTACGGGTTCTTTTGGCGTAAGGGCCGATAATGACCTTCCCGGTATGGCCAGCCGTTTGGCCGACCGGATACATTTTTTGCATTTGAGGAGTACCACCAGGGATGCTGATGGCAATTTTTACGAAGCCAATCACCTGAATGGAGATGTAGATATGTATGCCGTGATGAAAGAAGTAGTCAGGTCCATGCAGGAGAGAAAGGTATCCATTCCCATGCGACCGGATCACGGACACCAGATGCTGGATGACCTTACGAAAAAAACGAATCCGGGATATTCTGCCATTGGCAGGTTAAGGGGATTGGCTGAATTAAGGGGACTGGAATTGGCTATTTCACGAAGTATGCAGGAGAAACAACAGGCTTAGTTGTAAATAAACGGTATAGTAATAAACACTTTCAACAGGGCAACTAACCAATGTTAGTTGCCTTTTTTATTTTCCATTTTTAGAAATAAGTAACCAAAAATTACTTGTCTATTAAAATTATAGACTATTTTTACCCTATCATTTAAGTAGACTAATAGTCCTATGCAGCAATTTTCCTTTTTATTCCCTGTGCAATACAGTTGTTGTTGCCCAAAAGCATAACTGTTCTCCCCACCCCTCAAACCAACCACCGAAATACCCAGACAAATGCAGGAAGAAAAATCAATCAACCAATTACTCTACCAAATAAATAGACTATCTATCTATGATGCACTGGCTGTATTATTGGGCCATTATCCTGGCAGGATAACCTTTTCTACCAGTTTCAGTTGGGAAGACCAGGTGATAACGCATGTAATGGCTGAACACCGCATACCTGTCAGCATTTTTACCCTGGATACCGGGCGCTTGTTTCCGGAAACCTATGCTGTCTGGAATAGTACACTTTCCCGTTATCCTGTTCGCATCAATGCCTATTATCCGGATAAGGATTTACTGGAACCCTTTGTGGAGGAAAATGGCCCCAATGCTTTTTATACTTCTGTTGACCATAGAAAATCCTGTTGTCATATCCGTAAAGTTGAACCCCTGCAAAGAGCATTGGCCGGGCAAGCCGTATGGATTACCGGTCTGCGGGCACAACACTCACCGGGAAGAAGCGGTTTGCTGCCCCTGGAATGGGACGACGTTAACCAAATTATTAAATACCATCCTTTATTGGATTGGACAACAGAAGCTACAAAAGCCTTTATCAGTGAAAACAACATTCCCTATAACCCATTACACGACAGGGGGTTTGTCAGCATCGGCTGCGCACCCTGTACCCGTGCCATCAAACCGGGTGAAGACTTTCGTGCCGGCCGCTGGTGGTGGGAAGACAATAGTGGGAAGGAATGCGGTTTGCATGCCACCAACCAGGAAACAATATCCATCATTCAATAATCAGTAAGATGCCTCAAT
The DNA here is from genome assembly GCA_963750825.1 of uncultured Bacteroidota bacterium. Taxonomy (GTDB): domain Bacteria; phylum Bacteroidota; class Bacteroidia; order Chitinophagales; family Chitinophagaceae; genus Sediminibacterium. The sequence goes on along the minus strand of CAVVSL010000004.1, from coordinate 3,781 downwards.
ATCGTTTAGATCATTTGGAACAACTGGAATCAGAAGCCATACATATCCTCCGGGAAGTAGCCGGGCAATTTGAAAAACCAGCACTATTGTTTAGTGGAGGGAAGGATTCCATTACGCTGGTACACCTGGCGCTGAAAGCATTCAGGCCCGGTAAATTCCCTTTCCCGCTGGTACACATTGATACGGGACACAATTTTTCCGAAGCGCTTGACTTCCGGGATGCGTTGGCCAAAAATATTGACGAGAAACTGATTGTTAGAAAAGTGGCGGATACTATTCGGGAACAAAATCTCACAGAATCCAAAGGTAAATTCGCCAGCCGTAATGCCTTACAAACATTCACTTTGCTGGATACCATTCAGGAATTTCAATTCGATGCCTGTATTGGTGGCGCCAGACGCGACGAAGAAAAGGCCAGGGCCAAAGAAAGAATATTTTCTGTAAGGGATGAGTTTGGGCAGTGGGACCCCAAATTGCAAAGGCCTGAATTATGGAATATGTATAATGGCCGTATCCACAAGGGAGAAAATGTAAGGGTATTCCCCATTAGTAACTGGACAGAACTGGATATCTGGAATTATATCAAAAAAGAAAACATCGGTCTGCCCTCTATTTATTTCGCCCACGAAAGGGAAGTACTCGAGCATGAAGGCCAGTTGGTAGCCGTTTCTGCATTTATCCGTTTTGAGGAAAATGACAGAATCAGTACCCGTAAAGTAAGGTATCGTACAGTAGGAGACATGACCTGTACGGCAGCTGTAGAGTCCAATGCATCTACCATCGACGATATCATCAGCGAAATCATCGCTACCAAAACCAGTGAAAGGGGAGAGACAAGAATTGACGACAGGGTTTCCGAAGCTGCTATGGAGGACAGGAAGAAAACGGGCTATTTTTAAATATAATATTTAGTTATAGGTTAGAATATATTTCAATACAAAAAATTATACCTAATGGATATCTTGCGCTTTATTACAGCAGGCAGTGTTGACGACGGAAAGAGTACATTGATCGGCCGCCTCCTGTATGATAGTAAATCAATTATGATTGACCAGTTAGCGGCTATTGAGCAACAAACAAAAAACCGGGAAGAAGGAGACATCGATCTGGCATTGCTGACGGATGGTCTGCGCGCCGAAAGGGAACAGGGCATCACCATTGATGTGGCGTATAAATATTTTGCAACGCCCAAACGGAAATTCATCATTGCCGATGCGCCGGGCCATATACAGTATACACGCAACATGGTTACGGGTGCCTCCAACGCCGACCTCATCATCATACTCATTGATGCGCGGCATGGGGTAATTGAACAAACACGCAGGCATTCCATCATTGCTTCCCTCTTACGGATTCCGCATGTGGTGGTAGCCATCAACAAAATGGATAGGGTAGGGTATGCAGAAGATACCTATACCAACCTGGTAATAGATTATGCAAAAGTGGCTGCCTCACTGGGCCTCGAAAACGTAACCTATATACCCATCAGTGCCCTGCATGGCGACAATATTGTGGACAGGTCTCCCAGACTTTCCTGGTACGAAGGGGAACCCTTATTACAACTTTTGGAAAATGTTTCTGTAGATTTTGATACCAATCTTACCCATCCACGATTTCCTGTCCAGTATGTGATCAGGCCCCAGACTCCTGAACTGCCGGATTACCGGGGATATGCCGGGAAACTGGTCAGCGGTATTTACCGGAAGGGAGACGTTATAACCGTCCTGCCCTCAGGTTTGCAAAGCACCATTACCAAAATTGAAATAGGCGGTAAGGAAGTGGCCGAGGCTTTTGCCCCTCAAAGCATTGTACTGCATTTGCAGGATGACCTTGATATCAGCAGGGGAGATGTCATCGTTGCTTCGGAAAAACTTCCGGAAGTTTCGCAGGAATTGGAGCTGCTGGTTTGCTGGATGGGCAATAAACCTATGATTCAGGGGAATCGTTACCTACTGCAATTGAACAGCCGCCTGGTAAAAGCAGTGGTCAAAGAAATCCAGTACAAAGTAGATGTCAACTCTTTGGAAAAAGTGGCTTCACCCGATCAGGTATCGCTGAATGATATAGTAAGGGTATCCATCAAAACCGCGAGTCCTGTTGCCTATGATAGGTATGCCGCCATCCGCGAAAACGGGGGCGCCATATTAATTGATGAAACCAGTAATGTAACCGTAGGAGCCTGTATGATCCAATAAGCGTATCCCCATGAACAACCCTCAAAACAAAGGAAAAGTAATTCTCGCCGGAGCAGGCCCCGGAGACCCGGACCTGGTTACGGTGAAAACCGCCAATTACCTGCAACTGGCCGATGTGGTATTAACCGACAGGTTGGTGAGCAGGGTGATTTTGTCACGCTATGTGAAACCCGCTGCCCTCGTTATTGAAGTAGGCAAACAATGCAGAAGAGGTATTTCCACTCCACAGGAAACCATTAATGAGCTGATGGTTCGTTATGCTGCAGAAGGAAAATTCGTGGTAAGATTGAAGGGGGGAGATGTATCTTTTTTTTCCAATGTGCTGGATGAACTGGCTGTTTTGCAGGCACACCAAATACCCTATGAAATTGTTCCCGGTGTTACGGCGGCTTCCGGTGCTGCAGCCTATGCAGGTATGCCCCTCACTGCCCGTGACCATGCCACTGCAGTCAGGTTCCTTACCTATTATACATCAACAGTGGTAAGCGAAGCCTATTGGCAGGAACTGGCCCAAACAGAAGACACACTGGTCTTCTATATGTCTTCCGAAACACTGGATGAAGTGGTGGCCAAACTAACGCAATACCATATCAGTTCCGGGAAATTGTTGGCTGTAATTGAACAGGCTACTACCACCTATCAGCAGGTATACACTACTTCTTTGTACGAATACGAAGAAAAACTGAAGGGGCAGGAATTTCTGTCACCCTCACTGGTCATCATTGGTAAAGTGGTTTCACTGCAGGCAAAATACAATTGGTTTACCGGCAGTGATGCCAGAGAATATTATTTTAAACCACTCACAGGTTTGCAAAAACAAATGGAAGAAAAAGCAACACACAAACAATATGCTGACAGAGCTTAAATTAAAAAACCTGAAGGAATTGGTCGCTGATGCTGGCAAAGAGGAACTGATCTGGATGAACGGATACATTACCGGCCTGTTGAATACAGCGCCCGTTGAAACCGTAGCACCCGCTCATTCATCCCCGCCTGCAAAATTGACATTGGTATATGGAACCGAGACAGGCAATGCGAAAAGAACCGCAACCGAACTGGCTACCAAAGCCAAACAAAATAATTTTCAGGTAAAACTGGCCAGTCTCGACCAATATCGGTTGCATGACTTAACCAAAGAAGAGAACCTGCTGGTAGTGATCAGTACCCAGGGTGATGGAGAACCCCCGGTAGCAGCACGGAAATTTTATGACCATATCCACCACAATGGCTTTCGTTTAGACAAGCTTCGGTACAGTGTACTGGCATTGGGGGATACAGCTTACCCTTTGTTTTGCAAATCGGGGGAAGACGTGGATGCACAACTGCACAAATTAGGCGGTCAACGCATTGTCCCGGTTCAGAAATGTGATTTGGAATATGAGGCAGATGCCGATAAATGGTTTAACACGGTAATCCAATCACTTAAGTTGGGTTTGGAAATGCCTGTTACGGCAAATCTTCCCCGGCAAGCCGGTATTCAAATCAAAGAGCGAAAGAACCATACCGCTACCATATTATCCTCTTTTGTACTGAATGATGTGGGTGCCGAACATGAGACCTGGCATTTGGAATTGACGGCAGATGGG
>CAVVSL010000003.1:0-236695 GCA_963750825.1 uncultured Bacteroidota bacterium | reverse complement strand
GCCTGGCCGCCGCAATCGACCCCCCGGCTGTTCGTCGCGACCCCGTTGTCGGACGGGCTGGCGCTGCGGATCGACGGGCCGCAGGCGCATTATCTGGTCGGCGTCATGCGGACGAAGGCTGACGATCCCGTCAAGCTGTTCGACGGGGTCAGCGGCGAATGGCTTGGCATCGCGAAATCGGTCGGCAGGCGCGACCTGACGCTCGTGATCCGCGAACGGCTCCGCCCGCCCGAGGTCATCCCCGACGTCTGGCTCTGCGCCGCGCCATTGAAGAAGGGGCGGATCGACTGGCTGGCTGAGAAGGCGTGCGAGCTGGGCGCGGCGCGGCTCGCCCCGGTGCTGACGCGCCGCACGGTGGTCGACCGCCTCAACCTCGATCGCCTGCGCGCACACATGGTCGAGGCCGCCGAACAATGCGGGCGCACCGCCGTCCCGGACCTTGTCGAACCGGTGAAGCTGCCCGCGCTGCTGCGCGACTGGGACGCCGGGCGCGCGCTGTTCTTCGCCGACGAAACCGGCGGCGACGCGGCGTTCGATGCGATGCGCGCCCGGCCCGGCCCGGCGGCGATCCTCATCGGGCCGGAGGGCGGCTTCGACGACGAGGAACGCGCGACGATCCGCGCGACGCCCGGCGCCGTCCCCATCGCCCTCGGCCCCCGCATCCTGCGCGCCGATACCGCCGCCGCAGCGGCCCTCAGCCTGTGGATGGCGGCGGCGGGGGATTGGTGAAAGCCAATCCTCCCCGCTGGCGGGGAGGTGGCAGCCGAAAGCTGACGGAGGGGGCCAACCACACGCAATTCGTTTCCGGCACGCCCCCTCCACCGGCCTGCGGCCGGTCCCCCTCCCCGCAAGCGGGGAGGATTTTGCAGGCCACTAGCGCCCCCCTATTCGGCGGCGTAAGGGGCGATCATGACGACCAGAACGGTTTCAAACAGCAACGCGCCGATCATCGAGTTCGCGCGACCAGCTCATCGCCAGCTTCGCCAAGGGCGAAAAGCCCAAGGAGCGGTGGCGGATCGGCACCGAGCACGAGAAGTTCGTCTATCGCACCGCCGATCATCGCGCGCCGTCCTATGACGAGCCGGGCGGCATCCGCGACCTCCTGATGGCGCTGACCGAGTTCGGCTGGCAGCCGGTGATGGAGGGCGACAAGGTGATCGCGATGTCGGGTGCCGACGGGTCGATCAGCCTGGAGCCCGCCGGTCAGTTCGAGCTGTCGGGCGCGCCGCTCGACAACCTGCATGAGACGTGCGCCGAAACCGGACGCCATCTGAAACAGGTCAAGGCCGTCGGCGAAAAGCTCGGCATCGGCTTTCTCGGCGTCGGGATGTGGCCAGACAAGACGCGCGACGAGCTGCCCCGTATGCCCAAGGGGCGCTACGGCATCATGCTGAACCATATGCCGCGCGTCGGCTCGCTCGGCCTCGACATGATGCTGCGCACTTGCACAATCCAGACCAACCTCGACTATGCCGACGAAGCGGACATGGCCAAGAAGTTCCGCGTCAGCCTGGCGCTCCAGCCGCTGGGCACCGCGCTGTTCGCCAACTCGCCGTTCACTGAAGGCAAACCCAACGGCTATCTCAGCTACCGCAGCCACATCTGGTCGGACACCGATCCGCATCGCACCGGGATGCTGCCCTTCGTGTTCGAGGACGGCTTCGGCTACGAACGCTATGCCGACTATGCGCTCGACGTGCCGATGTACTTCGTCTTTCGCGAGGGGCGCTACATCGACGCCGCCGGCCTCAGCTTCCGTGATTTTCTGAAGGGCGAGCTCAGCGTCCTGCCGGGCGAGCTGCCGACGATCGACGACTGGAACGATCATCTGTCCACCGCTTTCCCCGAGGTGCGGCTGAAGTCCTTCCTCGAAATGCGCGGGTCGGACGGTGGACCATGGGACAGCATCTGCGCGCTGCCCGCGCTGTGGGTCGGCCTGCTGTACGACGACCAGGCGCTGGATGCGGCTTGGGATCTGGTCAAAAACTGGACGATGGACGAGCGCGAGGCCCTGCGCGCCGCCGTCCCCCGGCTCGCCCTCGACGCGCCGGTGCCGGGCGGGCGCACCCTGCGCGACATCGCGGGGCAGGTCCTCGACATCGCCGGCTCGGGCCTGTCGGCACGCGCGCGCATCAACGGATCGGGTGATAATGAAGGCGGCTTCCTGGAGCCGCTGCGCGAGATCGTCCGCACCGGCAAGGTCCCGGCGCAGGTGATGCTCGATCGCTACCACGGCGTCTGGGGCGGCGACCTGTCGAAGGTGTACGACGACTATAGTTTCTGATCTGTCATGCCGGACTTGATCCGGCATCCAGAGCCACAAGCCACGTCGCCCGTAACCCTGGACCCCGGATCAAGTCCGGGGTGACGTTCCGGATATCCGCGCCAACCACCGCGTGATCGTCGTATTGCGCTGCATCCAGCCCGAATAGGCCTGATACGCCGGGTCCGCGCCCAGATGCAGCTCCTCGGTCTTGGCGCGCCAGTAATAGACCCCGCTGACCGCCGTCAGCAGCAACGTCGCGCGCGCGGCATCGGTCCAGTCGTCGCTGACGGTCAGCACGGGGATGGTCGACAGCCACCAGAACAGGTTCTTGCTGAGATACGCCGGATGCCGCGTCCAGGCATACGGCCCGTGGGTCAGGATGCCGCGATGCGTCAGGTTGGAAAAGCGCAGGCCGAACGCCATCGTCGCCCAGGCATAGACCGCCGTCAGCCCCACCAGCACCGCGCCCGTGATCGCCAGCAGGACCGGTTGCCCCGCGAACCAGTGCGTCCAGTCGCTGGTGCCGGGGTGATAATCGAGCGGCCCGCCCTCGTTCATCAGGATGAAGGGCGGGTAGCAGATCAACGCCGCCATCCACCCGCGCGCATAGGGCGTCGCGCTGCGGATGTGCGAATCGAGGAAGCGAAAGGTCAGGATGTAGCCGACCGTCGCGAACGCCACGTCGATCACGAACATGAAGGTGATGAGCCAGTTGGCCAGCGCCACCGGGTTCGACAGCACGTCGGTAGTGTCGCCGCGGATGAAATTGCCGAACCCCGGCGGCACGATCGCCAGCATGAAGGCGAGGAAGAACGCCTTCACCCCCCAGGACCGCAGGTGGCTCTGGATCGCCTCCACGGCATAGGGTTCGCGCGAATGCAGCGCCCATGCGCCCAGCGCCCACGCCCGTCGCGCGGCTCGACCAGGCGGCGATCCATCCACAGGACATAGGGGACGGACGCAGCGACCAGCCACGGCGCGGCGGTTTCGAAACACCACATGGCAAAGCTGAAATTGCCCTGCCAGTAGAAGCGCCCGGTGAAGTAGATAACGGCGATGCCCGCCCATGTCAGCCACAGGCCAGCCAGCTTGGTCAGGCTGATGCCCAGCGTCTCGCGCCACGGGCGGACGTTGTCCCAGTCGATCCCGGTCGTCGGGCTGCGATGCACCTTGTCGACGATCAGCGACCACGCGATCATCGGGATGCCGCAGGCGGCGACGTTGCACAGCGCCGAATAGGGGCCGTCCATCCCGTAGGTGCGCGCCAGCGCGATCCACGTCAGCAGCCCGGCAAGCCCCGCCAGCCCGACCCCGTGGCTGACGGCGGAACGCGGTCGCGGATCGGACCTGGCCTGAGCGGCAAGCGCGGTATCGTGATACATGACAGCGACATCTACCGGGCAATGGTGTGCAAGGCGTAAACCGTCGCCGGGCGCCGTTACCCGGCCGATTTCGACGACGTGACGAACCGCGCAACACCCGCTATCCACCGCGCCCATGATAAAACGTGCACTGTCCGTCACCCGCGAGGCCGATTTCGCCGCCTGGTATCAATCCGTCATTGCCGAGGCCGATCTGGCCGAGAAATCGGGGGTGCGCGGCTGCATGGTCATCCGGCCGTGGGGCTATGGCATCTGGGAACGCATCCAGCGGCTGCTGGACGACCGCATCAAGGCGACGGGGCATGAGAACTGCTATTTCCCGCTGTTCATTCCGCTGTCCTATTTCGAGAAGGAGGCCGAGCACGTCGATGGCTTCGCCAAGGAAATGGCGGTCGTCACCCACCACCGGCTGATTTCGGACGGCAAGGGCGGGCTGGTGCCCGATCCCGGCGCCAAGCTGGAGGAACCGCTGGTCGTCCGCCCGACCTCCGAAACGGTGATCGGCACGGCGTTCGCGCGCTGGGTCCAGTCGTGGCGCGACCTGCCCGTCCTCATCAATCAGTGGGCGAACGTCGTCCGCTGGGAAATGCGGACGCGGATGTTCCTGCGGACATCCGAATTCCTGTGGCAGGAGGGGCACACCGCCCACGCGACGGCCGACGAAGCGCGCGAGGAAACGCTGAAGATGCTGGAGGTGTACCGCAGCTTCGCCGAAGATTGCCTCGCGCTGCCCGTCGTCGCGGGCGAAAAGCCGGAGAACGAGCGGTTCCCCGGCGCGGTCGCGACCTACAGCATCGAGGCGATGATGCAGGACGGCAAGGCGCTGCAGGCCGGCACCAGCCATTTCCTGGGCACCAATTTCGCCAGCGCGCAGAACATCCGGTTCCAGAACGCGAGCGGCGAACTCGAACTGGCGAACACCACCAGCTGGGGCGTGTCGACGCGGATGATCGGCGGCGTCATCATGGTCCACGGCGACGACGACGGGCTGCGCGTGCCACCGCGCATCGCCCCGTGGCAGGTCGTGATCGTGCCGATGCTGCGCGACAATGACGAGGATGCCGCGATCGTCGATTATTGCAAGGCATTGCAGGCCGAACTGGCCAAGCAGAGCGCGTTCGGCGAGCCGGTGCGTGCGCTGCTCGACCTGAAACCCGCCAAGGCCGCGACCAAACGCTGGGGCTGGGTCAAGAAGGGCGCGCCGATCGTGATCGAGGTCGGCGGGCGCGATGTCGCCGGCGGCAACGTCTCGGTCATCCGCCGCAACCGGCTGTACCGCGAGGACGGCAAGCTCGACAGCGCGATCGTCGCGCGGGGCGATTTCGTGGGCGGTGCCGCCGCCATGCTGGAATCGGTCCAGACCTCGCTCCACACCGAGGCGCGGGCGCGGATGGACGCGGCGATCGTGCGCGGCGTCACCGATTTCGCGGCGGTCGAGGCGCATTTCGCCGAGGGTGTGAAGAATCCCGGCTGGGTCGAGGTGCAATGGTCGAAGCCGACCGGCGCGGATCTCGACACGGTGGTCGAGCGGCTGAAGGCGCTGAAGCTGACGCTGCGCAACGTGCCGCAGGATGCCGGGGCGGCGGACGGCGCGTGCATCTTCACCGGCGCGCCTGCGGTCGAACGGGTGCTGGTCGCGCGGGCGTATTGAGCGTCGCCCGATCTCCAGCGCCGGCGGCGATATCGGGCGACCGCATTCTGCCGGCGATCGCGTTCCGGCTCGTATCGGTCGTCGCCTTCGCGACGATGGGCGCGCTCATCAAGCTGGCGGAGGGGCGCGGCGCAGGACTGGCCGAGTTGCTGTTCTTTCGTCAGGCGGGGTCTATCCCGCTGGTCATGGCTTTCGCCGCCGCGACGGGCGGGCTGGCCAGCCTGAAGACGCAGCGGATCGGCGCGCACCTGCTACGCACCGCGGTCGGCCTTTCGTCGATGACGTTCATGTTCACCACCGTCATGCTGCTGCCGCTGGCGGAGGCGACGGTCCTGCAATTCACCGTGCCGATCTTCGCGACGATCCTGGGCGCGCTGTTCCTCGCCGAGAAGACGGGCGTCCACCGCTGGAGCGCCGTCGTCGCGGGGTTCATCGGCGTCCTGATCGTCGCACAGCCGGGGTCGGGCACCATCCCGTGGATGGGGGCAGCCACCGGCCTGACCGCCGCGCTGCTGTCTGCCGCCGTCTCGCTGCTGATCCGGCGGCTGGGCGCGACCGAACCGCCCGCGACCACTGTATTCTATTTCGCCACGCTGTCGCTGGTGCCGCTGGCCCCTGCCCTGCTGCTGTGGGGACAGCCGCACGACATGACGACCTGGGCGATGCTGGTCGGCATCGGGCTGGTCGGCGGGGTCGGGCAACTGGCGATGACGACGTCGCTGAAGCTCGCGCCGGTCTCGGTCGTGGTGCCGATGGATTATTCCGGGCTGCTGTGGGCGACCCTGTGGGGCTATGCCGCGTTCGACGTGCTGCCGGGGCTATCCACCTGGGCGGGCGCGCCCTTCATCATCGGCAGCGGGCTGTACATCGTCTGGCGCGAGCACCGGCTGGCGCGCGGCGTCGCCCGCAGCACCCCCGCCGTCACCGACTGAGGCAGGCGTTCCCGCCCAGTCCCACATCCACGCGAACAGCCCGATCGTGACCGGCAGCGTCGCGTACAGCCACGGCGCGGCAAAGCGCGTGAGCGGCATCAGCGCGAGGATCATCGACAGCGCGCCCGTCCACGCGAGGATCGACCAGATCCACACCTGACCCAGCGCCGCACGCCGATCGGCCAGCGAGAGGGCCGCGTTCCGCAACGCATCGCGAAACAGCAGCGCGGTGATGATCGCCATCGCGCTGAACCCCAGGCCGTAGAGGGCGAACAATGCGCCGATGCCACCGGCAAATGAATTGGGCTGCCCACGTAGATGGCCTGCAAACGAGGTCGCTACCGCCCGTAATGGCAGGACATAGACGAGGGTGACGAAGATCAGCAGGAGCGTCAGGAACGTCGATCGCCAGTCCCCCGGCCCGCGCAACCGCCGCCATTCGACGTGCGCCAGCCAGTAGGTGACGATGATCGCAAAGCCGATCAGGAATGGCGGCACCGCCGACACAAGCTGCCACAAGGCACGCCCGTCGATCGCGCCGCCGCCCGACCCCACCACCAGCAGCACCACCGCAAAGGCGAACGCCGCATCGGTGAACGCATCGATGCGGGCCGTGGAGGGGTCGGTCATGGCGCGATGCTAGGCCGTGCCGCCCGACTTGCCTACTCCGCCGCCTCGGCCAGCTCAGGCTGCTTCCACACCAGCACCGGCTTGCGCGCGGCGAGCGTCTCGTCGAGACGGCGGCGCGGCGCGAAATGCGGCGCGCTGTGCAGCGACGCATCGCCCGCCTTCGCGCGCGCTCGGCGACCGATCGCAGCGCGCCGATGAACTGGTCGAGCGCCGCCTTGCTTTCGGTCTCGGTCGGCTCGACCAGCATCGCGCCGTGGACGACCAGCGGGAAATACACCGTCATCGGGTGGAAGCCCTCGTCGATCAGCCCCTTGGCAAGGTCGATGCGTCGAGAAGCCCTCGGCGAAGCCTGTCGTCGCGAGAACAGCGCCTCGTGCATGCACGGACCCGCAGCGCGCGAACGGTGCATCGAGCACGTCCTCCAGCGCTGCGCAGGACATAGTTGGCGTTGAGCACCGCGTCCTCGGCGACCTGCTGCAGTCCGTCGGCACCATGGCTGAGGATGTAGGACAGCGCGCGGGTGAACATGCCCATCTGGCCGTGGAACGCGACCATGCGGCCGAAGCTGCGGCGTGATGCGTCCTCCGCGTTCTCTTCCTCGATCAGCACCAGGCTGCCATCGGCCTGCCGCTCGACGAAGGGCAGCGGCGCGAACGGAGCCAGCGCTTCGGAGAACACCACCGGGCCGGAGCCCGGTCCGCCGCCGCCGTGCGGGGTGGAGAAGGTCTTGTGCAGGTTGATGTGCATCGCATCGACGCCAAGATCGCCGGGGCGCACCTTGCCGACGATCGCGTTGAAGTTCGCGCCATCGCAATAGACGAAGCCGCCCGCCGCGTGGACCGCGTCGGAAATGACCTTCAGGTCGCGCTCGAACAGACCGCAGGTGTTGGGGTTGGTGATCATCACGCCGGCGACATCCGGCCCCAGCCGCGCCTTCAGCGCCTCGACATCGACGCGGCCATCGGCGTTGGCGGGAATGTCCTCGACCCGATAGCCGGCGAACGCCGCGGTGGCAGGGTTGGTGCCGTGCGCGCTTTCGGGCACCAGGATGACCGAGCGCTTGTCGCCGCGCGCTTCGAGCGCCGAACGGATCGCACAGGATGCCGCACAGTTCGCCATGCGCGCCTGCCTTGGGCGACATCGCGACGCCGTGCATGCCGGTCAGCTTGATCAGCCAGATCGCCAAGTTCGTCGATCACCGCCGAGCGCGCCCTGCACCGTGTCGATCGGCTGCAGCGGGTGGATGTCGGCAAAGCCGGGCAGCCGCGCGAGCTTTTCGTTCAGGCGCGGGTTGTGCTTCATCGTGCACGATCCCAGCGGGAACAGGCCGAGGTCGATCGCGTAGTTCTGGCGGCTGAGGCGGGTATAATGCCGCACGGTTTCCTGCTCGGACAGGCCGGGCAGGCCGATCGCGCGCCGTGCGCTCCAGCCCGCCAAGCCGCGAGGCGACGCTCTGGCGCAGGCTCGGCGAGATCGACGCCGGTGCGTGTGGGATCGCCGATCTCGAAGATCAGCGCCTCTTCCAGCATCAGCGCGCGGTTGCCGGTGCTGGTGGCAGGTGCGGATGTCGCCGCGACGCTGGCGTCCTGCCGCGTCGGGCGGCCCTGATTGTTCATGCTCATGCCAGCAACTCCTGCAGATGCGGTCGCGAATGCCTCGATATCCTCGGCAGTCGCGGTCTCGGTCACCGCGACGACCAGCCCGTTCGCCAGCTGCGCTCTCGTCCGGATACAGCCGCCCGAGCGACACCCCGCCCAGGATCTCGCGATCAGCCAGCGCGCGGACGACGGCGCGCGCATCCTTGGGAAGAACAGCGTGAACTCGTTGAAGAAGCTGTCGTTCATCACCGTCACGCCCGGCACCTGCGCCAGCCGGTCGGCTGCCGTGACCGCCAGCGCGTGGTTGAGCTCGGCCAGATCGCGCAGCCCCGCTTCGCCCAGCAAGGTCATGTGGATCGCTGAACGCCAGCGCGCACAGCCCGCTGTTGGTGCAGATGTTGCTCGTCGCCTTTTCGCGGCGGATATGCTGTTCGCGGGTCGACAGCGTCAGCACGAAGCCGCGCTTGCCCTCGGCATCGACCGTCTCGCCGCACAGACGCCCAGGCATCTGGCGCACATATTTCTCCTTGCAGCCGAACAGGCCGACATAGGGCCCGCCGAACTGCAGGCCGACGCCGATCGACTGGCCCTCGCCGACCACGATGTCCGCGCCCATCTCGCCCGGGCTGCGCGATCGCGCCCAGCGCAACCGGCTCGGTCACGACCGCGATCAGCAGCGCGCCTGCTCGCCTGCGCCGCGCTCGGCGAGCGCCGACAGGTCGGCGATCCGGCCCAGAATGTCGGGATATTGCACGACGACGCAGCTGGTGTTCGTGTCGATCTGCGGCGATCAGCGCGTCGATGTCGGTGCTCGGCCGTCAAGCGTCGGCAGCGCGGTGCACCAGCGCATCGCCGGTGAACTTCGCCATCGTCTTGGCGACCGCGACATAATGCGGGTGCAGCCGCCCGACAGGATCGCCGTTGCCGCGCTTGGTGATGCGCCGCGCCATGCCGATCGCTTCCCAGCAGGCGGTCGAGCCGTCGTACATCGATGCATTGGCGACATCGCAGCCCAGCAGCCGCGCGACCTGCGTCTGGAATTCGAACAGCATCTGCAGCGTGCCCTGCGCGATTTCCGGCTGATACGGCGTGTAGGCGGTCAGGAACTCGCCGCGCTGGATCAGGTGATCGACGACTGGCGGGCACATGATGGCGATACGCCCCTGCAGCCCAGGAAGAACGGCACGTCCCCGGCGACCAGATTCTGCCGCGCCAGCTTCGTCATGTGGCGTTCGACCGCCATTTCGCTGGCGTGCATCGGCAGACCGTGGATCGGCCCGTCCAGCCGCGCTTCCTCGGGCACGTCGACGAACAGATCGTCGATCGATGGCTGCGCCGATGGTGGCCAGCATCGGCCGAACGGTCGGTATCGGTCAGGGGCAGATAGCGCATGTCGGCGTCTCACCTCCCTTGGGGATGGGCCGGGGTGAGGCCTGTTTCAGGATCGGTGAGCGGACACGCCTCCCCCAACCCCTCCCGAAGGGAGGGCCTGATGATCATAGCTTCGACGAAGTCCGTACGCGGCCTCATCCATCAGGCCGTCCAGTTCGCTGGGGTCGGCAGTTCGCAGCTTGAAGAACCAGCCGTCGCCTTCGGGATCGGTGTTGACCAGAGCGGGTTCGTCGGCGAGCACGTCATTGCCTTCGACGACGGTGCCGGAGACCGGGCAGTAGACGTCGACTGCGGCCTTGACCAATTCGACCACGGCGGCTTCGTCGCCCTTGTCGAACTGCTTGCCTTCGTCCGGCACGTCGACGAACACGACGTCGCCCAGCTGTCTCCTGCGCATATTCGGTGATGCCGACGGTGCGCGATATCGCCTTCGACTTCGATCCATTCGTGTTCTTCGGTGAAATAACGGCTCATGTCTCGAGCCTCCTCGTCTGCGGACAGTAGCGGTGTGGGGAACGAACGGCATCGCGGTGACCGTCGCGCGGATGCGCTTGCCGCGCTCGTCGAGCTTCGAGCGCGGTGCCGGGTGCGGCGAGCGCGGCGGGGACATAGGCCATCGCGATCGGTGCGCCGACGCTGGGCGCAAAGCCGCCCGAGGTGACCTTGCCGACCAGCCGTCCGTCGCCATCGAACACCTCGGCGCCTTCGCGCACCGGCTGGCGCCCTTCGACCATCAGGCCGACGCGCTTGCGATCGCGCGCCATTCGGCGAGCTCGCCCAGGATGCGCTCGGCGCCGGCAAAACCGCCCTCGTCGCGGCGGCGCTTGCTGATCGCGAAAGCCGAGATCGGCCTTCGACCGGCGTGGTATCCTCGTCCAGATCGTGGCCGTAGAGCGGCAGCCCCGCCTCCAGCCGCAGCGAATCGCGCGCGCCGAGGCCGATCGGCTTGACCTCCGGCTCGCGCACAGAGCGCGTCGGCGAGCGCCGCGGCGTGCGTCGGCAGGCACCGAGATCTCGAACCCGTCCTCGCCGGTATAGCCCGACCGGCTGATCCACAGCGTCATGGCCCTGCCAGGCGAACGCGCCGGCCTGCATGAACACCAGCGTCGGCGACGCCGGGGATCAGCCGGGCCAGCGCCGCCGCCGCCTTGGGCCCCTGCAGCGCGAGCAGCGCGCTGATCCTCGAGGTGGTTCAGCGTGATCACGTCGTCGGCAGACTCTCGCGCAGATGGCCGATGTCGTCCTATTTGGTCGCGCCGTTGACGACCAGATAGACGCTGTCCGCGCGCGTCGCGCGTGACCATCAGGTCGTCGAGGATGCCGCCCTCGTCGTCGAGCAGCAGCGAATAGCGCGCGCGGTTGAGCGGAGGCCGGTGATGTCGCCGGGCAACAGCGCTTCCAGCGCCTGCGTCGGCGCCCTCGCCGGTCAGCAGCAGCTGGCCCATGTGGCTGACGTCGAACAGGCCGGCGTTCGTCGCGCGTCCACAGATGCTCGGCCATGATGCCTTCATACTGCACCGGCATCTCATAGCCGGCGAACTCGACCATCCGCGCGCCGCGCGCGCGATGCCAGGCATCGAGCGGCAGCGTCAGCGTCTCGGGCACATCGCCCTCGCCGCCCGACGGATCACCGCTCAGATCGGTCCCGCGCGCCTGCTTGGTATCGGAAACGTCGCTCATCCCGGTCCTTCCACGACAGATTGCCGACGATATGGTGCCGCGCGGTCCCGCGCCGATCCATTCCGTCGCCCCCTCTGTCACGGAAACCTGAGAGCTTTGACCGTGCGGAACGCCCGCCGCGGCTTACCCCTTCGGTGGCCGGCGGGTGACCCCGCGACGCTTTCCAGAGTGTCGATGACGCGCGCGGTCCTTGGTGCCTGAGAGATTCCGGGGCGGTTGCTCCTTCGGCGCCCCTTATCGGGGACTCTCCCGCGCGTGCCCGACCGGTTGCCCGGCCTCGACGCCTCAAGCTGTGGCGGTGCCCACGGTGCGAGTCAATCGTTCTTCGCACCTGCGAAGAATCCCGCACGGCAGGTCCTATTGTTACCGCGTGACGTTGTAGTGCAGCTGCTCGTCGGTCAGCTGGAAGCCGACCAGCGCCTCGAAACTGGCGCGCAGCACCGCCGCGCGAATCGCGGGGTTGGTCAGCGGGTCGACCGCCGCATCCTCGTCGCCCGGCTTGCGGCGGCGGGTCAGCTGTTCGCGGATTTCGGTCGGGCAGCGTCGCGGCGGCGCGCTGGACGTACGGCGCCGGCGGTCGCGCTGGCCTGTGCACGCTCCTGCCCGGCGGCGAAGCTGCATGCGTCACATCGGCCGACGCGCTTGGCCACGACCTGCGTCCCGCCCTGCAGCGACGGTGACTGAAATAGGGGAGCGTCACCGTGCGCGGCGTCGGTCACGTTGCGTGCGGCGCGCCAGCACGTCGAAGGTGACGGCGGTGTACGATCGGATCGACGCTGTCGTTGCAGGTCGAGCGGACGTTGGTGATCGTCCGCGGTCACGTCGATCGCGTCGGCCGTTCGCGGCTGGGGGCCGGATCGAACAGCGTGATGTCGCCCGTCCCCGCCGGCACGCCGACGCTCGGGCAGGCGGTCCGCACGGCGGTGATGCCGCCGGTCGCATCGATCTCGCCCGTCTTGGAACATCCGCGCGAGCGCAGCAGGAGCGATGGCGGCGGCGGCTACGAGGCTACGGGCGGTCACGGGCGAGGCGTACCTTTCCGAAACGGCGTCACGCGGCGAACCGCATGGTCCGCAGTCGCGCGTGCGCTACCATAGGAACCGGCTTTCGCCCAGGCAAGCAATCGCGTAAGGCCGGCGCCCATGACCCGAACCGTCCCGACAAGCCGCGCCCTCGAACTGCTGATCGCCGCGCCGCGCGGCTTTTGCGCCGGCGTCGACCGCGCGATCCAGATCGTCGAACTGGCGATCGAGAAGCTACGGCGCGCCGGTCTATGTCCGGCACGAGATCGTCCACAACAAATTGTCGTCGACAGCCTGAAGGCCAAGGGCGCGATGTTCGTCGAGGAACTGGACGAGGTGCCCGACGGCGTGCCCGTCGTGTTTTCCGCGCACGGCGTGCCCAAGGTCGGTGCCGCAGAAGCGCCGAAGAGCGCGGGCTCGACTATCTCGACGCGACCTGCCCGCTGGTGTCGAAGGTCCATCGCCAGGCCGAGCGGCTGGTCGCGGCGGGCCGCCACATCCTGTTCGTCGGCCACGCCGGCCACCCCGAAGTGATCGGCACCTTCGGCCAGGTGCCCGAGGGCAGCATGACGCTGATCGAAACGGTCGAGGATGCCGAAGCGTTCACCCCCGCCGATCCCGAACAACCTCGCCTTCCTGACGCAGACCACGCTGTCGGTCGACGACACCGCCGCGATCGTCGGCGCGCTGCAGCGCCGCTTCCCCGCATCGTCGCGCCGCAAGGCCGAGGACATCTGCTACGCGACGTCGCAACCGGCAGGCGGCGGTCAAGGCGATCGCCGCGGAGTGCGACCTGGTGCTGGTGATCGGCGCGCCCAATTCGTCCAACTCGGTGCGGCTGGTCGAGGTCGCGGAGCGCGAGGGCACGCACGCCGCGGCTGATCCAGCGCGCGGCCGATCTCGACTGGGCGTGGCTCGAGGGCGTCGCGACGCTGGGCATCACCGCGGGCGCGTCCGCCCCGGAGGTGCTGGTGCGCGAACTGGTCGATCACCTGCCGACGCCGCTTCGACGTGACCGAGCGCGAGGTGGAGACGACGCGCGAGACGATCGCCTTCAAGCTGCCGCGCGGCGCTGCGGCAGAGCCGCCGATGCTGCCTAGATGGCGTCTATACGCCAGGTCTCAGCGCCGAGAGCGCTGGCCGCCGTTCCTCGCGCAGCTACGACGCGGCGACGCTGGTCGCGCGCAAGGGCATCGCCGAGGGGGTCGAGAACAGCAACTACCTGTCGAAACGACGGCGGCACGAGGCCCCGCTTCATCCTGACGCTGTACGAAAAGCGCGTCGACCGCGGGCGACCTGCCGTTCTTCATGGCGCTGCTCGATCATCTGGCGGACGCAGGGCCTGCCGGTGCCGCGCGCGATCGCGGACCGCGAGCGGCACGGCGATCCAGGAAGCTGGAGGGGCGGCCCGCGTGCCTGATCGAGTTTCCTGCCCGGCGTATCGCTGTCGCACCCGACCCCGGCGCAGGCGCATGCCGCCGGCGCGGCGCTGGGCGCGATGCATCGCGCGGTCGCGGATTTCGCGCCGGCCCGCCCCAACAGCATGGGGCTGGCGAGCTGGCGGCCGCTGCTCGAGCGGTGCGGCACGGCGACTGGACGCGATCGACCCGGCCTGCGCGACACGCTGTCGCCGCGGCGCTGGACCGGGTGGAGGCGACTGGCCGCGCGACCTGCCGCAGTCGGTGATCCATGCCGACCTGTTTCCCGACAATGTCCTGATGCTGGGCGACGCGGTCACCGGCCTGATCGACTTCTATTTCGCCTGCACCGACCTGCGCGCCTATGACCTGGCGGTGACGCACACGCCTGGTGCTTCGATGCGACGGGACGCAGCTTCGATGCCGCGATCGGCGCGCGCGTTGCTGGACGGGCTATGCGCGGCCTTCGGCGCTGTCGCGACGCCGAACGCGCCGCGCTGCCCGTCCTGGCGCGCGGGCGCGTGCATCCGCTTCCTGCTGACGCCGCGCGTGGGACTGGCTGAACACGCCCGCCGATGCGCTGGTGACGCGCAAGGACCCGCTGGCCTATCTGCGCGGCGGCTCGACTGCTACGATCCGACGGACAGCGCTGTTCGCATGACCGACGAGCTACACGCCGAGATGACCAAGGTCGAAATCGTCACCGACGGCGCGTGCAAGGGCAATCCCGGCCCCGGCGGCTGGGGCGCGATGATCCGCGATCGGCGCGCACGAAAAGGAACTGTCGGGCGGCGAGCCGCACACCACCAACAACCGCATGGAAATGATGGCGGCGATCGAGGCGCTCGAACGCGCTGAACGCGCCCGTGCCACGTCACCCTGTCCACCGACAGCCGCTACGTGATGGACGGCCTGACCAAATGGGTCAAGGGCTGGCAGCGCAACGGCTGGAAGACCGCGGACAAGAAGCCGGTGAAGAATGCCGAACTGTGGCAGGCGCTGATCGCCGCGGCGCAGCCGCACCAGATCGACTGGCACTGGGTCAAGGGCCACGCCGGCCACCCCGACAACGAACGCGCCGACCAGCTGGCCAGCGCCGCGGCCACCAAGGCGCGGCGGTAAGGAGCGGATCGACGTGGCGCGCATCCTCATCACTGGTGCCGCCTCCGGCATCGGGCGGGCGACGGCGGAGCGGCTGTCGGCGTGGCCGGACGCTGCGCTGGTGCTGGTCGATCGCGATGCGGCGGGGCTGGAGGCGTTCGCCCTGCCCTGCCCCACGATCCGGATCACCGGCGACGTTGCCGATCCTGCACTGTGGGATCAGGCCGCGCCGCATCTGGCGGGCCTGACCCACGCCGTGGTGAATGCGGGCGTCGCGGGCGCATCGCCCATTGCGGAGCATGACTTTGCGGAATGGCGGCGCATCCTGTCGGTCAATCTGGACGGCGCATTCCTGACCTGCGCGCGGCATTGCGCGCGATGGCGGACGGTGGTGCGATCGTGGCGGTCGCATCGGCAGCGGGTGTGAAGCCGGAGGTCGGCACGGCGGCCTATGGCGCGTCGAAGGCGGCGCTGATCCACCTGACGAAGGTCGCGGCAAAGGAAGGTGCGCCGCGCCGCATCCGGGTGAACGCCATCGCCCCGGCGGGCGTCGAGACGCCGGTGTGGGACGCGGTGCCGATGTTCGCGGATCGCGTCACCGCCATCGGACGCGATGCCGCCTTTGCCGAACTGGCCGCGATGGGCACGCCGCTGGGCCGTTACGCAAAGGCCGACGAGATCGCCGCACAGATCGCCTTCCTGCTGTCCGACGACGCCGCGACGATCACCGGCAGCGTCCTGCTGAGCGACGGCGGCTATACTTTGTGAACCGACGCGGTGTATTGCCGGGCAAAGACACCGCCTGGAGCCGCGCATGACCGCCACCATCGCCCTGATCGCCGGTATCGCCTTCGTCGCGCTGGGCCTCTACCGCCTGTCCCCCGGCGCGGCGCGCAGGCTGGGGCAGGTCGCGATGGGCCTCGCGCTGGCGGCCGGCGCGATGGCGGTGGCAAGCTGGCGCGGTGCCGGCGACACACGCTGGCTGGTCGCCGGGCTGCTGCTGTTCCTTGCCCTGCCGATCGCGACACTGGCCAGTTCCAGCCGGTCGCTGCGGATCGCCGCCGTCATCCTGGGGCTGCTGGGCACCGCCCTGATGGGCATGGCGACGATCAGCCCAAGAGCCAGTGCCACATCAGCCGCCCCGGCAGGAAACTGAACACGCCGGGGATCAGCAGCGCGCCGAGGAACATCCCCACCAGGCGGCTGCGATGTTCGGCGATCCGGCCGGCGCGGGCGGCGGCGATGGCGCGATAGCCGACGTAGAAGGTCCACGGCACGAACAGGTGGATGAAGCTGAACGACCCGTCGTTGATGTTGCGGATGAACAGCGCGGACAACGCCGTTACTGCCATCAGCGCCATCCACGTCTTTCCCAGCATCCGGTGACGCGCGCCACCCTTCTTTGTCAGACCCTGGAAACTCATCTGGCTCATACCCCAGCGACTGATTTACCGATGGCTGATGCTAATCGTGTTATTCCGTTCACTGCGAAAAGCCATCAAAGGAGAATTACAGCACTGGGGTGTATTGAAACGCACGGGCAATGTGAAAGAAGCCCTGTAGGTATAGGCTAACATAACCTCATTCGAAATGGGTTTCCATTGTCCATTGCGGTGTTTTCCCTTACTTTGCAACTCTTAATTTATAGACAAACCGATTATATGAAACTGACCGACATACAGGTACTGAACGAAAAAGAAACCCGTGGCGGGTTTGGGGAAGGCATCCATGAAATAGGTAAGGAAAATGAAAATGTGGTAGTGCTAACTGCCGACCTGGCGGGTTCCCTCAAACTGGGACCTTTTATCAAGGATTTTCCCAATCGGTTTGTACAGGTGGGCATTGCAGAAGCCAATATGATTGGTATTGCGGCGGGTATGACCATCGGAGGTAAAATACCCTATACAACCACTTTTGCCAATTTCAGCACCGGCCGTGTGTATGACCAGATTCGCCAGAGCGTGGCTTACAGTGGTAAGAATGTTAAGATATGTGCCTCTCATGCCGGGCTTACCCTGGGAGAAGATGGTGCTACCCACCAGATCCTGGAAGACATCGGTTTGATGAAGATGTTACCTGGCATGACGGTTATCGTTCCCTGTGATTTTAACCAGACCAAAGCAGCCACCAAAGCCATTGCCTCCTATGAAGGTCCGGTTTACCTGCGTTTTGGTCGTCCCAAATGGCCCAATTTCACCAAAGAAGACGGCAGCGATTTTGTGATTGGCAAAGCCCAGCAATTAAGTGAAGGCTCCGATATATCTATTTTTGCCTGCGGTCACATGGTATGGAAAGCCATCGAGGCAGGAAGAATCCTGGAAGCAAAGGGTATCAGTGTGGAACTGATCAACCTACATACTATTAAGCCACTGGATACAGAGGCGATACTTGCCTCTATCAATAAAACCAAATGTGCCGTTACTGTGGAAGAACACAACATCATTGGCGGACTGGGAGATGCCATTGCACAAACTGCTGCAAAGGGTTGTCCTATTCCCATTGAATACATCGGCACCAATGATACATTTGGAGAAAGTGGCAAACCCACAGAGCTTCTAACCAAGTATGGATTGGATACCCCGTTTATTGTTGCTGCCGCAGAAAAAGTGATGGCAAGAAAATAAGCAGGTGATACGAATTTGAAAAATCCGCAGCTTTTTATACTGCGGATTTTTTTTGCCCAATTCCCATTAAGGAAGTACGGGTTCATAATTAGGGGATTAGCCATAATCAATTAACCGCTTTTAGGAAAAGAGGCATTACCGTAAAAGTCTTTTGAAAATGATTACAGCTTATACCACCAGGTCCCCATTTTTGAATATGGGTAACACATTAGCCCCATCAGGGGTTACACAATATTCCAGGTCTTTTTCCAAACCATAAGAAGCCAGCCTGTGCCAGTGGGTGGTACGTCGTACAAAATGATGCATATCACTTTTGTGCATACTATACAAGTCTTCCGTCATCAGGCTGCTGTCGCAATGGATGGTGAAATATTTTCCTATTCGGGCTATTACGGCACCGGCAAACAATGCGTCTTCCAGGTTAAACCTGTCTTTCCAGGCAGAGCAACCCAGTATTACATTCTTTTTTTGGCCTGCGAGGTAATCACATACTGCAGAAATGTTGGGGAAAGAACCCGTGACAATCTCTGCAGCTCCATTATTTTTGGCCATGTGCAATAATCGGGTGCCGTTGGTGGTCGTCAGCACCAGCGTCTTTCCTGCAATAAAAGACCTCGGATATTCAGCCGGGGAATTGCCATAGGATAATCCGGGAATGACCTTTCCGTCCCGCTCACCCGCGGTGATACCCCCAGTATTCCTGCCGGTTTCAATACAAAGCTCCACCGAATCAACCGGAATTACCTTTTCAGCACCATTGTATAAAGCAGTTGCGATGGTGGAAGTGGCCCTGAATACATCAATAACCACCACTACACAATCATGTATATCATAAATGTCCAGTAACCTCGGCGACAATACTGTGTGCAAATATGGCTTCTCGCTCATAATGCCAAAGATAATCGCTGCGATTTAAATTTTACATGATAATACACAGTTAGCCAACTTATCAGATGGTATAAAGAATATCTGTTATGTACACGGCCTGGATTAGCTTTTCTTGGACAGTATCAGCAACTCATTCGCCTGTATCTCGGTCACATATCTTTTAATGCCCTGTTTGTCGGTATAATTCCTGTTTACTAATTTCCCTTCAATAGCCACTTCGATACCCTTAGCCAGGTATTTTTCAGCGATCTCAGCCAGTTTGCCCCAGGCAACCACATTATGCCACTGGGTTTCGGTGATTTTTTCGCCCTTGGCATTTTTGTAATTTTCGTTGGTGGCAACGGAAAGGTTGGCTACTTTCTTTCCCTCACCAATGCTTTTAATTTCAGGGGTCTGGCCAAGATTGCCGATAATTTGTACCCTGTTTCTGATTGCGTTCATAAGAATTCTTTTTGTTGATGAATAATCGGTTGAAACCAACCGCATTTACGATTCAAATTTGGCTATCCCGGATTCCAATAACCGTCTATTATCCATTTACTTTCGCATGTAAACGTTTTAAAACGAATTTTTGAGACAGTTAGCGGTGAAGGTTACTTACGAAAACCCTTCACTCACTTATTAAATGGTACCTTTGCATAGCTATAGAAATCGCAGTATTTATGCAACCTGTTGAACCCTTACACACATTGTTTGAACCGGCGCTGCTGGAAGAAATGGAGTCCAAAGCTGTGTATGTATCTGAAAAATCCGGCACCCGGATGATTACGATTGGCCAGACTGTGCGGCAGGTACCGATTGTACTTTCCGGTTCCCTGAAAATTTCCAGGGTAGATGAAGAGGGACATGAGTTACTGCTCTATTATGTAAGTCCGCATGAAGGTTGTGCCATGACTTTTACCTGCTGTATGCAACAGTTTCCCAGCGACATTGAAGCAGTAGTGGAAGAGGACGCAGAACTGATGCTTTTCCCGATTTCTGTAATGGATGAATGGCTGGTGAAATACCCCAGTTGGAAAAGTTTTGTGATGAAGACCATCCGCATGCGTTTTCAGGAACTGATGAAAACCATTGACCAGATTGCCTTCCAGCAACTGGATGAGCGACTGGTTAATTACCTCAAAGAAAAAAGCAGGATAACCGGTTCGCTTCTATTGAATCTATCTCATGAGGAAATAGCCACCGACCTGGCCACATCACGGGTAGTGATTTCCCGTCTGTTAAAAAAAATGGAAAACCAGCAAAAACTGCTGCTCTACCGCAGCCAGATCAGGTTACTGGGCGAATTGTAACCAATGTAACAGAAAAAGCATTGCTACAGGAGTACTTTTGTATTTGAGGAGGATATAACGCCAAATTATGGACAATATCCCCGCTATAATCACCTAAAAAAATACCATGCTTTTGAAAATGTTACAAAATCTGTTCAGACCGGCACCACCCGTTAATTTCAAAGAATTATTGGACAAGGGTGCACAAATCATTGATGTTCGTTCACCTGGCGAATACAGGAGCGGACATATTAAAGGATCCCTAAACATTCCGCTGGACAGTCTCTCCCAAAATTTGTCGAAACTGAAAAAAGATGCTGTCGTGATTACCTGCTGCGCTTCCGGTATGCGGAGTGCTTCAGCAAAAAGTATTTTACAATCCAGTGGCTTCCCCGAAGTATACAATGGCGGAGGATGGATGGGACTTGAAAATCAAATTAAAATCAAACGCGCATGAAAAACAGGCTATTGACCGGATGGGATTTCCGCAGGTGGTTTTACCTGGGACTGGGCACCTTTGTCATCGTAATGGCAATCATTGACAGGGAATGGACCCTGGCCATACCCGGCGTATATTTTGCATCGATGGCCATCTTTTCATTTGGCTGCGCTGCCGGTAATTGTGCAATTCCGCCCCGGAAATTTTCAGGTAACACCCCAACTTCCCTTTCCCAAACCCAACAACCCTAAACCATGGCCGGATTTTCAGAAATACTACAAACAGAGAAAATGGTGCTGGTGGATTTTTATGCAGAATGGTGTGGTCCCTGTAAAATTATGGCGCCCATACTCAAAGAACTGAAAACTGCCATTGGCGAAAAGGTAAAAATCCTCAAACTGGATGTAGATAAAAATCCCCAGGCAGCCACAGCCTACCAGATACAGGGTGTTCCCACGCTGATCCTGTTTAATGAGGGCAAGATCGTTTGGCGGCAATCCGGAGTGGTTCCTGCCAAACAACTGGAACAGTTGATTTTACAACATAGCTGAAATCTCTTTCTGTTCATAATCCAAAAAACAACACACCGTCATTCCCGCTAACAACCAGGCCGTTTAAATAACTGTTTATAAACGTATAAATACCCTTTTGATGTAAGAGAAGTCTGCCTAATTTAGTCTTGTTTGTGACCCGCTGCAAAATGACTTTCATGAGTACAGAAAACAGGTATTGTCTCCATTGTCACCACCTTATCAGGGGAAGGACAGATAAGAAATTCTGCAACGATTATTGCCGCAACAGTCACCACAACCGCTTAAACAGTGAAGGGAACAGGTATATACGCAACATTAACCACTGCCTGCTGCGCAACCGCCGGATTCTGGAAAGTTTTTTTATTACCCGGCAGGCCATTACCTCCGTTTCCAGGCATACACTGCTGGGATTTGGTTTTTCCTTCCGGTATTTTACCCATTCATCACAACAACGCAATGGCCAACAATGTCATTTTTGTTATGAGTATGGGTATGTGCTGAATGAAAAAGATAGGGTGGTGTTGGTTAAGGTGGCGGAGAAGGAATTGGTTGATGGGGGTTGCTGGTGATAACACCGTCAACGGCGGTTGGTTAACAACTCGCCGTTGCGGGTGTTATCACCAACAAATATTAATATTTTATTTTCACTTGCACTACACCGTCATTGAGCATATCTATTTTTTTGGCAGCAGCCCGTGTCAGATCAATAATTCTTCCCGTTACAAAGGGGCCGCGGTCGTTGATGCGCACTTTCACCGTCTTTCCATTTTTCAGGTTGGTCACTTTTACTTTGGTACCAAAAGGAAGTTTTTTATGCGCCGCGGTAAAGTCCGAAGAATGAAAGATTTCTCCATTAGCGGTTTTCCTGCCATCATACGTTGCGGCATAATAAGAGGCGATACCCGTTTCGGTACCACTGGCAGAAACACCCGGAATACTTTTACGGCGACAGGACGTAGCCAGTATTAAAAATAGCAGGATAAATAGCAAATGCCTTTTCATAGCACAAATCTATCTGCTTTCACATGCAGTGTGGGAATTGGATTGTCAACAATAATTCGAAATTGTTGATAACAGCATTGCTTATCCCCCATTCTCCCGGCCTATACAAAAGGAGCTTTTACTATCCTGGCTTTTACCAGTGTATTGCGGATATCAATGAATATTTCAGTATCAAGACCCGAATGGGCAATGGCCACATATCCGAGTCCGATGGCTTTGTTCAAAGAGGGTGCCTGGGTTCCGCTGGTTACTTTCCCGATGGTATTGCCTTCCGCATCTTTGATAAGGTAATCATGACGGGGGATACCGCGGTCAATCATGTCGAATCCCACCAGTTTACGGGTAATGCCCGCAGCTTTCTGCTTTTCCAGTATTTCTCTGGCAGTAAAATCCTTGGTGAATTTGGTTATCCAGCCCAGTCCGCCCTCGAGAGGGGAAGTGGTATCATCAATATCATTGCCGTATAAACAATAACCCATTTCCAACCGCAGCGTATCCCTTGCGCCAAGGCCAATGGGCTGCAGACCCTGTGGCTTACCCACTTCCATTATGGCGTCCCAGATTGTATCTGCGGCACCATCCTTGTCTTCAAAATAAATCTCCACGCCCCCCGAACCCGTATAACCGGTGGCGCTTACCAGCACATTGTCTACACCCGCAAAAGTGGTGCGGGTGAAAGTGTAATATTTCAGGTTCATAATATCGGTGGCTGCCAGTGGCTGTAATATTTTGGTGGCTTTGGGGCCCTGAATGGCCAGCAGGCAGGTTTTTTCACTGATGTTGTGCATCTCAACTCCCTTGGTATTAAAGCTGCAGATCCAGTTCCAGTCTTTCTCAATATTGGAGGCATTTACCACCAGCATATAGGTCTTGTCTTTCTCAATGCAATACACAATCAGGTCGTCTACTATTCCGGCTTCCTTATTAGGCAGGCAACTGTACTGTGCCTGGCCATTGCTGATTTTGGATGCATCATTAGAGGTGACCCGTTGAATCAGGTCAAGGGCGTGTTCTCCCTTAAGCATGAATTCACCCATATGGCTCACGTCAAACATGCCTGCATTTTTTCTTACGGCTGCATGTTCATCATTGATACCGCTATAACTGATGGGCATATTGTATCCGGCGAATTCGGCCATTTTGGCGCCAAGTGCCTGGTGCTTCTGTGTAAATGGGGTGTTTTTCATAATGGCTTATTGAGGCGGCAAAAATAAGTGAAGCAAGTGGTGTAAAAATAAAAAAGCGCTGTTTTCACAGCGCTTTTTAAATAGTTTAAGGTCATCACTCAAAAAAAATCTGGTAAAAGGGAGGAACCCTATCCTGTGAACAGGACAGGGTCCTTTGATTCCCAACTTCAACCGAGTTTAGAATGCCATTTGTTTCATCAGTAACCGGTAACTGGCATCCGTAATATCCTGGCCATCTTCGGTAATAGCTTCTGCATAAGCAATTGCCTTACCTGCTGCAGGTATTAACTGAAGTGTGGTTGCTTTTTTATATCGGTAACGGGTAGAATCTACAGGCTTATCCAGTTCTTTTTTCAGGTCTTCCGCTTCCTTTTGTTTGCGCTCATATTCTTTTTTCAGCTCGTCTTTGCTTTTCTTAAAATTCTCCATGGCATTATTATCTTCATTATCCCCTTCGTCACTGCTTTGCTTGGAAAGTCTTTCCAGCCCGCCGGCAGTCATGATGTATTCTACGTCAGAGCTCCAGCTTTCATTTTTATTACTCCAGTCCTCATCAAAATCCCAGTCGCCCCCACGATTACCGAAGTTGATATTATAATTCAGTTTACGGTTCACGCTACTGGTGATAACGATTCTTTTTCCAATGGGGACCTGAATGTTTACCGTTACACTCTGGTTACGGAAACGGGTTCCGCTTTTCAGCGCAAATCCCCTGTCGAGATAAATGACACTGTCCTGCTGGTTGATACCGTATTTGATTTTATTCACATTGGCTATTGCTCCTGATTCATCAAAACCATTGCTGTATTTAAAAGCAGAAATGTGGTACATTGAATCGGCACTTTTCATCACCTGTAACCTTACATTGTTCAGGTAGAGACTGTCGTCTGTCACTTTTAATATCCCTTCCATTTTCATCCAGCGGCCATATACTTTTACACTGCTTTCAGGAACTTTTACAATCATTTTTCCACTGGCTGGCTGGGCGATGGAGAATTCCTGCTTATCGCGGGCCCTTGCGTCAAAATCGCGGGCAAGTGAGGCCACCAATAATCCGGTACAGACAAGACCCATGAACCACAATCCGCCGAAGGTAAATCCGAGGTAGCGGTTGCCGGATTTCACGCCCATGATTCTGCGTATGATCCAGGTAATGAAGGCGATTACAGGAACTCCCAGGAAAAGCATCAATGAAGTCCAAGCCAACACATTCTGCCAGAATCCTTCCAGGAAAAAGTTTTTCAAAGGAAATACACCAATACCTGCAACAATTAATGCCAGTAAAGCTATCAGTAAAGCAAAGGCAATGATTCCTGCAATAAACAAGAAGAAGGCTTTAAACATGATACCCAGTGCACTTATTAATTTGCTGCCACCACTCTTAGCCACATATCCCGCTTCACTTCCAAATTGTTTGCTCTTTTCACCAACCGTTTCACCAAATTCATGTCCAAACTGCTGGGCTTTTTCTTTAAACTCACCACCCCATTTTTCAGCGCGGGTTTTAAATCCTTCCAAATCTTCCTGTATGGTATTTTTAATGGTATTCAGGTCCACTTTCTCGCCACGCATTTCCAGTTTTTCGGAAGCAGACTTGGCTTCCGGAATCACGGCCCATAAAATGGCATACACTACGAACAGGGTTCCGCCAAATGATCCGAAGATGATACCAGGGAAGGGGTCTACATCAAAGAACCAGGCACTTTTGAAAATGGATGTCAGGATACCGAGCACCAGGGGGAAAGCGAAGATCAGTCTGGGTATCCAAACGGCGATATCAAAATAAGTTGCGATACCACCGGCAACACCGGCAATTACTTTCTCCTCAGGATTTCTGTATAAGCGCTTGGCAGAAATGGTATTGTTCAGGGGTTTGGAAGGTAGTATGGCCCATAACAATATATATATGAGGATACCCGTACCTGCACCGAAAGTAATCAGGGCAAATACAATCCTAACAATGGTGGGATCTATACGGAGGTAATTGGCCAATCCGCTGCAGACACCGCCCAGGATTTTATCATTGTCATCACGGTACAAACGTCCACGGGGTGATTCTCCAACATAGTCATAATTGCGGCCTCCGCTTTGTTTTGCCTGTTCGCCTTCTAATTGTGTATGGACACTACCTTCATCCCCTTCAAAATCTTCGGGGCGACCCATACTTTCAATTATCTTGTTTACTTCGTCATCAGTGATGCAGGTACTGCCTTTTTTGAGGCTTTCACCGAAGAGTTCGGCAATACGTCCTTCAATATCATTAATGATTTCATCCCTTCCCTCTTCATTGGCAAAGAACTTGCGCAAACTTTCCACATATTGCTTCAACATTTCATAAGCGGATTCCTCTATCGGTATTACCCGGCCCTGAAAGTTTATATTAATTACCTTTTTCATGGTCTGATCTGTTTATTGGTTGGTTAAGGTTGGTTTTGTTCTGGTGGTGTTGCATTGTCAGAGGGCTGGGTAAGGGCATGAACCGCATCTGCCAGTTCCTGCCAGGTTCTTTCGAGTTCGCTATAGGACTCCAAACCCTTATCTGTCATGACAAAATATTTTCTGGGCGGCCCGCTGTTGCTTTCCACCCAACGGTATGTCAGGAGTCCTGCATTTTTCAACCTGGTAAGCAAAGGGTACAAGGTACCCTCCAGAATATGAAGATTGGCTGCTCTCATCCTTTCAACCAGGTCACTGGGATACACTTCCCCTTGCCTGATGATAGACAAAATGCAAAACTCCAATACCCCCTTTCGCATCTGACTTTGTGTGTTCTGAATATCCATAACCGGAGTTTTAGGGAGGCCCTCGTCTGTTGGTCGGAGCCCCTGTTTTAAATTTTGTTTACAAAAGGGAATTAGAAGCTAAGGTGCCTTCTTACTGCCCTGTTCCTCCTGCTTCTTTCCAGGTTCCATAAATCTACTACACCAAAAGCATTCTTTTGATTTATCACCGGTACTGTGGCAAGGGTTTCATTTACTTCTTTCACCAGGCTGTTCATTTGTTTTTTATCCAGGTTTTGAAAGATTTGTGTGCTTTGCGTTTTCATGATCTTTATTTTTAAGGTTTTTAATTTTTTATTTTGTCCGGGAACTTTTTGCTTTCATTCCCTTTGACAACACAAAGATGAGGGTTTATTTGGTACTATGCAACACATAGTACCAAGTTTTTTTTAGTAATGGGCAGAGAATAATAACTGGTTAACTACAATTAATTGTAAATCAATATCTTACAATTTTAATCCTTTTTGGCAATATGATGAGTGGCTTAAAAAAGTGATGAATGGGTCCTTTCCCGGAAGCCGCCAAAAAACAAAAAAATATTTATCGTACAAATACGATAAATCCAAAAATTATGCCTTTCTTTGCTTATCGAACAAATACGATAAATCAATGGCCATAGCTAAAACAGCAGCATTTTCAGCAACAGAACAGGACCTGGCAGCATTTGCCAAAGCACTTGCACACCCCGCCAGGATTGCCATATTGAAGATTCTGGCTGCACAACAGGATTGTATATGTGGTAAAATAGTAGAAGGATTGCCCCTTGCCCAATCCACGATTTCCCAACACCTGAAAGAACTCAAAAAAGCAGGACTGGTTGATGGCACCATCGACGGACCTAAAAGTTGCTATTGCATTAACTGGAAAGCCTTTGAAAAATTCAACGAGGTGTTTTCTTCTCTTTTTACACAATTAAAAAAACAAAACGCCTGTTGCTGATTAGCAGCTTATTCAATGAAACACGTGTTATTTTCTCCATAAATCAAACATTTACCATGAAAACAGAAACTGAATTGAAAGAACTCGTTCGTGAAAAATACGGCGAAATAGCCGGGCAATCCCGCACACATAATGCAGCCTCCTGCTGTGGTGCGGGCAGTTGCAGTGAAGAAGTATATAACCTGATGGCTGACGACTATACCCGGTTGAAGGGTTATGAAGCCTCTGCTGATCTGGGTTTGGGTTGTGGGTTACCTACAGAATTTGCCAAAATAAAACAAGGAGATACCGTTATTGACCTGGGCAGCGGTGCCGGCAACGATTGTTTTGTTGCCCGCGCATTTGCCGGCGAATCCGGAAAAGTAATCGGGATCGACTTTACCGAAAAAATGATCAGTAAAGCCAGGGCCAATGCTGAGAAATTACAATTCCACAATGTTGAATTCCGCCTGGGCGATATAGAACAGATGCCCGTATCAGATAGTATTGCCGATGTGGTGGTGAGCAATTGTGTACTCAACCTGGTACCCAATAAAGCCAATGTATTACAGGAGATTTACCGGGTATTAAAAACCGGAGGGCACTTCAGCATATCAGATATTGTATTGGAGGGAGAACTACCTGCCAAACTGAGAGAAGCCGCAGAAATGTATGCAGGCTGCATTTCAGGCGCCATTCAAAAATCGGTTTACCTGGAACTTATTTCACTGGCAGGCTTTACCAATATTACTGTGCAGAAAGAAAAAAGTATCGGGTTACCCGATGACATTCTGCGGAATTATTTTAGTGAGGAAGAAATAGCTGATTTTAAAAACAGCCATGCAGGTATATTCAGCATTACAGTATTCGCAGAGAAAACAGCGCCCAAAGCGGCCGGTTGTTGCGCACCCGGTTGTTGTAATTAATACAGAAAAGTGCCGGATTGGGAATATCCGGCACTTTTCATAAAAAATAACTATATGAACATCAGTACCCTGCTTCCCGAACATTGGGAGGCTGTAAAACAAATTTATACGGAAGGAATCGCCACGGGAAATGCCACTTTTCAAACCACCGTTCCATCCTGGGAGGAGTGGGATAGGGCGCATACGGCATTACCCAGACTGGTAGCCATTGACAATGGAGAAATTCTGGGTTGGGCTGCCCTCACCCCTGTTAGTGGCAGGTGTGTTTATGGTGGTGTAGGCGAAGTGAGTGTGTATGTCTCCGCCAAAGCCCGTGGTAAAGGGGTTGGCAAATTATTGCTGCAATCCCTCGTTACAGAAAGTGAAAAAGCAGGTTTCTGGACCCTCCAGGCAGGCATATTTCCGGAAAATACCGCAAGCATTGTCCTGCATACCTCCATCGGTTTCAGAACCATTGGTACCCGTGAAAAAATAGGCAAGATGGATGGTAAATGGAGAGACACTGTTTTATTAGAAAAAAGAAGTTCCCTCACCGGATTATAAACTACCTCCCATGACACCCAAAAAAGTATTGTTCGTTTGTATAGAAAACAGTAACCGCAGCCAGATGAGCCAGGCATTTGCCAAAATACTTGGCGGAGAAAATGTAGCCGCCTTTAGCGCGGGCAGTAAGCCCAGCGGTATCGTAAACCCCAAAGCCATTGCTGCCATGAAAGAACTGGGTTATGACCTTTCCGGGCATGATAGCAAATCTTTACAGGAAGTAGCACCTTTCGCTCCTTTTGATGCAGTGGTTACCATGGGTTGTGGCGATGCCTGTCCCTGGATGCCTGCCAAAAAATTCATTGACTGGCAGATACCCGACCCCAAACACCTGGAACCGGCTGCCTTTAATGAAGTAAGGGACCTCATTAAAGAAAAAGTGAAGGAACTTTTAGGGGCATTATGACTTGCGCTCATCGCCTGTTCCAATGATGGCTTCAATAATGGAAGACACAAAACTCACCACCAGGCTAAAGAACAGCGCCGACACCCAACCGTCAACACTGAACCCGGAAACCATTCCGGCAGCCAGTTTTACAATGATGATGTTGATGACCAGCAGAAACAGACCAAGGGTAAAAATGGTTATGGGTATGGTCAGAATAATGAGGATGGGTTTGATAAAACTGTTTAACAAACCCAGTACCAGTGCCACAACCAAGGCTGTTCCTGTACTGGATACCTGTACCCCTTTCAGGATATATGCGGCCAGGAGCACTGCGAGTGCCGTAGCCACTGTTTTTGCCAAAAATCTTGCCATACAGAATAATTTGTATGGTAAGTTAGCCATTATTTAATTGCCTACGTGTTGGGGGCTGTAACTGACTGCGGCAACAGGATTATCTGTCACACTACCACGAGTTCATAATAATCTTCCGGATCAAGGTATTTATTGGCGAGTTCCCTTAACTCGGCTGCAGAAATCGATCTGACAGTTTGGATACTTTGGGTAAAATACTCTCCGGTAAGCCCATTGAGCAGGTAATTCTTCCATCTGGCCATAATCTGAAAAGGACCGTCCAGGTCACCCAGCAGGGAACCCATCATGTAGTTTCTTACCAAAGAAAGTTCTTCCTCCGATACCAGTTCCTCACGAAGAACAGCCATTTCTTTATAAATTTCTGTCACGGTGGCTTCACTAACTTCTCTCCCTGCTTCTGTTGCAATCACCAGGGCACTTGTGTGCAAATGATTTTGGATGTGGCTATGGATACCATAAGTGTATCCCTTGTCCTCCCTGATATTGCTCATGAGTCTTGAGCCAAAATAGCCTCCGAAAATATTGTTCAATACCTGCATCCCTGAAAAATCGGGATGGTGACGGTTAAACATGGGTCTCGCTATTCGGATAGCCCCCTGCACACCCTCCGCATCATTGGTGATGGCATACATTTTCTTTTCTGCCGGCTGGGGGTTGAAAACAATTTCCGGAAGTGGGTGCTGGTTAAGCGCAAGCTGTCCGAATGACTTATTTAGTTGCTGATCCCAATCAGCAGGCAATTTGCCTGACACAAATATGAGACATCGTCCCTTTGTATAAAACCTGTCATAAAAAGAAACCAGTTCCTCTCTTTGCAGTTGTTCAAAATCCAAAGTGGAAGTATATCTGCCATAGGGATGGTGAAATCCGTAAATATATTCGTCAATAAGCCGGTTGGCAATGAAATCACATTTCTTGAGGTTCACTGTTAGCCGCTGCTGCTGGTTTTGTTTGTAGATGGCCAGTTCATTTTCCGGAAAAATACAATCAGTTAGCAATTCCGAAACTACCGGTAACAGCTCATTCAGGTGTTTGGAAAGACAATGCAGGGTGATGGTGGCTGTTTCATTGTAACAGCTCCTGTTCAAATAAGCCCCGTAAAATTCAAAGTATTCATTGATGGAAAATGCATTCTTCAACCGGGTTCCGTTTTTCAACATGAAGTTGGTAGTGGCAGCTACGATATTTTTCTCTTCGTACCAGTTACCTGCGTAAAAAACCCATTCAATCATCATCACCTCCTGTGCACCTGCATCAATGCTGTACACCGGTACCTGGTTATCGAGTACGAAATGTGTATACGGTTTCAGGGCCAGTTGCATATTAACGGCATCAATGATTGCCGGGGCTGTATTTCTGTCGGTCATCTTTACTTACTTACTGTGATAAAAAAGGGTATTGCTGTTTTCCTTTCTGAATACCTTTTGGCAATGTAACAGGATATCCTCTTCTGTAACCTCCTGGTACCTGGCCAGTTCTGTATTCATCAGGTTCGCATCGCCCAGCAATTCATACATGGCCAGGCTTCCTGCCCTGCTCATCAAACCCATATCTTCAAAGGCAATCATACTCTCGGTTTTGTTTTTTACTTTCTGCAATTCAGTGGTCGTGACTGCCATTGAACAGATCTTTTCAATTTCCTCTTCCACGGCAGCTGCTGCTGTTTGCATGTCTACTCCTTTAACGAGCTTTCCTTCCACGGCTACCAGGCCTTTGTCTGTTGAGCCGAAATGGCTGCAATCAATGCCTGAAAACAGTCGTTTCTCTTTTACCAGCGACTGGAACATCCTGGAGGATGCACCACCACCGAGGATTTCTGTTGCCAGGTCCATTACATAATAGCCCTTGTCGAGCCGGGCATCCATATGCCATGTTTTGATGAAGGCATCCAACGGCACATTGGCATAAATGGCATTCTGCCTCGCTTCGGTTTGTTCCGGTTCCTGGGGCAGGTTGCGCTGGTATGGGTCACCCATGGGAATAACCCCAAACCATTTTTCAGCCAGGCGTTTTACTGTTTCGGTTTTTACCTGACCAGCCACTACCAAAATGGCATTAACAGGCCGGTAATGTTTATAGAAAAAGTTTTTTACATCATCAATATGTGCATTCTCTATATGGCTTAGTTCTTTGCCGATGGTCATCCAGCGATAAGGATGCACTTTATAAGACAGTTCGCGCATTTTATGCCAAACATCCCCATAAGGTTTATTGATATAGTGTTCTTTGAATTCTTCGGATACCACTTTTATTTGTGTGGCCAGGCTTTTCTTGCTGAAAGCCAGTCCCATCATACGGTCACTCTCCAGCCAGAAAGCAGTTTCGATATTTTCTGCCGGAAGCTGGCAATAATAATTGGTGAGGTCATTGGTGGTATAGGCATTGTTTTCGCCTCCTGCCCTTTGCAGGGGTTCATCATAATCAGGGATGTGTTTACTGCCGCCGAACATCAGGTGCTCAAAGAGGTGCGCAAAGCCTGTTTGGGCCGGGTCTTCGTCTTTGGCACCCACATCATACAACACATTTACTACAGCCATCGGGGTGGAATGGTCTTCATGTACCAGTACCCGTAATCCGTTATCCAATACAAACCTGTCAAATTCAATCATAGTCATTAATCAAGAGCCCGCAAAAATAGGTCATTCACCAAAACAGGGAGGGAATGTTTTACCTGCGGATATCCTTTACGTCAAGGGTTAACACAATCGGTTCCTGGTTGCGGAAGATCACCACTTTTACCCTTCCCAGGCTGTTCTGAAAAAGGTTTTTGTATGCCTGGATGTTCTTGGTCATATTGGATTCAACAGAAAATATAATGTCACCGGTTTTAAAACCTGCCCTATCACCGGGCGAACCGGGCATGATATCTATCACCCTTATCTCCCCATCAATCAGGTAAATACCCATCCCGGTATATGAATAATCAAAGGCTTCAGAATAATGTGAATTGGGTTTTATATGGATGCTTTGTTCCGGGTAATTGATAACCACATTAAAACGCCGGAGGATATCATTGCCGATCAGTCCGCCTAATAAGGGATAGGAAGTCACATTATAATCATCATCAAAAACATGGATGGGCACTTTTCTGAATTTATACGGCCCAATTTTTACTTCTTTGCCAACTGTAAGTCGCATCTGGCTTTTTCCACCAAGCCCTTCAGCCTGGGTAGCATAAAATTTTTTTCCTTTTTTAAACAGCGTACTGTCTTCCACAAAATCGCTGGACAATAAAAAACTAAGCCCTGCGCCTGTATCAAAAATGAAGCGGCTTTGTACCTGCCGGTTATCTTTTATAGCCGCAGCCTGTAAAGGAAGGGTGGAAAAATTGGGTTTCAAAAGGTAGCCACCCTTTGGATACTTATAAGTGCCAGGTGTAAATACTTCCATGGTCAGGTTATCGTAGTCCAGTTTAACGATATACCTTCTTAAAAAACTAAACCCGATGATACCATCTATTTTAATGCCATAAACGCTTGTCAGGAGTTCATAGTCGTTGATATGAAAATCAAGGTGTTGAACATTCAGGTTGGGTAATTTCAGGGTATGGTCATAAGTAAATTCCACCCGTTTGATTCCGGCAATTCCCCTGATGGTCTTTTCACTAAGCAGGATTGACAGACCAAGGTAATGGGCAGTAGAGGAATCGAGTGAAATACCTCCGCTACCCGTATCCAGCACAAAATTCAGGAGGTCCGCGAAAGTGTCAATCCTGGCTTTTACAATAACGATTCCCCCGCTGATCTGGCTAAATGAAAACTTTGTAACTGATTTTGCCTCCGGGGGAACAAACTCCTCCTGGGCATTTCCGGAAAAACATCCATACAGGAAAGCTATGGTTATACAAAGCTGTTTCATACCATTTGAATATAAGTTAAATTTCGAAATATAGCTATAGCAACGAACATATTCTACATAAGGTTGTCTTATAGTGTATAAAAGGATAACAGAGCGGATGACAATAGGTTCATACTGCTTTTTTGGGTAGATAACCTACCTTTACGCTCCTACTAAACAGCCCAAGTATGCATATAGCAGACCTCTATAATAAAGCCCTCGCATTTGATTTTTTAAGCGTTGAAGAAGGCATGTTTCTTTTTGAGCAGGCACCCCTTTCCGAACTGATGCATGTAGCAGATGAATTACGCAAAAAACAGGTGCCTCACAGCAAAGTCACCTGGCAGATTGACCGGAATGTAAACACCACCAACGTTTGTATTGCCAACTGTAAGTTTTGTAATTTTTACAGGATACCCGGGCATGCAGATGCCTATATTACCGATATGCCCACTTACCGGAAAAAAATTGAGGAAACCCTGCAATTCGGGGGAGACCAGTTATTGCTGCAGGGGGGACACCATCCGGAACTTGGACTTGACTTCTATACCCAAACCTTTAGGGCTATTAAGCAGGAATACCCCACTTTAAAATTGCATGCACTGGGGCCACCCGAAGTAGCGCATATTGCCAAGCTGGAAAAAATGAGTCACCATGCAGTGCTAAAAGCCTTACAGGAGGCAGGACTCGATTCATTGCCGGGAGCCGGAGCAGAAATACTGGTAGACAGGGTACGCAGGCTGATATCGAAAGGAAAGTGCGGGGCAGATGAATGGCTGGCCATCATGCACGAAGCCCATAAACTCAATATTACCACCAGTGCCACCATGATGTTTGGCCATGTGGAAACCCTGGAGGAAAGATTCATCCACCTGGCTGCCATCCGGGAAGTGCAAAGTCGTAAACCTGCGGAGGCCAAAGGTTTTCTGGCCTTTATTCCCTGGACCTTTCAGGATGTGGATACCTTACTAACAAGAATCAGGGGCGTTCAAAACCTCACCACTCCTGATGAATATATCCGGATGATTGCCATCAGCCGCATCATGCTGCCGAATGTGACCAATATTCAGGCAAGCTGGTTAACAGTAGGTAAACAAACAGCCCAGGTTTGTTTACATGCAGGCGCCAATGATTTTGGCAGTATCATGATCGAAGAAAATGTGGTAAGTGCTGCTGGCGCGCCCCACCGATTTACCTATAAAACCATACAGGATGCCATCCGGGAAGCCGGTTTTGAACCCCAGTTACGCACACAGCAGTACGGATGGCGGGAAATTCCTGCAACCATTCAGGAACAAGTCATTGATTATTGATAAATAATTAACGTTTCGGGTTTCTTTTTATATGGCAGATTAATTTACTTTGACGGCTAACTGCAAGGTCAAAAACCTGTTTATGAAGAAGCCCGGAACCTCTCTTTTAACCTTTGCCGCCTTGATTGGCATTACCGCTTTCACACTGGCATTCCTGAAAAACAGGTCAAGGAAATTGTGTTGCCAGCGTCCCGATAGTTGCCAGAAAACTACCCAACCCAAACCATCAGGCGGTTCAGCAGAACCGCTGGAAGCAGGATTTAACCACCTGATTGTCTCCACACTCCGGTAATCCCCTTTTACCGAATGGTCATTATTTTTTTTTGTTGCTTTGTAACATAATATCCCTCTGTCCGTATTATACGGTAACAGAACAAACCTACCAGAATCATTCGGGCTGTTTATGACGGAAAAAGAGTATAACCAATGTGTAAATCAGTATGCAGACAATGTGTACCGGTTTATTGTGAAAAACCTGCGCCACGAGGAGGACTCCCGGGATATTGTGCAAACAGCATTTGAAAAACTGTGGCGTAACCGGGAAGCAGTTGAATCAGAAAAGTCGAAATCTTACCTGTTTACTGTAGCTTATAACCAGATGATTGACCATATCCGGAAAAACAAAAGGATACAATTACAGGATAGTTTTTCTGAAAATGGCAGCTTCCAGCTGCCCACAGACGGTAACCTGAAAAAAACACTGATGGAAGCGCTGAACCGGCTGAATGAAACACAGAAAAGCCTGGTGATGCTGAAAGATTATGAGGGGTATAGTTATGAAGAGATAGGGAAAATTATGGGACTGAACGAAAGCCAGGTAAAAGTATACCTGCACCGGGCCAGACTCAGCCTGAGGGACTATTTGGTTAGTCCTGAAAATGTAAAATGATTGTTTGTTAAAAAAAATACAGCATACTGAAATGATGCCAATTAACCGAAATAATTACGAGGAGTACTTCCTGCTGTACATTGACGGTGAATTGCCTGCAACAGACAAACAGGCGGTGGACCTGTTTATACAAACTAATCCCGACCTGGCTGCTGAACTGGAATTGCTTCAGCAAATACAATTGGTGCCGGACAATACGCTCTTTGCAGACAAAGATTTGTTGTTCCGCAACAGTACAGGGGAAATCAATAGCCATAATTACGAAGAAAATTTTCTGTTGTACATTGACAGTGAGTTGGATGCTGCGCAAAGCAACCGGGTGGAAACCTTTGTATTACAACATCCCTCCCTGCAGGAGGCGTTTACCTTACTGAAACAAACCTTATTGCCAAAGGAACAGGTACCATTTCCTGACAAATCAATATTGTACCGGAAAACGGAAGATGAAAAGCCCGTATTTTATTTACGCTGGACAAAGATAGCTGCTGCAGCAGTCTTTGTTACACTGGTAGCCATGGTATGGATGCTGGCACCTGTACCCAAAGCTTCCGATACACAAATAATGGTTGCTGCCAAAGGGTTGCCCACAAACCCCGCCAGCAATACCGATGAAAAAACGAATGCAGCAAATAATTTGTCTAACCCGGCGCTAGTTCAGCAACCTGCTGCAGCAACTGGGGAACCAACAGCATTGGCCACCACAAAGGGCGGTGCAGCCAACAAAGTAACCACCCTTAAAACGGAGGAATTGGCAGCAAATATGCCTATGGCAGGTGTTGAACCCTTAGTGGAAAACGAAAGGATACCCGCAAAAACGGTTAGTACCAATGTTTCCGAAACAACGCCCACCATCCATAATACTGTTTTAAAAGCAGACCCTTTATTAGTGGTGACTGAAAAAGAGGAAGCGCCCAAAACAAGTATGGTGCAACCCGCCGTTTATAAAGTACTCAATACGGATGATGAAAGAAAAAGCCTGTACCTGGGTTCCCTGGAAATCAACAAAGATAAATTACGGGGCCTGTTCAGAAAAGCAGGCAATATTTTCCGCAGTAAAACCAAACAGCTTTCAGAAGAAGATAAAACGGAAACCCCGCCCGTGGTAACAGAAACAAGAACCTTAGATTAAACAGAAAAGAAAAAGTCATGAAAAGAACAATGAGCATTATGGTTATACTGCTGATAGCAGTAAGCGGATTTGCACAAACAGACAGTAGCGTTACTCATTCGGATACTGTGAAAGTGGGTAACTTCATCATCATCAAAAAAAACAGGGATGGCCGTGAAGAGAAGACTACCCGCAACCGTTCCTATGAATTGAAAGTGGAAAGACGCACCCGAAGCAGGAGCAACCTTAGTACCAACTGGTGGATCATGGACCTGGGCTTTGCCAATTGGCGCGACAATACCGATTATGCCGCTGCACAGGCGGGTGGCTATTTCAAAACCTTACGGCCTGCTGACGGACCGGTAACCAAAAACAGTTATTCGCTCATCACCGGAAAATCGAGTAATGTAAACATTTGGGTGTTTATGCAGAAGCTGAATGTGGTGAAACATGTGGTGAACCTGAAATATGGATTCGGACTGGAGATGTACAATTACCGTTTTGATACCCGACTCAGTTTCCGTAAAGACCCCACGCAATTTGTGCACAATGACTCTATTGGTTTCAGTAAAAACAAATTATACGTAAGTTACCTGACGGTTCCATTGATGGTAAATTTCAATACAACACCTGATAGCCGCAGGGGGTTCAGTTTCAGTGCGGGAATCAGTGCCGGTTACCTCTATGGCAGCCGTAACAAACAAATCAGTGTTGAAAGGGGTAAACAAAAAATAGAAGGGGATTTTAACCTGGAGCCCTGGCGACTGGCAGCCATTGGCGAAATGGGTATCGGACCAATACGCTTATACGGATCTTACAGCCTTAACCGTTTGCAGAAAGACGTTACCCGCATGGAGCAATATCCCTATACCATCGGTATTCGTTTAAGCAACTGGTAAACAAATTCTTTAAATTACCCTGAATGCCCCGCACCGGGGCATTTTTTGTTTATCAAAATGCTAAAACGCTGCGCGGTATTTATCGCATTAACCAAATTTTTGGTGAATTAACCCGAATACAACATCCGGTTAGAATAGTTTGCTCTCAAATCAGCCGCCATGTGTATTCCATCTTACCGCCCATTTGTATCTACGCTTCCCCATATTGTAAAAAAAGTAACCTTCCCGCTGTATGGATCCCTGCTGGTAGTGATTACGCTTAGCACAACTTCGTTTTCAAACAAGAAGCAATTTTGTTGGAGTGCTACCACGCCTAATAGTTATAGTGTACTCATTAGTAAATCGCGCTTTGAATTAAAAATTATAGACAGTACCGGGGAATGGATCGTAACCTATCCCGTAGTATTTGGTAATAAGGACCAGGGAGATAAAATGATGGAGGGTGACAAGCGAACACCGGAGGGTATCTTTCACATCCAAAACAAACGAAAGCATGCCAAGTGGAACCGGTTTTTACAGATAGATTATCCCACTGTTGAAAGCTATCGAAAATTTTACCAGCGCAAAGCCAGTGGACTGATACCCGCCAGTGCCCGGATTGGCGGAGCCATTGGCATTCACGGCACCTGGCCACACGAAGACTATGCCATTGACCAATACCAGAACTGGACAGAGGGTTGTATCAGTACCAAGAACGGTTATATTGAAGAGATTTTTGATTTACTGCCTGTGGGTACAAGGGTGGAGATCAGGCGTTGATAGCTAATGATACTGACACCTTTCTTCTTTTTGCTATTACCCAATGAAATTCCCGAGGCAACTACCCCTTATTTTACCAACTGCAGGGCAGTATCCAGTCGCATGGCCACATTGTCCCAGTTAATAATATTGAACATGGCTTCTACAAAATCATTCCGTTTGTTTTTGTACTTCAAATAATACGCATGTTCCCAAACATCAATCACCAGCAGGGGTATGGCACCCCATTGGGTAAGCTTCTCGTGGTTTTCGCATTGTAGCACCGTTAAACGGTTGCTGTAAGGCTGGTAGGCCACAATACCCCAACCATTGCCATCCACATTTTTTGCCGTTTCTGCCATCAGCAGTTGCATTCTTTCAAAACTGCCAAAATCTTTATTGATCCGGTTTAATAAATCTCCCTTTGGTTCTGTTTTTTTGTTGATGAGGTTGGTCCAGAAAATGGAATGCAATACATGTGATGAAAAATGGCAAGTCAGTTTTTTAGTCCAGAAATCCACTGTTTCCAGGTTATTGTCGTCCAGGGCTTTTTGAATCATCTGCAAATCCTTATTGGCTCCTTTTACGGCACCTCCATGGTGGTAGGTATAATGCAGGTGCATGGTTTCGGCATCCATATAGGGTTCCAGAAAACTTTCCCCATAGGGCAAGGGCTGCAACACATAATTGCCATTGGCATCTACTAATTTGTCAATAGCATTATTACTTAGGTTTTGGGCAAATGCATTGTTTACGGTAAACAGGGCAGAAGTGCCTGCCAGTGTACCCGCTTTGAGAAAATCTTTTCTGTTCATGCTATAGGATTAAAAGGTAAAACGCCATACGAGTTTCGCTGCTCCTGCGGAACTGCGGGGGCGCATAAAATCAAATTGTTTCAAATTATCATACCCTCGGTTGTACACCACATACAAGTCAGATCCGATATTGGGTATCCAGTGCAACCTGAAGTTACCCAATAATAAGTCATCCAGTGAATTCCATTGTACAAACATAGCCAGGTCAAGCCTTGGGTTGAATGCATAATTCAGGTATTGGGCCAGTTCGTGGGTGGTAATCGTTACCATTCTTCGACTAGGCCACCTGAAAATTATCGTCCTCCTCATAATTAAAATCGCGCTGCATGAATTTGGCACGTATCGGGCTTTTCTGGAAACACCATACGCCTATATAAAGGGCCAGCTTATCATACACAATGGCTACTCGGGTTGGTTCGGTAACAGGTTTTCCGAAATCCAGTTCCCTTTGATTAAAATTTGAAATAGGGAAAGCTGATGTCCATATTTTTTCTGATAATTTACCGTCGAGGGAAATAGCCGTATTGGTAAAAGTTGCCTTTATGCTATCGGGCAGGTTAACCTGGGCATTAGCCGTAATGAATAAATTATTTAGTAAGCATAAAAATAATAGCCGGGCTGTAATACTCATTGGGACTCTTCTGAATTTAGCTATTAGGCAAAGTTTATGATAAGGCCTACACCAAAACCAAAATTACCTGTATAATTTTACAATAGCAGGGTTCCCGTAAGTGCTTGTATCAACTGGCTTTGATCCATCCCCCATCTACGGCCAGTGATTGTCCCGTAATATAGCTGGCCCGCTCACTCACCAGAAATGCCGCTGCCGCTGCAAACTCCTCAGGGCTGCCAAAGCGTTTCATAGGAATGGTATCTTTTACCTTATTCACTTCGGGATTTTTAGCAATCAGGCCTTCGAGCCGGTTGGTGGTTGTATAGCCGGGCAATATATTATTTACCGTGATGCCATAGGGCGCCACTTCATTGGAGAGGCTTTTCACTAACCCAACCAAAGCAGACCTGACCGCATTGGAGGAGATCAGGTTGTCTGCGGGTTGCTTTACCGCTACGGAGGTAATGGTCAGTATCCGGCCGTACTTTCTTTCTTTCATTCCCGGCAAAACCTGTTGTATGATATCAACCGCACTCAGGAATAACAGGTTGTATAAATGTTTCCAGTCGTCCAGTTGAAACTGTTCAAAAGGACCCGCAGCGGGTCCCCCGGTATTGGTAACCAGTATATCTACCGGTCCAAATGTTTGTACCGTTTGTGTTACAAGGTTTTTTCTTTGTTTTTCATCGGTAATGTCACAAATTACAGCGGAAACCCTGTTGGGAGCGATCAGTTGCAATTCAGCTTCAGTGGCAGCCAAAGCAACCGCGTCTGTGCCACAGATAACCACTCTGGCTCCTTCTTTCACCAACTCCCTGGCAACGGCTTTGCCTAATCCTTTACTGGAAGCCAGCACCAGGGCTACTTTGTTTTGAATCCCTAAGTCCATTTCTTATATCGTATTGGTAAATGTTATCATTTCCGCAAATAGGCATCCGAACCATCAATCCAGTCCTGGCGGGGTGGGGCAAACGTATC
The DNA here is from genome assembly GCA_963750825.1 of uncultured Bacteroidota bacterium. Taxonomy (GTDB): domain Bacteria; phylum Bacteroidota; class Bacteroidia; order Chitinophagales; family Chitinophagaceae; genus Sediminibacterium. The sequence goes on along the minus strand of CAVVSL010000003.1, from coordinate 196,562 downwards.
CGTTTCGATTACTTTCCCAATCATCAGCGCCTTGTGCCGCCTGTTTCCAGTTATCACTATTATGTCTCCTGCAGTAAGGTCAACGGGATTGTTTTCATCATCATCAAACCAGAAACGCAGGGTGCCTTCGATTACTTCGGTGATTTGCTCATTGTCGTGGGAGTGCCAGGGTACCGTAAACCCATCCTCAAATTCCATCCGGGCAATCATCACTTTTTCGCCATGTATGAACTGCCTCTTCATTTTAGGGTTAACCTGCTCTGTTTTTACGTTTTGCCAATTCTGTTTGCTCATTTTCAAAAATTAAATGGATTATCAATCATTTTTTACCATCCTACCTGTAAAGATGATTCAATTCTCTGTAAGAAAGACATTTTTTGTAAGGGCTATATTCCGGTCAGGTTACACTTAAATTGAATTAAATAAACCGATTCACCTCTAGCTTACTCAAAGGGAATCAATTGCCTAAATTTTTGGGGGGCTGTTGCCATCAGGCAACAGAATAAATAATTCCCAAACCTATGAGTATGGCAAAGGGTGCTATATACCGAAAGTAGCCAGACTGTAGCCTGTCAGCGCATTTATTGGAAAACTGGTGGTGTAATCGCCTGGGCACAAAATAAAGTACAAAGGAGGTGACCAGCATAAACCAACCAAAGAAAGAAAATAAAACCGGGAATAGGGAAAATTTCGCATACAGTACCATGGCCCATGCAGGAATCATTCGAAGGGTTATTTCTCCATAATTAATAACCGGAGTGCTACCCGCTCTTCTAATGGTTAGCCTGACCTTCTCCGGTGCAATAAGCATGAAAAGCCCTGCATAAATAAAAAATATTCCGAAAGCAATGATGATCCATTTGGCTATTACAATCATTGTATTTTTTTTAGTTTCATTAAAATGCATCAATCACCCAAATGCCATTGTGTGCAAAATTCCCCATGTTAGGCAAGGCAGTAATAACTTCATCAAGGGATAGGGTTTTTTCAATAAGCTTTTCAGGATGTAATTGGCCATTGAGAATCATTTCCAGCATCTGCGGATATTGGTGTGCCTGCATGCCATGGCTGCCCACTATTTCCAATTCATTAGCCAGAACTTTGTCCATGGGAACGGCAGCATGCCGATGGTCGCCCGTCATCAATCCTACCTGCACATGCCTGCCTCTTTTTCGCAAGCAGGCAACTGAATTGAAACAGGTAGCTGCGCTGCCCAGCGCATCTACAGAAACATGCGCCCCACCCTGTGTTAAGGATTTTACCTGACCAATGACATCTGAATTCTGCTTTGCATGGATAGTAGCCATAGCCCCAAAGTCTTTGGCCAATGCGAGATTTCGTTCATTAATGTCAATCGCAATCACAAAGGCTCCGAGCGCACTGGCTATCATTACAGCCGAAAGACCAATGCCCCCACAGCCATGTATGGCTACGTACTGACCGCCCGTGACTTTTCCCTGCGCAACAATGGCCCGGAAAGAAGTGATAAACCGGCATCCAAGGGTAGCGGCAGTTATATCAGCAATGCCCTCGGGTATTTTTACCAGATTGGTATCCGCATAATCAATGGCTACATATTCTGCAAAAGATCCCCAATGGGTAAAGCCTGGCTGTGACTGATGATCGCAAACCTGCTGGTTACCCGAAACACACTGGTAACAGGCACCGCAGCCTCCCACAAAAGGAACCGTTACCCTGTCGCCCGGCTTAAAATTTCTCACTAATGTCCCTTTTGCTACAATAGTACCCGCCAGTTCATGACCAGGAACATGCGGCAAAGCAATATCCGGATCATGCCCCATCCACCCATGCCAATCGCTGCGACATAGGCCGGTGGCTGTTACCTTAATCACCACCCCATGTTCATTAGGTGCGGGGTCTTTCGCCTGCTGAATGCTTATGGGACCCTGGAAATTTTCGAAAATTGCTGCACGCATAACTAGCGGTTATTGTGTACCCGATGATGGAACAAAATAAGTATGTTTAGTGACTGAATCTGCTGTTACGTTTGTTATACAGGTTTGCAGGTATTATTTAACTGTCCAATCCACTCTCCCTATCCAATTTACCCTTCTCTGCCAGCCTGCATACGAAATCAAATAATAACCCCTGCCCCAAAATATTTACTAAGTACTTCTGGGAGTACAATTCCCTCTGCTGTCTGGTTATTTTCCAGTAAACAGGCTACTATTCTGGGCAAAGCCAGTGCGCTGCCGTTGAGTGTGTGCACGGGTTGTATTTTGCCGTTGGCATCTTTGTAGCGGCATTTGAGGCGATTGGACTGGAAACCTTCAAAATTGCTGACACTGCTCACTTCCAGCCAGCGTTCCTGTGCAGCGCTGTATACTTCAAAATCGTAAGTTACTGCACTGGTAAAGCCCATGTCACCCCCACAGAGTAAAAGAATGCGGTAAGGCAACTGTAAGGATTGTAATAATTTTTCAACGTGTAGCACCATCTCATCGAGCACCGCATAACTCTTGTCAGGCGCAGTAATCTGTATGATTTCCACTTTTTCAAACTGGTGAACGCGGTTGAGTCCCCGAACATCTTTGCCAAAACTCCCGGCCTCTCTGCGAAAACAGGGTGAGTAAGCCGTCATACGAACAGGCAGCTCTTCCTCTTTTAAAATAGTATCGCGGTAAATATTGGTAACCGGTACTTCGGCTGTGGGAATGAGGTAAAAATTATCGGCAGTAGCATGGTACATCTGACCTTCTTTGTCAGGCAACTGGCCCGTGGCAAAAGCACTGGCTTCATTAACCATATAAGGTGGTGAATATTCAGTATAGCCGGCGGCTGTATTAAAATCCAGGAAATATTGCACCAGCGCCCGCTGCAATTTCGCACCGCTTCCTTTGTACAAAGGGAAACCACTTCCCGTAATTTTAGCACCGGTTTCAAAATCCACCAGGTCATATTTTTTAATCAGGTCCCAGTGCGGAAGGGCATTCGCAGGCAAATTGGGTGGGGCACCCCCCTCTCTGATTACGGTATTTTCTTCCGGCGTTTTTCCGGCAGGTACTCGGTCGGAGGGCAAATTGGGCAATAGTACCAGGGTATCCTGCAACTGTTGCTCCACTTCTGCCATTTGGGATTTGATGGGCTCCAGACTGGCTTTCCATCCGGCTATTTCTCCCTTACTCGCCTCGGCAGCTTCTTTATTACCCTGTGCCATCAGCTTACCAATTTCTTTGGAGGCTGCATTTATTTTGGCCTGGGTGGTATCGAACTCCATTTGTAAGCGCTTCCTATCATCATCCATAGCTATGACGGCATCCACCAGTTCCGGCTGACCAAAATGACGCTTAGCCAGTTTTGCTTTGGCAATGGCAGTATCCGCCCGCAATGTATTCACCTGTAACATATATATCCCTTTTGCGGCAAAGATAACTTTTGCCCGTTGATGATGCACCGTTTACCTTTGCAGCATCATGTTTATTACCGACGATTTACAACAAAGATGGTGGGCATTGGAAGCAAAACTGGTGGAACGTTTCGGCAAAAAACCCGATCTGGAAGCTGTTTTGTTCCTGATTGGCCTGCAGGAAACCGGGTTTAGGGCAGAAAAAATTTCCAAGGAGCAGAAGCAGGACCTGATGCATGTGGCTGTTTGCAGGGTGTTGAGCCAAAGTGGCTACTACCAATTAGAAGGCAATGATGCTGATGGCTGGCCCCATTATGCCCAGGTAAAAGAATTACCTGTAATGGCCCTCCCCGTTCAGGAAAACTTTATCAGGGATCATGTGTTGTTGTACTTTGAAGAACAGGGATTTTAAGCTTTAGCCGAACGGTTTAACAGGATTATTTCGCCGTTTTTGACCTGATGAGGCATTTTTTATTGAATATTTGCAATACTAAAACATACTAACTATGAATTTTCCGGCTGAACTCAAGTACACCAAGGACCACGAATGGATACGCCTGGAAGGCAATATTGCTACCATTGGCATTACTGATTTTGCACAACATGAGTTGGGTGATATTGTATATGTAGACATCAATACTACCGGCAAAACCCTGGCTGCAGAAGAAATTTTTGGTACCGTTGAGGCCGTAAAAACGGTGAGTGACCTTTTTTTACCCGTAGCCGGAACCGTTTCGGAAGTGAATCCCTTATTGGAAAAGCAACCCGAACTGGTAAATACTGATCCCTATGGCGATGGCTGGATGATTAAAATGACCGTTAGCGACCCTGCTACTGTTGCCGGCTTAATGGATAAAGAAGCCTATGCCAATTTGGTGTCTTAAATCCAAACCAATACATTTAACGTATCTATCCTCATCAACCTAATACTAAGACAACCTGTTTTTGGAAGTAGTTAAAAAATACGACGAACCCGAATTGGTGCGCCTGTTAAAACAACGGGGACAGCATGTATTCAGTTACCTGTATGATAACTATTCAGGGGCTTTGCTTACGATCATACGTAATATTGTAAGCGATGAGGACCTGGCCAATGACGTATTACAGGAGGTTTTTGTGAAGGTTTGGAAACAAATAGACAGCTACGACAGCGGCAAGGGAAGATTGTTTACCTGGATGCTGAACATAGCCCGAAACGCATCCATAGATACGGTACGGAGCAAAAGCTACCAAAATAACCTGCAAAACCGGGAACTAACAGAAAACGTATATGATTCCGGTGGAAGCAGTGAGATCAAAACCGACGAAATAGGACTAAAGAAAGTGGTATACTCACTGAAAGAGGAGTACCGTGTGCTGGTAGAACTGTCCTATTTTCAGGGATTTACGCAGGATGAGATATCAAAAATGCTGGAAATTCCGTTAGGTACAGTTAAAACAAGGTTGAGAGCCGCATTAATTCAATTAAGACAAATTATCAAAGCATAAAGTGGATACAAAGGCATACATAGAAAGTGGCGTAATCGAAAGCTGTGTGTTAGGCATGGCCGACGTTCAGGAAATGGCAGAACTCGAGCAATTGAGTAGCCAGTACCCTGAAGTCAGGCAGGCTGTAGCTGCTTTTGAAGCCTCTCTCGAAACAATGGCCATGGCCGCTGCTGCTACCCCCTCGCCTTTGGTGAAAGAAAAGTTGTTTGCAGGTTTGTCAGGTGAATTTGCAGCGGAAAAATCATCCACGAAAGTGGTAGACATCTCCCCGAAAACCGGAATGGTCAGGTACCTGGCTGCGGCTTCCGTTATTCTCCTGATTGCCAGTGCGGCACTGAATGTTTACTATTACCAGCAATTCCGCTCGGCTTCTTCTGCCTACCAGGCATTATTGGTTGAGAAGAGTTCCCTTTTAGCGGAAAACCAAAATACCCAAACCAAAGTGCTGGATATGTACCAGAGTATGCAACTGATGAGCGATCCCTTGATTGACAAGGTGACCATGCAGGGTATACCCGGTAAAGAGGGCAATCTGGCAACTGTTTTCTGGGATTCCAAAACCAAAGACGTTTACCTGCTCCCCAATAAATTACCCGAAGCCGGCAATGACAAACAATACCAGTTATGGGCCATTGTAGACGGTAAACCGGTAGATGCCGGAGTTATCGGAGCCTGTGCCGGCCTCTGTAAGATGAAAAATATTCCCAAAGCAGCTATGTTTGCCATTACCCTGGAGAAAAAAGGGGGTAGTGCTGTTCCTTCCCTTGACCAGATGTATGTTGCAGGTAAAGTGAGTTAAGCTTCGTACTTTCCCCTCCTAAATCATTATTGTTTTGCGTAGTATGGTACACTGGATAACCGCCGTTGCCTGGTTTCTGGGCAGTATTGTTTTGTTGTGTCTTCCCGGATCAACCATACCCAAATATCCCTGGATTGCTTATATACATGCCGACAAATGGGTACACATTTTTCTTTTCTTCATGTTATGTTTTTTGTTTTGTCGCGCCCTTTATTTACAGGTAACTAATAAGGCTATTCTCGGCAAATATTTTTTGGGCATAGTCCTGGCTGGGATCGCTTATGGCACCCTTATGGAATTTGTGCAGAAATATTGGATTCCTAACCGTTCATTTGAACTTTTGGATATTGTAAGTGATAGTATCGGATGCCTCCTGGCTTATCGCTTTGCAGCAGGGAAGTGGACTAAGCAGTATATAAAAAAAATTGGTCCCGATGGAAATCGGGACCGCAACCAAAACTAACTGCTTATGAGAAAATTTAAACTAATTCGTTTCTATACCTAATAAACGCAAAATCTGTGCCGGCGGTTTTCTTTTTTTGTTAATCCTTTCAAATTGTTATGTTAATCCTTTCTAAATAGACTCGTTTCCCTCTTTCCGCGCTGCCTGAGGCAAAGTTCCTTCTAATAGACGCAACAAAATGTCAAGGGTTTACCAAAAATCTGTTAAAGCTTAGGTGCAGGAAACTGTAGTGTTTACACCACGGGGGAGAAGCGGGCTGATATAGGGAATGTTTAGGTTCAATCCCCTGAGAATGAGAAGTATGCCCATCAGCAACATCACATAGGGTACCGATTTACGCATGGTATTTCTTGTGCGGGGGGCCAGCAGGAATCCAAAAAAAGAGAGTGAAAATAATAAGGGAAGCGTACCGGCACCAAAAGCTGTCATAAATAAAACCGCACCCCCAATATTACCCGCTGCCATGGCACCGGTTATGGCTAAATAAACCATGCCACAGGGTAACAGGCCATTGGCCGCACCCAATAAGAAAAAAGACAGCCGGCTATTTTGATTCATCTGGCGCATCATGAACTGCTGCAGCCAATAAGTGGGTTTCGCCAACCATTGGTTACGCAATAGATTGGGTAGCCATATCCTTTTCACCAGCATAAGTAAAACCAGTATCCCTAAAAAAAAGGAAAATAACTGCTGGAAACCACCCAGGTAAAACTGCCTGCCCAGCATGCCGAACAGCACACCCAATAAAGCGTAAAGCATAATCCTGCCCGAATGATACAATACGATACCGGTTATTCTATTTTTAGGCGGTAAATGATGAACGGGCAGGGACAATGCTATAGGACCACACATTCCCACACAGTGAAACCCACTTAGGCCACCTAACACCAACCCCGCTATGGTCAATTGCCCAATCATCATTATTGTATGGTTACTGCTTTTTCAGAATAATACCATTCACCACCCGACTGCCATTTGATTTTCACCTGGTAATTGGCTGGAGAAAGGTGATGGGCGGGGATGATTTGTTGTCCACCTGCATTTACCTGCAAAGAAATTTTCCGGTCCTTAGCCGCGTCATTGCTGCAATAGAACCATATTTCACCCTCATCAGGCAGTATGGGAAGGGTAATCAGGAATTGTCCGCTGGCATCCTGCACCATTTGAACACTACTGAGTTTATTGGCATTGGCCACACCATCAATCTTATGCTGGTAACGGAGTTCTTCCGCGTAATAATCTTTACTCACCAGGTCTGACTTCACAAACATGGTTTTATATGCCAGGGATAATATGAACACGGCAAACAAAGCGAATATGACTACCAATCCGTTCCCCCAGTTCCATTGTATTTTTTGGTTTTTTTTCATTTTTGTTATTGTATGGGACCTAAAAAATTAGTGTGCATAGTGGCAATGGTTTCCCCATCCGCCATCAATGCAAGTTTGATGTCTGTTTTTCTGCCCGTTAAGTGGTTCAGGGGCATTACCACAAAGAAAGAGCCCGCACCCTGTCCCTCTTTGACCACTTTGATATACTTTTTTCCGATTACTTCTACCCTGCCTGACCCGTCCAGGATGCGAATGGTTAGTTGTTTTGGGTCAACTGTTTTATTAATGAGTTTGATATTATACAGGTTGGATACACTGTCTGTTCCTCTTTCCTGGTATAGCATACCGGGTGTTCGCATAATGGTGGCGTCGATGTCTTTTCTGGATAATAGGATAACGCTTAAAATCACCAATAATAAACCACACAAAGCCGTATACATTTTCATCCGGGTCGTGTACCGCAGGGGATCCCCGTTGGCAATGGTATTTTCGGAAGCATAGCGGATAAGCCCACGGGGTTTGTGTATGGCATCCATCACACTGTCACAGGCATCAATACAGGCCGTACAGCCTACACATTCCATCTGAACGCCATCTCTGATATCAATACCGGTTGGACACACACGTACGCATTGGTGACAGTCAATGCAATCACCTAATAGCTTACTGGTGTCTTTTTTGGGATTGCCCCGCTCTTCCCCGCGTTTATAATCATAGGCAACAATCATGGAGTTTTTGTCCAGCAATACGCTTTGTAAACGCCCATAGGGGCAAACCACGGTGCAGGCCTGTTCCCGGAAGAAGGCATATACTGCATAAAAAACACCACTGAACAACAGCAGGGAAGTAAAGCCGGCTACATGCTCAGCAACGGGTTCTACCATAATTTTTTCCAGCTCTTTAATGCCGATGATATAGGCCAGGAAAAAATTGGCAATGATAAATGAAAGGAAGAAAAAAAGAATATGTTTAACTGCCAGTTTAGCCCCTTTTTGTATACTCCAGGGTGCTTTGGCCAGTTGCTGTTGTGCAGGGGCATCGCCAAGTACCCAGTACTCAACTTTCCGGAACATCATTTCCATGAAATTAGTCTGGGGACAGGCCCAACCACAAAACAATCTTCCGAAAGCAGCCGTGAAAAGGACAATGAAAAAGATGAAAGTAATCATCGTGATGCCGAAAATGAAAAAGTCCTGGGGCCAGAATATTTTTCCAAAAATGATGAACTTCCCTTCGGGCAGGTTAAACAGGAATAAAGGTCTTCCCTTAATAATGACGAAGGGCAATCCAAAAAAAAGGATAAAATAAAAGATACTTAACCAGGTCCGGAGGGTATAAAATTTCCCTCTGGGCTTCCAGGCATAAATCCATTTGCGGTTACCGGAATCATCCACTGTGGCAATCCTGTCCCGAAAATTTTCTGATAGTGGTTCATTAATATGTTTTATATCGCTCATGATTTAGGGGAGGACTCCCGCCTTTTTAACCGCTGTGCCAGCCTTTAGGGATGAATCTCCCATGGGGGGTTCGATTGTTTCTTCATACAATACTCCTTCGGGGTCTTTGGGTTTTTCGGGTTTTGTTCCAGTAAGTGATTTTACATAACTGGCCAACTGGGCAATCTGTACGGGTGAATAGTCGTCTTTCCAGCTCTTCATACCTTTTTCCGGCCACCCATATTTGATGGTTTTAAAAATGTCTTTTATATTACCCCCATGCAGCCAGTATTTGTCAGTGAGGTTTGGGCCAACTGATCCGCCACCATCTGCCAGGTGACAGGCCATACAGGTAGTGGAAAATATGGCTTTACCTGCCGCAAGTGAGGAGGCATCTGACAGGTACAGTACCGTATTTTCATCCACTTTGTTTGAGGCATTTTTCAGGTAGGCGTCTTTCTCAACTTCTGCTTCAATAAGCGCCAGACGGAGTTCCTCATGACTTAAAGGTGCGCTGTGTGCAATATGAAAGCGCCATACATATACAAAAGCAAATAATATGCTTAGGTAAAACCCATACAACCACCAGGGTGGCAAACGATTATCCAGTTCGCGGATTCCATCGTAATTATGGCCTAAATCAATATTAGACTCTTCATGAACGGGCCGGAAGCTGTTTATTTTTTCCCACCATTTACGCCAGCTGAAACGCCGTACTTTTTCAGGAGCGATGGCAGTAGTGATGACGGATTTTTTTGCCAACAGTAGTTTCAGGTTATACAGTAATACCAGTAGTAGTAACAACTCCAGCCCTATTACCGATAAAAGTGTATAAAAGGAAAGAGCTGATAAACCCCCAAAATTAGATGATGCAACACTGGAAGCCACTGCCGGCTCATCAGCCGCCATGGCAGTAGTACTTATTGCACTTAAGAAAAATATGATTAGCAGTTGGGTTACCGGGGTGGTCTCTTTGGCTTTCTTCTCCTTTTTATATTGTGTTGTATATACTTCTGCAGCACCGATGAGTACCTGTGCCAGCATTACAATGGCCAGCAATAATGCGCCTATTACAACCAGTAACACCTGAGCAATGGTATTAGACATTTCAGAAGGCACAGGAGGCCCTGCAGCCAAAACAGGAAATGGCAACAGGAATATTATCGCCAAACACATAAATATGCATTGTTTACTCAGCAAACGGATATTCATATCTGATGATTTATTCTGATTTTTAATCAATTGTTAAGCGGTATGCGACTGATTTCTTCAATCATTTTCTTATCGGCTTTCCACGCCCAGATACTCATGAGCAGGAAAAACACAAAGAATATCGAAAAGGAACTGATGGCATAAATATCCACTCCGCTAATTTTTTCTAAATAGTTGATGAATTTCATATCGCTGATTTATTGTTGGGTATTACTGGTTAGTTTGTTTGACTATATTTTCGGCCTTGATATCAATACCCATTCGCTGCAGGTAAGCAATCATGGCAATGATTTCTTTGTTAGCCGGGGTTTTGATTTTTTCAATTCCCAGTTTCCTGCTGATGCTGGTTGCCTGTTCCATCAGGTCGGCGTTCGCCTGTTTGTCGAAACCTGCCGGATAAGGCACCCCCAGAGTTTGCATGGCCCTTATTTTAGCAGGTGTGGAAGCAGTGTCTATGGCATCTTCCAGTAACCAGGGGTAGGATGGCATGATGGATCCGGGGCTCATACTTTGCGGTTCCAGCATATGGTTATAGTGCCAGCTATCGGGATATTTTCCCCCTATTCTGGCCAGATCCGGCCCCGTACGTTTACTGCCCCACTGGAAGGGATGGTCATAGATGAACTCGCCAGCCTTACTGTATTCTCCATAGCGTGCCACTTCATCCCTAAAGGGGCGAATCATTTGTGAATGGCAGAGATAACATCCTTCCCGAACATAAATATCCCTTCCCTGTAACTCCAGGGGCCGATAGGGTTTCACTGCGGTTATGGTAGGAATATTGCTATTGATCAGGAAAGTGGGTATCAGTTCCAGTAATCCTCCAATGGCTACTGCCACCAGGCTAAACACCAGCATCTGAATAGGCCTTCTTTCAATCCACCGGTGCCAGTATTGTTTGCCATGGGTAGGCATGTCTTTGGATAACGCAGGCGCTTCGGCAGCTTCATTGGCAATGAGTTTGCCAGACTTCACCGTTTTAAACATATTATACAGCATAATAAATACACCCACGAGGTATAGTGCGCCACCCACACTTCTGGTAACATACAGGGGTATTATATGGGTAACGGTTTCCAGAAACTGGTATTTTAAGGTTCCCTCAGGAGTGAATTCTTTCCACATCATGGCTTGTGTGAATCCGGCCCAGTACATGGGTATTGCATACAGGATGATGCCGATGGTGCCAATCCAGAAATGGGTGGTAGCCAGTTTTTTAGAATAGAGTGGGGTATCAAATATCCTGGGGATTAACCAATAGAGTATCCCAAAAGTGAGGAACCCGTTCCAGCCCAAAGCCCCCACGTGCACGTGTGCAATGGTCCAGTCGGTAAAATGGGAAACAGCATTGACGCTTTTCAGGCTAAGCAAAGGACCCTCAAAAGTGGCCATTCCATAACAAGTGATGGCGACCACCATGAACTTTAGAATGGGATCTTCTCTTACTTTATCCCAGGCACCCCGCAGTGTAAACAATCCATTCAACATCCCTCCCCATGATGGGGCAATGAGCATAATGCTGAATACCACACCCAAACTTTGTGCCCAGTCAGGAAGCGCTGTATATAGGAGGTGGTGGGGTCCTGCCCATATATATATAAATATCAGTGCCCAAAAATGTATGATTGATAACCGGTAACTGTATATGGGCCGGTTGGCTGCTTTAGGCAGAAAATAATACATAATTCCCAAATAAGGGGTAGTGAGGAAGAAGGCTACCGCATTATGTCCATACCACCATTGTACCAGTGCATCCTGCACACCTGCATACCCGCTATAACTCTTCATGAATGAAACGGGTATCTCGTACGAGTTTACAATATGCAGCATGGCCACTGTAACCCAGGTAGCAATGTAAAACCAGATGGCAACATATAAATGACTTTCCCTTCTTTTGAGAATGGTACCGAACATATTGATACCAAAGACGACCCATATCAACGTAATGGCGATATCGATTGGCCATTCCAGTTCTGCGTACTCCTTGCCCGTAGTATAACCTGCCAACAGGGTTATGGCAGCAGAAAGAATAATTATCTGCCAACCCCAGAAATGAATCTTGCTGAGCCGGTCATTGTACATTCTGGCTTTACATAGCCGCTGGAGGGAATAATATACACCCATGAAAATGCCATTTCCCACAAATGCGAAGACTACCGCATTGGTATGTAATGGCCTGACCCTTCCAAATGTGGTGATGGGTAATCCAAAATTGGCAGCAGGCAGGTAGATCTGAATGGCTGCGAGTAAGCCGACCAGCATTCCTATTGCACCCCAAAACATAGTGGCATATGCAAAGAGCTTAACCGTCTTGTTATCGTAAAAGAATTTTTCGATTTGCATCAGTCTTGATTAAAAATTATTATCTGGATTGAGAAACAGGAGAGATAGGAGGAACAAATGAAAGAGGCGGTTTTCCGGACTCCTTTTTGCCTGCAGGCTTATCATCAAACAAAATCCTCATAGAAGGTGATTGCTCATCTGCAAACTGTCCGCTTCGGACACTCCAGATAAAAGCACAAAGGAAAAGTGAAGCAACAGCTATACTCAGAAACAACAAAATTATTATGACACTCATAGGCAATAAATTTGTTTCGTAAAAGTAGAATTGCCTGCGATGCCCTATTATGACCGAACTCAACAGAAAATATGATACTAATCAGTATGAAAAGTGTTATGGCAACCCCAACCTTTTACTATAATAGTTGCTCGCGCCAAAAGTGATCAGCAAAACACTGATACTACTGGCAGGCATTAATATAGCAGCAACCAGTGGCGACAATATGCCCGCTACAGCAAAACCAATTCCAACAAGGTTATACATAATCGAAATTATAAATGCCATTATTACTATCCTTTTATTGGCCCTGCACAGCTGAATGAAATTTCGCAGTAGTGGCAATTGACTGGCCAGCAGTATTGCATCACTGGCGGGGGTAAACCGGTTGTTGTTTTCTGTAATAGCAATACCCACATCTGCCTGTTTCAGGGCACCTGCATCGTTGAGGCCATCACCCAGCATCATCACTTTCCTTCCCTGATTCTGCAGTTGTTTGATAATGGCCAGCTTATCAGCGGGATCCTGGTTAAAAAGCAAAATCGCAGGAAAACCCAGGAGTTTTTGCAAATACTTCTTTTCACCGGCATTGTCTCCACTAACCACTGCAATAGTGTATTCCCTTCCCAGCTCCTGCAGCAAATCAGCCACACCTTTTCTGTATTGGTTATGAAAAGTAAAACTGCCCAGCACTTTTTCTTCAATGGAGAGGTAAACTTTTGAGCCCTCATCAGGGCCTTCCTTGTCCAACCCTATAAATTTGGCAGAACCCAATGCCATCAGGTCATCCCCAACAATTCCTTCAATGCCATATCCGGGAAGTTCTCTGAAAGCTTTTACATTTCTTCCCCTGCCTATGCCTGCCCAGGAAGCAATGGCTTTGCTGTAGGGGTGTGTTGACTGGGCAGCAAGGGAACCCATTTTTTTTACCTGTTCCGGTAGGAGGTCCCTGCCTTCATAGGTAAGTTTATCATAACCACCCGTGGTAAGGGTACCTGTTTTATCAAATACAATTGTATCCACGGTTGCCATTGATTCAATTACAGTCGCTTTTCTCAGGAATAACCGGTTGCGGGCCATGTGACGGAGAATATTCCCGTTGGTGAAGCTGTTACTCAATAGCAGGGCACAGGGGCAGGCAACAATCAATACTGCAGTTACCACATTCCACATTTTGGATGCATCCTGCAGCAACCAATAGGCCGCGGCTAAGAGGGCAATGACCATCACTATCCAGGTAAAATAACGGCCCAGTAAATGCACGAATGAATTTTCCGTTTTCTTTTCTTCAGCATCTCCTTCTTTATTCCATAAACGGGTAAGGTAACTTTGTGCCACTTCTCTTATTACCAGGATTTCTATATTGCTACCCATTTGTTTGCCTCCCGCATAAACAATTTCGCCCATTTCGCGGGTAACAGGAACGCTCTCACCGGTTACAAAACTGTAATCTATGAGGGCCTTTCCGCGGGTAAGGATGCCATCAGCAGGAATCAGTTCTTCATTATGGATGAGCAAGGTATCATTTAGCCGTATTTGGGGAAGGGTAAGTATTTCTTCCTTATCTCCGGAAACTTTAGTTACCGCTATCGGAAAATAGGAAGTATAGTCTCTTTCAAAATGCAAGCGCTGGTAAGTAGCTTCCTGCAATACCCTGCCAACGAGCATCAGAAAAACAATACCACTCATGGAATCAAAGTATCCACCACCTGTTCCGCTGATTACTTCATACACACTTCTTACAAAAGTTACCAGTATAGCCAGCACGATGGGTGCGTCAATATTCAGCATGCCATGTACCAGACTCTTCCAGGCAGTTTTGTAAAACTCTGTGGCACTGTAAAAAAAAACGGGTAAGCTTAGTACGAGATTGGTATACCGGAATATTTCGCGCAGGTTATTTTCACTACTATCTATGCCAAAGTATTCCGGAAAACTCAACAACATGATATTCGCAAAACAAAAACCGGCAATGCCCAGTTTATAAATTTTTTCCCGGCTGCTGCGGGGTAATTTCCTGCCAAGGTCGTTAAAACTGAGGTGGGGTTCATAACCAATGCTATCCAGTAATTCAGCCGTTTTACGAAGGGATGTCCGATGATGGTCGAATATGATGTCTGCTTCCCTCCTTTCAAAATTCACCTTACTGCTGATGACTCCTTCATCCAGCCTGTTTAGGTTTTCCAGTAACCACAAACAGGAACTGCAATGGATTTGGGGGAGATAAAAAGTAACATGGGTTTGGTTATCGTCCCGGTAACGAATCAGTGAATCAGCAATAGCCCCATCTTCCAAAAAAAGGAAGGCATCCTTTCTTCCCGGTTTTCCGCGGTTGGTGCCGGGCGTTTTGGCTAAAGAATAATAGTCGCACATTCCTTTTTGCGCAAGCAACTCATATACCATTTTACAGCCTCTGCAACAAAAGGATTTATCCGATACAGTAACTGTATCCGCTGAACAATCCTCCCCGCAATGGTAGCAAATTGTACAATGATCAATGAGGGTATTTTTTGCCATGGGTCAGGTTCAGCCGGAAAATGAATAAAACTGTATATCCTGGGCAGGTGCATAACCCGCCTGCAGCAGCTCAGTCTGTTTACATAGATGCAAATTATTCCCGGGCGAAATACAGGAGAATGATGGATGTTGGGTTAACTCATGATTGGTATCAGGCTGGCACTTAAATGGCTTTATTAATTCCCCAACACCCGGAAAGCAGTCACTTAAACAATTGATTTTCAGCATACTATTGTATTAATTAGGGCATAGTCACCCGGGCAGCTTATTTTTACCACCCATTATGGCCTATTTCAATTGGAACGATAGCATCAACTTTCTCACAAAACTTAGTTTTAGTCGTGTTTGGAATGCTGCCAAAGTATATGGCAGTTACCAGCTTACCCGATTAACGGGCAAGCCGGTACAATGGGGTTTACCTATATCCATATCCTTTGAACCCACCACTTCCTGTAACCTGCGTTGTCCCGAATGCCCCAGCGGGTTGCGGGCATTTACACGCCCAACCGGGATGCTGGAGAATGGTTTTTTTAAAAAGACCATTGATGAGATTTACAAAGAACTGACCTACCTGATATTCTATTTTCAGGGAGAGCCTTACCTGAATCCGGACTTCCTTACTATGGTTAAGTATGCCCATGACAAGGGTATCTATACAGCTACTTCCACCAATGCACATTACCTCACTGATGAAAAAGCCCGGCAAACTGTTGAGAGTGGCCTGGACAGGCTTATCATTTCCATTGATGGAACTACCCAGGATGTTTACCAGCAGTACCGTGTTGGTGGTAAGCTGGACAAAGTGCTGGAGGGCGCACGTAATATTGTAAAATGGAAAAAAGAACTCAAAAGCAAAACCCCCTTTGTCTTTTTTCAATTCCTGGTTGTAAGGCCCAATGAGCACCAGATAACAGAAATTAAGGAATTGGGCAAGCAAATTGGTGTAGACCAGGTAAGATTTAAAACAGCTCAGGTGTACGATTATGAAAATGACCCGCACAAACTCATACCCCAAAACAATAAGTTTAGTCGCTATAAAAAAGATGCTTCCGGAAAAATGCGGGTAAAAAACGGGTTGGGAAACCACTGCTGGAAACTTTGGCATGCCAATGTAATCAGTTGGGATGGGCTGGTGGTTCCCTGTTGTTTCGACAAGGATGCCACGCACCAGCTCGGTAACCTGAAAACACAGAGCTTCCGGGAAACCTGGCACAACGATAATTACAAACAGTTTCGCCAGGAATTGTTAACCAGCAGGAAGAATATTGATATCTGCGCCAATTGCAGCGAAGGTTTATCTGTATGGAGCCGCGACTAAATAAAGCGATTAATTGTCTTTTTTGTATCTTTTCCCTTTCCAACAGTGCTCCAAATGATAGTAAACATGGGGATTGAAAAAGAAATCCAGCAACAAAGTTTTCGGAACGAGTACCAGAAAGCCACGGTCAACATACTTTTCACAGCCAACTGGCTGAATGAAAAAGTTAGACTTTTTCTGGAAGCCGAGGACATCACCCCACAGCAATACAATATCCTGCGCATTCTCAGGGGCGGTAAAAACCCAATGAGTACAATGCAGATACGGGAGCGTATGCTGGATAAAATGAGTGATACAAGCAGGATAGTGGAAAGAATGCTGAAAAAAGGGCTGGTTGAGAAAAAAATATGTCCGACTGATAAACGACTGGTGGATGTAACCATTTCCAAAAAAGGATTACAGATTCTTGAAAAACTGGATGCCAGGAATGACCAATTGGATAAAATACTGAAAGGACTATCCGGTGATGAAGCCAACCAGTTGAACAGCCTGCTGGACAAAATGCGGGAAGCAGTTTAAACGCCCTGTTAATTAATCAGCGTGCCCAGAAATTTCATCCACATTCCCCTCCTGCCTCCTTTCATAGTTTTATCTTCGTAACATGAAGTCCTTACAAATCATTTTTGCCGCATTGTGTTTATGCTGCTGCATACCACAATCTCATGGGCAGGTATCTTCACCCAATTATGAATTCAGGGGTGTATGGGTTGCCAGTGTTGATAATATAGACTGGCCCAGCAAAAAAACCCTCACAATTACTGAGCAGAAAGGGGAGTTTATCCAACTGCTGGAGATGCACCGGAAAAACGGAATGAATGCAGTGGTAGTCCAAATCAGACCCGCCGGTGATGCATTGTACCCTTCCCAGTATGAACCCTGGAGCGAGTTCCTTACGGGTAAACAAGGCCTTCCGCCCACACCCTATTACGACCCGCTGGAATTTATGATTACGGAAACACATAAACGGGGCATGGAATTCCATGCATGGATTAACCCTTACCGTGCCGTATTCAACCTCAGCAAATCATCCATCTCCCCTTCACACCTTACCAAAATACATCCTGAATGGTTCCTGGTTTATGGAGACAAAAAATATTTCAATCCGGGCTTGCCCGAAGTACGCCAGCACCTGTCAAGGGTAGTAAGGGATATGGTTAACCGTTACGACCTTGATGCTATTCACATGGACGACTATTTTTATCCTTATCGTATTTCGGGTAAAGAGTTTCCGGACCAGCAAGACTATTTGAAGTACGGAAAGGGTATGGACAAGGAGGACTGGAGAAGAAGCAACTGTGACAGCATTATTCTGCAGATACACCATGTAATCAGAACCGTTAACCCACATGTGAAATTCGGGATCAGCCCTTTTGGTGTTTGGCGTAACAAAAGCCAGGATCCCATGGGCAGTAATACTAAAGCGGGTCAAACCAATTATGACGACCTGTATGCCGATATTCTACTTTGGCTGCAAAAAGGATGGATTGATTATGTGGTTCCACAATTGTATTGGGAACGCGGACACAAACTGGCCGATTATGATGAATTATTGTATTGGTGGAACCAGCACGCGTATGGTCGCCAGTTATACATAGGACATGGCATTTACCGGGCCGGCTCCAATACTGCCTGGAAAAACAATACTGAAATTCCTGAACAAATACAGGAACTCCGAAAATACCCGACAACACAGGGAAGCGTTTATTTCAGCAGCAAAACATTTGCCAAAAACCCCAATGGCTGGAACGATAGTTTACAAAATCATTATTACCATTATCCCGCCATCATTCCACCCATGCCCTGGATCAATAATGACATACCTACACAGCCGCTGGTTGAAAAAACGGGCACCGATGCTGTTAAACTGGTGTACAAAGGCAATAAAAAAATAAAGGCCTTTGGCATACTCACGCTTACCCTGAATACAGAAACCCTGTTTGCCCTCACACAACTGGTTCAGGTAATTGTAGCTGATAAAGTGGCCACGGTTGACCTCAGCAAAATACCCGACACGAAAAGCAAAAGAATATTTGTAGTGGCGATAGACATAGACAACAACGTAAGCCCCATGACAGAAATAAAGTAAACTACTTTACCCGATAAAAAGGCATCGTAATATTCGTACGATGCCTTTTTTTATTTTATATAGTAGGGTCAGCTCCCTTCCCATTTTCCAAATAGCTTGTCAACTGCCGTAACCCTATAAGCAAAAATGCCTTCCAGTTGCTTTTTCACAAATAGGGCGCGGGCAATATCACCCAGTACCCAGAAAGGAAGTTTATAATGTATGATATCGGTCATCTCTACGCCCCCTTCAATGGCCTTGAAATGGTGCTGGTGGTGCCACAGGCTGTAGGGACCAAAACGCTGCTCATCCACAAAGTATTGTTTGTCCTGCACATGCGTGATTTCCGTCATCCAGTACAATGGGATATTGAGTACGGGACTAACCTTGTATTCAATAATCTGCCCTGCGTACATAGCAGCGCCATGGTGTTGGGAAATGATATTGAAGCCCAGGTGATCCGGGGTAATGGCATTCAGGTTATCGGGTTTGCTGAAAAAATCCCAGGCCTTATCCAGCGTTATGGGTATTTTCTGTATGGTTTTAAGGGAATAAATCCTGGACATGTATTTTGTTTAGGATATAACAAGGAGTAAACCATATAGTTCAACCATCCCGCAGAAATAGCCTGCCAGATTTGCATTACCGCTGTAAAATGCAATAAAAGGCGTCCTTACTACAAAAAAATCAGGCCAGCAATGGGCAGCGCAGAAGGTATAGGGTTGAGTTGATTATCTTTAGGGCATGGCAAATAAGGCAGCCCAAAAAGAGCATTTCGACAAAATATATACCGGATTAAACCCTTCACAAAAAGTGGCGGTAGACACAATAGAAGGGCCGGTAATGGTCATAGCCGGTCCCGGAACCGGTAAAACACAAATACTTAGTGCAAGAATCGGTAAGATATTATTGAATACAGATACCCAGCCCGAAAACATCCTCTGTCTTACTTATACTGATGCCGGGGCAGTTGCCATGCGCAGGAGATTATTGGGGTTTATAGGCCCCGACGCCTATAAAGTCCACATTTATACCTTTCATGCTTTTTGCAACGACATCATCCAGGAAAACCTTTCTCTTTTTGAGAAAACGGTACTGGATCCCATTTCGGACCTGGAAAGGATTGACCTGTTTAAACAACTGATTGACAGTTTTAACAAAGACAACCCTTTGAAAAGATACCGGGGTGATGTCTATTTTGAAATCAACAACCTGCAGCAGTTATTCAGCAGTATGAAGCGGGAAGGATGGACACCCGCATTCATCAATGGAAAAATAGACGAATACCTCACTGACATTCCCAACCGTGAGGAGTTTACCTACAAACGGGCTTACAAACAATTCAAAGCCGGTGACCCGAAAGAAAACAAGATTGCTGAAGTAAAAGAAAAAATGGAAAAGTTGCGTGCTGCGGTGAACCAATTTGACCGTTTCCAACAACTCATGCGTAACCGAAACCGTTACGATTTCGACGACATGATCAACTGGATCATCGCCGCTTTTGAAGAAAACAAATTATTACTCGCCCGTTACCAGGAACAGTTCCTGTACATACTGGTGGATGAATACCAGGATACCAGCGGTACACAGAACAGACTGGTGGAACTCCTCATCAATTACTGGGAACAACCGAATGTATTTGTGGTGGGGGATGACGACCAGAGTATTTACCGTTTTCAGGGAGCCAATGTGGAGAACATGCTGGGCTTCGCCAACCAATATAAGAAAGACCTGCTTACCATCATTCTTACCGATAATTACCGAAGTACACAGCCCATCCTGGATGTATCAAAAACACTGATAGACAGAAATAAAGAAAGGCTGATTAACCAGATAGAAAACCTGAGCAAAGAATTAACCGCCGCCAACAAAGCCATTAGCCACCTCACCCATTTACCGGTGGTAAAAGAGTATGAAAGCCAGCGGCAGGAAATGATCCATATTACACTGGAAACAGAAAAATTACTGAGAGAGGGCACTGCTCCGGGTGATATCGCCATCATTTATAAGGAGAACAAATATGGAGAGGAGCTGGCTCAGTATTTTTCCCAAAGGAATATTCCGGTATTCAGCAAAAGAAATATCAACATGCTGGATATACCTCTTGCCAAAAAAATCATTTTATTGCTCCAATACCTGGCCGCGGAACATGATATCCCATTTGGGGGAGACGAGATGCTTTTCAGTATTCTTCATTTTGACTGGTTCTCCATACCTCCCATAGAAATTGCCAAATTGACTGCGGCTGTTGCTGAAAAAAGATATGGAGACAACAAAACCTCCATTCGAAAATTATTATACGAAAGGGCAAATGCGCCTGCAAAAGATTTGTTCAGCCAACCGGCGCCGGAAGGAATGCAGAAAGCTTCCCATGCGCTGGAAGAACTGATAGGTGATGTGGCCAATATCACTTTAGTAAACCTGTTTGAAAAATGCCTGCAGCAAACCGGCGTGCTTTCCTGGATTATGCAAAGTCCGGAAAAACATTTTCACCTTACGGTAGTAACCGGTTTATTTGATTTCATCAAAGAGGAAGCCCGGAGAAACCCCTCTTTAACGCTCGAACAACTGGTCAATATTTTTGAATTGATGAGAAAAGAACAACTGGGATTACCACTGGTGCAGGTGAGCGGTAGTGAAAAAGGTGTGAACCTCTTAACCGTTCATGGTTCCAAGGGACTGGAATTTGAACAGGTATTCCTGGCCGGTTGCAATGCTTCCTTCTGGGAAAAGAAAAGAAAACCCGGTGGCGGTTACAGTTTGCCGGATACCGTTTTCAGTTCTATTCCTACCCAAACAGATGAGGAAGAATTGCGCAGACTTTTTTATGTGGCACTTACCCGCGCCAGGCTCCACCTGCACCTTTCCTATAGCCGTTATAAAAACGATGGCAAGGAACTGGAGCCTTCTATGTTTATTGCGGAAATCCAGGACGAGCACCACTTACCCGTAGAAAAAGTGATACTGGATGCCGAAGTATTGGCGTCTTTTACTTTTATCGAGTTAAACGCTGTGCAATCGCCCGAAATGGAGCAAACAGAAGCTGATTTCATTACCCAGTTACTGGATAAATTTGTGATGAATGTAACGGCACTGAATAACTACCTGAAATGCCCGTTGCAGTTTTATTTCCAGAACCTGGTCCGGGTACCTTCGGGGAAATCAGAAGCTACTGAATTTGGATCTGCTGTACACCATGCACTGCAGAAACTGTTCGAAAAAATGCAGCAGGAAGAAAAATTTCCTGCCAGGTCTGTTTTCATCAGCGATTTCGAATGGTACATGAACCGTCACCGGGAAAATTTTACCAAAGAGCAGTTCGTCCGAAGAATTGAATACGGGCAAAAAGTATTGAGTGATTACTACGATAAATACATCCACTCCTGGAACACCATTGTAGCTGTGGAAAGAAATATCCGCAATGTAGTGGTTGCAAGGGTGCCATTAAAAGGTAAACTCGATAAACTGGAATTTGATAACAAGCTGGTAAATGTGGTTGACTATAAGACGGGAGACATTGAAAAGGCAAAGCCCAAACTGAAGCGCCCCAACGACAAAGACCCCAATGGTGGTGATTATTGGCGGCAGGCTGTTTTTTATAAAATACTGGTTGACCATTATGAACAAAAAAACTGGCAGGCCGTAAGCACTGAATTCGATTTTATTGAACCGGACAGCAAAAAAGAATACCAAAAAGTAAAGCTGGAAATCTCAGTTGAGGAAATCGGTATTGTAACCGGACAGATAAAAGAAGTTTGGCAAAAAATTCAGGAAAAAGACTTTTATACGGGTTGCGGAAAACCCGATTGTCATTGGTGCAATTTTGTAAAAACCAACCATATGGCCATTGCCCTGCATACGCTTTCGGAGGAAGAACCGGCAGAATAAAGCCTGTTTTACCTTTCTGTTCACAAGCGCATGCAGGAAAGGAGTCCCCTGAGTTCTATATTTGCCGGAACAGAAGCCTTTATAAGGGCCCACCAAACAGGAGTTGCATGAATCGATTAATTAATTATTACAGCCTTACTTTATCGGTATTAGCCGGTATTCTTTTCCTTTCCTCCTGCGCTAATATCATTCCTCCGGGTGGGGGGCCGAGGGACAGTTTGCCTCCCAGGCTGTTAGCTTCACTCCCCAAAGACTCTGCATTGAATGTTACTGCCAGAAATATCACCCTCACTTTTGACGAATTTGTTACCCTGCAGGGGATACAGGAAAACCTGATTATATCCCCCGCCTACCAGAATTTACCCCTGGTGGATTATAAGTTACGCAATGTAACCATCAAACTGAAAGACAGCCTGGAACCAAATACCACTTATTCCTTTCATTTTGGAGATGCCATCAGGGATGTTAATGAAGGCAATATTGCCAAAGGACTCACCTACGTTTTTTCAACCGGCAATACCCTGGATGCCAACAGTTATTCGGGAAAGGTTTTGCTGGCAGAGACAGGGAGGGTAGACAGTACTTTGATCGTTGTCTTACACAAAAATTTGTCAGATACCGCGGTTATCAAAAACAAACCCCGCTATTATACGCGTATCAATGGTAAAGGAGAATTCAATTTCAGCTATTTACCCAAAGGAGATTTCGCGGTATATGTTGTGTCCAGCAATATTACCCGGAAGTATGATGACAGTACCCAGCTTTTCGCCTTTCTGAACAAGCCCGTATCCATCAATGGCATTACTGCATCCGATACTTTGTATGCGTACGAAGAATTCAAAAGAAAAGACAAACCCTTCGGCTCATCAGCCAGCAGGATAGTGGCTATCCGGGAGGACAAACGACTTCGGGTAAACACCAGTCTCGAAAACGGCCAACAGGACATTCTCTCAGACTTACTTTTTTCCTTCAACAGGCCCCTGACCCGGTACGATAGTTCTCAATTTGTGTTGTATGATACCAGCTACCGAAAATTATCGGGATATACCTTAACCCTGGATACGGGAAAGACAAAAGTGACCCTTCGCTATCCCTGGAAAGCAGAGACACCCTTCATCATGCTTATCGGCAAAGAGGCAGTAGCCGACTCATCAGGCGTTACTTTAACCAAAACCGATACACTTCCTTTTCGTACCAAAAAAGAAAGCGAATATGGCAGTATCCGCCTGCAGTTCACCAACCTTAACTTAGCAGAAAATCCCATTTTGCAATTTGTGATCCAGGACAGGATTGTTGAATCTGTTCCATTAACCGGCAATCTTTTTACCAGAAAATTATTCCGGCCTGGTTCTTACGACCTGCGTATTTTGTACGATACCCATAAAAACGGTGTATGGGATCCCGGCCATTTTCCCGAGCCCAAACAACAACCAGAAATTGTCCGCCTGATACCCTTACCCTTTGTCATCAAAGCCAACTGGGACAATGAAGTAACCATCAACCTCTAAAAAAACCCAAACCACAAACCACAGACTACAAACCACAGACTACAAACCCCAAACCCCTACCTTTACCCCATGCAACTTCCCTCCTCTCTATTGCAAAATGCAGTTGCGGAATTTTCCAAACTTCCGGGCATCGGCAAAAAGACGGCTTTGCGATTGGTGCTGCACTTATTGAAACAGGAGGTAAACGAAGTACAGCATTTTGGGGAAACCATTGCCCGCATGCGGAGAGACATTAAATTCTGCCAGCGTTGTAATAACCTTAGTGACGGAGACATCTGCTCAATCTGTGCCAATTCGATGCGCAACCAGCGAAATATTTGTGTGGTGGAAAATATCCGCGACGTAATCGCCATTGAATCCACTCAGCAACACAATGGCACTTACCATGTACTCGGTGGCATCATTTCACCATTGGATGGGGTTGGGCCGGACCAGCTAAACATTGAGTCACTGGTTGCCCGAATTGCCAAGGAAGAAACAGAAGAATTGCTGTTTGCCCTTAGTCCCAATATTCAGGGGGATACAACTATCTATTATATCCAGAAAAAAATCGCCCATCTTCCCTGCCGCATTACCACCATTGCCAGGGGCATTGCTTTTGGGGGTGAACTGGAATATGCCGACGAAATGACCCTGGCCCGCAGTATTGCCAACCGATTGCCGGTTCAGCAATATGTTAAATAGGCGGCATACAAGGTAACCATGCCCTTATTCTTCCCCAAATCAGTAAAATTAGCCCCTGAGGCAACCATTTTTTTACGCTTTCGTAACGGTAAGTGTGGGGAACATTGGATATTTTGCAGACCACTGTAAAATGTACACTATGAAAAAATGGATGAAGATTGGTTTACTGTTAACGCTTGTGGTGGTTATTACCGGAGGCATCTATGTTTATAAAGTGTTTACCAAACCCCATAGGGATGTAACACAGGAGAAAGCCGTTCAGTTAACGGCACAGAAATTATATGAGGCCTTCCTTACAAATGAAAATGAAGCGAACAAACTTTACCTTGATAAAGCCATTCAATTAACGGGTGAAGTAGTGGATGTGACCATCAACCAGGACGGTAAAACGGTCGTAAATTTCAAAACCAGTGAACCATTGTTCGTTATCAACTGTACTTTTAAAGACAACCCCGGGACCCTGCAACCGGGGCAAAACATAACATTCAAAGGAATTTGCACCGGATATATTCCTGATTTTAATGTGGTGATCAATGAAGGAGTTCTTGTTAAATAAAACATAGTATACGCAGATGAAAAAAATTGCATTCCTTTTAGTAAGCATATTGCTTTTCGGACAGACAACCCAGGCACAAAAAGTTTTCGCCACCAGAAACGGACAAATAAGTTTTTCAGCCCCTTCCGACGAGGATGTAAAGGCTGTGAACAATGAAGTGACCAGCCGGGTGGCTGACAATGGTCAGTTAACCTTTAGTCTGCTGATAAAAGGCTTTAAGTTCAAGTATGCTGAAATGCAGGAACATTTTAACGACCAGTACCTGGAAAGCCAGCGCTTTCCCAGAGCCGATTTCAAGGGAAATATCCAAAACCTCAAGGATGTCAATTTCAGCAAGAACGGGACTTATAAACTAACGGTGAAAGGAGACCTCACTATGCATGGTGTCACCAGGGGCATCACAGCTAATGGCACTATGGTGGTGAAAGACGGCAAACCGGTATTGTCGGCCCAGTTTGTCTTGTTGATGAAAGACTATTCCGTAGATGCTTCTTCCGTTACAGACAAAGTGAACGTGGACGTAAGTTGCCTGTACCAGTAATTATTTAATCACTAAAAATACCTTATATGTCATGCTTTTATCCAAAGGCCCTGCTATTTTTATGCCTTAGCATATCCTGTTTTGTAGCCTCCGCCCAAAAAGTAGACCTGTTTCAAATGCAGGACAGCAGCATTGCCGCTGAAAGCAAGCAAAAAGCGGACTGGCCCGTATTGAATACTTTTTATTCCACCAGGCTGGTCAACAGTCATACGGTGGAGATTACCGGCACGGGTAGTATGGACTTCCGTATCAACCACCGTTTTGCCCCCCTTAATCTCGGGTTTTATGATATGTTCGGACTGGATTATGCCTCCATGCGATTAGGGTTTGATTTCGGCATTGCCAAAAACCTGATGGTGGGTATCGGAAGAACCACTTTTAATAAGGAATATGATGGCTTTATCAAATACAGGATTATGCAACAGGATGCTGGGAACAAAAAAAATCCCCTATCCATTGCCTTGCTGGGATCCTGGGCCTATAAAAATATAAACATGGATCCTGCCCTAAAAGTAACGGGTTCAGACAGGACCTACCTCACCGCACAGGTGTTGATTGCGAGAAAACTGAGTGAACACACTTCCCTGCAGTTATCCCCCACCTATACCCGTTACAACCGGATACTCAACCTCTCTGGTGGTAGCAAAGACCTTTTCGCGCTGGGCATACTGGCAAGGCAAAAAGTAAGCAGACATATCAGTATCAATGCAGAATACTTTTACCAGGCCACCCGTTTCAACGGGACATATGACCCCTTATCCATCGGCGTGGACATCAATACCGGCGGGCATGTATTCCAACTGCATTTCACCAATTCCACGGGTATGAATGAACATTCCTTCATACATGAAACCACCGGATCATGGGGTAATGGCGACATACGCTGGGGCTTTAATATTTCGAGGATATTCCGTATCGGTAAAAAAAGAGTATAACCCCTATTACGCCTTGTTTAAGACATCCTTCGGGATGTCTTTTATTTTGCCATAACACCATACGGTATTATCTTTGCTCCTCATCTCACAGGCGGATTTGTTTATTGTTCGGCCTGACATCCCCAAATAGGGATAAATCGAACTAATAATCGTTTACAGTGCCCTCCCAACACTCTCTAAGCGTTTATAGTTCGATACAGGATGCTGGCTTTATTGCCTTAAAAAAAACTGTATGGATATCAAACAAGAACTGGAAAAAAGAATATTGGTCATAGATGGAGCCATGGGCACTATGATACAGCGGCACAAACTCACAGAAGCCGATTACCGTGGTGAGCGATTCAAGGACTGGCATTCGGATGTGAAGGGCAATAACGACTTGCTTTGTATTACCCAGCCGGAAATTATCAAAGGCATCCACAAACAATACCTGGGTGCCGGAGCGGATATCATCGAAACCAATACATTCAGCAGTACCATTATAGCCATGGCCGATTACGATATGCAGTCGCTGGCCTATGAACTGAATACGGCCGCAGCCAAATGTGCCAGAGAAGCCATCAGCGAATTCATGGCCGAAAACCCCGGCACACCGCAGCGTTTTGTAGCCGGCGCCATTGGCCCATTAAACAAAACCCTTAGCCTGTCTCCGGATGTGAATAATCCCGGATTCCGAGCGGTTACTTTTGATGAAGTGGTTGCTGCCTATTATGAGCAGATCAAAGGATTGGTGGATGGGGGCGTTGACTTATTACTCATCGAAACCATCTTCGATACCCTTAATGCCAAAGGAGCCATTTATGCGGCCAACAAATATTTCAGGGACCAAAAACAAACGCCTTTGCCCATTATGATCAGTGGTACCATTACGGATGCATCAGGTAGAACCCTCAGCGGGCAAACCCTGGAAGCTTTTTATACATCGGTAATGCACGCCAACCCATTAAGTGTGGGCTTGAACTGCGCACTCGGGGCTGCAGAAATGAGGAGCCATATTGAAGAACTTTCGCAAATTGCTTCCTGTTTTACCTCAGCTTATCCCAATGCAGGCTTACCCAATGCCATGGGTGAATATGACGAGCAACCCCATGAAACAGCGCATTTTATTGAAGAATGGGCCCAGCAGGGTTTTGTAAATATTGTAGGCGGGTGTTGCGGTACCACTCCCGACCATATCCAGCACATAGCCGATAACGTAAGAAAAATAAAACCCAGGGTACTGCCTGTTGTAGAAACAGTTCTCTAGATTAATTTCATTTAGACTCAAAGAATTCCTGCCAATATGGAAGCTCCTAATACCCTGAAACCTTTTTTACGACTATCCGGCCTCGAACCACTGGTGGTGCGCCCGGAAACAAACTTTGTGAATGTTGGAGAAAGAACCAACGTAACCGGCTCCAAAAAATTTGCCAGGCTCATCCGGGATAACCAATACGAAGAAGCATTGTCTGTTGCCCGGCAACAGGTTGAAAACGGAGCACAGATTCTGGATGTAAACATGGATGATGCCATGCTGGATGGGGTTGCTGCCATGACTACTTTCATGAACCTCATACAGAGTGAGCCAGATATCGCCCGTATCCCCATCATGATTGACAGTTCAAAATTTGAAATTATTGAGGCCGGGTTGAAGTGTGTACAGGGCCGTTGCATTGTAAATTCCATCTCCCTGAAAGAAGGGGAAGAAAAATTTATCGAACAGGCACAAACCTGCAGGGCATATGGTGCTGCCGTAATTGTTATGGCATTTGATGAAGCAGGGCAAGCCGATACCAAAGAACGGAAAGTAACTATCTGTCACCGCGCCTATAAAATACTGACTGAAAAAGTAGGGTTTGCGCCCCAGGATATCATCTTTGATCCCAATATTTTTGCCATTGCTACCGGTATTGAAGAACACAATAATTATGCAGTAGATTTCATTGAAGCCACCAAAGAGATCAAACAACTCATGCCACTTACCAAAGTAAGCGGCGGGGTTTCCAACGTTTCTTTTTCCTTCAGGGGAAATGACCACGTGCGGGAAGCCATTCATTCCGTATTCCTTTTCCACGCCATCAGGGCCGGAATGGATATGGGTATCGTTAATGCAGGACAACTGGTGGTATATGACGAAATTTCGCCCACACTTCGGGAACTCTGTGAGGACGTAATCCTTAACCGGAATAATGATGACAACGGTGCCACGGAAAAGCTGATCATCCATGCAGAATCCGTAAAAGCCAAGGGGAAGGTAGAAGTGAAAGACCTTGTTTGGAGAAATGATACTGTAGAAAAAAGACTCTCCCATTCGCTGGTAAATGGTATCACTGATTTTATTGACCAGGATACAGAAGAAGCCAGACAAAAATACCCCACACCACTGGAAGTGATTGAAGGACCATTGATGGATGGAATGGGAATAGTAGGTGACCTGTTCGGTGCCGGTAAGATGTTTCTGCCGCAGGTAGTGAAAAGTGCCCGCGTAATGAAAAAAAGCGTAGCCATCCTCACCCCTTTCATTGAAGCGGAAAAAGAACAACGCAAACAGGCACATATTGCCGCAGGTACCACCAACAGTGAAGCCGCAGGGGCAGCTAAAATTTTACTGGCCACGGTAAAAGGAGATGTGCATGACATTGGCAAAAATATTGTAGGGGTAGTGCTGGGCTGTAACGGCTACGACATTGTAGACATGGGTGTAATGGTTCCCGCAGATAAAATATTGGATACGGCTCAGAAAGAAAATGCAGACATCATCGGCCTTAGTGGCCTGATTACTCCATCCCTCGACGAAATGGTGCATATTGCCAAAGAAATGAAACGCCGGGGAATGACACAGCCCCTTTTAATTGGTGGCGCCACCACTTCACGCATACACACAGCTGTAAAAATTTCACCGGAATACAACAATGGGGTAGTGCATGTACTCGACGCTTCCAGAAGTGTTACCGTTGCAGGCACTTTGTTGAATAAAGAACAGAAACCCGAATTTTTGCAGGGGGTAGTGGAGGAATACCATAAATTGAAAGAAGGCTTCGATAACAGAAAATCTGTGAAGAGTTACCTCACCTATCCCGAAGCGGTTAAAAACAAAACCAATATTGACTGGAATAATTTTTCTGCCGTAACCCCCCAATTTACAGGCACTAAGGTTTTTGCTGATTATGACCTTGCCCTGTTGAGACCATTTATTGACTGGAAGCCTTTCTTCATCACCTGGGAAATGCATGGTAATTTTCCCGAAATCCTTTCTGATGAAATCGTGGGAAAAGAAGCTTCCCGGTTGTATGCTGATGCAAATGCTTTGTTAGATAAAATCATTGCAGAAAAATGGCTTACCGCCAAAGGCATTATTGGCTTTTGGGAAGCCGCCAGTGAGGATGATACGATTACCGTTCAGGGAGAAAAAGAGCAGGTTGTACTTTCCTGTTTAAGACAGCAGGTGAAAAAAGCACCCAACCAGCCGAACCTGTCACTCGCAGATTTCATTGCACCCAAAAACAGTGGCAAAAAAGATTATATCGGTTCCTTTGCCGTAACCCTGCATGGCATTGAGGAGCACCTCAAAAAATTTGAAGAGAACCTGGATGATTATAATAAAATAATGTTACAGGCCCTTGCCGACAGGTTCGCGGAAGCCTTTGCGGAAGCCCTGCACCTGCAAACCAGAAAAGAATTCTGGGGGTATGACAAAGACGAACAACTGAGCAATGAGGAACTGATTAAGGAACAATACAATGGTATACGTCCTGCACCCGGTTACCCTGCCTGTCCCGACCACACCGAAAAATATAAATTGTTCGACCTCCTGAATGCGACAGAAGCTATAGGCATTCAACTAACGGAAAGCCTTGCCATGTATCCCGCTTCCTCTGTTTGTGGTTGGTATTTCTCCAACCCCAAAAGCCAGTACTTTGGTGTGGGAAAAATACAGCGCGACCAGTTGGAAGCGTATGCAAAACAAAAAAATATGCCTTTAGAAGTGGCTGAGAAGTGGCTGAGTCCTGTTTTGGAATAAAAATTGAATACTCATGAATATGTGGCGGTTACTGACCCTGGTTTTACTTATGCTGCCTGTGCTATCAGAAGCACAGACTACCTCCCAAGAAAGAAAAGGAGAGTTTTATTTTTCCTGGGGATATAATAAGGAATGGTATACCCATTCAAATGTTAAGGTTAACCAGCCATCCCTGAACAATAATTATACATTACGAAACGTACAATCACATGACCGCCCAGGTTGGGATGAGGGACTTTTTAGTATTCCCATCAGCATTCCCCAGTATAATTATCGATTAGGGTATTTTTTCAATAAAAAAAGGGGACTCGCTTTCGAAATTAATTTCGACCATACCAAACACATCATTCGCAACAAACAGATAGTTAGGCTTACCGGTACTTTGAATAACCGGCAGGTAGACACGTCCATTTATTTTTCTGACACTAACGGGTTTTATTATTACCTGAACAATGGCGCCAACTTTCTTTTATTCAACCTGGTAAAAAGGTGGCATTGGCATGAAAGCAAAAATGGCAAGCTGGCCATTGATGCACTGGGCAAAGCAGGTATTGGCCCACTGATTCCCCATGTAGAAAATGCACTTTTCGGAAAAGCCAATGACGATGGCTTCCAGTTCGGTGGATGGAACATGGGCGTTGAAGCCGGCATCAGAGCTACTTTTTTCAAACATGTATTTCTCGAATACACCAATAAGATTGACTACGCACGCTATTCCAACCTCAAAGTGTATGAGGGTCGCGCCAGCCAGGCATTTGGCACCTATGAAATGATACTGAGTATCGGGTATACGTTTCCGGCGGGAAAGCGGGTCGTGAGGGAGTGAGGGTTTGGGGTTTGGGGTTTGGGGTTTTTACCGGCTTTCGAATAACCACCACAATTTTTTCCGGGGTTCCACTTTGAAATGGGTGGCAATATAGGAGCGTATGTATTGCATAGCTTCTTCCATATCATCGGTAAGCAGCAACAGGTTTTTGTCAATGGGTGAAACGGTTCCATGGGCAACCATATCATCTATCATCTGCATCAGTGGCTGAAAAAATTCTTTCCCATATAATACTACCGGAAAATTATTAATGGTCTTGGTTTGCGCCAGTGTAAGGGTCTCGAACAATTCATCCATGGTACCAAATCCTCCCGGCAGGATGATAAATGCATAGGAATATTTAACCAACAATACTTTTCTGACAAAAAAGTAATCAAAAGTCATCGATTTGTGCATGTAGGGATTGGGTTCCTGTTCAAAGGGCAACTTAATATTGCAACCCACTGATATGCCTCCATTTTCATAGGCACCCCGATTGGCGGCTTCCATAACACCGGGCCCGCCCCCCGTCATGGTTACAAAACCCAGCTCAGCAATTAACTTTCCAAAAGTGCGGGCAGCTTCATAATAAGTATCTCCCGGCTTGAACCTTGCCGATCCAAATACCGTAATACAGGGTCCCATAAAATGAAGGGTCCTGAAACCTTTGATGAACTGTAGAAAAACATCCCAGGCAAACAAAAATTCATTGACCCTGGGTTTGGGACCATCGAGATAAACTGATTCTTTGGCAGGAATTATTCTGGAATCTTTTTTCATGTTTTCTACTTATGCTTAATTTACCTGAAATTACTATTAAATCTGCTGCATAATCCGGAACTTCACCCTTATCAGTTATGTCGAAACCAAAAATATTTTTTTTGCTGCTCCTGTTGCTGTGGGTGTATGTTGGTAACGCACAACAAAAACTAATCCTTGACAACATTCGCTGCTGGTCTACCAGCGGGCCCACCATGGGGTATTGGTCATCAGCGGATATCAAAAATAAATTTGCCTCCCACCTGCACACATTATTGCAAAAATACCAGGAAGCCATTTGGGAAGATACTACCAACCTGCCCATTCGCCTGCCCGTTACTAAGGAAAACTTTGCAGAATCAGCACCGAAGCCCTATTTAAATGATTCCGCACATACACATATGCACCTGGATATTTCAGAAGTAACGCCTTATGAATATTTTTCTAAAAACTATGAGGGTATTGAAGATAGTTTATTGATAAAACGTACCAAAAGTGTTTTTCAATTTTATGTAATATTATATACCAGGGATAGTATCCTGTACAGTAATACCCTTGATTTATTTATCAGTGAAGGAAATTCTCCCGGTATAGGAATTGTCTCCAACCTGGTAACCTTAACGTCTACCGGTTTTGCAGAAATGCTGAAAAAAGCCTTTACTATTTTATTAAATCCGAAAGAGAATATTGCCCAGGCTGAAATAAAAGCAGCACCCGGTTTTATAGGTGATAATTTCATACTACCCAAAACCGGACAGAAAACAAGGACTTATGTAAACAATGAAAAAGGAATCAGTAACTATACTTATGCAGGAAATACAGAAATGATCCGGTCCGGACCGGGTCAATATGAAGCCATACGCCTGAAGGGAAAGAACCCCGACAAACCGGGTATCCTCATTGAAGAAGCCATTCGCAATATCCCTCATTATGCTGCTTCTGAATTTGTATTGCTTAAACAGGAGGGAAGAGATGTGATTCGCAACAGAAATTATACACTCAAACTGTTGTGTCAGATCGATCCTGAATCGCCTCCCGGTTCCCGAACGTTATTGTTTACGAATTTTGTTAAGGCACCCATACATTACCTGTTTAGTGAAAAAGATACGGTTGCCGTTTTTGCTATCACTAAAAATATCCTGTCACAGGACCAACTACTGTTTCCGGGAACCATCACCAACGGATATGACAGCACCAGCCAGTTCCACCTGAACCATGCTATGAAAGCCACACCTGTAGTGTATGATTATACCATCAACGGATTTTTTTTCAAACAACCCTTTACCATCAAATGCACGGGCATGGTGAATACCCTGAAAGAAATCTACCTTGGCGACAAATTAATCTGCATTGCGCAGGGAAAATTCAGCCCCGAAAAGTTTGTGATTTTTGATACATCTTTAACGCCTGAACAATTGAATCCCTTATTCCTGATTGGGTTCAACAGCTTTTTTGAATAATGAAAAAATAAATCATGCGAATCATTTCATACAATGTGAATGGCATTCGGGCAGCCATCAAAAAAGGATTTACAGACTGGCTAAGTACCCATCCGGCAGATATCATTTGTTTGCAGGAGACCAAGGCTAACAAAGAAGATGTTGATACCAGTGAATGGGAAACATTGGGTTATCAGTGCTATTGGTTTTCTGCCCAGAAAAAAGGATACAGCGGGGTGGCTATTATTACGAAAATAACACCCGATAAGGTTGTGTATGGCAATAAAATTGACCATAGCGATTTTGAAGGAAGGGTCATCCGTGCTGACTTTGGCGATATTACACTGATCAATGCTTATTTCCCTTCCGGAACCAGTGGAGAGGAAAGACAGACCTACAAATACCGGTGGCTGGATGAATTCCATGACTACCTGCGGCGATTAACCAAAACAAGGCCCAACCTGGTGCTCGTGGGGGATTATAATATAGCCCACAGAGAAGTAGATATTCATGACCCGAAAGGCAATAAGAAATCATCCGGATTCCTGCCGGAAGAAAGGGCCTGGATGGATACCTTTTTAGAAAAACAATGGATAGACTGTTTCCGGGAATTGCATCCTGATGCAACCGGGGCCTATACCTGGTGGAGCCAGCGCTTTCCATCCGTTCGTTTGCAAAACAAGGGTTGGCGCATAGATTATACCTGCGTTACCCGCTCCCTGTTGCCACGGTTAACCAATGCCGGTATTTTTCCGGAAATAAAACATAGTGACCATTGTCCTATTTTTGCAGAATTGACAGATAAACAGGCCTGACAGGCGATTTATGCTGACATGACACAAATTTATTTCTGCTATGTACCTATACAATGTTACAACAATGATAAGCTGGTCCATTCATGAGGACTGGGTTAACTGGATGCGTGAAAAACATTTGCCCGAGATAATGGCAAAGGGTTGTTTTAGTTCCTTTCATTTTGCGAGACTACTGGATACTGATGAAACGGAAGGTCCCACCTATACTGTGCAGTTCATGGCCCCTAGCAGGGAGCAGTATGATACTTATATGGCTGAATATGCGACGGCACTACGTAAGGATGTAGCAGAAACCTGGGGTGACAACTACACCTCCTTCCGCTCTTTACTGCAACTTGTGAATTGAGTGTGGATAGTTTACCAATTTCAACTTGGTAATCACAAATCTTCCTTATATTACCCTGAAAGTCGCACAGCCATTGCATTTCAGAAAGCAACCGCTGAAAGACTTGCCTGCATTGAGTTTCAGCCGATGACAACTATAAATAGTTACAACCAGGTGGTTGCCAATTTTCGCTGAAATCCTTTATACATAGGGGTTTTACCGGAAAATCTCAAGATTAAAAAAATAAAAAATATTTTGCAAGTACAGAAAAGCGGATAAATTTGTTGCTCTAATTAAAATTCTTAAAAACACATCTATGAACAAAGCTGAATTAATCGCGCAAATCGCAGGAGATGCAGGAGTGACCAAGACACAGGCTAACGCAGCCCTCGATTCTTTTATCGGTGCCGTAACCAAGACCCTGAAAAAAGGTGACAAGGTTACCCTGGTAGGTTTTGGAACTTTTTCTGTATCAAAGCGTGCTGCTCGTACTGGCCGTAACCCACAAACGGGTGCTGCTATCAAGATCAAAGCAAAAAAAGTTGCCAAATTCAAAGCTGGCAAGGAATTAAGCGCTAAGCTCTAATTACCTGTTAAATAGAATAGAACCCCGCCTTTGGCGGGGTTTTCTATTTTTAGCGTACCTTTACCGCTCATTCAAAAAAAATACCATGGGAAGAGGTGATAAAAAAACCGCCAAAGGAAAAAGATTCCAGGGCTCATTTGGCAAAAGCAGACCAGCCAAATCGACCAAATCTAAAAAACCCGTTGTAAAACCAGCATAGGTTTTTAACACTTCGGTTATGGGTTCTACAGTAGCCGGAGAAAGAATAAGCCGCAGCGGACTTTTGTCTACTGCGGCTCATTTATTATAGCCTACTTCTTCAGGAACGTTTTCCGCCCGCAATCTCCTCCAGCGCCCTCACCAGCTTGTCCAGGTCCTGCAACCGCGTATATACATGCGGTGTAACCCTGACGCAGGAAATGTTTTCCCAAACGATGCCCACTGTATGAATCTTGTATTTTGTAAACAGGGCTCCATCCAGTTCAGCAGGGGTCATACCCTTTACGGATACACCACAAATGGCACAGGAATACGCCGGTTTAAAAGAGGTATGAATGGATACATTGGGAATATCCCTGGCTTTTTCGGCCCAGTAGTTTTTCAGGTACCGGATCCTTGCTTCCTTACGTTTACCACCGATGCCATTTTGAAAATTGACAGCCTCCCCAATCCCCTGCTCAATGGGAAAGCTTCTCGT
The DNA here is from genome assembly GCA_963750825.1 of uncultured Bacteroidota bacterium. Lineage (GTDB taxonomy): Bacteria > Bacteroidota > Bacteroidia > Chitinophagales > Chitinophagaceae > Sediminibacterium. The sequence goes on along the minus strand of CAVVSL010000003.1, from coordinate 160,492 downwards.
ACCAAGGGTTTCAAACTTTCGTATATCATCGCTCCGGGGATGATCATTACAAACAAGCGGCCATACCTTACTGATTTTTTCCTTTTTAATCCAAAGCATTCCGCTGCCGATGGGGGCGCTGAGAAACTTATGAAGACTGGTACCAAAATAATCACATCCCAGATCCGGAATAGCATAATCCAGCAAGCCAAAACTATGTGCGCCATCCACGATCACTTCAATACCATGTTTCTTCGCCATGGCTGATAGCTTCTTCACCGGCATAATCTGGCCAATCCAGTTGATGATATGCGTAACATGTATCAGCTTGGTTTGGGAAGTGATGGCATTTTCATAAGCAGCAACAATTTCTTCATCATTTTCAATGGGAAACCGGAAACTCAATTGTTTGTATACAATACCTTCTCTCTCTGCGCGTTGTTTCCAGGCATTGATCATATTGGGATAGTCCTGCATGGTGCCAATTACCTCATCCCCCCTTTGCAGGTCAAGGCCAAAAATAACGGTGTTCAGTGCTTCAGTCGCATTACGGTTTACCGCTATTTCTTCGGATGAACAACCCGCCAGCAGCGCCAGTTTCTGCCGCAGCGGCTCCCTGCCCATATCGAGTATCCGCCACATATAATAGGAGGGCCCCTCATTACTGAGCTTATTGTATTGTTCAACGGCCTCCTGTACTACACGGGGTGAAGGGCTTACACCACCATTATTAAGGTTCACAAGATTGGAATTGACTGTATAGGACTGTTGAATCACACTCCAGTAGTCCTCATCTGCAGCTACCGCTTCGGGCGACAAACCCCTTAAACCCAGGGAAGCCTGCTCCCAGGAAGCCGCATGTAATTGGTTAAATAAGCTGTTGGCAGAAAAGGCCCCAGCCAATAAACCCATTTGTTGCAGGAATTTTCTCCTAGGTTCCATGGTCAATGTTTTCAGAGTAAGTTACGTATATCTGTTAACATTCTGTGAAGGCCGTAATTGTATAAGCTGCACACAATGACTTCGGCCGGGCAATGAACAAGAATATGTCCACAGCCTATATTTATTTACCTTTGCCCTGAAATAAGGATTTATGCGGAAGAGATTATTATTGTTATCGGTGGGTATTTTTATGGCGGGAACCATTCGCGTATTGGCGCAGTGTTCTATCTGCACCAAAACAGCTTCTCAATTGGGAGACGGCCCTGCTTCAGCATTGAACTCAGCCATTCTGTACCTGGCAGCAGCCCCTTTTGCCATCATGGGTTATATCGGCTGGCGCTGGTGGAAAAACGAAAAAGAAATAACTGCCGAAGAAAATAAGGCTACCTGAAGTCTTCATTCAGAAAAATCAGGTTTTCATGCTGCATACTGAATGAGAACCGGTATTCCCCAACAGCCTTGAACACAGCGCTTGAAGCGCCTTTACGCATATGGTCATGCAGTTCAATGATGATTAACCTGGTTTTAGGCAACCATTCTGCATAGCCCGAACTAAAGACTTCTTTTTCCGACCCTTCAATATCCAGCTTCAATATATCAATTTGCTCCCATCCCTGCTCCTTCATGATGGTCGCAATAGATATGGCAGGAAAAGCATCCGGCCCTGCCTCCGCCACTTCTTCAACCATGAAAGCATTGTCATGGTCTGCCTTGTTTATTATGGTCAGTATAGCATCCCTGCACCAAATGCCTTTATGATGCCCTTTTATTTTTGTAAAAGACCGTGTATTCTTTTCTAACATTTGAAAATTACCCAAACTGGGTTCAATTGCCACAACGGTTGCCTGGGGAAACCGGTGCGCGAGATAAGCAGTAGAAAGGCCGATATTGGCACCGCCATCTATAATGGTCCTGGGCGCAAAGGAAACCGGAATAGCATATTGCTGATCGAGAAAGACCTGTGTAAACGTGTACTTATCGGAAAAATTTTTTCGCAAATGGAATACCTGCCCGTATCGGGAGGAAGGGAATTTTCCAAACTTTTTAAATAACAGGTGACAATAAAAAAATACCCCGTCTTTAATGCCAAAAGCCCTGATTAATGGTTTGAATCTACGAAACATATATTTATTTGAATAGCCAGAATAATTAATTTGTGTAATCACCTCCTGAATGAAAATAGAAAGCTGTGTTTACCCTGCGACACAAGGGGTAGCTTCCTTACTTTATTGCAATACAATAGGTGCCTGTTTTTTAAAGAAAACAAAAATAGATTCCAATTCCATTTCTGAGATAAGGAAGTATGCCATAGGGTATACAGCCGGGCAAAAAAATCACGGTCTTCTTTTTTCATAGAACGAATATTTTTAAAATTCGCCAAATGCTGGTCAAGCATAATCCTGAAACGATTGCGTAGTTGTCTTTCACTTACATTCTTTGTTATTGTTACATTGGCATCATGTTCCCGCTGGTACACCAATATTTCCGGTACATACTGCACTTTGCCCGTACACATAGCCACCATGGCCAGCCACCAGTCGTAAAATACCCCATCAGGGAAAGGCAGTGCTTCGCTTAGCAGAGACCTGCGAATAATGGTGGCATGCCCACTGATGGTGTTATACAGGGCAATCCTTTTAGGGTCACTTCCTGCAATCTTCCTGTTTTTTTTATTGGCAATGGGGAAATCAGGAATGCTTGACCTGAACCGGACTGAGTCACAATAAATCAAAGAGGCATCGGGTTCCATCACGGCCAGCATTTTTTCAATTTTTTCCAGGTGCCAGATATCATCCTGGTCAGCAATGGCAATCAGGTCAGACTTAGCCATTCCCAGGGCATGCGCAAAATTGGGCGTGAACCCCCTGTTTACAGTATTACGAATGATTTTTACCCTGGAATCCGTCCCGAAAGCAGCTTCCAATACCGCTACGGTATCATCGGCAGATGCGTCATCAACAATCACCAATTCGGTAATGGGATAGGTTTGCTGTAATATACTCATTACCTGGTCCCTGATAAACCGGCTGCCATTATAGCTACAGAGAACAACTGAAATAGGTAATGTCATCAACAATTTTTATTTTTAGCCGCCTGATAACAGGTTTTCATCCAAAGGCTTCCCGCCTTTAAGCGACTGGACTCATGATTGTAAATATAGAAAAACAAAAGTCCCCCGCTCCTCCTTTGGCCAAGTTTTCCATTATGATACCCAGTTGGAACAACCTGCCCTACCTGCAGCTCTGTATCAGCAGTATTCAGAAAAATTCTGCCTTCGCGCACGAAATCATTGTACACATCAATGAAGGAACAGATGGCACACTGGAATGGATAAAAGCCCAACCCTATATCAGTTATTCCTACAGCCGGGAAAATGTGGGCGTTTGCTATGCACTGAATAGCTGCCGCTCGCTGGCAGGTACTGATTACCTGGTTTACCTGAATGATGATATGTATGTTTGTCCGGACTGGGACATCCCATTTGCGGAGGAAATTGAAAAGCTTACGCATAATTACTTTTTCTTTTCGGCAACCGCTATTGAAAACAAAGCCCAGAGCAGTTGTTCCATTGAAAAAAATTATGGCGGTAACCTTACTGATTTTGATGAAACGGCTTTGTTGTCAGACTTCAGGAATTTACCCATGAGTAACTGGCAGGGAGCCACCTGGCCACCCAATATTGTGCACAAAGACGTATGGGACCTGGTGGGTGGCTACAGCATAGAGTTCAGCCCCGGCATGTATTCAGACCCCGACTTCTCCCTAAAACTTTGGAAACTCGGAGTCAGGCTTTTCAAAGGCCTTGCCAAAAGCCGGGCTTACCATTTCGGATCCCTTTCCGTAAAACGTATTCGGAAAAATGATGGCTATTTCACTTTTATTGCCAAATGGGGGATGACATCGGGAACCTTTTCTAAATATTACCTGAGAAGAGGAGAGCCTTTTGATGGTCCGTTGCATTTGCAGCCCATCCCCTTCCTTGTGAAATTAAAAAACAGGGTAAAGAGGTTTTGGGTTGGATTGCGGAAATTGGGTGCAGGCACTTAACACCGGGACGCTTTAATCAATTTTAAAAAACATCTTTACACAAAAAAGCAGTTTCATGAATGCTGACTTTTTTTTATACGCGAGCATTTTGTGCCGGTAAGTAAAAAATGTTTTCATCCGCAGCCAATTGTTTCGCAGGCTAAAAGAACGGTAGCTTTCTACTAATGTGCCCAATACCCGCTTTTGTTCACTATTTTCTGCCGGACAGTTATTATATAACAATTGCATCCTTGCGCGACTGGTGTTCCTTTGTTCTTTAATGCCGGGCCTTTTTTTCTGCGCAGCGTGGGTATTGGCGCCAATGGCATTCCTGCCGTGCTGCCGGTAATATACCAGGGTTTCCGGCACATAAACCACCGTTCCCCGGCAACTGGCCACGTAGCCCAGCCAGAAATCATGGGTAACCAGTGAGGGAAAGGGCATACAACGAGCCACCAGTGATTTGCGAAACAACATCGCATGCCCCGGCGCCCAGGCACCAATGGTATACATCAGGCAATCATTGTAAGAAAGCATGTTTTTAATGTCCGACATATTCTTACCCAGTAATTTTCCATCGGCATCCGTCAGCGCTGAATCACTGTACACAATTTCATTTTCCCCCATAGAATTGATCAGTATTTCCAGTTTATCCTGCCGCCAGCTATCATCCTGGTCACTTAACGCAATCAAATCCCCTTTGGCCAGGCCCATACCTTTTTCAAAGGTTTTGATATAGCCCAGGTTTTCTTTGTTTTGGTATATCCGAATATGGCTATGCCTGACACAGTACTCTTTTAAAATGGTTAGGGTATTGTCAGTAGAGCCATCATCTACAATAACCAATTCGGATGGGGGCACTGTCTGGGCCAGAATACTATCCAACTGTTCGGCAAGGAAGCGCTCTCCATTATAAGTGGCTAACACAACAGTAATAGCGGGGTTATATGTTTCGTTAGGCAAGGTTCAGGGATTATTGCGTGTGCTGAGCGACAAAGGAAAACAGGTTGAATCCCGGCCGGTCAGCAGCTACTTTTATGTCTGCCAGTAATTTTATTTTATCAATATCTTTTACACGTGCCTGTTGTATCAGCCTAAAAGCCCTCTCTGTTAATAACTGGAATTTTCTTTCAGACGAAACCAACAGGGAATGGTGCAAATCAATGGCTGCTGCCAATTCGGGAATCCCTTTTTTATCTGTGGCAACAACATTCAAAACGGGTATTTCCCATCCTCCTTTAGGTAGGGTGGGAATGAGCATGGAACGTAAGTTTTTGCCAAATACATCTGCTCCGGGGCGGTCACTTTTATTGACAACAAAAATATCAGCAATCTCCATAAGGCCTGCCTTCATGGTTTGTACTTCATCACCCGATTCGGGTACCAGTACCACAACGGTGGTATCTGCTAAGCCGGCTATCTCAATTTCACTTTGCCCCACACCTACGGTCTCTATAAGTATATGATCAAATCCCGAAGCCTGCATCACGGCCATAATCTCAATAATATGTGGATGCAATCCTCCCAATGCCCCCCGGGTAGCCAATGACCTGATGAATACTCCCGGATGGTTGTACCAGGAACTCATCCTGATTCGATCACCCAATAGTGCCCCAAGGTGAAAAGGAGAAGAAGGGTCAATGCACAATACCCCTATTTTTTTCCCGCTGGATGCCCATTCGCCAATTAATGCGTCAGTGAGGGTACTTTTTCCTGCACCCGGTGGTCCGGTTATACCGGTTACCGGTACATTGGCATTGATCAGTCCTTTCAAAAAAGTTTCATACCCGTTTATTTCATTTTCCACCAATGATATGGCCCTTGCCAGAGATTTGAAATTATTTTGGGTGATATCTGTTGCCAGTTGCTGCCACATATGCCTGATTGATAAGCGTAAATTTAAGTGAAGACGGGCAAGTATTTGATAATAAACGGAAATCGTTTTAATACATTCGGGGAAGCTAATCCCAGCCATGTACATTCACTGAATTAAAAAATCGGGAGAAGCACCGCAATGTCACATAAAAAAATTGCTTTCATTTTAGCCATTGTAATGTTATGCGGCTTATTCTGGAGCCGGGCATTGTTATCCCTGTCGATGGGTGGATGGTTAGTCTTTGCCGGTTTCCGCTATCAGCAATGGATGCCTGTTTTCAAAAAAGATGTATTGCTTTTATGGAGTATTTGTCCACTCTTTCTTTTTTGGCTGGGAGGTTGGCAACAACCTGCTGCTATCAGCAACTATGACTACCTGCTTACCCTCTGTACTTATCCCGTTGTTGCATTGGCCTTTAGGAGTTTACCAGCGAAGGAGACCGCCAGAACGGGAAAAGCTTTATGGCTCTGGGCTTCAGCAGTGGGTCTTGCTTACCCCATAGGCTGGTACCTCCTGCATTATACAATTGCCAACAAAGGGTATGGGATGGGACAATCGCTCCCCACATTTATGGACGCGGATCATGTTCGTTTTGGCATTTTCGTCAGTGCTGCTTACTTGTTTTCACTCCGTTTCCCATTTACAAAACCACCCTACCGGAAATGGATTGCCGGTCTCCTTTTAGCCTGTATACTTTTTCTGTCTGTAAGAACAGCATGGGTGATGGCACTGCTGATAACTGTTTTCCATCTGCTGATGCATTGGGCAACTATGCTTTCCCGAAAGAAATTGGTGATAGGGGGGACCTTATTTGTTTTGCTCTTGTCGGCAGCGTATTATGCACTGCCTACCGTTCAGCAAAAAATCGCCTATACCGTTTATGACTGGCAGCAATACAGTCCCGAAAAATATGATGCAAGTTATTCTGACGGAACAAGGAGAACCCTGAACCAAACAGCATGGGAGGCAGTCAGGCAGGGTGATGGGGCCAATACGGGGTGGGCTGCCATTCCGGAATCATTAACCCGGGAGTTTGCCAAAAGCCATCCGGATGAAATTTTGACCTTCGGCTGGCCTTTTAACCAATATCTTTTCTGGTGGATGGGCGCCGGCTGGTTGGGAATGGTTTTATTTGCCCTATGGTTACTGTTTCCCGCATTGTATGGATGGAAAAATAAAAAGTATGTTTTAGCCTGCTGGTCCCTGTGTATTGCCCTCTCCTGTTTGGTTGAAACCACCCTAAATTACCAGTATGGTGCCTGGTTGCATGCCTGGGTATTGGTGTTATTGTGGGAAGATGATTACTGGTCTACCGCAACAGCCGGTAATTCCTGAAATCAAAGGGCCGGATACCGGTTACTTTTTCAAAACGATACAAGAGCTTTTCTTTGAAAGAGAATTTCTTTTGAGAAATGTCCAGCTCCACCCGCCAATTCTGCCTCGCTATCCTTTCCTGCATTACCGCCGGATGAGCATCGTTGAATTTTTGCAGGGAGTCAAAATCATTAAAATTCCAGAAATCCGGATTGGCCCGCATGCTTTCCAGGTCTCCGTCTTTGAGCCAGTATTGACTAACATGCTTTTGCTTGCGCATCATCTGTTCCGGACTTTTTACCCAGCCATAGTGGTACACATAGGCATCGATGGCTTTCACATTGAGCTTGGTCCGGCCGATTCTGAAACCCTGGGCATCTTTGTATGCAGCAATTTGTTGATCGTTCCGGATAATCCTCACTTCATGATCATACCACTTCCTGCTGTCACCAATGTAATCGTAAGTGCCATAGAAATGCAGGTATTTAAACAGTAACCCCTGAACCTCCCTGTTATCCTTATACTCCTTGCAGGCTTGCCGGATGGCATCGTGGTATTTTTCATGCACCACTTCATCACCCTGGATATAAAAAGCCCAGTCACTCTCAGGGTCTACCAGTTGAAAAGCTTTATTTGTTTCTACGGCCAATACCACACCTCCGGAACGCAAAGACATGTCCCAGGTAGAGTGGTGAATACGGATTTTCGGGTCACCTATTGATTCAATCAGTTGAATCGTTGTATCCGATGAATCGCCCACCAGCACTACCATTTCATCTACCACCGGTAAGATGGACCTGATTGCCTCCACTATGGGGTAATCATTTATAACAGCATTGCGAATAATGGTAAATCCTGAAATCTTCATTTTAGTTCTGCTTACGTGTTCAAAGAACCGAAAACTTTTGCATCTTGCCATCAATATATTTGTACCCTGAAAAGGTATCAGGTATAATTACTATGACGAATTTTATTCCCATCTTCCCCCTCGGTCTTGTTGTTTTTCCCGGTGAACAATTGAACCTGCATATTTTTGAACCCCGGTATAAACAATTGATACACGATTGTTTTGAAACAGCCAAACCTTTTGGTATCCCCACGGTTTTGAAAAATGCTGTTACAGAGATGGGGACACTGGTACAGGTTATTGAAATTGCCAAAGAATACCCTAATGGCAAAATGGACATTAGAACAAAGGGATTACAGGTTTTCCGGATTCTGGAACTGATTAAGTCCATTCCCGATAAATTGTACAGTGGCGCTATTGTGAACTACCCCCATACCAGTTACCAATCACCTGCCAAACTCAGAATAGAAGTGCTGGCGGGAATTCGTGCCCTGCATCGCTTATTAAACGTTACCAAAAAGTTTTCCAAAAAAGACGAGGAACTCAATAGCTACGACCTGGCTCACCATGCGGGCTTTTCCATTGAAGAGGAATATGAAATACTGGGGCTTTTTCATGAAAACCAGCGGCTGGAATACCTGAAAATGCACCTGACCAAAGCACTTCCCATGGTAAAAGGAATGGAAGGATTAAAAGAAAAGATCCAGCTAAACGGACATTTTAAAGAGCTGGAAGGTTTTAACTTTGACTTTTAACCAATCCCATGCAAACAACGATATGTTTTGATTTTGGTAATACCCGTTTAAAGTATGCCGTTTTTCGTGACCGTAATTTTCAGGAAGAAGCCGTTCTGGAAAATACGGACACCGATACGCTGCAGCAGGTACTTGAACGGTTCAGGCCCGATAAATCTATTTTGTCCTCAGTCATCAACCATCCACCGGAGCTGGATGAATTATTGGCCAGGCATACACAATTCCATAAACTGGGGCATACCAGTAAATTACCCCTGACCACACCCGTTGGTAAGCCCGAAACTATTGGTGCAGACAGGTTGGCATTGGTAGCGGCGGCTGTGGATCTTTTTCCAAAGCAACACAACCTGGCTATCGGATTGGGAACCTGTATTACTTATAATTTTATCAACCGTAACCATGAATTCCTGGGTGGAAGCATCTCTCCGGGCATGCAAATGCGTTTCCGGGCCATGCATGAACAAACGGCTTTATTACCCCTGATTAAGCCGGAATCCGACTTCCCACTGGTGGGTTATGACACCAAAACCAACTTATTGAGCGGTGTAATCCTCGGAATGGCTAAGGAAATTGACGGAATAATTGATGCTTACTCATTGAAATACAGCAACTTTAACGTGCTGTTAACCGGGGGTGATATGGGTTTTTTTGTCCCGCACCTAAAAAACAAGATATTTGCCGACCCTAACCTAATCTTTAAAGGCTTGTATGCAATTAGTGCGTTTAATTAAATCCCGGTTTTACCTGGCTATTGTTTCGTTGTTATTCTGGCAGGTTTCCGTGGCTCAGGAGAACTCTCCTTTCTCCAGGTATGGGTTAGGTGAATACTTTAATAGCCATCACATCATTAGCAGGTCAATGGGCGGCTTAACTGCCGCTTATGCAGATGGTATTAACAATAATGTAGGCCAGTCCATCAATTTTGCGAATCCGGCTACCTATAGCTCTTTATACATGGCCACACTGGATTTGGGATTAACCATCGACTCCAGAACACTAAGAAGTGCCAATCCGGATGGCAAATTTGCCTCAGCCAATTTTTACCCCTCCTATTTAAGCGTGGGTTTGCCCATTAGCCGTACAAAAGGTTTGGGAATGGCATTTGGACTACGCCCACTCAGTCGCATTAACTATTCTGTTTCCAATTATTCGAGAACAGCAGGGGATAGCTTGCAGACACTTTATGACGGAAGCGGCGGCTTAAACCAGTTTTTCATGGGATTGGGAAAGAAATGGAAATCCTTTAGTATCGGGTTTAACACCGGGTATAATTTTGGCAGAAGGGAAATATCCACCAAGAAGAGCTTCATCAACGATACTACCCTTTTTTACCAGTCAAATTCTTCTTCCCTAACCAATTTTGGAGGCGTTTTCCTTAGCGGAGGTTTACAGTATGAGTTCTCCCTGCATAAAAAGAATACGGTTGAAACCAAAACACTTGAAAACTATTTACTACGCCTGGGTATTACCGGTACACTTCAGCAAAATATGAATGCTACCCAGGATATTGACCGCAATACCATCATTTATACCGCTTCCGGTGAGGCGAAAATAGATAGCGTGTCGGAACAGAAGAACATCAAGGGTACCATCTCGGTTCCATCAACATTTGCCGTAGGTGCTACTTTTCACAAAACAGTTACCAATACCCGGGGCACATTTGAAATGTGGTCTATCGGCGTGGAATATACCGCTACACAATGGTCTAAATACAGGTTTTACGGCCAGCCAGATTTGTTAAGCAACAGTTCTCTTTTCAAAGTAGGTCTTCAATTCAGTCCCGACCCGCTGGGTGCCGGCAACTATTGGGGCAATGTGAATTACAGGGCCGGCTTTTTTACCGGTACAGATTATATCAATGCTGATGGCAAGGGACTCAAAATATATGGAGCATCCTTCGGAGCCGGTTTGCCCATTCGAAAATACACCACCTATGATAACCAGTTTACTGTTGTAAACCTGGGTCTGCAACTGGGCAAACGCGGCTCAGCTGTTAACAATATCACAGAAAATTATTTTCAGGTTTCATTGGGTTTCAGTTTGAGCGATATTTGGTTTGTCAAGCGTAAATATGATTAAACTTTCCCTACATAAAAGAACTATAAGAGCAGCCATCATAACAGGCTGCTTTTTTATGTGTGCCTGTGAGAACGACATCAATGAAGTACGCGACCTGGGCAGGAAAAAAGCCAGCGTGGAAGAGGGAAGGAATATAGAAAGCTTCCTGAGCATGAACGGAAAAATGAAGGCGAGACTTACTGCCCCATTGCTCCTGCGTTACCAGGGAGACAGTGCCCGTAAAGCAGAATTCCCCCAATCGCTGCACGTAGACTTCTATAACGACAGTATGAAAATTGAAAGCCAGCTCAATGCCAAATATGGCAGGTACCTGGAAGACCAGAACAAAGTATTCCTGCGTGATAATGTCGTGGCTTTTAATACCAAAGGGGATACACTGTTTTGCGAAGAACTTTACTGGGACCAGACCACAGAAAAATTTTTTACGGATAAAAAAGTCACCATCAGTAAAAATTTCAGAAAATCCCTCTTTATAGGCCTGAATGGAATGACCTGTAAGCAGGACTTGTCCAATATTACCCTTTTCAATATCAACAATACGGGTAGTTTTACTTTTATACCGGACAGCACCGCATCGGGCATTACCGGAACAGCTGATACTACCCGGAAACCCATCCCCCCAAAATAACCTGCGACGCCAACAGGTAGGATGGATACCCATTGCAGGAAAAAATTTTCCTATATACGAAAAAAAAGTACCGGTTATATTTTACCTTCCCTCTTTAAAAAATCAATTATGGAATACAGAAGAATGGGCAACAGTGGCTTACAATTAAGCCTGTTAAGTTTTGGAAGCTGGGTAACTTTTCACAAACAGATAAATGACAGTAGTGCTGATGAACTGATGGGAATCGCCTATGACAATGGCATCAACTTCTTTGATAACGCTGAAGCTTATGCGTTGGGGGAAAGTGAAAAAATGATGGGTCGCGTTTTAAAGACCAAGCATTGGGACAGGACTTCCTATTGCCTTTCCTCCAAGGCTTTTTTTGGGTGGAGGGGTAAAGAAAACAAACCCAACCAGACCGGCTTAAGCCGCAAACATTTGGTAGAAGCCTGTCATGAGGCACTGGAAAGAATGCAGACGGATTACCTCGACATCTATTTCTGCCACCGACCTGATACCGGCGTTCCCATTGAAGAAGTGGTATGGACCATGCACAACCTGATACAGCAGGGGAAGGTATTGTACTGGGGTACCAGCCAGTGGAGTGCCGCAGAAATCATGGAAGCCCACCGGGTAGCCAACCAATACCACCTGATTGCCCCCACGGTAGAGCAGCCGCAGTACAATATGTTTGAGCGATTCAAGCTGGAGCAGGACTATTTACCGGTTTTCAAAAACGTGGGTATGGGTACTACCATCTGGAGCCCTCTGGCGGCAGGATTTTTAACCGGCAAATACAATAATGGCATACCGGAAGGATCGAGGCTGGCCATTGAAGGGTTTGACTGGCTCAAAGAACGATGGGTACAGGAAGCCAAAGTAACAAAAGTAAAACAGTTGGCAGTACTGGCAGCAGAAATGGGTGTTTCCCTTGCAGCATTATCCATTGCCTGGACCATTAAGAATCCCCATGTAACCACTGCCATTCTGGGAGCCACCAAAAAGCAGCAACTGGAAGAAAACCTCAAAGCGCTTGAAGTATTGCCAAAAATTACTGATGAGGTCATGCAGAAAATAGAAGCCATCCTGCAGAATAAGCCCCATATGGACCTGGCGTAGCCGTTATATTTACTTATGCCACAGATTTACTGAACCCATCGGTAAATCTGTGGCTTCTCTTCCCATTAAAAAAGTGCTGTTTTTTTTCCAACCTTTAGGAGAAATCTACCTCTTCTTACAGAACTAAGTATTGGAACCCATATTGACCATACAACTGGCAAACGTGAGAAAAGCCTGCAATGGAGATACTGCTGCACAGGCCTGGCTGTATAATCAATACAGTAAAAACATGTTCAATATCTGTATAAGGATGGCCGGTAACCAGCCTGATGCGGAGGATATTCTTCAGGATGCCTTTATCATCGCATTTCGGGCGCTGCCGCAATTGAAAGACCCTTCCCATTTTGGAGGTTGGTTAAAGCGGATTGTTATTAATGAGTCTATTCGTTTCTGTAAGCGAAACCCTTACTGGCTGCAATGGGAGGAGGAAGCGAATACAAACATTATTGAGGAAGAAACTGAATGGTGGAAAACGGCCGACTTTACCATCATCCACCAGGAAATCAAAGGTTTACCCGAAGGTTGCCGGCAGGTATTCATTTTATATGTACTGGAAGATTACAGCCATAAGCAAATTGCTGAACAACTAAATATTGCTGAATCAACCAGTAAAAGCCAGTACCACCGGGCAAGAAATCTTTTAAAAGAAAGAATAACCAGACAATTACAATTACATGGATGAATTAAAACGATACCTGCAAAATAACAAGGAAGCACTTGATCAGGATACACCGGATCCCAGGGTGTGGCAAAATATCCGGCTGCAAAACCTGGCAGAAAAAAAACCTGCCACTATTCGTTTATTTACCCGCTGGGCTATTGCAGCCTGCATCACATTACTTACAGGCACAATTGCCTGGTTGGTATTGTTCGAAAGTTCCGGCAAATCCCCCGTAACCGTTGCCCGTAAAGAAGGCAGCCTGTCTTCTCCCGTAACAGAAAAAGTGGCCGAAAAAATCACACCAGCCCCGGAAAAGCCATTGATCGTAAAAAAAGAAACGGCTGTAAGGGAAAAGCCGGTAAGGCAACTACCTAAAAAAGAACTGGCCATTGAATCACCTAACAACAGTGCTGTTTTCCTTTCGCAATTGGAAAACAGCTTTACCCAGGTAATCAATTTGCAAAGAGACCGGGTAAAAAGCATCCCAATGTTTACTGAAACCCCCGCTTATTTCAACGATTTCAAGTTACAACTCCATCAAATGGATAAGGATGAAAAAGCCATCAAATCAACCATAGCCAGACGTGGCATGAATGATGACCTGCTGGATCAACTGATCAATTTATACCAGCAGAAGCTGACCATTTTAAAACAGTTGCAACTTGAAATGAACAAAACCAATAACCGGTTCAAACAAAACAGCAGTCCTGCTGATTCAACAAAGACCTATTTCCTGAACATCTAAAAGCATGAAAAATGAACTATACAATGAAACAAACGCTATGTAGTTGCCTGGTAGTGATGGGAATGATTTCCCTTACCATGGCACAAAACACAAACAATAATTTTACTGTTGCGGGTACTGCAAACGCATCTGCCCCCGCTGTAACAACTGTGGGCTACTTAAAAGGGACAAGCCAGCCATTGACGGAAGCCGATCTGAAATCAAAAGAACTTAGCAAGGAAGTAGATGCACCCCAAAACGGTGAAATCTTTCTCGAAAATACTTCCCGGAATATCCAGATCAAAACCTGGGACCAGCAAAAAGTAAAAGTAACCACAACTGTTTACTATCAAGAGGATGCCAAACTAAACGATGAAGCATTATGGGAAAATGCCAACCTTTCGCTGAAAGCCATTGGCAGTTCGGTTAAGATAAAATCGGGTACCACGGGCTATGCTGGTTATTCCTATGGTTTCTCCACCGCATCGGGTTTCAACAGTATCCAACAGGGACAAAATGCAACAGTGGTTACCTCCCCAGGCGTTTATACCAACACAAGAAACAACAGAAAAATGCTGGTCACCATCACCATTCCGGCAGGTTACAAACTGGACATCGAAAGCAAATATTCCGACGTTATCCTTCCTGCCAGGGTGGGCGACCTGTCTGTGGTAATAGCCAATGGGAGTATGGAAGGGGAAAACCTGGGTAATTTGAAGCTGCGGTCCAAATATGCGAACATATACCTGGGCAATATTGCCAACGCCGACATTGAATTAAGCAATAGCCGGTTCAGTGCCAAAAACATCAATGAATTGGAATTAGACAGCAAATACTCCTCCACTGAACTGGCTTCGGTAAAAAAACTGGTTCTCAAAAGCATTAATGACGAAGTAGAAGTGGAAGAAGCCGGAGATGTAAGGGGCAGAAAAAATTATGGCAACCTGCGCATTACCCACCTTACCGGTTCTCTGGACATGGAAGGAAACAATGCGGATATCAGGATTCGTAATCTGGAAGCCTCGGTAAAGCAGGTAAAAATCAATGACCGTTATGCCGACATTCGGATTCCTTTGCATACAATCAAAAACTATGGAATTTCCTTTGAGGGGCAGTATAGTTCAGTATACGGCAACTTTGAAAAGAAACCGGTAATTGAGGCTTCGGAAGACAAAAAAAACGGGAAGGCAGCAACGGCTCCGATTTTTGTGGAAGGAAGGGAGATAACTTCTGGCAAGGACACAGACCCACGGGGACGCTTAATGGGGGGTACAGTTCCCTTGGGTACTACCTATATAAACACTTATGGAAACGATAGCCCCTCCAAATTCACAGCCGGTTCCGGGGATGGAAAAGGGCTGGTGATTGATATCAAATGCCCGAATTGTACGGTTGATTTTAAATAAAAAAGTTTTCAATATTCTACCAGCCTCCAAACACATTAGCCGAAGCCTTACCGGCTCATACCCTATTGTTTTAAAGAAAACTGCTGATAGTAATGTAACAATCCTTTTACACGACCGTTGTACCCATATTGAATGTTAATCCAACTTTTTCTCATGTGATAGTCGTATAAGTCACCGTGCCCTGTTTTTACAGGGCACTTTTCAGGTATCGGATGCTGGCGGAAATCCATCAATTGGCAGTACGCTATATTTGCAGTAATTTACCAATATGACAGAACTCTATACCATTCTCTGTATAATAGCCACCCTGGTACTGATTGGCTTTTTTGCGGGTTATGAAATTGCCTTCGTTTCTGCCAACCGGCTGAGCATCGAACTGAAGAAAAAACAGGGTCGCAAAAGTGGTATCATTCTCTCCGGTTTCCTGGAAGAGCCGGCCAAATTCATTGGCAGCTGTTTGGTGGGACTCAATATTTTTCTGGTCATTTATGGATTGCTGTTTCATGACCTGCTCAAAAAAACCCTGTGGAATCCACTGCACTTCAATAATGAATACCTGAAACTGGCATTTGATACTTTCCTGTCCTCCATTGTTGTACTGGTCATAGGTGAGTTTTTACCCAAAGCCATATTCCGTGCGAAGAGTGACCCCCTGCTAAGTTTTTTCGCACCGGTAGCTAATTTCTTTCACAAACTTTTTCAACCCATCACCAATTTTTTTGTCAATGTATCCCAATGGGTACTTACCTACCTTTTCAATGTAAGGGTGAATGACAGGAATGAAGTATTTACAAAAGTTGACCTGGAACATTTTTTCCAGCAAACCAAGGAGCAGGATGAAGACAACCAGGAACTGAACACAGAACTTTTTGAAAATGCCCTTAGCCTGCCCATGGTAAAAATCAGGCAGTGCCTGGTTCCCAGAACAGAAATTGAGGCCGTAGATATACATACCCCCGTGGAAGAAGCCAAGCAAAAATTCATCAGTACCCAAATGAGTAAACTCATTGTTTATGATGACAACATTGATTCCATCCTGGGTTATATACACCAGTTAGACCTGTTTAAACGGCCAGACAGTATTCGTACGGTGCTGCACCCCATCATGGCTGTACCCGAAAGTATGAGTGCTACTGACCTTATCGGCAAGTTTACGAAAGAAAGAAAAAGCATTGCCTGGGTAGTGGATGAATTTGGCGGCACGGCAGGTATTGTTACCATGGAAGATGTTCTGGAAGAGATTTTTGGGGAGATTCAGGATGAATATGACGAAGAAGAGTTTGTAGAAAAACAAATTTCCGAGGATGAATTTATCTTCAGTGGCAGAATGGAACTGGACTACCTGAATGAAAAATACGATATGCAATTCCCGGTTACTGAATCAGAAACACTCAGTGGATTCATCATTAATGAACACCAGGCCATACCCAAACAAAGGGAAACCATCATCATTGATGATTATAAGTTCGACATCCTTACCGTAAGCGACACCCGGATTGAGATGGTTAAAATGAAAATACTCCACTAAAAGCACCCTCCCGGGCAAATTTGGCTATTATTTTTCCTGATTTTCTGTACTTAATTAGACAGTAGGCCATTAAACCGGTAAAACGGTCATTTTTTTGTGCTCCTTCTCTTTAACTTTGCCGACTCATAACCGTCAGAGACAGCATGGCATTATTTAACAGAAACAGGGGTTCCACAAAAGCAGAGATGAGTTTTATAGACCATCTCGAAGAACTGAGGTCACATATCATCCGCTCTGTACTGGCCATACTGGTCATGGCTATTATCATTTTCATTTACCATAACTGGGTATTCGACAATGTAGTCAGTGGTCCTATTAACCCTGATTTCATTAGTTACAGGGTACTTTGCGACTTTAGTCACTGGGCACATATGGGCGAAGCGCTTTGTATGCCTCCT
This sequence comes from uncultured Bacteroidota bacterium, assembly GCA_963750825.1. GTDB lineage: Bacteria > Bacteroidota > Bacteroidia > Chitinophagales > Chitinophagaceae > Sediminibacterium. Next base: position 143,230 of record CAVVSL010000003.1, on the reverse strand, counting down.
GTAAAAGTGAACCTGCAGAGTAACACTTTCGGCGGGCAGTTCCTGGGCAGTATATCTATGTCGCTGATTGGAGGTATTATCCTTGCGTTTCCTTTTATTTTCTGGGAGTTCTGGCGCTTCGTAAAACCGGCCCTTAAGGAAAAAGAAGTCAAGAATACGAGGTTTGTCATATTCTGGGTTTCCTTTTTCTTTTTTACCGGAGCTGCTTTTGGCTATTTCCTGCTCGGCCCTTTTACTTTTAACTTTTTAGCCGGCTTCCAGTTGGGAACTGCTGCTACCATCGTTACCTTACCCACATTTGCAGATTATATTGACAACCTGACCAATATCATTCTGGGTTGTGGTCTGGCATTTGAATTGCCTGTTTTAGCCTTTATCCTTACCAAAGTGGGATTGATAACACCTAAGTTTCTCAAATCCACCCGAAAATATGCCATTATCATAATCCTGATACTGGCAGCCTTCATCACACCCAGTCCCGACTGGATGAGTCAGATGATCGTATTTACTCCGCTCTGGTTATTGTATGAATTAAGCATCATCGTTTCCGGCAGGGTTGCCAAACAAATGGCAAAAGATGAGGAGGAGGAAGAAGCGGAAGAAGACTGGAGTTAAACTTCCCCTTTACTTTGAGGGAAGTTTGTAAAAGGCATTTTTAATCCTGGTATTTTTCACCCATTCGTCCTTTTTTTAAGGGAGGCAGGGCCTAATCCGTTACCTTAGTAACCCTTAATTTGAATAATATGTCTTTTGTATTTGATGCCACGAAGCCAATTGCCATCGGTTGTGATCATGCCGGCTTTGCGTATAAACTGGAACTGGTGCAATGGCTAACAGAAAAAGGATTCCAGGTAAAAGATTTCGGAACCTATTCCACCGATTCGGTAGATTATCCGGATTTCGCCCATCCAACTGCCACGAGTGTTGAAAATGGCGAAGCCAGTTTCGGCATTCTCTTATGCGGAACGGCCAATGGAGTAGCCATGACGGCCAATAAGCACGCAGGCATCAGGGCCGGCCTTTGCTGGCAAAATGATATCGCCAAAGTAACCCGCGAACACAATGATGCCAATATCATCTGCATACCCGCCCGCTTTGTAGCATTACCCCTTGCCCAGCAAATGATTGACATTTTTATGACCACCGCTTTCGAAGGAGGTCGCCACCAGAACCGTATCAATAAGATGTCCTGCTAAAACAGGCGCTAACCATAAATCCAAAAAAAAATGATGAAGAAACTACTGTTATGTTTTTTACCATTGGCAAGCACTTTTGCCATGGCGCAGGAGGGAGATGATGCAGCCAAATATGCATCCCTCATAACCCCTAAGGCATTAAAGGAAAAACTAACCATACTGGCTGGCGCTGATATGGAAGGACGTGAAACGGCTTCTCCCGGACAAAAGAAAGCAGCGGCATATATTGAAGGCCTGTTCAAAAGTTATGGCCTGCAACCCGGCAATGGTAACAGCTACCAACAATTATACCCGGTATACCTGGATGCCATGAGCGAACCTATGCTGAAAGTAAATGGTAAGACGTTTGGCTGGGACAAAGAATACACCTTCAGCATGAACAATATGTCTGATGGCTACCACGACACGAAAGGAATTGTTTTTGCAGGATATGGTATTGTAGATGAAACTGCTAAAACCAACGATTACAAAGGTCTGGATGTAAAAGGTAAGATAGTGATGGTATTGGATGGCGGAGCCGCTCCTGCAGCACCCGGAGGCCGTCGTGGCTTTAATCCCTATGCTGCTAAAATTGAGGCGGCCAAAAACAATGGTGCAGTAGGCTTGTTAATTGTCAGCTCCGCTTTCCCCCGCAGCATCGCTACCCCTTTGAAAAGCCAGCGTATGGCATTACAAATTCCGGAAGTACCCGTATTTGTTGCCATGATTTCTGATGAAGTGGCTTCTGCATTACTGGGTCGCACTTCAAAAGTGCCTTTCGCAGAACTCAAAAATGTAAACAAAGGGAATTATATTTCAGAATTACACATTGGTGCTGTAAAGAACCCGGAGGTAAGGGAAAGCAGTAATGTAATTGCTGTATTACCCGGTACCGATAAGGCAAATGAATATGTTTTCCTCACCGGTCACTACGACCACCTGGGCAAGAACGGCAATGTCATTTACTACGGTGCTGATGACGATGGTTCCGGATCGGTAGGCGTTATACAAATGGCAGAGGCCTTTAGCGCCGCAGCCAAAAAAGGCATCAAGCCAAGGAGAACAATAATATTTATGACCGTAAGCGGAGAAGAAAAAGGATTACTGGGCTCTGAGTATTATTCAGAACACCCTACCGTTGACCTCTCAAAGGCTTCCGTTGACCTGAATACCGACATGATTGGAAGAGGTGATACTTCCCGTAAAAATACAGATACGCTGAATTACATCTATGTTATTGGACATGACAAGTTGAGTTCCGAATTAGCCCCAATTAATGAGTCTGTGAATAAAAAATATACCAACCTGATCCTGGATTACAAATACGATGATCCCAATGACCAGAACAGAATCTATTACCGCAGCGACCATTACAATTTTGCCAAGAAAGGCGTTCCCATCCTTTTCTTTTATGATGGAATGCTCGGTGCCGATTACCATAAACCCACTGATACCGTTGATAAGATCCAGTTTGGGGTAATGGCCAAAAGAGCCCAGTTGGTATTCCATACCGCATGGGTAATTGCCAATAAGGATAACCAGTTGAAAAGAGATACGCCTTTGAATATGCCTGCCACCAGGTAATCAATAACAGGCACACAAAAAAACCTCGTCCAAAAGATGAGGTTTTTTTTATGCAGTTATCTGATGCTATTTTACCAACCAAGCAGGTATGCAAAAATCAAAGGCACCACAATGGTTGCATCACTTTCAACAATATACTTAGGTGTATGGATATCCAGTTTGCCCCAGGTAATTTTCTCATTGGGCACCGCCCCTGAATAAGAACCATAGGAGGTAGTGGAGTCACTGATCTGACAGAAATAACTCCAGAAAGGAACGTCATGCCATTCAAGGTCCTGGTACATCATGGGTACTACACATATGGGGAAGTCGCCGGCAATGCCTCCGCCAATCTGGAAGAAGCCAACACCTTTACCGCCGCTGTTCTGCCGGTACCAGTCTGCCAGCCATACCATGTATTCAATTCCCGATTTCATGGTAGATGCTTTCAGTTGTCCCTTGATTACATAGGAAGCAAATATATTTCCCATGGTACTGTCCTCCCAACCCGGCACTACAATCGGAATATTCTTTTGTGCAGCCGCCAGCATCCAGCTGTTTTTGGGATCAATTTCATAGTACTGCTCCAGCACCCCACTTAAGAGCATTTGATACATATATTCATGTGGGAAATACCTTTCACCCGCAGCTTCTGCATCAGACCATATTTTATGAATATGCTGCTGGAGTCTCCGGAAAGCTTCCTCTTCGGGGATACAGGTATCTGTAACCCGGTTATAATGATTTTCGAGCAGGTCCCACTCCTCCTGCGGACTCAGGTCCCGGTAATTCGGTACGCGTTTATAGTGGCTATGGGCCACCAGGTTCATAATGTCTTCTTCCAGGTTGGCACCGGTACAACTGATGATGGCCACTTTATCCTGTCGAATCATTTCTGCAAGACTGATGCCCAGTTCAGCGGTACTCATGGCACCTGCCAGGCTCACCAGCATCTTACCCCCTTCCTGTAAATGGGTTTCATACCCTTTGGCTGCATCCATCAGGGCGGCTGCATTAAAATGGCGGTAATGGTGTTGGATGAATTGGGAAACGGGGCCTTTGGTCATAGTATACTTTTATAAAACGGCAAAAGTAATTTTTTATAACCATTTTCAGGTCCGATATTTCCAAATTAGTTGTAAATTAATGATTTAGGAATTTTACAACTGGCTGATTTACCCCATTAGTCACCATAAAAACCGAACCAACATGTTAAGCTGGAGTAATTTCTGGAAGGGGGACCCTATACTCTTTCGGAAAATAATGCAGATGTGTACCGAGTACGTGGCCGAAAAGCTTTGTGCAAACAGGTTAATTGACCATGATACCCGTTTATTGGATTTTGGCTGCGGCCCCGGCTACCTGGCCCAGGCTTTACAGGGACAGCTAAAAAGCTATGCTGGGGTAGATATTTCACCTGTTTATATCGAAACCGCCCGGGAGAAAATGGGACAAAATCCCAATACCCGCTTTCAATTATTGTCATCCGATAGCCATTCAGAGGAACTTTTACATAATGAAATGGCTGGTGAAAAATTTGATGTCATCATCATCCTGAGTGTCATCCAGTATATTAAGGATAAAGCCGCTGTACGGGCGCTTCTGCAAAACTGCCTGTCAGTATTATCACCCAATGGAAAAATAATTTTAGCGGATGTAATCTGTTCCGATAAAAACCTGTGGAAAGATGTTTGGAGTGTATTGATCCATAGTTTCAGAAAGAGATATTTTTTCAGCTTTCTCAGGTTTATGGCAAGAATAAAAATGTCTGAATACAATACACTCAGAAAAGAGCATAAATTGCTACACCTCTCTGTTGCCGATGTTAAGGAAATGAGCAAAGAACTGGGCGTAAAAGTCAGTATACTTCCCCGCATTACTTTACAAAGCAGCAGGATAAGTTATTCTTTTGGCTATTGAAAATATATATTTGCTGAGAACTTTTGATACCCTCATCAACCAGCATGAAGAAATTCTTGGCCCAATTAACCGGGAAGCCTTTTTTCAACAATGAAAAAGTACTTATCCGCACTTACCTGATTGCCTGTGTGCTAATCAGTTTGAAAGTTGCTTTCCTGGAAACCTACGACAACTATGACTGCTTTACAGCCTCTTTCACCCACCTGAAAAATAACCTGGACCTATACCTGATGTATCCCCTGGAATACCATACAGAGTATAACTACAGTCCTTTTTTTGCTTTCATGATGGGTATTTACGCTTATCTGCCCGACTGGCTGGGGATATTAGTATGGAACCTGACACATACCGTAAGCCTGCTTATTGCCATTCATTTACTCCCGGTTGACCTAAAGAAAAAAATATTTATTTACTGGTTTTGCCTCGTCGAATACATAACCGCTGCAGAAAATGTACAAACCAATGCTACCGTAACAGCGCTCATCATGCTGGTATTCATCTTTCAGCACAAAGGGAAAAATACCTGGGCAAGCCTGTTCCTGGTATTTGGATTTTATTTTAAAATCTACGTACTCACCGCTGGTGTTTTCCTGTTGTGTTTCAGAAACAGGGGCTCCTTTATCCTGAAAGCCATTGGATGGGCTATGGTTTTCTTTACACTGCCATTACTGGTGGTTTCCTTCGACCAACTGGTTTTCCTTTACCAAAGCTGGGTAGACCGTTTACAAGTACAATCACTGCGGGTATCCCTAAGCCTCATAGGTGTAATAGGTAAATTTGATTTTATTAAGATTGACCAGGCCTGGATAATTCTAACGGGCACCTTGCTTATGCTTTTGGTTTTACTCAAAAAACAAGTGTACCACTCCCCGTCATTCCGTTTGCAATACCTGGGAGCCATACTTTTGTTTACCGTTGTGTTTAATCCCGGTGTGGAATCTCCCAGTTACATTATTGGTGTTGCGGGTGCAGCCATTTGGTACATCAGTAAAGAACGCGCCAACTGGCACAATTGGTTAATGGCCATTCTTTTTATTTTTACCTGCCTTTCTCCAACCGAAGTATTTCCAAAATTTATCCGGGACAATTATTTTATCCCCAATGCCGTTAAAGCCATCCCCTGTATTCTTGTCTGGATAGTAGCTATGGCAGAATTATATACCTGGCAACCGGTAACGCAGGCAGAAGCGGTTCCACGAACCTGACCCTTCTGAAAAACAAGTTGGTAATTGAAACTTAGTACCTTAGCGAATCAATAAAAAGGATAATCACCCGGCCTGCCGCTTATGAAAAAAATTTCGATAATCATACCCGTATGCAACGAAGAGGGAAATATATCCATTGTTACCAGTGCTATACAGCAGGTAATGGAGGAACTCGCCTATGATTATTCCATACTTTTTATCGATGATGGCAGTATTGACGGCACCCTTGAAAAAATTAAAAAGCTATCGGGGGAAAACAGGCATGTTATGTATGCTGCACTATCAAGAAATTTCGGTCACCAGAATGCATTAAAAGCGGGGCTTGACCTAACAGAGGGTGCCTGTTCTATAATGATGGATGGAGACATGCAACACCCCACTGACCTGCTACCAGAAATGATACGCCAGTGGGAAGCGGGGTATGACATTGTGTATACCATAAGAAGGGACCACCAGGAAATGCCCTTAATGAAACGAAAAACATCGAACTTGTTTTACAACCTCATCAACAATTTATCCGACATTGACCTGGAACCAGGTACTGCCGATTTCAGGTTAATGGATAAAAAAGCGGTAGATGCTTTCAGGAGTTTCGGGGAGACGGACCTCTTTATGCGCGGCCTGGTTAAATGGATGGGATTTAAGCAGATAGGTATTGAATATGATCCCGCACTAAGAACCCATGGTAAGTCGAAATACACCCTCAAAAAAATGATTCGCTTTGCCCTGCAGGGAATTACCTCTTTCAGCATAAGGCCCTTGTACATAGCCACCTACCTGGGTTTTCTGTTTGCCCTTTTATCTTTATTGTATATTCCCTATATCGTCTATAGCTATTATTTCGGGCATGTTATATCAGGCTGGTCTTCCGTAATAGCCACTATTGCCTTTTTCGGGGGATTGCAATTGATGATACTGGGTATCATCGGCATGTATTTGGGAAAATTATTTATGCAAAGCAAACAACGACCACATTATATAGTTAAGGAATCCAACCTGTCCTGAAAACTGAATGAGTAACCCGGCATACCCTTAACGGCTGGGATTTACCTTCCTATACAATGACCATGGAGCGATACATACTTTTTAGTTTTGATGTGGAAGAATTCGACATGCCGTTGGAATATGGATTTCCTATTGCACCTGAAGAACAATTGTTGGTAGGAAAGCGGGGACTGGATGCGATCACACCACTGCTCAGCGATCCTGACATAGAAACCACTTTGTTTACAACCGCCCATTTTGCCATGCAGTATCCGGAGCGTATCCGGCATTTTTCTCAACAGCATGAAATTGCTTCCCATACTTTTTACCATTCCCATTTTGAAGAAGCACACCTGGCTGCTTCCCGTTTAAAACTGGAAGAAATCTGCGGGAAAAAGGTAACGGGACTGCGAATGCCCCGTATGCGACAGGTATCCATGGAAGCGGTATCAGCGGCAGGCTATACCTATGACTCCTCTATAAACCCTACCTGGCTACCCGGACGGTACAACAATTTCCATTTGCCAAGGACTTTGTATACTGATAAGGGGATGATGAGAATTCCGGCATCCGTTTCCCCCCTAATACGGGTTCCATTATTTTGGCTGAGTTTTAAAAACCTGCCCTATCCGGTTTATAAGGCATTAGCCTTGCAGGCTTTACAAAAAGACGGATACCTCTGCCTGTATTTCCATCCCTGGGAGTTCACGGATATTGCTGATTACGGCCTGCCCGGATATACCAAAAGACTGCACGGTGAACCTTTGCTGCATAGACTGGAGCGGCTCGTGAAAGACCTGAAAAAGGAAGGTATTTTCAAGAGTATGCAGCAGTTTACGCAAACAAAAGACCCGGCATACAGCCGGGCCTTCTGATCCGTATATCCAAACCTGTGTTGCTTATTTAGACACCAATTTGAAAAGGGATACGCTTCCGTAAAGGGAAACCTCCATAATCTGCTTCCTGCTTCCTTTTTCCATGGACAGGTAATAGCCTTTCTGACCATCATTGGTAAACTCAATCACATCGGTTACAGAGAAGTCGCTGTACTTTTCTTTGATTTTCTGAATAGCATTCAGGGGCAACTGTTTGAAAGCCACTTTCCGGCTGGTGGCAATCATTTCACCATTCTCAGAAAAATAGGCTTCCAGTTTCTCGTCTCCGATGTTAAAACTGGCCTGCGTATAGTTGTCTGTAATCCGCCATACCACATTGGATACGTCTTTGAAGTTTTCAGAAAAGCTGTACAGTACCTTGAAATTCACTTTGTTTACATCCAGTGCAAAAGCACTGCTACCGAGGGCGGCTACCAGCATGGCGGCCAGGAATAACTTTTTCATTTTTTGTAGTTTTTTTGTTTGTATGATTTGCGTAAGGGTTGTCATTTTTACATTGACAATCCAAAAATAATATACACAACCAGGCAGCATAATGAATTGTGATGGGGCAAAGGCTTCTCACCCGGAGATGGTATGAACGGTAAATGATTTCTTTTACAAAGGAAACACAAACACCCTAAAACCCTTATCCAGCATACTTTATAAGGTATTTCTTAATGAATTGGTAAAAGCCGTTATGCTATCGTTAAATTGTAAAACCGGTTATAAAAAAAAATTTGGATAAAAAATTTGGAATTGTGAAAAGTTATTTAGACATTTATCTAATTATACAAATATAGGTTACCGTGAATATTCCATTCAAAGCATTGAGCGACCCAACCAGAAGGGAGATACTGGAGTTATTAAAAGCCTCCGACCTCACCGCCGGCGAAATAGCCGGCAGGTTTAATATATCCAAGCCTAGCATATCCCACCACCTTGACCTTCTGAAACAGGCAGGTTTGGTAACCTCCCTCAAAGAAGGGCAGTATGTTCACTATTCATTGAATACTACTGTGATGGATGAGGTTTGCAAATGGATGCTGGGATTTTCCAAAACTAAAAAAGACAAACATGAAAAAAACATCTCCCGTAAGTAGCCTTATCCTTGTGCTGATACTGCTGCTGCCCATTTTGTTTACGTTGTATATCTACCCCACCCTGCCGGAAACAATACCCACCCATTTTAAGCTTAGTGGGGAAGCCGATGGATTTGGCCAAAAAAAATCCATTTGGTTCCTCAGTATCTTTTTAACAGTAGTGGCGGCTGGCGTTTACCTGCTCATCAGCTATTTACCCAAAATAGACCCCAAAAAAACGGCCGGTCAGTCGCCGGAACTACTGCATAAAATTGCCGTTGCACAACTGGTCTTTGTCAGCGCCATCAACATGCTGCTGATTTATGCAACAAAAGCCGGTTCTTTGGGTTTACATGGTCTGCTGCTGCCACTCATGGGATTGTTTTTTACCGTATTGGGCAATTATATGTACAGCATCAAACCCAATTATTTTGTAGGCTTCCGCACACCCTGGACACTGGAAAACGAAGATAACTGGCGCAAAACACACCAACTGGTAGGAAAAATCTGGGTGCCTGGTGGGATATTGATCACCATCAGTACCTTATTACTTCCGTCAAAAATCGGATTCATTGTGTTCCTTTCTTTCATCACCTTAATGGTCTTGGTTCCTGTCATTTACTCTTACCGTTATTTCAAAACACACCAGGTACAGTGAGGAAAGGGAGTCTGCCCTTTAATGTGTAAATTGGGTACCCCATTGTTTGCCAAAAAACAGTGTCCTCAACACTATGAATTACCTGGCGCATGCCCACCTCTCCTTTCACCATCCGGATATCCTGGTGGGTAATATGATCAGTGATTTCGTAAAAGGGAAAACCCAGTATACCTATCCCTTACCCATTCAAAAAGGAATCCGGCTGCACAGAATCATAGATGCTTTTACTGACTTACACCCTGCCACACGTGAAGCCAGGCAACTATTGGCTCCCGCCGTGGGTGCCTATGCCGGAGCATTCATGGATATTGTTTATGACCATTTCCTGGCTCTGGATAAAGAGGAGTTTCCATATGAAGACCTTATGCTGTTCAGCAAAGAAGTATATGAACAGTTAAATGAAAAGAAATCCGTTTTACCCGAAAAGTTTGCAGCCATGCTTCCCTTTATGCAAAAACATAACTGGCTCTATCACTACCAATTCAATGAAGGTATTGAAAAGAGTTTCTCCGGTCTGGCAAGAAGAGCCAAATACCTCACGGGTACTGAACAGGTATTTGAATGTTTTATTGATAACTATACCCAATTACAGAAACACTACGCCATTTTTTTTCCTTTTGTTAAAGAATTTGCCAGTGAGCAATTTGACAAATTGCTAAAGGAATAGCTTTTATCTTTGCTCCAAAAAAAATGAAAGGATTGTTTGGCATAATAACACTGCTGCTAGCCTTATCCCTTAGCGCACAGCAGAAACCAACGGAATTGGATAAGTCGCCCATGGACATGAGTTACTGGCCCAATAACTATCCCAACCTGAAATTAGGCGGGAAAGCGAAAGACCTGCCGGTAGCCCGTGTGATATATTCAAGGCCTGAAAAAAATGGAAGGGTTATCTTCGGAGGCATCCTTAAATACAATAACCTCTGGCGACTGGGCGCGAATGAAGCCACAGAAATAGAGTTTTTCAGTAACGTACGGGTAGCGGGAAAAATAATTCCCAGGGGCAGGTATACTATGTATTGTATACCCACAGAAACCAAATGGACAATCATTATTAATAAAGACAATTACAGTTGGGGTAATTTCAACTACGATAGCAAAAAAGACCTGCTTCGAACAGATATCGATGTAGAGAAAAATACGGAAACAGTAGAAGCTTTCACCCTCTTTTTTGATGATACCAATGCCGGCACCTCCCTGGTTTTTTTATGGGATGACCTGAAAGCAGTTTTGCCATTGGCCATTGCTCAGAAATAAAAAAAAGTGAGCATTGAAAAAATTATTATCCATTTTAAAATATACTTATGAAACCCGCAACCCGCTATATACACGCCGGAACTGAACCAGATCCTTCTACCGGTGCGATAATGACGCCTATTTACCAGACCTCCACTTATGTGCAGGAAGCTCCCGGTGTAAACAAAGGATATGAATACGCAAGAAGTCAAAACCCAACGCGTAAAGCCCTGGAAGATGCCTATGCCCAAATAGAAAACGGACAATTTGGTCTGGCTTTCGGAAGTGGGGTAGCAGCGACAGATGCGGTAATCAAATTATTATCCCCCGGCGACCAGGTAATAGCTGCCAGTGATATGTATGGTGGTACCTACCGTTTGTTCACCAAAATATTTGCCAAATTTGGCATTCAGTTTACCTATGTGGATACGACAGATGTAACCAACATCTCCAAAGCCATTACAGCTGCCACCAAACTCATCTGGATTGAAACACCCACCAATCCATTGATGAATATTACAGATATTGCTGCTGTGGCAACAGTGGCCAAAGCTGCGGGTGCCCTGCTTTGTGTAGACAACACTTTTGCATCACCCTACCTGCAGAACCCGCTGGACATGGGTGCAGACATTGTGATGCATTCCGCTACCAAATACCTTGGTGGACACAGCGATGTGATACAGGGCTGTTTAATGATGAACGATCCGGCGCTGCGGGAACAATTGTATTTCATCCAGAAAAGTTGTGGCGCAGTTCCGGGGCCGATGGACTGCTTTTTGGTTTTAAGGGGCATCAAGACCCTGCATGTTCGCATGCAGCGGCATTGTGAGAACGGAGAAAAAATTGCCCATTTCCTGCGTAACCACCCCAAAGTGGAAAGGGTTTACTGGTGCGGTTTTGAAGACCACCACAATTATGCCATCGCTAAAAAACAGATGCGTGGTTTTGGCGGCATGATGAGCTTCACCCTAAAAGATGACAGCGTAGCGAATGCCAGAAGGGTTTTGTCCTCCACCAAAGTGTTTGCATTGGCAGAAAGCCTGGGCGGTGTGGAATCACTGATTAACCATCCCGCTTCCATGACCCACGCATCCATTCCCAGGGAAGAAAGAATAAAAAATGGATTGAGTGATAGCCTTATTAGGTTGAGTGTGGGAATTGAAGATGCTGATGACCTGATAGAAGACCTGAACCAGGCGATAGGGTAATAGCTATTTTACTATATAAAATCCTGCTAATTTTTTATTAGCAGGATTTTTTTTAACTTGTACACTGAGTTATTTTATCGAACCCGGTATTGGAATTCACACCCCCTGTAACCAATCCCAAAGCTTTACCCTGTTACATGATTACCTATACAACTGCAGAAACTGAAGCCGACCTGTTACAGATATTGGCCCTGCAAAAAAGAAACCTGGCTGTTTCCCTGAATAAAGCGGAAACGGAAAGCCAGGGCTTTGTTACCGTTGAGCACACTTATTCACTATTACAAAACTTACATAAGCAGGAAAAACAAGTGGTGGCGAAGGAGAATAACCAGGTCATTGGTTATTTGTTGGCAATGACGCCCGTTTCAAAATCCACCATACCGGTGTTAGTACCCATGTTTGACGAGTTTGACAGTATAGACTTTGCCGGTAAAAAAGTGTCAACCTTTCGGTACCTGGTAGTTGGGCAGGTTTGTATTGACAAAGCATATAGGGGAATGGGTGTTCTGGATAATATGTATGCTGCCTACCGGCGTTTTTTTGTTCCCAAATATGATTTTGCCATAACAGAGATAGCTGCCAACAACACCCGCTCTCTCAGGGCGCACCAACGGGTAGGTTTTGCAGAACTGCATCGATATACAGGCACTGATAATATTCCCTGGGTGGTGGTGGTATGGGACTGGCAAAATAGGTAAGCAAAAAATAAGGAATAATAAACTAATCACTATGATTTTTACAGCCAAAAATAAAAGCACAGTATTAATCAGGCAACTCATAGTTTCGGATTTTAGTAACCTGCTTGTCTATCTTCAGGAATTGCAACCCGAAACAAGGGAAAGATTTGGCCCACACCTGTTTAACATGAAATCAATTGAAAATCTTTATCACTCAGATTCGTATGCAGGTTTTATTGCCCTTGAAAAAGATTCCGGAAATACCATTGCCTATGCTATCCTGAAAAAAGGGTATATCGAACACGACCTATCCCGCTTAATGAATTATGGAATAGTACCCAATCCATCCACTGATTATTCATTTGCGCCTTCTGTAGCTGACAACTGGCAAAGCCAGGGTGTGGGAAATGCATTGTTTCAATACATCTTATCTGTTTTACTGGCTGAAGAGGCAAGGAGGATTTTTCTGTGGGGTGGCGTACAGGCGAGCAACCAGAAAGCCCTGCAATATTACCGCCACCTTGGTTTCCAAACCTTAGGTAACTTTACCCATAATGGATTGAATTATGATATGGTGCTGGAAATACCTGCCACTTGATAATTAATTAATACCCTGATCTATGCAATCTTTTCTCTATCCCTGTTTATGGTTCAATGGCAATGCGAAAGAAGCCGCTGAATTTTATTGCAGGATTTTCCCCAACAGTACAATCACTACAGACACACCCATGGTGGTGATATTTACCTTAAATGGCCAAAAATACATGGGACTTAACGGGGGTCCCCGGTTTACTTTTACGGAATCGGTTTCTTTTGTGATCAGTTGTGCCAACCAGCAGGAAGTTGACCACTACTGGAACGCTTTAACCGCTGATGGCGGCGAAGAAAGCAGGTGTTGCTGGTTAAAGGATAAGTTTGGACTTTCCTGGCAGGTCGTTCCCACACAACTGGAACAATTGATGAGCGGTGATCCGCAAAAATCCAAAAGGGTGATGGAAGCATTGATGCAGATGAGCAAACCACTGATAGCAGAACTGGAAAATGCATAATCTTTGCCCTTCCTGCTTCTATTTACCAGTTACCCGGCTTATTTTTGGGACTGAAATCCTGCATGAATTTACCCTCTGGCGGCTCACTCAAAGAATTTTTTGACAAAAAGGTTATCCAGTATAACCAGGCTTCTTTTATTGCCGCCGACCCCATTTGCATTCCCCGCCTGTTCCGTAAAAAAGAGGATATCGAAATAGCCGGATTATTTGCCGCAGTATTCGCCTGGGGAAACCGAACCACCATCATCCAGAAGTCGAAAGAACTGATGCAACTGATGGATAATGCCCCCCATGACTTTTGCGTTAACCATCGGGAAAGTGATTTACAAAAGCTGGCAGGATTCAAACACAGGACATTTACCCCCACAGATTTATTATACTTCATCAGCTTCCTGAAACAGCATTATACACAACACAAAAGCCTGGAAACCGCATTCGGACCTGATAAACGGGTTGAGCAGGCGTTGAATTATTTTCACAATTATTTCTTTTCGCTGGAATTCGTTCCCCACCGAACCCGCAAACACATTGCCAGCCCGGTAAAGGGTTCCACCTGTAAACGACTTAACATGTACCTGCGGTGGATGGTGCGAAGGGACAAACAGGGGGTTGATTTCGGCATCTGGAAAACCTTCCGGCCGGCTGATTTGATTTGTCCCATCGACCTCCACGTTGCCCGCGTAGCCAAACGATTCGGTCTGCTGCAACGGAAGCAGGTAGACTGGCAGGCGGCAGTGGAACTCACCGGCTACCTGAAAACACTGGATCCTGCTGATCCCGTTAAATATGACTTCGCCCTTTTTGGATTGGGGGTTATGGAAAAATTTGGTTAAACGCATCATCCCCCTGGGGCAGGTCTGAATCATCCAGTTGAAATAGGCTTTCGACGGTTACCCCAAATACAGCAGCCATTTTCAAAGCCAGCAAAGTAGAGGGAATGTATTTACCGGATTCCATCGTATTGATGGTTTGCCTGCTAACATTTATTTTTTTGGCCAGGTCCTCCTGGGTCAGGTCATGTATGGCGCGTTGCACTTTAATTGAATTCTTCATGCATTCGTTTTATTATGCATGAACAATACAAACCTGAAACGAAAAATGAAAATGACCAATACAGTGAACAGATTTATGATCATTACATTTAAAAACTGCTCTCCATAACAAAACAAGATGGCCAGCAATAACACAAAGTAATTTGCATATATGGCCCATTGCATTGCTTCGAGTCTGAAATAACCAATAGCCTCGTCTTCCATTTTTTCTTCAGAAAATCCGATAAATAATAAACTTAAAATTAATCCTGCAGCGGCCAATTCGTCGGTAAAATTATTACTGGATAATTGAAAGATTCCTTTGTTGATCACCTGATAGTCTAACCAGGGTAGGGTATAATCCCAGATCAAAAAACCTAATGCCAATGACAGAAAAGGCAGCACCATTACATAACCAATGGTCCGGAAGCGATGGGGAAATAATAGCAATTTTTTCATAGTATTTGTTTTTTAAATGTCCCACAAAGTAAAACAAACATTTCATTATGTAAAATATATTTTACATTTTGTAAGAAATTTTTAACATATACGATTTGTTACGGAATGCTAACTTTAGGTATGTCCACAGAGTTACAACCCTGGGAATCCATGCCCCCTGAAGCGCTTGCTGAGTGGATCAATGAGCTGATTCTCCATGATATTTCGGGATTGCTGAACCTGTTGTACCGACTGGATGTGAGCGAGGATAAAATCCGGAAACTGCTCAATGAACTGCAACAGGAAGACGCAGGAAGGATTATTGCGGCTACCATCATTGAAAGGCAGTTACAAAAAAAACAGGCAAGGGCCAGTTACAGGCAGGAAGGAGAAATTCCGGAGGAGGAGAAGTGGTAGGTTGAGGACACGCGGATTATTACTTTTTTTCAGGCAAAAGGTAATGCATGATTAACATCTAATCCTCTGTGGTTGCATTTTAACCCCGCTACAATTTATCCCTCGGCTTTTTAGGTTATTTTCGTCCCTAACTATTGTTGTAGCTTATGAAACTTGTCTCTTACCTGGCGGATGGCCATGACCAACTGGCTTTTTTAGTTGAAGGATTATTATACGATTGTGATCTTCTGCACCCGGACCTGCCGAATAGTATGAACATGTTTTTACAGTACTGGGACGATATGTTCCCGGTGGCCCAACAGGTAGAGGCCGCTATTAAATCAGGCAGGGTCAGCAAAGACCAGGGTGTTCCCCTGGAGGATATAGTCCTGCTGGCACCGGTACCCTTCCCCACTTCCTGCAGGGATGCGTATGCTTTCAGGCAACACGTGGCATCAGCCCGCCGTAACCGTAAAGCAGAGATGATTCCGGAGTATGACCAGTATCCCATTTTTTATTTTACCAACCACCACAGCATAGTAGGGCCCGGAGATATTTCCTGTATGCCCGATCATTTTGAGAAACTGGATTTTGAACTGGAAGCCGCCATCGTTATCTGTAAACAGGGAAGGAATATTCCCGCGGCCGAAGCAGACCAGTATATCGGGGGACTTATGATCATGAATGACATGAGTGCACGAAGACTGCAGATGGAAGAAATGTTGTTAAACCTCGGACCTGCGAAAGGAAAAGACTTTGCAAATGCCATCGGCCCCTGCCTGGTTACCCTTGATGAACTTTCCGCATTTGAGATACCCTGCAAAGAAGGACATACCGGAAAAAACTGGAACCTATCCATGAAATGCCGGGTGAACGATATTGAAGTAAGCAGTGGCAACCTGGGTGATATGGACTGGACCTTTGCTGAAATCATTGAACGCTGTGCTTATGGGGTAACCCTACAGCCGGGTGATGTGATTGGCAGCGGTACCGTGGGTACGGGCTGCTTCCTCGAATTAAACGGAACGGGTAAATTAACGGATCCCGATTATACCGAACAATGGTTGCAACCCGATGACGTGGTAGAAATGGAAATTGAAGGACTGGGCACCTTAACCAACAAAATAGTGAAAGAGGATTCAGATTTTTCCCTGCTGGCCATTAAAAAAATGTAAAGCGATATAATTCATCTTACCCATAGAATGGTAAAAGCATGCTGATTAACCTGCAGGATATTTCCATAGCCGAAAAACAGCGATGGCTGCAACACGCCATCGCACCCAGACCTATCTGCTTTGCCAGCACGGTGGATGCAGCGGGAAATGTAAACCTGAGCCCCTTTAGTTTCTTCAACCTCTTTTCTTCCCATCCGCCGATTGTTATCTTTTCTCCTTCCCGAAGAGGAAGAGACAATACCACCAAACATACCTTACAGAATGTGCTGGAGGTTCCGGAATGTGTCATTAATATGGTGGACTATGCCATGGTACAGCAAACCAGTTTGGCCAGTTGCGAATTTCCCAAAGGAGTAGACGAATTTACTAAGGCCGGTTTCACCAAAGAAACCGCCAGCAGGGTAAGGCCTCCCATGGTTATGGAAGCCAAAATTAAACTGGAGTGCCGGGTTAATGAAGTGAAGAGTTTGGGGGAAGAGGGAGGTGCCGGACAATTGGTGATAGCCGAAGTGCTCTGTATGCATGTAGCCGAAAGTATACTTGGGGAAGATGGCAACATTGACCAGCGCAAACTGCACCTGGTTGCGAGGCTGGGTGGTGACTGGTATTGCAAAGTGGATGAAAACAATTTATTCAAAGTACCCAAACCCAACACCCAACTCGGTATTGGCGTAGATGCTTTACCGCAGAGCATACGCAATAGTAAAATATTAACGGGCAACGGTCTTGGCATGTTGGCCAATGTGGAAGAACTGCCCCGCATAGATCCATCGTTCAGCGATGAGCGATTAAAAAACATCATCCAGTATTATGCCGTAAGTCCGGGTGATATGGAAAAAGAATTGCACACTTATGCTGCCGATTTATTGGCAAAAGGAAAGCTCCGTGATGCCTGGCAGGTGCTGTTATCCGGGGATTCGGTTTAATACATAGCGAGGAGGTCCTCTTCCGACAACAGGCTCTCACCCAATAGTTTTTGCGAGGCCGACAATTCCCGGCCTTTTTCCATCACTTTTTGTACAATCTGGTAAGTGGAATGTTCGGTTTGCAGTGGTGCCGGTGCCAGAGATCCCAGCCATTGCCGTATTTGGTAAAGGAAGTCTTCCCTTATATCGTCTAAAACCCAAACATGGTTATCTTTCAGGGCGGCGGCATTGCAAAGTTGTTCGTACTGCCCTTTGATGGGTAGTACCATCAGTCGTTTCCCCAGGTATAAAGCCTCCGCTGGTGTTTCAAAACCTGCTCCCGTAATCACTCCGTGCGCATTAATCAGGCTATGGGTAAACCCTTCATTACTGATGGGTAAAAGGGTGATATTTCCTATTGTCACCCGGCTGGTAACCTTTTTAGAAAAGACCTGAAAACATAAGTCCTTTGCCTGCTGCAGCGCTTTCACCACCACTTCATCACTGTAATGGGAAAGATAGACCGTTATATAACCCTTATCTGTTGGTTGCGCAGTGCGGATATCCTGTTTGATTACCGGCGAGTAAATAAAATCATCATAGGCGCTGAAATGCAGTCCGATGTATGCAGAGGCTGTCGCATAATTTTTTAAAATCCATTCCCCCATAACCTCTTTCCGATTGGGCCTGGGAGTATGCGTACTTTGAAAACTTGCCTGGTGACCAAAACCAACAGACGGCTTTTTTTTGAGTTTGCAGGCCAGTGCAGTAATGCTTTCAAAATCGTTCAATACCAAATCATACTTGTGTACCGGCAGGTCTCTGGCCTCCTGCCAGATTCGCTTCACCTGTAATTGTTTCCACATTTGCCGATAATCCAATCCACCATTGTTGCCATAAAACAAACTCAGCCCCTTACTCCTGTAGGCTACAGGCAAATTGGGTTGCAGGTGACTGTTACTGCCACTAAAAAAAACATCCACCCTGCCATAATTTTCCAGGTAAGGCATGAGTTCCATGGCCCGGCTGATATGGCCATTGCCGGTTGCCTGTATAGCATATAATATTTTCATAAGGGCATGACTAAAGAGTGAATAAAGAGGTTGATTTCATCCGTTACCACATTCAGTTCAGGCAGCTTTTTTTCCATCACCACCACCTTGTCATTGGCAGATGAAAATTGTTTTTCGTCATATTGAAAAATGGTCCATTCGTCCTGTGTGTATTCCAGTGCAGTAAGGTTTTCAATCCAGTCACCACTATTCATATAAATAACGGAACCTGCTTTGGTGGTCACTTCTTTTTTACGGGGCTGGTGTATATGTCCGCAAATAACATAATCGTATCTTTTTTCGATGGCCAGTTCTGCGGCGGTCTGTTCAAAATCGCCGATCCAGGAAACGGCTTTCTTCACACCATTTTTTACTTTCTTACTAAAACTCATTTTTTCCTTTCCCATTAATTTCAGGAACCGGTTGATAAGGCTATTGATGAGGATGAGGAGGTCATACCCATGGCCCCCCAGTTTTGCGAGAATTTTGGCGCTGCCTTTTGTGGTGGCATCAAAAACATCTCCATGGAAAATCCAGGTCATTTTTCCATTGATTTCCATCACTACCTTGTCTGTCAGTTGGAAATTGCCCATCTCCAAATCGCTGTACCTGCGAAGGGCTTCATCATGGTTGCCGGTGATGTATATAACCCGGGTTCCCTTGCTGAGGAGTTTCATGATCTCTTTAAGCACCTGCATATGCGTAACCGGAAAATAGTTTTTCCGGAACTGCCATATATCGATGATGTCTCCGTTAAGAACCAGGATCTGTGGCTGTATGCTTTTGAGGTAATTGACGATTTCACGGGCGTGACAGCCGAAAGTGCCTAAATGGAGGTCACTCATTACCACAACGTCTAACTGTCTTCTGTCCATACGAACCGTTTACCAAAAGTCACATTTAGGTATTAACGGAAGGTTACAGTACTGTTATGCAATTGTGAGGATTGTATTAAGAAATCGTTAGCTGTCCGTAGATTTCCTTACAAGTCACCGTATTGCGGACGCAGAATGATGTCTTCTACTACGGCCATGGGAGAAAGCCGGGAAGCGGCAAATACCATTTCTGCTATGTCACGGGCTTCCATAATGCGGGTAGTATCCACCTCCATACCCTCCCAACTGGCGCTCATGGTGGCTCCGGGACATACGGCAGTTACTTTTACACCGTGTGGCTTCAGTTCTTCGCGAAGGTTTTTACTAAAGCCCAATAAGGCGAATTTACTAACGCTATAGCTTCCGCCATTGGCATAGGCGTGTAGAGAAGCAATGGAACAGATATTGAAAATATGGCCCTTACCCGCTTTGATTAAAGAGGGCAACAGGTCTTTGGTGAGGTTATAGGCGCTGTAGAGGTTTACTTCTATCATTTGTTCCAGTATACCTTCTTCCTCTCCGATCATACCACCCGAAATGAACTGGCCTGCATTGTTAATGAGTATGTCAGGTGTTCCGGATGCGAGGCACCAGTCAGCAAACTCCTTTACTTCCGCTTTACTCCGCACATCAACGGGCCTGGCTTTTACAACAGTCTCGGGATAATGCTGCTGCAGGTAGGCCACTGTATCATACAATTGTTGTGGATTTCTGCTGCAGAGAAACAAGGTGTTACCCTCAACAGCAAATTTTTCTGCCAATGCTTTGCCTATTCCTTTGGATGCTCCGGTGATAATGATATTCATACTGTCTGTTTCAGTTGAGATTGGGGTACAAGGTACGAACTGTGAACTTTTTATACAGACTCCTGTTTTCAGCAATATCCCTGCTTATTTTTGAGTGATGAAATACAAGCACCTTTTTTTTGACCTTGACCATACGCTTTGGGACTTTGAGGCGAACGCCAAACAAACCCTTTCAGACCTGTATACATCCAACGAACTCATGGGAAGAGGAATCACTGATTTTGAAACCTTCTTTGCCCGTTACAGTCACCATAATGAAAGGCTATGGGACAGGTATACCAAAGGCTTTATTAAGCAGGAAGAATTACGGTGGAAACGGATGTGGCTGGCACTGCTGGATTTCAAACTGGCTGACGAGGTGCTGTCTAAGAAAATGGCAGTACAGTTTCTGGAACAGTTACCGGACAAAAACACTTTGTTTCCCTATACCATTGAGATTCTTGATTACCTGAGGGGAAAAAAATACCACCTCCACCTGGTGACCAATGGATTTGAACAGGTACAGCACAACAAAATCAAAAAGGCGAATCTGCATATTTATTTTGAAGCCGTAATTACTTCTGAAGCCAGTAACAGCCTCAAACCTAATAAAGAAATTTTTGAGTATGCGTTACAAAAGACAGGGGCTTACCTGGATGAAAGTATCATGATTGGAGACAACCAGGAAGCGGATATCCGCGGAGGGACTAACGCAGGTATGGATACTATTTTTGTGAATCACCTGCAGGTACCCCAAAAAGTACCCTCTACCTATGTCATCACCCATCTGCAAGAGCTAGAGAACATATTGTAAACAAGAAAGCCCCCATATGTAAACTGGGGGCTTTCTTAACCGGAGAATCATTTAGGATTTAGTAGTAAGCTTAGCTGTTGTTTTAGCTGTTTTTACTTCTTTCTTTTCATCCTTCTTCATGTCTTTTTTGCATTCTTTGCTGTCTTTGCAGCAGGTTTTTCCTTGGGCACATTTCTTATCGCCACCATGGGCAAATGCCATTCCGGTGAACAGCAAGGCGGAAGTAGCCAGCACTAATACTTTTTTCATAACTGACATATTTAATTTGATGTGCCTTAAAATTAAGTGTTTTCTGATTAATGAAAAGCCAAAATTATACGCCAAACGTTAAACTTATTCCCAGCTGGCCAGTACGGTAACCCCGCCTTTGACTACTTCATTAAGTCCTACTTTAATTTGGGCATTGGTTGGCAATAATACATCTACCCGGCTTCCGAACTTAATAAAACCGAATTCTTCACCCTGTAAAACTTTGTCTCCTACCAGGGTATAATTACATATTCTTTTGGCCAGGGCACCTGCAATCTGTTTATATAAAATTTCGCCCCGGGGATTTTTTACGGCCACACTCCATCTTTCATTTTCGGTAGATGATTTCGGATGCCAGGCTACCAGGTATTTTCCCTTGTGGTACTGGTTATACGTCACTTCCCCATTCATGGGATTCCTGTTCACGTGCACATTGGCCGGACTCATAAATATGCTTACCTGTATCCGCCTGTCTTTGAAATATTCTTCCTCTGTTACTTCTTCTATCACCACTACTTTGCCATCGGCCGGACAGATAATACAGTTATCATCTATCGTTAGCTTCCTTTCCGGTATCCTGAAAAATGAAATGATAAAGAGAAAAAATGCCAGGGTCAATACAAATATTACCAGGGCGAGCCAGGGAAGGTAAGCACTCAAAAAACTGAAAGAAATCAGGTTGATTAATCCAAAAAGCAGGGCTGTAATGGCAATTGTTTTATATCCTTCTCTGTGTATGGTCATCTATAATCATTAAAAGGCAAATGTAAAACGGAATGTTGAGATAGTGGCAACCTTTTGAAGCTAATTGGCGATACAGGATGGAGGACCCGTTTGCTTCGGCGAATGGGGCATCAGCAGCAACAGGCTTTGTATTAAATAAGGTTTAGAAAAATGACCAGTCTGAGTACCAGGTATACATAAATGCCGGCAAAGAGCAATGAGTCAAACCTGTCCAGGAAACCCCCATGTCCGGGCATGAAGTTCCCGCTGTCTTTTACATTGGCCATACGTTTTAATTTGCTTTCAAACAAATCGCCAAGGGTGCCGGTAATAGAAGCGGTGGCTGCAATAATCACTAGTTGCAGAATCGGCAACTGGAAAAAGTAATGTCCGCAAAGCGATACGGTAACTACCGCCAGAATGGCTCCTCCAACAGTCCCTTCCCAGGTTTTTTTGGGCGAAACGGGTGATAATGGTGTTTTTCCGAAAAAAGAACCCACTATATAAGCCATGGTATCATTGATCCATATAGAAGCTATAATAATCACCGGTAAAAGCCAGTTGGGGCCGGTAAATACCTGCTGGTGCATATTACCCCATAAACGCATCATTGTTCCACAACTTAAAGAAATATAGATAAGTCCTATGAGGCTATATGCCAGTAAACGGTTGTTCCCTTTTTTTCGGGAACCAAAGAAGGTAAGCACTGCCATCAGCAAGCTTAGGATATAGACCCATTCCCCCACCAGTGGTAAGGCTGTATTACCTATCCGGTAACTATCTCCCGCTATGCGCAGCATAAAACCCCAACCCAGCAAAACCACAGATAGCCTGAATATTTTACTCAGTCCGGAGTAGTTACCCTCTATTTTCCCAATAAGGCGGTCATACTCATACCAGCAACCAAAATGGATGATGGAAAATAATAAGAGAAAACTCCATGGGTTCCCTAACAGTCCGCCCAGCATCACCAATACAAAAACGATTGCTGTAATGGCCCTTGTTCTGAATGTAGGAAAATGAAAGGCCATATTAGTTCAGCAGGTTTTTGTCCACTAACTGTTTGGCTGTTTCTGTCAGGTGACCGGGAACATACAATTCAATATCCCCAAAGTTGAGGTAACTGCTGTCTTGTTTGTTCATCATTTGCACGGGTATATTATTTTCTTCCAGCATGCCCTGTATAATACTGGCTTCGGCATGGTTTCGGGTACTATAAATTTTCTTCCAGGGTTCCATCAGGAGACTACATTTTCAGGTGAAGCGGCAGGTGCCAATGAATTTTGGGCTATTACCAGTTTGCTTTCTTTTTTGAAAGATAAGAATAAGATATACAATATAACTGCTGCAATAATACCCCACCATACCGGCATACTTTCATCCAGTGTTTTATCGATAGATTTTCCCTGGCGGGCAACGATATACAATTGGGTAACTACCAGTGCATTGTTTAAAAAGTGAAGGAGTATGCTCAACCAGATATTTTTACTTTCTTCAAAAACCAAGCCCAGTACGATACCCAATCCCAGTCTGGGCAAAAATCCGAAATACGAAAAATGAAAAGCACTGAACAGGCAACTGGTTATCAGAATTCCCGCCCATTTGTTATTCGTCCAGCCAATAAAAACCTGCTGAAATCCGCCCCTGAACAATATCTCTTCAAAAACTGCGGGGGCAGCCGCTATTACCACTAAAGCAAAAATAAAATCGCCGAATGATTGCATATGCGACATGGAAATCATGGCCGTTTTGTAGGCTGCCTCCAATGCTTTGGCTTTGGTGTACCAGTTGGCAGGTAAGGGTATCCTTTCATTCAGTTCCCCCAAAGAGCCGCTAAGTATGACACTGACAAAGGTGATGGAGATGAGCAATAACACCTGCTTCCTGCTAAAGGAAGCGGAAAACCCTAATTGGTGGAAGGGATTTTTACTGAGTATCCTGGCCAGGATATAGGAGGGCAGGAGGAACGCAAAAAAAGAGGATACCGTATTGAGCAGGCGGGAAATATTGGCATTTTCAATTTTATTCAGCGCCAGCGGCACCCCGGATATTGGCACATGCAAGAGTAAACTACCCGAAAAAGTGGCTATAAAAACGCCGATCATCATGCACAACCCGGTCAGGCCCAGTAATAAGGCGAATTGTGAAGGATAGGTTAGGGAATGCTTTTGGTGCATACTATTGAAAAATAAGGTTGTAAATTTGCAACTTCTTTTCATGAAAGAAGTTAGTGAATGGATAAAAGGTAAGGAAATCAATGACAATCCGCCCTTTGTCGCATAACAGATGCAATATGGTTAAAATAGATCAAATACAACTGCCTGATTTTCCGTTGTTGCTTGCCCCCATGGAGGATGTGAGTGACCCTCCCTTTCGTGCGGTATGTAAAGACAACGGGGCAGACCTGATGTATACCGAATTTATCAGCAGTGAGGGCCTTATCAGGGATGCCATCAAAAGCAGGCAGAAACTGGACATATTTGATTACGAAAGACCTGTAGGTATCCAAATTTTTGGCGGAGATGAGGAGGCCATGGAGATGAGTGCGCGAATTGTAGAAACGGTGAATCCTGACCTGGTGGACATCAATTTTGGTTGCCCGGTAAAAAAAGTGGTTAGTAAGGGTGCCGGAGCCGGGGTATTGAAGGACATAGATCTGATGGTAAGCCTTACCCGGGCCGTGGTGAAGGGCACCCATTTACCCGTAACCGTAAAAACGCGCCTGGGCTGGGATGAGAACAGCAAAAATATTGAAGAGGTTGCCGAGCGATTACAGGATTGTGGCATTAAGGCACTGGCTATACACGGCAGAACCCGGTCGCAGATGTACAAGGGGGAAGCCGACTGGAGTTTAATAGCCAAAGTAAAAAATAACCCCAGGATTCAGATGCCCATATTTGGCAATGGAGATATCGACAGTCCCCAAAAGGCATTGGACTATAAAAACCGATATGGCGTGGATGGCATCATGATAGGAAGGGCCGCCATAGGTTATCCCTGGATTTTCAGGGAGATCAAACATTATATTCAAACCGGCGAAATGCTTGCCCCCCCAACCCTGGAAGAAAGGGTGGAAGTTTGCCGAAAGCATTTAAGAAGATCGCTGGAATGGAAAGGGCCTATTGCCGGCATTAATGAAATGCGGCGCCATTACGCCAATTACCTGAAAGGCCTGCCCAATATCAAGGAGTACCGAAACAGGCTGGTTACCCTGAAAACCAGGGAAGAAGTTGAGGAAGTGCTGGATGAGGTTAAAAGGAATTATGAAGGATACCAGATTGACAGAACGCCCATAGAGTTAATCAACTATCACGAAAAATGCCCGGTATAATTCAAACAGATTAAACACCAGCTGCCGGGAGTATAAAAAAAGCTTCTAAAAGCTGAAACAAATCTTTGCGGTTGTTTTGCAGAAGAGGGAATTGGCTCCTGATCAACTCTTTTGACTGAATGAAATTACCCTTCTCATCCAGCTCGCCCCCATCATGCAGGAGCATCTGTTCAATGGTTGCTTCATTCATTTCAGGGTGAAACTGCAGGCCCAATACATGGTTGCCGATCAGAAAAGCCTGGTTGACACAAGCCTGGGTGGAAGCCAGTAGAATTGCATTATCAGGAAGATCGAATGTATCTCCATGCCAGTGAAAAAGGGTATACTCCCGGGAGTAATGGCTGCAAAAGGGATGTTGTAATGCCTGAGCGGTAAAATTTATGGGGAAGAAACCTATTTCTTTTTCTTTCCCCTTATACACTTTTTGACCAAGCGCAGCGGCAATGAGTTGCGCGCCTAAACAAATCCCCATCACTTTTTTGCCCAGTTCAATAGCTTCACGGATAAATTTTTTTTCCGGGATCAGCCAGGGATAGGTATCCGTTTCATCCACATTCATTGGCCCACCCATTATCAGTAAGGCATCTATTGCTGAATGCGCTGGTAATGAAAACGAATCTTCCTGAAAGAGGGTATAGGTGATAGTGTGCCCCTTCAGGCTGGCCCATTCAAGAATCGTACCCGGCGTTTCAAAAGAGACGTGAAGAAAACAATGAATATGCATATGCGGATATTACCAGTTCCGAAAAGATAAATAATGCTTTCTGTAAATTTATAAAGAGGAACCTAACTCCTTACTCAATGGGGAAACAGCGGGTCCGTAAAAGCCCTTCAATACTCCCTGTTCATCCACCAGGTATTTGGTAAAATTCCAAACCGGCTGCCGGTTACACCAGCCATTGCGTTTGGCATTGCTTAACCAGGCGAATACCTCATTTTGCGCCGCTCCCCTGATTACCTCTGATTTCTTCACCAGCGGAAAACTAACTCCATAGTTGATCTTGCAAAATTCTGCTATACCACTGTCATCTTTTTTCTCCTGGCCTTTGAAATCGTTAGCTGGGAAACCCAGTACTACCAATCCATTTTTTTTGTCCCGGTATAATTTTTCCAACTCTTCATACTGGCCGGTATATCCGCAATCGCTGGCTGTATTCACAATCAAAACTTTTTTACCCCTGAACTGGTGGAAGTCAATTTGTTTACCGTCATTGCCCGTGGCTGTCAGTGTATAAAAGTCTTCCGTTGGCAGTACCTGGCCTTCATTCAACTGTATGGTCTGCTTTCCGGAAAACCATTTATTTGTTTGCATTAGCAGGGGATAAACGGCTTTCAGAATGGATTGTCTCCAGGTCATGTTATTTTTTTTGATGAGGAAGAGTGCTGCTATTATGACAACCAGCAGCAGGATAAGTTTTTTCATGAACCCTGTTTTTATTAAACTTTTTCTAATGGGCAAAAGCATGCCTAATTGATTACCCAATAGTATAAAAGACAAATGGTTATCTAATCAGCCATTTTAAAATACCCAGTTTACCGGTAAGCGGCGGATATTTCAATGCCGGATCAAACCAGGTAGGTGTTTTCATTACTGCTTTTTTATGCGTAAAGGTTTCGAATGAATATTTCCCGTGGTAAGCCCCGGTACCACTAAAGCCCCTGCCACCAAAGGGAAGAGAGGGGTTGGTAAGGTGCCAGCTGGCATTGTTGATACAGGCACCTCCTGAGGGTACATCCTGCAACCACTGTTTTTCTTTTTCAGCACTGGCCGTAAATACGTAGAAAGCCAGTGGATTGGAATGTTGCCTGATGATTTGCAGTGCTTCCTCCCGGGTAGTAAAAGAAAATATGGGTAAGACCGGACCGAAGATTTCTTCCTGCATCACAGGTGCAGTGAGGTCGGGGGCAGCTAATAAGGTTGGTTCTATGTATAAGCTTTCTCTAAGGTGTCTGCCACCATGCAGGATGTTGCCTGCTGAAAGATAAGTGAGTATTCTGTCGAATTGTTTCTCATTGATTATTTTTCCATAGTTCTCTGAATCCTCAGGATTGTTGCCAAAAAAACCGGTGATGGTATTTTTAAGAGCCGCAACCAGTTCCTCCTTCCGGCTTTCATGTACCAATATATAATCCGGGGCCACACACATTTGACCGGCATTGGAATATTTGGTCATGGCAATCCTTTTGGCAGCAATGGAAATATTGGCGTCTGCCTCCACCACACAGGGACTTTTGCCACCCAGTTCCAGGGTTACGGGTACTAATTTTTCAGCAGCCATCTGGTACACCAACCGGCCTACCTGTGTACTTCCGGTGTAGAAAAGATGATCGAACCTGAAGTCCTGCATCAGTTGGGGAATAATGGTTGCTCCGTCACCGGTAACTAACCAAACAAACTCTTTGGGGAAAATTTTTTCAATAATTACCTGAATAATGGCAGAGGTGGCCGGTGCAAACTCACTGGGTTTTAGTACCACACAATTCCCCGCTGCTATGGCACCAATGAGTGGCGTCATTAACAACTGAAAGGGATAATTCCAGGGACCAACTACCAGGACTACTCCCAAAGGTTCCCTGATTATGCGGCTACTTGAGGGAAAGTTGAGCAGGTTGGTAGGAACCGATTCGGGTTCCATCCAGTTCCGCAGGTTTTTCAGGGTATCATTCAGTTCGGCCAGCAAAAAACCATTCTCAGTTACCCAACATTCTTCTTTGCTTTTCTTCAAATCTGTAAAAAGCGCTTCAAATATGGCAGACTCATGTGCTTCAATGGCTTTTTTCAGGGCCAGTAACTGCTTTTTCCGAAAAGCATAGGTACGGGTAGCGCCTGTATCAAAAAATTGCCGCATTTGCTGTAACTGAAGTTTGCTTTCCCCTGACATAATAATGTTTTGCAAACAAGGTAAGATATGTTTGATTGAAACAGCTCCTCAAAAAGTATTTTTCGCCGGGGTTGGTCATGCTAAAATGTGGTATTTACCTGCCGGTAAAGGTAATCAGATGCCATGGGCTACCAACTGTTATAGGAAAGCTGGTTTCTTTCGAAATAAACTATTTGTGCAATGTTTCCAGCGCGGATTGTGTCAAATGACAGAATAATTGCAGCCGTTCATGTAAAGTCAATACCCGTTTATTCATTATTATTTAATTTAGTATCGGAATTAGCTGTGAAAACAGTACCTAAAATAAGGATATAAGTATGAAAAAGAATCCAATGTTCAGGAGGGCCTGTAAGGTCCTGGGGGTATTATTTTGCTTTTGTTGTTTGTCCTTCGCCACTGGCTCTAAACATACAGCCAGAATTATTATCAATGCTGTTGGAACTGGGGATAAGTCAATAACCCTCAAGCTTAGCCTGCTGGATGTGGACGGAGAGCCGGCATTACAGACTGAACAAAGTGTAGAAACCGGCATCCGGGAGTTACCTGAAAAAAAAGTGAAAGAAGGCACTTATGTGCTGACAGTATCTGCGCACCAGGAGCAAATAAAAATTGAGCATCCCATAACTTTCGATTCCGATCGATGGATTATCATTAATTATAGTTTACAGGATTCCGCAAGTATTCTAAAATCAGAAGGATTTATAGATCCCAACCGGTAT
This sequence comes from uncultured Bacteroidota bacterium, assembly GCA_963750825.1. Lineage (GTDB taxonomy): Bacteria > Bacteroidota > Bacteroidia > Chitinophagales > Chitinophagaceae > Sediminibacterium. Next base: position 114,223 of record CAVVSL010000003.1, on the reverse strand, counting down.
AAGCGGATTGAAGGAAGGTATGTTAGTGTCAGTGTGTATGCAGATACCCGGCGGCCGGCGAATCTCTGAAAGACCAAATACCTATCTTTTACCAACTACTAAAACTGCCCGTCCTTACGGGCGGGCAGCTGAAGATTGGATTCTAACTACTTAACAGACACTGAACATTTGCTTTTTGTTGCCCGGTGGTAGTCATTCTTTTCTATTTTTAACGATTTCAGCACAATTGGCTGCTCCTTTGATAGCGACCAATAATCGGCAATTTATAACTGGTCTTCCTTAGCTTTCATGGATTTAAGTTAGCTTACTTACGAAAAGGATTTCGTAAAAAAGCGGTCTAATACATTATAAATCAGTGCCCGATCATCATTTTTTATCCTCACAAGCCCTAATTTACCGTTGAAAAGCAATAAATTCATTGCTCATTTCCTAACGACCATCATTCTAAAAGCCATTATGAAAAAGAAAGCACCGAATACGGGTAATTCCCGCCGTAGTTTCCTGCGAAACACTGCACTGGCAGCCGCCGGATTTTACATTGTTCCCAGGCATGTTTTAGGCCGGGGTTTTGTTGCACCCAGCGATAAACTGGTAGTAGCCGGAATTGGCGTGGGGGGTAAAGGAGAAAGTGATATCTGGAATTTTTACCAGACCGGCAAGGTAGAAGTTCCCTTTCTGTGCGATGTGGACGCACGCCAGACGGTGAAGAGTCGCGAGCGGTTTCCCAAGGCTAAAGTCTATACAGATTACCGGGAGATGCTGGATAAGGAGCATAAAAACTTCGATGCCTGTAATGTATCCACCCCCGACCATATGCATGCCGTAATTGGAATGGGTGCCATGCAACTGGGCAAACACGTTTACATACAAAAGCCATTGACCCATGATATTTATGAAGCCCGCATGCTTACCAAAGCAGCGCACGATTATAAAGTAGTTACCCAAATGGGCAACCAGGGTGCTTCAGGTGATGGTGTTCGCCAGTTACAGGATTGGTACAATGCCGGTACCATCGGAGACGTTCATACCGTCTACTGTTATACCGACAGGCCCGTTTGGCCACAGGGTATACCCTGGTCAAAAGACAAACCACCGGTTCCTGCTGAATTGGACTGGAACCTTTGGCTGGGTACCGCTCCCCAAAAAGATTATGTAGACAAACTGATTCCTTTTAACTGGAGGGGATGGTGGGACTATGGTACCGGTGCCCTGGGTGATATGGCCTGCCATATTATGGAACCTGCTTTTTCTGTATTGGGGCTTGGTTACCCTATTTCAGCAGAGTGCAGTGTAGCTACGCCGTATGTTGAAAACTGGCAGCGTGGATTTTATCCCGAATCCGGACCTGTATCTTCTTCCATAACACTCACTTTCAAAGGCAAGAATGGCAAACCCGATGTTCAGTTGCACTGGATGGATGGGGGTATTCAGCCTACCCGTCCGGAAGAACTGGGACCCAATGATGAAATGGGCGATGGAGGCAATGGCGCCATTTTCCTGGGTACCAAGGGGAAAATGATGTGTGGCACTTATGGTGTGAAACCTAACCTGTTACCCAAATCCCGCAATGAAGAAGTAAAGGTACCCCAGTCTGTGGCCAGGGTTCCCAATGGTGACAAAGGGCACTATGCTGCCTGGGTAGAAGCAGCTATTGCCGGTTATGGCAGCGACAAAGCCAACCAGCTCAGTTCCCGGTTTGACATTGCCGGCCCGCTAACGGAAAGTGTGTTGATGGGTAACCTGGCGATACGCAGTTACAATATTGCCAGCAAAGACAGTAAGGGCAGAACTTCTTATCCTGGTCGCAATATTAAATTATTGTGGGATGGCCCGAATATGAAGATTACCAATTTTGATGAGGCCAACCAGTTTGTAAAAAGGACTTATCGCGATGGCTGGAGCCTGGGAGTATAAGCATCCTGCTTTCTCAGTACTATAATGCATAAAAAAAAGTGATTCAGATACAGAATCACTTTTTTTTATGGTTTGTATTGCGCAATTAAAAACTAAAGCCAGCCATGTATTTGGCATCTGCTTCGGCACTCTGCAGCGGATTACTTCCGGTGAAAGCTTCTTGTTCTACAATACAAGTTTTCAGTCCGTTGGCAGTCCCTGTTTTAAGGATGGAGGCGAAATTGATGGTGCCCTTTCCTAACTGGCAGGATTCGTGGCCTTCTTTATTAGCCGTTACCAGCAGGTCTTTTACATGGCACAAGCGGAAACGGCCCGGGTGTTTTTTAAACCAGGCTTCCGGATCAGCACCGGCTGCCACTACCCAGTATATATCCATTTCAAAATCAACCAGGTTTTTGTCTGTATTGGCCATCATTACTTCCTGCGGAATCTGGCCATCAAGTGTTTTGAATGAGTAGTCGTGGTTATGGTACGCATACCGGATACCATTCTTTTTACAGATCTCACCAAGCTTATTAAACTCATCTGCAAATTTTTTGAAGTCATCGATTGACTTCTGGGGGCCTTTGTAAGGACAAATCAGGTATTTCATCCCGATCTCAGCAGCTTCGGCAGCTTTCTTTTCAAAGTCCTTGCTACCGCAATGAGAAGAAACGATACGCATACCCAAGTCATCCATGTATTTTTTAAACTCTGTGTTTTTCCAGCCCCAGAAAATTCCTTTCTGGCCTTCAAAACTTTCGATCTGTTTATACCCAAAATTGGAAAGTTTCTGTAAAGTGTCTTTTGGAGAAGCGCCCATATCCTCTTTAACTGTCCATAACTGGATTCCGAATGCCGGTAATGATTTATGATACATCGCCAGCCTGTCAACCAGGGATGTCTTACCCGCAAAAGGAAGGCTTAGTCCCAATGCTGCAAAAGTCCCGTTCCGTAAAAAATCCCTTCTATTAGTACCCATAAAATTCTAAATGTTGAATGTGCTCAAATAAAACAACAACCCCCAAACTACAAACCACAAACCACAAACCGATATTCTACGTAGCCCAGGCCTTATCTCCTTTTTTATAAGGGATGCATCCTTCATATTTTCCCGGTACGGCCACATAACGCAGGGCCTTGGTGGCACCGGGTTCTGAAGTGAAATAACCCCAAAGGGTGATCTCTTTCATCATCCGGAAATAATGGTTGGGATCCTCCTGTTTCTTATTTTTCTGGTATTCTTTTTGTTCGCTGTCCAATGCCACCAGCAGGTCATGCCGTTGTTCGGGTGTACTTTCCATAAAAGATTTTCCGTTTTTGGTCTTACTTGCCTCTTCCAGTTTTTTCATGCCTTCCATAAATACCTTCTGGTCTTTTTCTTCATAGCAGTCGCGCACGATGACTGTCATGAATTCACCCACTTTGGCTTCTTTGGCACCAGGGGTAGCAGTGGCGGGCAATATGGTTTCTGCTACTTCATCCAGGAAAGAAACATCGGCAGGGGTAAAACTAACGCCTGCACCTGATCCGGAGGGTTTACATCCGGACAAAAAAGCTTCGGCACCTAATATGGTTCCACCCAGGAGCAGGGCTACGCTGGAAATGGCTTCTCTTCTATTCATGAGATTGATTTTTTAAGATTTACTTTTTATTTGTTGCAACTCTTTTCGTAAACGGGTTGGTTTTACAGGTTCTGTTTTTTTAATTCAGCTACTGCGTGGTCAACTGCCCTTGCAGTAAAAGCCATATAGGTAAGTGATGGGTTTACACAGGCGGCGGAAGCCATGAAAGATCCGTCGGTTACAAATACATTAGGCGCATCCCATATCTGGTTGTATTTGTTCACAACAGAGGTTTTAGGATCGGCTCCCATGCGGGCAGATCCCATTTCATGGATACCCCTTCCCTGCACACCATTGGCGTCATAGCCCTTCACATCTTTCACACCGGCATTGGTGAGCATTTCAATGGCATCATTCTGCATATCCTTGCGCATCTTCCATTCATTGTCTTTTAATTCCGCATCAAATGAAAGGACATTTAATCCCCATTTGTCTTTTTTGGTTTTATCGAGGGTTACTTTATTGCTATGGTTTGGCAGAATTTCTCCAAATCCGCCCAATCCCATTGTCCAGCTACCTGGTTCACTAAGCGCGTCTTTGAATTCGCCCCCAATACTGAGTTCGGCAACGTTATGGTTCCAGCCTTCCCTGCCACCACCACCCTGGTAGCCAAAGCCCCGGAGGTAGTCGCGTTTATCGCCATTCAGGTTTCGATAGCGGGGCACATAAATACCATTTGCCCTTCTGCCAAAATAATATTTGTCTTCATACCCTTCCACTTTTCCGGAAGCGCCTACGCCCAGGTGATGGTCCATGATATTATGCCCCAGTTCACCGCTGCTGCTGCCCAAACCATCAGGCCAAACATCAGTAGCAGAGTTCATAAGTATCCAGGCAGAGTTAAAGGTAGAAGCGTTTAAGAATATAATTTTTGAATTAAATGTATAGGTCTTATTGGTTTCAGCATCCAGTACTTCCACACCGGTGGCTTTTTTCTTGTCTTTATCGTAGAGTACTTTTGTAACGATGGACCAGGGACGAAGGGTCAGTTTCCCTGTCTTCATGGCCGCGGGAAGTGTTGATGACTGGGTGCTGAAATAGGCGCCGAAGGGGCATCCCAGCCAGCATTTGTTGCGGAACTGGCAGGCAGTTCTTCCTTCGTGTGCTACAGTGATATTAGCAGTACGGCCAATGATCATGGCCCTGGCACCTTTGTAATATTCTTTCAGTCTGGCTGCAACATCTTTCTCCACACAGGTCATGTCCATCGGTGGCAGGAATTGTCCATCGGGCAATTGGGGCAATCCATCGCGGTTGCCACTGATGCCTGCAAACTTTTCTACGTAATCATACCAGGGTTCAATCTCTTTATAGCGTACGGGCCAGTCAACGGCTATACCGTCTTTGGCATTGGCTTCAAAATCAAGGTCACTCCACCGGTAACTCTGTCGGCCCCACATCAGTGAGCGGCCACCCACATGGTATCCGCGGAACCAATCGTAGCGCTTAACCTCTGTATAGGGGCTCTCACTATCCTTAACCCAGTAATCGAGGTTGGTTTCATTAAGGGGATAGTCGCGTTTCAACACAGGATAATCATTGATCATCTGCTGTGTTCTTCTGCCACGGTGCGGATAGTCCCAGGCTTCCTTATTGGCATTCACATAATCCTTGATGTGCTCGATATTGCGGCCCCTTTCCAGCATCAATACCGTTAGCCCTTTTTCGGTCAGCTCCTTAGCGGCCCATCCGCCGCTGATTCCTGAGCCAACAACAATTGCGTCATACGTTTGATCAGACATGATTCTGTTTGTTTTATGGTTGGTAGACTAATTTACAAAATGATAGCCTGGTCTTTGGATTTGGCTAACGGCATATTTTACAAGTATCCTTTACACATCACAAATCATAATGGCTTTCCGTAAAGAGCCCAGTTTATCGGCCGAGGCGGGAATAAATTCCTGTGCCACATAATCCGTAAAACCTGTTGCTACGATAGCGCGCATGATGGCAGGGTAATACAATTCCTGTGTTTCATCAATTTCATGCCTGCCCGGAACCCCACCAGTATGGTAATGACCGATATAGGTATTGTAATCCCGGATGGTACGGATCACATCACCTTCATCAATCTGCATATGGTAGATATCGTACAACAGTTTGAAATTGGGAGAGCTAATGCGTTTGCAAAGCTCCACGCCCCATTGGGTTCTGTCGCACATATAATCCTTGTGATCAATTTTACTGTTCAGTAACTCCATCTGCAGCACTACTCCTTTTTTTTCAGCCAGGCCAATGATTTTACCCAGCCCGTCTACACAGTTTCTTAATCCTGCTTCCAGGTCTATTGTTCCTTTGTTACCACTGGCACAAAAGAGGTTCTTGTATCCCGCAGCCGACACCAGTTCGATGTGTTCAGTATAGCTTTTGATGAGTGTATCATGGTACTGTTTGTCGTTCCAGCCTTTGGTAAGGCTGATTTCGGCACCATTGCACATGGTGGACTGGAGGTTGTATTTTTTCAGGGTGTCCCAGTCTTTGGGACCCACCAGGTCAATGCCTTTGATGCCCATTTCGCTGGCAGCCGCACATAAATCATCCAGGGGAATACCACTATAACACCATCTGCAAACAGCGTGCTGTATATTGCCCTTTAGCATAGTTGATCTGTTTTCTTCGGGAGCAAAAGCAGGCAGGACTGTTCCTGCAGCGATGGCTGCAGAACCAGCCAAAATATGCTTTATAGCTTTACGCCTGTTAGGATTATCGGTCATAATTTTTGTGCTTATAAATATACTTCTATTCTTCTTATCCAGCCGCCATTGTAGTAGAATTAGGATTTTTTTTAGACCGCATATAGAACAACAGGATGGCGAAAGCTACTATGAGCCCCAGGGGGATGATCATGGTAGCATTCAGTACTTCCGGGCCTGCAGCCTTTTTGGCTTCCTCCTCCAACACGCCGGGTGTCATGTGACCGGCAACGAGCTTATCATAATATCCTCCCATGAAAATGGTATAGACTGAAACGGCAAACATTCCCGCACCCCCCATCAGGTTCATACCTACAGCACCTGTTTTGGGCAGGTTCTCCGATACAAAACCCAGCATAGTTGGCCAGAAATAGCATACACCCATCCCGAATATGATGGCGCCAACAAATAACATATTGCCGGAACTATGGCCAAGCAGGTATAAACCAAGGGTAGATAATATGGCAGAGATTAATAATACACCTGTCGGGGAGAAGCGATGGACTACTGGTCCTGCAAAGCCCCTTCCGATAACCATGATGCCGGTTTCAATGGTAAGCAACAGGATGGCATTGTCTGATACATTTTTTAGTAATACATCGATCCACTGACCGGTAAATAATTCTGTGATGGCTGTTCCGAACATGAGAATGATCATACAGATAAACAAAGGGTTCAATAACGCCTTATACATTTCTCCGGTGGATACGCCACTGGCAACACGCTCTGTAACCGGAAATTCCAGTTTGCTGAAAAGGTACCCATAAATCAGGGTGGGTATGGCCATAAGGGCTACCTGTATTTGCCAGCCCACACCCACTTTATCAAGAAAGTATACTAATAAGGTACCGATGACGATACCACCGGGAAACCAAAGATGAAAATGATTGAGTTTGGTGGTTTTATCATCCGAATAGATGGTAGCCACCAATGGATTACAGGCTGCTTCAACGGTACCATTGGCAATTCCGATGAATAAGGTGGAGATGAATAAGCTCCAGTATCCTCCGGCAAACACTGTTAAGAGGATACCTGCCAGGTGAAACACAAAAGCAACAATCAGTAACCGTTTCATCCCAATGATATCCACTACAAATCCGCCTATAATTACAGCCAGGGGGAAGCCCCAGAAAGCGGTGGCAGCAATGGTTCCCAGTTCACCGGCATTGAGTTGAAATTCAACTCCGAGCCGACCGAGGATACCTGCGCGAATACCAAAAGAAAGGGATGTTACCAATAGGGCTAAACAACTCGCAACAAACAATTGGTTGCGTTGGGGGGTGATGTTCTCCATGGGGTTAAAATGGCATTTGAATGAAAAATTTACAATCGCTGGCTAAATGTAATTTTTTATTTTTATATCAGGATGTAAAAAATAAATCAGTCTTCCATTTTTTTTATCAGATTTATAGTTAACCTTTATCAGCACCATATATCTGTTAATAATATAATCACTTCTTTAAAAAATCTGAAACATGAACCGTAAATTAAGAATGGGAATGGTAGGCGGCGGTAAAGACGCTTTCATTGGCGCTATTCACCGGCTGGCCGCCAATATGGATGGCCTTATCGAAATAGCCTGCGGAGCTTTAAGCATTAACCCTGAAATAGCCAGGGCGTCGGGCGAAATGCTTTTCCTGCCTGCCGAAAGAACCTATACCACCTATGATGAAATGATTACCAGCGAAAGCAAGTTACCGGCAGATAAGCGAATGGATTTTGTTACCATCGTTACGCCCAACTTCGCACACTTTGCTCCTGCTATGATGGCCCTTGAGCATGGGTTTCATGTGGTGATAGAAAAGCCCATGACCTTTACCCTGGAGGAAGCCAAACAATTGAAAAAGAAAGTTGAGGAAACGGGCCTGCTACTTTGTCTCACGCATACTTACTCCGGTTATCCGATGGTTAAGCAGGCCAAAGCCATGGTGGCCGAAGGTGTATTGGGGAAGGTCAGAAAGGTTTGGGTGGAATATCCGCAGGGATGGCTAAGCAAGCTGTCGGAAAGGGAAGGCAACGCACAGGCCGCCTGGCGCACCGATCCCAAAAAATCGGGAAAGAGTGGTTGTATGGGTGACATAGGCACCCATGCTGCACACCTGGCCGAATATATTACCGGTGCAAAAATCAGTCATCTTTGCGCCGACCTGAACATCATGGTTGACGGAAGGGCGCTGGATGATGATGGCAATGTGTTATTAAAATTCGACAATGGTGCTGCGGGTGTGCTGATGGCATCGCAGGTGGCAGCAGGAGAAGAGAATGCTTTAAAAATAAGGGTTTACGGAGAAAAGGGTGGTATAGAATGGGCACAGCAGGAACCCAATACCCTGTTGGTAAAATGGCTGGACCAGCCCACGCAGATTCTGAGAGCCGGCGGTAATTATGGTGACCGGTTATCCCGCTTTGCCACACACAATTGCCGCACTCCCGGCGGGCATCCGGAAGGGTATCTCGAAGCTTTTGGAAATATCTACCGGAACTTTGCCTTAACCCTCTCAGCCCGTATTGACGGAACCCAACCCACACCAGAAATGCTGGATTTCCCTTCCTTTGAAGATGGCATCCGCGGCATGGCATTTATAGACAATGTGGTAACCTCTGCCGCGTCCGACAAGAAATGGACAAAATATGAACTCTAACCCCAAACTAAAAACCCCAAACCCCAAACCAATATGACTACCCTCAAAGGCCCCGGTATATTCTTAGCCCAGTTCATGGGCGATTCGGCCCCTTTCAACAGCCTGGCATCTATTTGTCAGTGGGCAGCATCACTGGGTTTTACCGGTGTACAAATACCCAGTTGGGACAGCCGCTGTATCGATTTACAAAAAGCAGCAGAAAGTAAGACTTATGCAGATGAAATAAAGGGTGTTGTTCAGGCAGCCGGTATGGAGATTACCGAACTTTCAACACACTTACAGGGTCAGTTGGTGGCCGTTCATCCCGCTTATGATGCCCTGTTCGACGGATTTGCTCCTGAATCGGTTCGTGGAAATGCAAAGGCCAGAACCGCCTGGGCAGTGCAACAACTGGAATATGCTGCCAAAGCCTCACGCAATTTAGGATTGAATGCCAGCGCTACTTTCAGCGGGGCACTTTTATGGCATACTGTATATCCCTGGCCACAAAGGCCTGCTGGTTTGGTAGAAACCGGATTTGCCGAGCTGGGAAAAAGGTGGTTACCTATTTTAAATGTATATGAAGAGGCCGGTGTTGACCTTTGCTATGAGATACATCCGGGGGAAGACCTGCACGATGGGGTTACCTATGAGCTATTTCTGGAAAAAGTAAATAACCATGCAAGGGCCTGCCTGTTATACGATCCTTCCCATTTTGTATTACAGTGCCTGGATTACCTGACCTATATAGACCACTACCATTCCCGGATAAAAATGTTTCACGTAAAAGATGCGGAATTTAATCCTACCGGGAAACAGGGTGTTTACGGTGGTTACCAAAACTGGGTAAACAGGGCCGGACGTTTCCGCTCACTGGGAGACGGGCAGGTGGACTTCTCCTCCATCTTCAGCAAACTGGCAGCTTATGATTACAAGGGCTGGGCTGTAATGGAGTGGGAATGCGCCATCAAGCATCCGGAAACGGGAGCGGCAGAGGGTGCCCCCTTCATTAAAAACCACATCATCCGTGTTACAGACAAGGCATTTGATGACTTTGCCGGAACGGGATCAGATGAAAATTTTAATCGTCGCATTCTAGGAATTGATCTTTAACTTTAGCATTCAAACTTTAAATTTTGTCGCCTTGAAAAAGTATTATGTAGCCATCGCCCTGATGGCATTTATAGGTGCCTGCAGCAGCAATAGCACGGATAAAAAAGATGAAAAACCAGCTGAAGCAACTACTGCAACCGCGGCTAATGACCTTAGCAGCAACCCTGATTACCAGAAGGGACTTGCGTTGATAGCCAAATCAGATTGCTTAACCTGCCATAAGGTAGGGGAAAAACTCACCGGACCCGCATACCGTGATGTTGCCAACAAATACGAGAATACCGAGGCCAATATTGCCATGCTTGCCGGAAAGATTATCAAAGGCGGCACCGGTGTGTGGGGCCAGATACCTATGACACCCCATGCTACCCTTAGCGAGGATGATGCCAAACAGATGGTAAAATATATTCTCTTACTCAGAAACAAATAAAATATGAAATCATCCCTATTGGCAGGCATGGCAGCTTTTGTGCTGATGTCTTTTTCCCATGGATTGACTGATAATGGACCGCTACCCCAAAAGAAGGAAAAGGGATGGACTTCTCTCTTCGATGGCAAAACCCTGAACGGGTGGCATACTTACGGAAAAACCACTATCAATCCTTCCTGGAAAGTGGAAGATGGCTGTATCTTTTTTAATGGTGCAAAAAAGGACGCTTCTGAAAAAAGAGGTTCCGGAGACCTGGTAACTGATAAGGATTATGAAAACTTTCATTTTAAAACTGACTGGAAAATATCGCAGAAAGGTAACAGTGGTATTATTTTCTGGGCACAGGAGGATACTGTAAAATACAAACAGACCTATCATACAGGACCTGAAATGCAGGTTTTGGATAATGATGGCCATAGTGATGGGAAAATATTAAAACACCGTGCCGGTAATCTGTATGACCTGATAGCCGGAACCGAGGGGGTGGTTAAGCCTGTAGGCGAATGGAATACAGCAGAAATCATCAGTAACCGCGGGAAGCTTGACTTCATTTTAAACGGTGTTACCGTTGTATCTACCACCTATGGTGATGATGCCTGGAAACAAATGGTAGCCAACAGCAAGTTCAAGCAGTGGCCTGATTTTGGAACCATTTTCAAAGGACATTTCGCTTTGCAGGACCACGGTAATGATGTTTGGTTTCGCAATGTGATGGTAAAAAAATTATAGTTATTCGAGACTCTTTTTTAGAAAGCCCTGCTATTACAGTAGGGCTTTTTTTATGAAAAGCATTTGCTATTTTGTCAGACAGTCTGATTACATTAGTGGGTTAAATGAAAATTTTATGCCTGTTAAAGATGCCCGTGTGGATGCATTCATAGCCAAATCGGCCCCATTTGCACAACCCATACTTACGCACTTACGGAAGCTGGTACACAGTACCTGTCCGGAAGTGACAGAAACCATCAAATGGGGGATGCCCTTCTTTGACTACAAGGGCTCTTTTTGCCATATGGCTGCATTCAAAGCCCATTGTGCCTTCGGATTCTGGAAAACCAAAATTCTGCCGGATCCGAAAGGAATACTGAGCAGAGAATCGATGGGTTCGCTTGGGAAAATTACCAGTCTTAATGACCTTCCCGCTGATAAGGTACTTGCCCAGTATATTTTGGCTGCCAAAAAGCTAAATGATGAAAAGATACCCAAGCCGGCAACCAGGATGATGGCTCCCAAAAAAGAGCTTTCTATTCCTGACTACTTCCAAAAAGCTTTGCAAAAAAATAAAAAAGCTGCTGCAGTTTTTGAGGCTTTCCCCTACTCGCATAAAAAGGAATACCTGGAATGGATAACAGAAGCTAAAACGGAAGTGACCCGGCAAAAAAGGATGGCCACCACACTGGAGTGGCTGGCAGAAGGAAAATCCAGAAACTGGAAATACCATGATAAAAAATAGCGGTCATTCCGTCCTACTTACCATCCATGGTTTTGGTGTAATTTTGCGGCATGCTGGAATATGATGACGAATACTTTATGCAGCAGGCTCTCAAAGAAGCCAGACTGGCTTATGAGGCCGATGAGGTACCGGTGGGTGCGGTAGTGGTGATGAAAAACAAGGTGATAGCCCGGGGACATAACCAGGTGGAGTTATTGAACGACGCTACTGCACATGCAGAAATACTGGCCCTGACATCTGCCTTTAACCTTATGGGAGCGAAGTACCTGCCCGACGCCACACTATATGTTACGGTTGAGCCCTGCCTCATGTGTTGTGGCGCGCTTTACTGGAGTAAGATTGGCAGAATTGTATTTGGCACATCGGACAAGAAAAACGGATACAAACATATTACCCGTGAGACCTGGCCCTTTCATCCGAAAACAACCCTCAGCAGCGGTATACTGGAAGATGAATGTGCCTTCCTGATGCGGTCTTTTTTCAAATCCAAAAGACAGTAATGGCATGACATTGCCGCTACGCTAAGCCAATGCCGAAATAAAAATATTTAAAAAAAGAAACCGGTTTAGAACTTATAGGTATACCCGATCCTCACCACCTGGGTTTCATAAAAATCTGTACTGGCTAAAGTAAACCCATTACCCTTCAAATCTTTCCTGATATTGAGTGTATTGAAGAGGTCGGTTATATTGGCAAATAATTCACCCTTACCCTGCTGTATTTGTTTTTTGATGCCTGCATCTACTGAAAACCTTTCTCCAATGGTTCCCTGTGGTATGATATCCTTTGCAAGATAAATGGCCGTTAACTGAAGATCCGTTTTGCCCTTAAGGTGAAAGAGGGCATTGGCTTTCAGGTTACCAGACGTAAAGGTTTCTTTGCCGGAAGCATACAGAGAAGGGGTTGGGTATTTGTTTTCTACTGAAAAGGCATCGATGATATTCCGATAAACATTCAGGTTGGTATTGAAGGTAAACGCCTTTGAAAAATCTTTCTGCCAAACAAGCTCCAACCCGGTATTGCTGCTATGACCCGCATTCTGGAAGACCGTATAAATAAGGGTGGAAGGTGGCACTTGCGTACCTATGCGGGTAATGGTGCCATCAGTACTGCGGTGGTATGCGGCCATATATAGATAACCCTTTGTAAAATTGGTTTTATAACCCAGTTCATAAGAATTGGTGAACTGGGGTTTGAGTCCGGGGTTACCCACTTTGATGATTTCAGCATCATCGTATTTCGGGAAAATGCGTATGTCCACTTCATTGGGCCTGTCTACCCGCCGGTTATAAAAAAGGGACAATTTATTGCGGGCATCAATTTTATACGCCAGCCTGATGTTGGGGAAGGGTTGGGTATACTGGTATCCGTCGCTTTTATAGGTATTGTGCAATGGATTAACCTTGTATTGTAAATCCACATATTCTACCCGCAGACCGGCTTCCATTTCTATTTTATTACTCTCATACACATAGTTTCCATACAGTGCGGGAATGGTTTCCGTATACGTGGCTTCTCCTCCTGCATTTACATCAAGCGGAGAATTGAGGCCGGGTTTAAACTGCATGTTAGTAGGAATATTACGGTACCTGAATTTCAACCCGGCTTCCAGTCTTCCTTTGCGCAGGGGTTTTACATAGTCAACCATAAAGTCCGCCACATGTTCATCCGAGATAAGTTTAAATGAATCCAGTCCGGTATACGTTGGTAACCTGTTTTCGAAAAAATACTTTTCATCTTCCCGGTGAAAAGTATAGTTGAAGCCTATATTCAGGGTATGGCCTGCTTCCTTAAATTTATGCTGGTAAACAGTTGATGCCACAACGGTTGTTTTCAGTTCGTCTTCCAGAAATGTCCATAACCTTTTTCGCTCACTCAGGCTGGCATTGAAAAAGGGTTCATCGCCCCGGTCAATAATTTTTTCAATCCCATATAATGCTGATATAGTTAGTATGTCGCGACTTCCCAGGTTCCAATCCAATCCTGCACGGGTGGTGAGGAAATGGGTATTCCGGTTTCGCTTGGTTTGCTGGCGAATGATGCTCCCGTCACTATAGGTACGGTCAACAAACTCATTCTTATTGAGTGTTTCCGTATACAGCCAGTCGGCTTGTAAAAAAGTATTTATTTTGTTTTTGCGGTAATTGAGCGACAGCGAAGGGTTCAGCTTGGGGGTAGACCGGTACTGCGGCCTGATGCCCGGCAGGTTACCCTGCTTTTCCCACAAAGCACCCAGCCCTGTAGCCAATCCCAGCTTCCCGTTAAAACCCTGTTGTTTGTTTTTTTTGTAAATGATGTTGATGATGCCTGCATTGCCACTCGCATCGTATTTGGAAGAGGGATTGTTGATGATTTCAATACTTTCAATGGCAGAAGCGGGAATGTTATCCAGTCCCGACTGGCCTCCAAAACCCGTTAATGCAGTTTGCTTGCCATCCACCAGTATGGCCACTTTATCGCTACCCCTTAACTCCACCTTACCATCCTGACTGGTGGTAACACCGGGGAGGTTTTTCAGCACCTGTAAAACGGAACTTCCTGCTTGTGCAATATTGGCATTCACCGAAAAGGTTTTCTTATCCAGCTTATTACTTACCTCATCTTTCTTAGCAGTGACAATCACTTCCGTTAACTGACCGGGTATTTGTTCTATTTCAATAATTCCCAAATCCAGGAAACTACTCAGTTGTCCAATCAATACCGGTTCTGATTTATTAAGGTATCCAGCATAGGTAATTTGTAACAGGTAATTGCCCGAAGACAATCCACTCATGGTAAACCGGCCCTCTTCATTGGTAACCGTACCGGTTACAAAACTGCTGTCCTTACCTTTTAGAAGTAACAAGTTGGCATAAGGCATTGCGGTGCTGTTGGCTTTACTTTTCACTTGTCCGGAAAGAGTAACTGAATTGATTTGGCTGAAAGTTTTTACAGCTGAAATAGTAATTGCTAAAAAAAACAGGAATCGTTTTGGGGTATGCATCATTCTCATAATTCTCGCTTTGCGGTAAATGAAACCTTCGTGTTTACCAGTCTATTGTCTATCTATCTTTAAAAACTGCAATATGCAATAAATAAAACTAAGCGGCCTATTATGTGGGCCATCTGGGGTTGAGGTTTATGTAAAAGCTTAGTTAAATAAATATTATCCCGTAAATACAGATTGTTTTTCGAATTAGGAAACAAATGGGATGTTACCAACGGTTATCCGATTAACATTTGTAAATTTGTAATACACGCCGTTTCCATTTACCCCGGCAATTTATCACCAAAAAATATACAATTATGTCATTTACACTTGCACCATTACCCTATGCATTCGAAGCCCTCGAACCACATATCGATACCACTACTATACAGATCCATTACGGAAAGCACCACCAGGCTTACGTGGATAATTTAAATAAAGCCATTGCCGGCACACCTAATGAAGGAAAAACTTTGGCCGAACTGGTTGCCGTAGCAGGAAGTATCAGTCCTGCTGTTCGCAACAATGGAGGCGGTCACTGGAACCATACATTTTTCTGGGAGAGTCTGGCGCCTAATACAGGCGGTTCTCCTTCAGGAGCATTGGCCGATGCCATCAATGATGCATTTGGTTCATTTGATGCTTTCAAAGAAAAGTTTGCACAGGCGGGAATGACCCGTTTTGGAAGTGGCTGGGCATGGTTAATAGTAGTCAACGGAAAGCTGGAAGTATCTTCCACCCCTAACCAGGACAATCCCCTGATGGATGTGGCAGAAGTAAAAGGAACACCAATATTGGGTGCTGATGTGTGGGAACATGCTTACTACCTGAAATACCAGAATCGCCGTGCCGATTACCTGGCGGCTTTCTGGCATGTGGCAAACTGGCCAAAAGTGGCCGAGCGTTTTGCTGCTGCAAAATAATTATTCCAACAACGATTTCGGTCCCGCTGGCAGCAGCGGGACTTTTTATTCAACCAAAATCCCGCATATGAAAAATTCGATTGCCTTAATAGGAATGCTACTATTTTTTGCTTCCTGTGATAAATCCAAAAAAATAGTGGTTATCAGCAAAGGGGAAGCAGACATCAATACTGAGGCCAAAACCATTAAGGCTAAAGATGGCGGGGGCTATGACGAAAAAACAGTAACGGTTAGTGGAGACAAGCTCAGTTTCCAGTTACAATCGCCCGCAGGAGAAGGCACCGCTGTTATGACGGAAAATGGTTTTTACCTGGTGAATGTTACCCTGGACACATTACTGGGCAGTTACCAGAAATACAGTACCCCTGAAGAGGCCCAGACAAAAATTTCTCAGGAAGTATTGAAACAAAAAATAGATAGCCTGAAACAAATGGTAGAAGGAAAAAACATCAGTGCTGCTAACAGAAACTATTTTGTGTTGCCCAATAATAATGTAAAGATGACGGATAACTTACAGTCAATATTCGTTGGCCCGTACCACCAGATGACTTCCGCAGAAATGGTAGATGGGAAGGTGCCCGAGGTTTACCGGTTTTACAGTATTAAAGAAGTGCGCGAAATGATTGCCCGGTTAGAAGCGCTTACTGTGGTGGCTGAATAAATTTTGAAATATATTTTTCTGTGGTCACCCCGATAATTATGGTGGTGACCATTTTTTTTGCCTCTACTTTCTGCTAAGGCACCGGATCATAGCCCTGTCCGCCACCCGGCCTGCAGCGACTGACTCTTATTATGGCAAGCCAGGTTCCTTTGATTAATCCGTGCTTTTGCAGGGCAGTTACTGCATAGTGGGAACAGCTGGGCGTGAAACGGCATTTGGGACCGATGGCCGGTGATATTACATATTGGTAAATCCTGATCAGTAAGATAAAAGGATAGGCCAGCACCCGCAACAGTACTTTGCAAAAACGTTGGAATGGATTCTGTTCAGTCAATTTGTGTGGCCAGTTTGGTTAAAGCTGTCTGCATTTTTTCATTCAGGAAGGTAAATTCGGGCAATTCTTTTCCGATGTATAAAAAAAATACAGCCAATGATTTTTGCGTGTTTCCCTCGGGCTGGGGCAACAAGGATTTATTGAGCCGGTAGGTTTCCCGTAACAGCCGTTTGATCCGATTCCTGTCTACTGCTTTCCGAAAGTTGCGGGCACTCACGCCCACGCCGGCCTGGATGGGATGTACAGTAGTTTCTGTGAGGGGCATATAAAACACTTTCACCGGAAAAACTGCAAAAGAGCTTGCCCCGGTAAACAGGGCGTTGAGCAATTTTCTGCTTTTCAGCTTTTCTTTTCTGCGGTATGTTTGTGTGTCTGCCATTGGCTGCTAAACTAAAAAAGCCTCATCAAAAGATGAGGCTATATTTTTTCCGTTAGCTCCCAACAGGGAGCCGGTAATGTTTATTTTAAACCTTTTTCGCTGGAAACTGTGAGTTTCTTGCGACCTTTCGCTCTGCGGCTGGACAATACTTTGCGGCCATTGGCAGATTCCATACGCTTGCGAAAACCGTGAACGGTTTTACGACGACGTTTGTGAGGTTGGAATGTACGTTTCATGATAACTTTTTTTTACTAACCCGGTAATATTGTTTCGTTTCATGCCTGCAGTCACCATACCGCTGCTGTGAAAGGACGGCAAAGGTAAGGGAATCCGGGTAAAATTGAAATGCATAACGGAGTTTTTTTGTATAAATAAAGGCAGAAAGGCTTATTTTTCGCCTAAATCCAGGTGATGGGACCTGATTTGTCTGCCAAAAAATGCGGTGGCGTGGTTATCAAAATCCGCAGTATCGTCCGTTGTATAAAAAAATACCTCTCCATTTTTACTGATGCTGTCTGCCAGTTTCTTGTGTTTACCCAGGTAGGCGGCCAGACTTTCTGCTACAATCTCACCCTGCATAATTACCCTGATATGGGGTGGCAGGAAGGCTTTGATGCGGTGAATGAGCAGGGGATAATGGGTGCAGGCCAGTAACAGGGTATCCATTTCCTTTGCCTGCTGCAGAATATTATTCAGGTGTTGCCGGATAAAAAAATCAGCCCCCTCGTTATTGAACTCATTGTTTTCAATCAGGGGTACCCACATGGGGCAGGCTTCCTGGAACACTTTCAGATGGGGGTAAAATTTGGCAATTTCAATGGGATAGCTGTTACTGGCAACGGTGCCCTGGGTACCCAGAATCCCAACGACGCCGGACGAAGAGTAATCACCTATTAATTCTGTGGTAGGGCGAATCACACCTAATACCCTTTTTTCGGCTCCCATACGGGGCAGGTCTTTTTGCTGTATGGTTCTTAAGGCTTTGGCCGATGCTGTATTACATGCCAGGATGACCAGTTCACAGCCATTGGCAAAAAACCATTCTACTGCCTGAAGGGTATATTGGTAAACCGTATCAAAAGAACGGGGACCATAGGGGGCACGGGCATTGTCTCCCATATAGAGATAATCATACCCGGGTAGTTTTTTCACCATCTCTTTCAAAACAGTCAGTCCCCCATAACCGCTGTCAAATACACCAATCGGTTTTTTTCCTGTCATGTTGCAAAATAAACCTATTCAAGGGTTTTTTCATCCTATAAGCTTTTCCATAGATACCGATCGGGCCTGAAAAAGAGAAATCCCGCCGGTGTGGCGGGATTTCTTATAAAAATATTTATTGCTTATTTTTTTACCGGTGCTTTAGCTGCTCCGGATGCACCTGTAGCGGCTTTCCAGGCGTCTTCAATTTCTTTGGGTATGGGCAATTTCATTTTAAAAGCTACCCGCAAAGTAATATTGTCAAGTAATGGCGGCTGCAAATAAGGCGTTAGCGCATTAGCGTTTAACACCATGGTGTATTTATTTTCTTCTACAACAGCCACCAATGCTTCCTGTATCTTCCTGCGGAAGGGTTGTAATAACAGCTCTTGCTTACTGGACATCATCTGTTCAGCATATTGCTGCCAGTTGATCAGCTTATACTTCAACTGGTTCAGGTCTCTTATGGCCAGTTCCCTTGCTTTAGCGGGCATAGTGGCTGAATCTTTTTTAAAGATACTGTCGCTGCGTTGGAAGTCACTGTAGGTATAGTTGTATTCCACCCCCAGTGAGTCATTTTGATAAACGGCCATCAGGGTATCCAGTTTGGCATAGCCGGGCATTATAGGTAATAACTGTTGCTCATCAAAGTATCCGATCTTAAGCTGCTGTGCATTGCTGTTCTGCGAAAAAAGAAAGCTTACTGCAAAAGCCACAAACACAAATAGTAATTTCTTCATTGTCCTTTTTTTATGATTGATTTTGGTTTGACTAATTTTTAATTCCCAATTCTTTCAAAACGTCATCGCTTCTATCCAGTTTTGGGTCGGCAAATATAATGGTAATTCCTTCACTTTTATCCAGTACAAAATCATAAGCCCTGGCTACGGCAATCTTTTGTACGGCATTGTACACTTTGTCCTGAACGGGTTTAACTAATTTTTGACGTTCGCGGAAGAGATCTCCCTCATAACCAAAGCGTCTTTTCTGGAGGTCCCTAATCTCTTTTTCCTTCACGAAAAGCTCATCTTCTCTTTTCTTTTTCAGCTCATCGGTAAGCATAAACTGCTCCGCTTCATAATTCTTATACATTTTATCGAGCTGGGCCTGTTTGTCATCGATTTCCTTCTGCCACTGCACGCCTACCTGCTGTAATTTGGCATCGGCCTCCTTGTATTCAGGTATTTTGCTCAGTATGTATTTAGTGTCAATTATGGCATACCGCTGGCCTTGTGAAGCCAGTGTCATTCCCAGGAAAACGATAAAAAACCATGCTGTTTTTTTCATAAACAAAAGTTTAAAGGTTGGTTATTCCGGTTCAAATCCAAGCATAAAGGTAAACCTTGCTGCGTCTTTGGTTGAACCATTTGCGGTAAACCTATCCAATCCTATGCCATAATCAAATCCCAATAGTCCAAACATGGGTAAAAAGAAGCGCATACCCAATCCCACAGAGCGTCTTAGCTTAAAAGGATTATAATCCTGGAAGCTATACCAGCCATTGGCCGCCTCAAAAAAGCCCAATGCATAGATGGTACTGCTTGGGTTCAGGCTGAGGGGATACCTGATTTCCATTGTGTATTTGTTAAATATTGTAAAATACTGCCTGGCACTTTGCTGGTCAGGGTTGATTTTCGGGTTGGAATTGTCATAAACCGGATACCCCCTGTGTGCAATGATGTCATAACCCAATAGGGCAAACTGGTTACTCAAACCGGCATCTCCCACCTGGAAACGTTCGAAAGGCGAAATTTTCAGGGCCGGATTAAACCTGCCTAAGAAGCCATATTTGGCTGAGGCTTTTAAAACAAACTGCTTATTTCTTTCTTCACCATGGGGTTTGCCCAGGGGAACATACCATTCCCCGTTAAAACGCCACTTGTGGTATTCAATGAATTTATAGGGATTTGCCGCTGTAGCTATTCCTTTGTCAAACAGGGAATAAGGTGGGGTAATCTGCAGGCTTAGCAGGAAAGTAGACCCGCTTCTAGGGAAAAGAGGCTGGTCGATAGAAGAGCGCTGTAAGGCAATCTTGAAGTTGATATTGTTTACCACGCCATTGTCAAATCCGGGAAGGTTAGTAGGGTCGATTGCGTAGTTACTCAGTTTATACCGGGTATAGTTAATACCCATGGAAAGTGAGAAATAGTCATCCGGCCATTTTAACTGCTTGGCAATACTAACAGTTGCTCCCGTTGTTGAGATATACCTTGAATCGGCCACATTCGGGTCATAGGCACCGGTTAGCGGATCAAAGGTTTGCCCGTATTTGGTATTGAATATGCTCACCGTTAACGCATTTCTTTTTTTACCACCCAGCCAGGGTTCGGTAAATGAGAAGTTATAAGAGCGGAAAGCCTTACCATTACTTTGCAAACGAAGGCTCAGCTTCTGGCCATCTCCCATGGGCAAGGGGTCCCAGGCTGATTTGTGCAGGATATTACGGATAGAGAAGTTGTTGAAACTCACCCCGAGTGTACCCGTTAATCCAATGGCGCCACCCCAGCCGGCACTCAGTTCGAGCTGGTCGCTGGATTTTTCTTCCACTGCATAATTGATGTCTACGGTGCCGTCTTCCGGATTTGGGATGGGAACAGGATTGATTTTTTCCGGGTTGAAATAGTTCAACTGAGAAAGTTCCCTGATGGAACGAATCAGGTCTGAACGGCGAAATTTTTCTCCCGGAATGGTTCTCAGTTCGCGGCGGATTACGTATTCTTTGGTTCGGTCATTTCCGGTTATCCGGATATTTTTAATGGTAGCCTGGGGGCCTTCCACAATCCTGATTTCAAAATCGATGGTATCATTGTACACGGCTGTTTCCACAGGATCAGTCCGGAAGAAAAGATAACCGTCGTCCTGGTACAATCCACTGATATCACCTCCTTCAGGACCTGATGATTTACCCAGTTTCTTATTTAAAACTTCGAGGTTATAAGTATCTCCTTTGCGAATGCCCAGAATAGCGGTAAGGATGGAGTCGGGATATTTGGTATTTCCTCTCCAGCCAATATTACCGAAATAGTATTTGCGGCCTTCACTCATCTTCAAGTCGATATTCAACTCACCTCTTCGAACATTGTAAATGGTATCTTTTTCAATAACCGCATCCCGGTATCCGAGGCTGTTGTAAAACTGAAGGATGCTTTCCTTGTCTTCCGTATATTTCTTTTCATCAAATTTGGCAGAAGAAAGTTTCAACCGAATGTAGGGGTCCAGAATTTTTTTGGTCTTGCTGTACACAAGAAATCCGTTTTCACTCAGGTACTGGTCAAAAGTATATCGCTTAACTTCTACGATTTTCCCCTCATCAAATTCGGGGTGAAGGGTCAGCCTCGATTTCTCTTTGGTGCCTTTTAACTGTTTTTTCAGTTTGCCTGCATCTACGGTATTGCCGCCGAAATTGATGTTGTTGATTTTAACCTTGGGCCCTTTGTCTACGATGAAGTCGAGTGCCAGTGTATTGGCGATACTGCTGTCTTTTCTTTCTGCGATTTTAACCCTTGTATCGCGAAAACCCTTTTCTGCATAGTATTTCCGGATGGCTTCAATGGCAGAGATCTTCATGTTTTCGGTAATAACCCTGTTGGGGATAAGCCCGGTTTTACCTGACAGTTCTTCGCTTTCCCCTTTGCGTATGCCTTTGAAGAAGAATTTAGAGAGCCGGGGCCTTTCTGTTACCGAAATTTCAATTTCAATATTTTTACCGTCCAGTTTGGTGATATAAACTTCCACATCGCTGAAATAGTTCTGGCCCCAGAGTTTGGTGATGGCTTTGGAAAAATTATCTCCGCCCGGGATTGCGATCTCATCGCCAATGTTGATATTAGCGATGGATATCAGCAGGTTCTCGTCAAAAAACTTATTCCCCGTAACTTTTACAGCAGTAACCTTATACTTTTTGGGTGTTTTCTGGTTGAAAATATTCAGAAGATCCGCATCTATAGAAGTTATAGTGGTATCTGTACTGGTTTTTTCCTGGGATTTTGCCGAAAAACCCACTAGCGATAAGACTAGGGAAAACACTAAGAATTGATAAACTTTCTGCATCCGGTTCGGTTTGTGATAGTGCTGACTGAAAGTACAGGTTTATACCTTTCAGTAATTGATTGGTTCGGGTTTTAAGGCGGGGCAAATTAACGGGAATTATTAAAAGTGTTTGTTAAATCCCCCCGCACATGGAAAAGTGATGGGTTAAACATGTTTAGGCCAATTCGGTTTCCTCCTGTATTTGTTGTCCTGTTTTACCGAATCTCCGCTCCCTGGACTGGAAGTCGAGAATCGCTTCATAAAGGTTTTCCTTACGGAAATCGGGCCAACGGGTGTTGGTGAAATATAATTCGGCATAAGCTAATTGGTACAATAAGAAATTACTGATCCTGTATTCCCCACTTGTCCTGATCATCAGTTCAGGGTCGGGAAACTGGCTGGTACTGAGGTATTGCTGTAGGGTATCCTGGTTGATGGTTTCGGGGTCAATGTTACCTGCTTTTACGTCTAATCCGATATTTTTAACCGCATTTACCAGTTCCCAGCGGCTGCTGTAGCTGAGCGCCATAATCAGGTTCAGTCCGGTATTATGGCTGGTCATGTCGAGGGCTTCATCCAATGCTTTGCGGGCTTCTTCGGGCAGCATATGGAGGTCTCCGATAACATGCAGGCGAATATTATTTTTATTCAGGATGGGTACTTCTTTTCTAATCGTATCCACCAGCAGTGCCATTAGTCCTTCCACTTCCTGTTGGGGCCTGTCCCAGTTTTCGGTACTGAAAGCATACAATGTTAAATATTTGATACCCAGTTCGGCGCTACCTTCTACAATGTTGCGTACGCTTTCTACCCCATGAAAATGACCATAGAGCCTGTCCTGGCCTTTTTCTTTTGCCCAACGGCCATTTCCATCCATAATAATGGCAATGTGATGTGGCAATCGGCCCATGTCAATACGGTCTTTCAACCCATCCTGCATACTTTACCCTTTAATTAGGCTGCGAATTTAGCAAAATCAATGGTTTTGAAGGATTTAATTCAAAGAAAATGTGGGTTCCCGAAGGTCAGGGAGCAAGTTTTTATCCCTGTTGCGGCAACCGGGCAGCAGCACTTTTTAATTTCTGCCGGGAGGGGTGGGGCATTTATACGACTGGAGGTTGAAGGAAACCCCAACTTTCAGGGTGGCAAAAGCGTCATTTTGGAGGCTATTTCCCCTTTGTTTCCCTTTTATACCGATAGAAGTGCCGGTTTCGTAGCTCCTGTCCTGTAACAGAAAAGCTGGCGAGGGTGAGCCATCCGGAAGGGTAGGAAAAGCATCAGGGGCATACAGGCCACTGACATCATCCAGGTAATCGGTCATGGTAAAACGGTAGTTCAGTTCGGCAAATACATTGGTTTGTGTATTTAGCGCATATTTTACACCGAGGGTAAAGGGTACACTAATAGCAATGGGGCTATAGGGCTTAAGGTTGGGGTAGGCTGCACTCCCCTGCCCTTCGGTTCCCAGCGGCCGTAGCAGGTATTTTTCACCACTTAGGTATGCGTAGGGATCAAAGGAAAAAACGCCGATGCCCAGTCCGGCATAAGGCGTAAACCGGTACCCCTCAAAACCGGGATGAAATTCAAAGAAATTAAAGTCGCCCGACAGGCTCAGTTCCCAAACATTGGTATTGAAGCTAAGGTTACGTGCCCTTTGAACAGGGTTTCCGCTATATATGTCGGAATACCCCAGCATTGCATATTCTCCGGATAAACGAACACCTATGTAGTTGCTTAACTGCTTCCTGAAAAAAATACCTGCGGCTGCCTTGGGGCGATTGATGGCTGAATTGGGATTAAGGTCTCCGAAATAATGGCCTACCCCAATACCGATACCGAATTCTCCCTGGTGAACAAAGGCGTCCATCGTCTGCGCTTTCGATTGAAGAAAGCCAAGTGAAAGGGAAAAAAGCAGGAGCGTTATTTTTCGCATATCAGGAAATGTATTCTATTAATTGTAAAATACCGTCAAATTTCAATACAACAAAAGTTAATTTCTTTTGTCCAGGCCCCAGGTAAGTTTGCTTCGCAGGGTGGATAAAAAGCTGTTTTCGCTCAGTCTTACCAGATTTACACCAAATTTTTCTTTTTTCACCGCCAGCTGAATGGTTTTATTAACAATTTCTTTTCGGGCGTCCATTGCACAGATTACCTGTTCTCCCCTTCCTTCTACTTCAAATGAAATGATGTTGTTATCCGGAACAATAATGGGGCGCACATTCAGGTTATGGGGGGCTACGGGGGTTATGACAAAGCTGGCCGACTCCGGAAAAAGTATGGGACCGTTACAACTCATATTATATCCTGTAGATCCGGTGGGTGTTGACACGATAAGGCCATCCGCCCAGTAAGTGTTTAAAAATTCTCCGTTCAGGTAGGTATGTATTTTTACCATGGGGGAAGTATCCCTTTTGTGGATGGCAAATTCATTCAGGGCGAAGGGGGCTTCCCCGAATAATTTTTCATCCGCGTCCAGGTGTATCAGGGTACGTTTGTCTATCAGAAAAGTATGGTTAACCAATGCATCTACGGCGAGTGCCAGCTCCTCTTTACTGATACTGGCCAGGAACCCCAGCCTTCCAAAATTGATTCCGAGAATGGGTATCTGCTTGTCTTTTACCAATGTCACAGTGTCCAAAAGGGTACCATCTCCCCCCAAACTAATCAGGCAATCAATTTTTTCATCCAGGTCATCCGAAGTTCTGAAAGGAATCATCTTCTCAAAAAGATGGGCGGGCAGGTGAAACTGTTCCAGTAATTGCTGGTAAATAAGTATGGTAGTATCGTGGAGAATCAGTTCTTCCAATAGTACCAGGAGGGGGTTCTCCTGTTCAAAATCCAATCCACGGCTGTAAATAGCTACTTTCATCATGTTGGTTTATCTGTAAACCGGCAAATACCATTGCCATTGGCCTAAAAATCATTTCTTGTCTGTAAATATAAGCCATCCCTGCCCAGTTGGTTAAAGCTGTACTCTATTTTAAATACAAAATCATAGATGGAAATAATATCCATTCCGATGCCCCAGGTACGTAACAATTTGTTATTAAGGGTGTTCGAGGCTATAGCATTGGGTGTATATACATACCCCAGGTCTCCGTAAGCTTTCAGAAATACCCGAAAAGGGATCCTGTCGTGTGTTTTACTGGGGAAGGGGTTCTTAAAAACAAAGGACAGTATTTTTGTATGGAGGGTAGACTTCAGTCCTCCTCCCAGCATACCATCCACTACATTGTATTCCAGGCCCCGAAACTGGTAAAACCCATAGCCTAAAAGCCGCTGGTTAATATAATAATTGTTGGAAGGTGTTTTGGCAATGCCCAGGCCTTCGAAGTGTAAAAAACTATTTTTACTGATGGGTACTGCATAGATAGCCCTGAAATTTGCCTGCCAAAGGTTTACCGTATTGTCCAGTCCTCTTTTAAACAGGTTGCCTTCAAAAAGGAATCCCCGCGAAGGATACGAAATATAGTCTACATTATAATATTTGTACTGGTACCCAAGGTCCAGGTAGTTGACTTTTTTGCGCTGGCCGGGAAAATAGAGTGGGTTTAGTTTTAACACGGTATCTGCCACTTCTTCTCCGTTATAGGAGACCCTGAAATAATGCCTTTGCCTTACATCGGGGCGATAGGAGTAGGTAACATCAAAACGGGTAGCTTTCCTGATGATTTCTTCCTGCCGGAAAAAAAGCTGTTTATTGTCACCCGTAGCATAATTCAGTTCTTTTTGGGTTGCATGGCTAAACCCTATGTTAAACCCACTTTTCAGCTTACGGTCAAAGAAGGGAATGTTATACCTGAGACTTATTTGCTGGGTATAGCCATTGATGAGCCATATATCAATGTTGTCATTTCTGCCTGTTACATTATTCTGAATGAATTTGATGCCATAATTCACCCTGTCGAGACTTCTTTTCTGGTCCACCCACCATTGGTTAAAGTTTCTGTCGACCAGCCTGAAATACGGTAGCGGAAACAGGTACCAACGTTCTTTTAGGTCGATGGCTATAAAAACTACATTGCCTTTCCGGGAAGCGATGGTTACGGATACATCAACAAATAAGAGGGTATTCATTAACTGCTCACGGGCCAGTACCAGGAGTTTGTCCAGATCTCCCGCTAATAACTGCTGGTTTTTCTGAAAAGGAACTTCCCTAAAAACGATAAAGCTTCTGGTTTTTTTGTTGCCCGAAATGCTGATATCTCCGATTATTATGGGCCGGCCGGCTTTGAAAACCGTTTCAGAAAGGCTCTCGCCAGAAGTATCCAAAGCGGCATGGGTGGTATCCTGGCCAAATGCCGGGGCTATTTTACTCAGCAGTAAACACAGAACAAAAACGCGCAATAGCCTCATCTACAAGTATTCAATTGGTAATAGGAAGGTAAAAATAGGTGATTGGCTGCTTTCATCAGGCAAGGCAGTTAAATGGGCATCCCTGGTGGAAACAGAGATTAGCCTGAGAGGGGGTTACATATTGAGGTAAGAAATGAGGTGGTCGTAATTTTCTTTCAATTCATTGGCATATTCTTCTTCGCCAAAATAATAACGGACTATGTATTCATACCGTTGAAAAGTGGCTACGATATCTGACACTTCAATTTTGCTGATTTTTAAGGTAATGATCACCCGGCCGGAATCTCCCTCTACATGTGTATTTAGCTGGGTGATATAGGCATCATTGGTTTCCACCAGCCGGCTGATTTCACCCACAGAGAAGTTTCGTTTTTCCATTTCCAGTACTATTACCCCGCCAGGTTCTTCATTTCCCACAAAAACAGACAGGGTTCGCAATAAACCTGTTGCCGGTATTACGCCCAGTAATTCATGTTGTTCATTGATTACCGGTAAGAGAGAAAGTTCTTTGTCTGACTGTATTTTCAAAGCCGTGAGTATGTGCTCTTCACTTTTTACTGAAATGGGCAGTATTTCCTGCTGCAGGGTTGCGAGTGTGGCATTTTCATCGGCATCAAGCAGGTCTTCCTTGCTTATTATGCCTGCATACTTTTCTTCCACCACAACCGGCAGGTGCAATACATCGTATTCATCAAGCAGTTGCAATACAAAAGATACCCTATCAGTCAGACTAACGGATGGAAAACCAGAATTAATGAGTTGGGCTGCCAGCATAGGTTACTTTTCCAGATATACGAATCGAACTAAGCAATGGTTGTTGCAGGTTGCTTGAGCTTGTTTAAAAACTTATCCAAAATTCTGTTAAACTCATCGGGCACTTCCATCATGGGTGCGTGGCCACATTTGTCAACAAAAAACAGTTCGCTGTTGGGGATCAGGCGATTAAACTCTTTGCCCACAAAGGGCGGTGTAATGGTATCGTCATTGCCCCAGATGAGCAGGGTAGGTTGTTTTATCTGGTTCAGTTCTTCTCCCAGGTTATTGCGTATGGCGCTTTTGGCGAGGGCAATGATCTTAATTACTTTTAACCGGTTATTGGTGATTTCAAAAACCTCATCCACCAATTCTTTAGTAGCCGTGGCGGGATCATAAAAAGTAAGCTGTGTTTTCTTTTTGATGTATTCATAATCGCCCCGTTTGGGATAACTGTCACCCATTCCGTTTTCAAACAAGCCACTGCTGCCGGTTAGCGTCAGGGATTTTATTTTTTCAGGGTGTTTCAGAATATGCACCAGTGCCACATGCCCACCGAGAGAATTACCCAGGAGGTGTATCTGGTCATAGCCCCTTGCCTCAATAAACTTATGGACAAATTTCTCCAACCCCCCAACAGAAGTATGGAAAATATCCAGTTCAAATAAGGGCAATAAGGGAACTACTACTTTATAATTTTTCCTAAAATATTCTACCAGGTCTTTGAAGTTGCTCAATGCCCCAAACAATCCATGCAATAACAGCAATGGCTCTCCCTCTCCCTCTTCAATAAATTTAAACTTGTCATGCTGTCTTATCGTGTAGTTCATGCGTCTGTTTCTTATGCAAGCGTTTATGAGCGGTTTTACTATCTCTCTCCTTTGTTTAAACAACCCGGCTTCCGGCTAAGGGCGGTCATTCACTGGTAAAAGGAATCTGTGCTAAAATACTGATTTTAGGTCATATTCAATTTACGCCTTTTGACCTGGATTACCCCCTTTTCAACCAAGGCCCTTACGGCTGTTTTCGAAAAATGCCGACAAGTCTGCAAACATGCCCTTGAATAGTGGCAGGACTGTGCCAAATGCCTCAATAGCTTTTGGTCCCAGGGGCTGTAAAAATGCATAGGAACGGGATGCCTGTATGGTGGCATCGGTGAACAAATGGATTTTACCGGCATAAAAAAGTACCACACTAAAGGTAAGGGTGTATAGACCAAAATACAGGACAATACCTGCCAGTTTATTTATCCATCCCATAAAAACCATTTCGAGGGCAGTCTGGATAAGTTTTGCCCCCAATCTAACCAGTATGATTACTCCTACCATAACCAGGGCAAAGGAAAGGAAGGGCAGAATGGAAGTGGCAACAGAAGTGCTTGTTTTCAGCCATTCAGCCACAAGGGTCGAAAACTTCATGGCTGCTGCCAAACCGATAAAAATGCCCAGAAAAGAAAATACCGCCACTACGAATCCGTTACGGAATCCCTTGATTACCGAAAACACCAATAATAATAGAAAAATAATATCAATGATCATGGGGCGGAATGGTTAGCAGGGATCATTACCGTTAGTTGGCCAGCAGTTCCTTCACAAAGGCAGCTATGGCTTTACCGTCTGCCTTACCCGCCAGTTCTTTGGTAGCCATGCCCATTACTTTGCCCATATCCTGCGGGCCCGTTGCCCCCAGTGAAGCTATGATGCCTGTTATGGCCTGCTTCAATTCGGCTTCACCCATTTGCTTCGGCAGGAAGGTTTCAATCACCTCAATTTCCTCTCTCTCTTTTATGGCAAGGTCTTCCCGGTTTTGCTGTGTATAAATCTCCAATGAATCTTTGCGTGACTTCACCAGCTTCTGCAATAATTTCATTTCCGTTGCTTCATTTATTGCTCCATTGGCCCCCGGTTCGGTCTTGGCTTTAATAATCTCTGCCTTGATAGCCCTGAGACTCCGCAAAAGGGCTTCATCTTTCGCTTTCATAGCGTCTTTCATCTTTGTCATAACGGCTGTTTCCAAATTCATACGCGCAGATTTATTTGTTTTCTTTTAATTGGGTTTCCCTGAACTTTTTGTAAAATTCACGGGCAAAATTTTTCATATCCTCCACCAGTTCTTTTTGCTGTGTGGCGCGCAGATAGGTATCTGCCATGCCCATCATATTCTGGTAGTAAAAATCGGCCATTTCATCAACCATCATGTCTTTGGTCCATAAATCAATCCGGAGTGCCGACTTATCGGCTCCGTCCCAGAATGCCACCATCATGGATTTGGCCGGTTGCATCATATCAGCGGTACTGTCCGTTGCCTTCCAGTTGATCTGTTGGGGCACTTTGTTCTCATCAAGGTCAATCTCAATGGTAATATTCGACTTTTTCATCATCAATTTTTAAGGCTTATTAATCAGAATGGCAAAAGTAAGGCGAAAGGTTGGATCATGCTTACAAAGGGCTTAGCTATCCTTTCCTGGTAAGTGTTAGCATCGAATCCCAGAAAGCTATTGCAGAATTGTCCCAGTTGAAACCGGCTGCCTGCTTTTTTCCTGCTTCTACCAGTTTGTTGCGCAGGATTTCATCTTTATACAGTTGTTTCATTTGTCGGGCAATGTCTTCCGGATTGCTTGGGTCTGCATACAACACGGCATCTCCTCCCACTTCCGGCAAACTTGCCACATTACTGGCAATAACGGGCACCGAAGCCTGCATGGCTTCTACAACCGGTAAACCAAATCCTTCCCAAAAGGAGGGGTAAACCAGTGCATAGGCAGCGGCGGTAACTTTTTGCAACTGGTCATCGGAAAGGTATCCCAGGAGAACCACATCGTCGCGGTATTTATAGGTTTTTAGTTTTTGCAGGATAGCCTCATATTGCCAGGCCAGTCTTCCGGCTACCAGTAATTTCATGTTGCTGTGCTGCCATTTCTTAAACAGGGAGAAAGCCTTGAGCAGGTTCATCAGGTTTTTACGGGGATGAATGCCTCCGGTAAACAGGAAGTATTCCCTTCCATCGGCATACAACTGTTTTACAGACTCTTTTTCTTCCCAGTTGAGGGGCTGGAAACCATTTTGCGCAGCACCATACACCCTGTCGATCTTATTTTCCGGTAAACCATATTGTTTTACCAGGTCTGCCTTTGAAAAATCAGACACAGTAATAACCCTGCCTGCTTTTGTAAGGAATTTGGGGGTCAGCCACCGGTAGTACAAGCGGTGATGCCAGGCAATGAATTCGGGATAGTGTATAAAAGCCAGGTCGTGTATTACCAGTAATTGGGGAATACGGGTGCTGAGGCTGCAAAAGCCAAAAGGCTGTATCCATACATCAGGCTGAAAAGCCCTAAGGGCTATGGGTGCTTTTACGTTGTACCACCAGGCAAAACTAAGTGCATGCCTTGCAGGGGGTGATACAACAAGGGCCGAACAGTTAGGAGCTATCAGCCAACCGGAATCATAAGGCCTGTCGAAAAGAAAAAGGAAACTATGCTCGGGATGGTTGCTGACCAGCCTTTGAAGTATCTCCCAAACATACCGGCCATATCCTTCCATCCTGTCTTTTTGAAGAAATATGGCAGTCACTGCTATCCGCATATGCAAAAATAACTGCCAAAAAAGAAAATCTGTTAAAATAAGTCCACGTAAGAAAATGAAAACAAAATAATGCGATAATTGCTGCATGTATTTGAACTCTTTATTCCTGAGCACACTGCTACTGCTGGTTATGCCAAATGCTAAAGCAGCTGATACTTTGCAAATACAAATCAACAAACCCCTGCTGGAAAAGGGTGATAGCCTTATTATGGAAGGTTATGTGCCCGACTATACTGCACTAAAACTGGGAACTGCCACTGTAAACGTTTGGATTGATGCCTTAAAAGGAGGAAAAAGATGGAAGTTTCGTTATCCCCTTATTGAGGGTGGTTTTGCGGCTTCACTGGCAATAGGGGAAGACATTCCCGACGGAAATTATGCCATCCATTTTCTGGTGCAACAGGGTTTTTGTAAAATAATGGGCACCCTGTTACAACCCACTAAAAAAGACAGCCTGCTCAATTACCTGATGATTCCCAAAAATAAACAATCCAGTTTTGCAGACAATACTCCTGTGAAACGGGACGGAAGCTTCCGGGTAAAAACAATGCTTTTTGAAGACTCTGCCTATTTTGTTTTTTCTCCGTTTCAAAAGGTAAAAAACAATGAACTCACTATACACCTGGAAACACCACTCGATTCGCCTTTTGCGCCAGTGCTTATGAATACCCGTTTTATTACCCTAAACCAACATGCCATACCGCAGATAGCCGGAAGGAAGGAAGACAGTGCTTCCTTCGTTTTTACCATGGAAGACCCTTTGGTAAATGCTTCCCTGCCGGGTGTTACGGTTTATGGTAAAACAAAAAAGAAGATTGAACAATTCGATGAAACCTATTCGAGGGGCCTGTTCAGGAATAATGATGCAATTGTTTTTGATGGCATAGAAGATGAAACTATCAGCCAATCCGTTTCCCTCTTCCAATTCCTGCAGGGAAGGGTTCCCGGTTTAACGGTAGAAAGGGATAGTTTGGGTTACGAAGTTGCCAAGTGGCGAAATGAAATAGCAGAAATTTTTGTAGATGAATTCAGGATGGAACCCGGCGATCACCTGTTTGTTTCACCACCCAATATTGCCATGATTAAAGTATACCGTCCGCCTGCCCTGTTATCCCCCTTATCCAATGCGGGTGCAATTGCTATTTACACCAAAAAAGGGGGAAACAGTAAAGACAATGGAAGTCATCATTTTATTGTAAAGGGATATACCCCTTCCGAAACTATCTGGCAGTAAAGGAATAACCCATTCAGCACTTACATTTGCCACGCAAAAAAGCAACCCCAAACCCCAAACCCCAAACCCCAAACCCCAAACCCCAAACCCCAAACCCTTACTCTTCATACACATAAAACCCCTTCCCCGTTTTTCTGCCCAATTCGCCCGAGTCTACTTTTTGTTTTTGTAATGCGGAGGGGATCAGACGGTCGGGTTTGCCGAGGGATTCCCATACAATATTGGCTACGCTGAAATTAATGTCCATACCAATCAAGTCCATCAGCCTGAACGGCCCCATTTTGAATCCGGAAGCTTGCAGAACATCATCTACATTTTCTATAGAGGCCAGTCCATTTTCTACCAGGTGCATGGCTTCGAGGTAATAGTGCCTGGCCACCCGGTTAACGATGAAACCTGGTGCGTCTTTGCATACTACCGGCGTTTTGCGCATTTGTAAGGCCAGTTCCGTTATGGTTTTTACGGTTTCCGGGGAGGTATATCTTGTGGTAACTACCTCTACCAGTTTCATTACCGGGGCCGGATTGAAAAAGTGCATACCAATCAGTCTTTCGGGATGGCTTATTTGTGCGGCAATATCCGTAACGGCCAAAGAAGACGTATTGGTGGCGAAAATAGTTTGGTTGGTATTGATTTTCGCCAGGCTATTAAAGAGCTCAGCCTTAGCCTCCTGCTTTTCTACTATGGCTTCTATAATTAGGTCGGCTTTGCATTGCTGTTTATCATTGGTAAAAATGATACGGCCAAGGCAGGCATCTTTTTCCGTTATACTGATTTTCTGTTTGCTTACCTGCCAGTCAAGGCTTTGGGTGATGGCTTCCCTGCTTTTGGTAAGCATGGCACTATTTACGTCAAACTGTATGGTATCAAAACCCGACTGTGCCGATACCTGGGCAATACCGCTGCCCATGGTACCCGCTCCGCAAACACAAATCGTTTTCAGTGAAGACATCCGCAATATTTTCTCAAAAATACAATGCAAAACCCGCCTTTACAGGTAAAATATATATGCAGGATGGTGAATACTGCCGTGTATGGCCTAAGATACCTACATCTTTTCCACCTACGTACCTATGTTTTTTTCTGCTGCGGTTGAGTTGTAGTACTTTTAGGCTATGCAGAAATCGCTTCAGCAACTGGACCTCTTTGGGTTTCCGATAGAAACCAATCCGGCACCCAGGAAAAAAGAAAAACCGGTTCCACAGGCAACGCCCATGCCTGTTGAAATACCCGAAAAAGTGGTCATGGAGGAAGCCTCTTTCACAGCACCGGTTACTGAAAAAGTAAAACCCATTGTTAAAAAAAAGCTTACCGGTGGAAAAAGGGGCAGAAAGTCTTTCAAGGAAATGGATAGTGAGGTAGACCTGGTTGAAGTACCTGAAGAGGAAGTATTGCAGGAAAAATTATATTATTCTATCAGTGAAGTTGCTGGCTGGTTCAAAGTTAATACCTCATTGCTCCGTTATTGGGAAAATGAATTTGACATTTTACAGCCCCGAAAAACGCGGAAAGGTGACCGGCTGTTCAGGGTGGAAGACATCCGAAACCTGAAACTGATTTACTTTCTTTTGCGGCAGCGAAAGTTTTCCATTGACGGTGCCAAAAACTACCTGAAGAATAACAAAAAGGTTGCCGACACCCAGTTACAGTTGCAGGAATCTTTAACAAAATTCAAATCTTTCCTTTTGGAATTGAAGGCTAACTTAGGGTCCTGATTTCAATCAATTAGGCCATTCTATTCAACATGATGAAATATTTGTTAGCAAGTTCCCTGATTTCTTTGTTATTTTTTGCTTGTACTACCACCGGAAAAATCGGGAGTACGCCGGGTTATGAAGTTATTAATGACCCTGAAACCAAAATCCTGAAAGGCAATCTGAACAGGGGATTGCTGGAGAAGGATACCAGTTTTGCCTGGTTTACCAACAATATGCAATACGGTAGCGTTGACCCCGATGCACTTAAGGCTTTTACCGAAAAAGCGGGACAGTTTACTGTGCTGGTTTTTGGAGGTACCTGGTGTCATGATACACAAAACCTCTTACCCAAATTTTACCGTTTACTGGACAAAAGCGGGATACCCGAAAAAAATGTAACCCTTATTGGCGTTGACAGGGAAAAAACCGCTCCCGGAGGTCTGCATGAAAAATGGCAAATTACCAATGTACCCACCTTTATCATCCTTAAGAAAGGAAAAGAAATGGGCAGGGTGGTAGAGTATGGTAAAACGGGTAATATAGAGAAGGAACTGGGCGAAATTGTGGCGGGCTTATAATCCTGATCAGGCCTGCCTTACTAATAAGCCATTATTAGCACCGGCCATTTCAATGTTTAGTTTGTTTACCTGTTCAATGATTTCCAGGTTAATGGCTTCCCGCAAACTATTAAAATCCTCAATGCTTTGAACAGTACCGGTAAAATAATCAATGGCAACAATATGGGCATTTTTACCCGTATCCATCAGGTAAATAGTCTGGTTTTGAATGCCTGTTTTTTGTAAAATGATTTTACAACCATTCAGCAGGTCCTTTATTTTTTCTGCAGGGGTTAATAAGCTAAGCTCCAGTCGTATCTCCACGTGTCGCTGGGTTCGCAGGGTGATATTATCAACAATCGTATCAACCATTTGCTTATTGGGAACCGTGATATACGTCTTTTCGGATGTCCTGATTCTTGTACTTCGGAGTCCGATTTTTTCCACCGTACCTGTAAATGTCTGTACTTTTACGAGGTCTCCGGTTATGAAAGGTTTATCGAAGAAGATGATGAATGAAGCAATCAGGTTTTCCATGCTTTCTCTGGCGGCAAGGGCTATCGCAGCTCCCACAAGGCTTAAGCCGGTAAGTACATTGCCAATGGGTTTATTGAAGGAGAAACGAAGAACCAACAGTACGCCAATGATTACCAGGATTACTTTGAGAAAATCTTTGAAAAAGACTACCAACTGGTTATCAATCTGGCCAGCTGTTCCGTTGGCTTTTTCTTCCAGTATCATGGCAGCAAAATCGATGATGCGAAGGCATAACCAGATAAACAAAACCACCAGTGCAGCTGCCGCAATGGAATCGATCAGCCCTTTGATAGTAATATGGTAGATAGTGAAATCCCATGTCCCTGGAAAACTAAGTTTATCGAGGGCTATGATGGAAATGAGCAGCAGCAAAAACATATCCATCGGCTGAACCACCAGGTCGATAAAGGACTCCCTGTTGATATTTTTTGCCGCTTTGGCTACTGATTTGTAAAGCATTTTGGCCAAATACCTGGAGATGATACGCTTGATTAACAGGGCAAGTAAAATGGTGCCTGCCACCAGCAGGTAACTTGCCATTGTGTTATCCAATACCTTATACTGTAAAAACTGTTCCATGCCTGAAAGGTACAAAACATAGAAATATTTTAGGGTTGCCAATTGTGCAGTTGTACATCCTTACCATCAAATTCAGCATACGTAAAATTACGAATCCAATCGCCCAGGTTGATGTACCTGCTACCTTTGGCTAATGGCAGGTCAAGCGGCAGGTGCCTGTGGCCATAAATAAAATAATCATGAAAGGTATGTTCCAGTAATTCTTTGCTATAGATAATCAGCCATTCATTTTCTTCACCCATAAACACTTCATCGGAACTGCCTGTTTTTTCGCGACTTTTTCTACTGAAATAATTGGCCAGTGCGATACCCCAATCAGGGTGTAACCAGCCAAACAGCCAGCGACATACAGGATTCCGAAAAATTTTTTTGATGAATTTATATCCATGGTCACCGGGTCCCAGGCCATCCCCGTGCGCGATGTAAAAACTTTTACCATTCCGTACAAAGGTTTGCGGATGGTGGTATACGGAAATATTCAGTTCTTCTTCAAAATAACCGGACATCCACATATCATGGTTACCCGTAAACACGTGTATGTTGATACCTCTGTCTTTCAACTCTGCCAGCTTACCGAGTAAACGCACAAATCCCCGGGGTACCACTTTTTTGTATTCGTACCAGAAATCGAAAATGTCGCCTACTATGAAAATCTCGTCTGCCTGGTCCTTAATGCTCTCGAGAAATGCGATTATTTTTTTTTCCCTAATGAGGCTGCCTGCAAAGTCAGGAGCCCCCAGGTGAAAATCAGAAAGGAAGAATATTTTTTTGTCCGCGGATAGGGTCATTCCGTTCAGCTTTTCTTTTTGTCGGCTATATATTGCAAAACACTGCCACTTTCAATAAAGGGGCGGCCGGTTATATCGCCATTAAACCAGTAAACCCAGGCTTCAGTGGTTGATGCTGGCAGGTAAACGGTCACTTTTTCTCTTCTGTATAAGGGTACTTCTCCTTCTTCCACATTCAATCCCTCATAATCATCCAATTGCGCCATTGCCCAGGAAAACTCATCCTCCTTATTGATTTGGTAAAGTTCCCCCTGGATAAAAGCACCTTCCTCCGCCGCAGGAACTGCAGCAGGGTAATTGCCCATATCATATAAATGTCCTTTTATACCGGCGGCTGATAATAGGGTAAAGTATTGGCTTATATAGGCATAGGCCGGATGATGAAACCCGCTAAGGAGTGATCCATAAACAAATAGCTGCTGAGGGTGCGTGTCCATAATTGGCAGGATTAATTATCCACTAAAAAACAAAAAACTTCTTTGGGACCGTGAACACCTACTACCAGGGTTTTTTCTATATCTGCGGTCCGGCTGGGCCCTGTTGCCAGTGTTACCAGCGAAGGAAACTGCATTCCGTAGCCATCGCTTAATTGCTGTAGGCCATCTCCGATATCATAAACCAGTTGGTTGGCATAGGCGATGCAGATATGAACGGGTGCATACACACTCACTGTTCTCCCGCTTTCCTGCGCACTGCTCAGAATCATACTTCCCGTTCTTGCCACCAGCTTTTCACAGCCTGTAATGGCTGCATCGCAGGAAGCTACCTCATCAGCATAAACGGGTTGGTAGCCGTTATCATGCAATCTTTGTCTGAGCAGGGTTTCCCGGTTATATATTCGGGTCCATTTGCGTTGGGCAATCAAAACCTGTAACTGGTTTACCAGTTCTTTTTCATCGGCACAAAATGAAAAGCGGCCCTGGAGTTTGGTAAAATTTTCTGCAAATTCAATGGCCAGTTCCTGTTGGGAAAGGGGATACACAGTCTGCTGTCCCTCACTTTCGGGAAAGGGAACAGGCACTGGTTTAGCCAGTGCCTGTTTTATTTTTTTCAGAATAGTATCTCTGGATGTATTTCCCATTATGCGATTACAGTTGTTTCTTCTGGTGCAGAACTGGTACCCGCATCCTGAATGGGTTCGGATATTGTTTCGGTTACCGTTCCGGACTCAGGTTCAATTTCAATTATCTTCTTCTCCTCGAAAGGTCTCTTTCCAATCAGTTCCTCCACATCACTTTTGTGCAGTACTTCTTTATCAAGGAGTTCTTTGGCCAGTATTTCTACCTGCTCCCTTTTTTCGCGAAGAAGAGCCAGCGTACGCTGGTAAGCTGCTTCTATGATTCCCCTCACTTCTTCGTCTATAATTTTCCCGGTTTCTTCACTAAAGGGTTTGGTAAAGGTATTTTCCTGGGTAGGGTCGTAAAAACTTACATTTCCTACCTTATCATTCATACCATAGGCCGTTACCATACTATAGGCTATTTTGGTAATCTGCTGTAAGTCATTGGCGGCACCTGTTGATATCTTACCAAAGAATACTTCTTCTGCTGCACGTCCGCCAAGGGTCATACATATCTGGTCATTCAACTGGTCGGTATTATAGAGATACTGTTCTGTTGGGGTATACTGTGCATAGCCCAACGCGGCGGTTCCCCGTGGTACAATGGTTACTTTCAGCAGGGGATAGGCATGTTCCAGGAACCATCCGCAAACCGCATGACCTGCCTCATGGTAGGCAATAATGGCTTTTTCATGAGGAGCAATAATCTTGTTCTTTTTCTCCAATCCGCCAATAACCCTGTCAATAGCATCCTGGAAGTCGATCATTTCCACAGAGGCTTTTCCTTTTCTGGCGGCAATCAATGCAGCTTCATTACATACGTTGGCGATGTCTGCTCCTGCAAACCCCGGTGTTTGTTCAGCCAGTTTATGCAGGTCGAGTGATTCAGATGTTTTAATGGGTAACAAGTGTACTTTAAAGATGGTTTCCCTTCCTTTCACATCCGGTTTATCAATAGAAATCTGGCGGTCGAACCTTCCCGGCCTTAACAAGGCAGTATCCAGTACATCGGGACGGTTGGTTGCCGCAAGAATGATGATGCCGGTATCTCCGCCAAAACCATCCATTTCCACCAGCAACTGGTTAAGGGTATTTTCCCGCTCATCGTTGCTCATGATGGCATTTCTGCCACGAGCGCGACCAATAGCGTCGATCTCATCAATAAAAATAATACAGGGGGCTTTTTCACGGGCCTGTTTAAAGAGGTCACGCACCCTGCTCGCACCAACACCTACAAACATCTCCACAAAATCGCTACCACTGAGGCTGAAAAAAGGTACCTGTGCTTCGCCCGCCATGGCTTTGGCCAACAAAGTTTTACCTGTTCCCGGAGGGCCTATCAGCAGCGCTCCTTTGGGAATTTTACCACCCAATGCTGTATATTTTTTGGGATTCTTTAGGAAGTCAACAATCTCCATTACTTCTACTTTGGCCTCATCCAGTCCCGCTACGTCTGCAAAAGTGATATTTACTTTGGTGCCTTTTTCGAATAAAGTGGCTTTGGATTTTCCAATACTAAAAATACCTCCGGGACCACCGGCGCTGCCCTGGCCACCCATTTTACGCATAAGTAATACCCAGGCTCCGATAACAATCAGCAGGGTAAGTACTGTATTGGCAATGGGACCGAACCAGTCTGATTCAGTAACCACTTTGGCTGGTATTTCAGGGATAGCATTTTCATTGCAATAGGCTTTGAGTCCATCCTGAAAACCTTTCATATCGTTTACTTCAAACTCAAACAAAGGAACGCCCTTCACTTTATCGCGGGAAATGGCCGTTTTCGGTAACTTTTCGCTATAAAATTTCTTGTAAATGCTATCCGGTTTGATATATACCCGAACCCTGTCTTTTGTCTTAACCAGGTCTAGTTTTTCTACATCCCCCTGGAGCACCATTTTCTGTTTGAACTCGAGTTCATAGGTAGTAATGGTTTCCGGTGAAAATTTCATGAATTGTGCAAACAGCAGCACTCCGGCAATAATGGCGTAAATCCAGTATATATTGAATTTGGGGCCTTTGCGGGGACCATCTCCCTTTTCAGGGCCGTTTAACTTTGTTTTTTTGTTGTCCTGTGCCATATCGGTTCCTCTCGGTGGTAAGTATGATTAGTGTATTAAACGAATAACCCTGCCTTATATTTTAAAAAATTATAAATCATGTAACTGTGAAGCTGCGTCGCTCCACATCTCTTCCAGTTTATAAAACTGTCTGGTTTCAGGATGCATTACATGTACTACTACATTAACGTAATCAATCAGCACCCACAAAAAAGACTGGCGGCCTTCGTGTTTATAAGGCCATTCCCCACACAATTCGCGAACCAGGTTTTCGATATGGTCACAAATTGCTTTTACCTGCGGTGTATTGGAGGCCTGGCAAACTATGAAAAAGTCTGCGGATGCCTCAGGTATTTTGCGAAGATCAAGACTCACTATTTGCTCCCCCTTTTTATCCTGGATAGCTTTGATAATGGTTTTGAATAATTTTGCGTTGCGGGTCAGCCGGGATACCGTACTTTTTTCACGGGATTTTAACACAGAAAGCGGTTCCAATAATCAAAAACGTTTAATATGAGGTAATGTATTACTCCGGTAATAATTACTAATTATCCGGCATTTTGTTCACTTTCACCTAAACCTTCCGGTTCACCTGAGTAACTTCGTCAAAAATAGTAATTCTTTGCCACCCTTACCTGCTAAACCTGCCATTGGGCAACCATTTATAGAATTAATTACGGTAGGAAGTACCAACATCTATGCCATGCAACAGCTTAAGGCAAATATGGCTGCCCATGGGTCCGCCTATTTTGCGCATGACCAGACTTCCGGAAAAGGACAGAGAGGAAAATCATGGATGGCTGAGAAGGGAACCCATATAGCCTTATCCGTGGTAATAGCGGGTTCTGACCTGGACAGGGAGCATCCTTTTCAATTAACCGTGTTAACAGGACTGGCCGTATATGATTTTTTCAGCAGATATGCAGGAGAAGAAACCCGTATTAAATGGCCGAATGATCTTTATTGGCGTGACAGAAAGGCAGGGGGCATCCTGGTTGAAAACCTGTTCAGGGGCAATATATGGCAGTGGGCAGTGGCGGGTATGGGCATTAACCTCAATCAAACTGCATTCCCGGCCAGCTTACCCAATCCTGTTTCCCTGTTGCAAATCACTGGCAGGTTATTTGACGGCGTTGCAATGGCCAAGGAACTTTGCCAATGTCTGGAAAGAAGGTACCGGGAACTCCTTTCGGGAAATGAATCTGCCATGCTGGCTTCGTATAACCGTGTTTTATACAAAAGGGGAGAACGGGTAACACTTGTAAAAGAAGGGGCAATTATCCCATGTACTATTGATGGCGTGAATGCCCGGGGCAACTTAAAAGTGTCTGGTGCAGAACAGGATTTTTTTCGCCACGGAGAGGTTGTCTGGACTACCAGCTGATTGGCTCAGTGGTGCAGTATTTTAGAAAGAAGTTCCTGTTTTTTTTCCTGGGAAAGGTATACTTCCGCATCGTTATCCATGATCACCAGGTAATCCTTTTTGTCCACTTTTCTGATATGGTTCAGGTTAACAATATAACTTCTGTGTGTTCGGTAAAAAGGGCCGTTTTCTTCAAGGTATTCAAAATCAATTAGCTTTTTGGTGATGGTAAGTACCCCATGCTCCATGGTATAAAACCTGGTATAACTTCCTTCAGCCTGCAAATAGAGGATATCATCCATCTTTACTACATAAATGGTATCTGCGGTTTGCAAAACAATCTTTCTTTCGCTCGAATTGGTTATATTTTCTTTGAGTACCTTATAACTATTTCTTTCAGCCAGTCCCGGGTTTACCTGTAACTTTTTCAGGGCTCTTGCCATATGTTCGATCCTAACGGGTTTCAGTAAATAATCGACAGCAGATATTTCGAATGCCCGCAGTGAGTGTTCATTATAGGCCGTAACAAATATGATGGCAAATGCCATATTTTCTTCATCAAAAAAATCTATCAGTTCAAAGCCACTGTAGCCCGGCATTTCTATATCCAGAAAAATCAGGTCAGGTTTCAGGCGTTTAATGCTCTTAACAGCTTCCGGTACATCAGGACATTCGGCCAGAATTTGTACCCGGGGGAAGTTTTCTTCCAACAACCCTCTAAGGGCTACTCTGGCATTGGGTTCATCATCAACAATTATTGCCCTGGAGGTTTTCATCATAAACCGAAGTTAGTTTTACCAAAGGATATTTCCTTTTTTGATCACTCAATAAATAGATAGGGAATTGCTTGTTAAAGTTCATTTGTGCCATTGTTATAATCCGGAATCAGGATAACAGTTCTGGTACCGGTTGGTTGTCCC
Organism: uncultured Bacteroidota bacterium; assembly: GCA_963750825.1. Classification (GTDB taxonomy): domain Bacteria; phylum Bacteroidota; class Bacteroidia; order Chitinophagales; family Chitinophagaceae; genus Sediminibacterium. The sequence continues at coordinate 72,413 of CAVVSL010000003.1, read as the reverse complement.
TTTTCATCAACCTTATCGGTTATTACACAGGTTATTTTTTCATCGAACAGCCTGTTAAAAAGTGCCATTCTTTCATTTAGGGCAAGGGTGGCAAAGCCCTCAGATTTGTTTTTGTTTCTGGCATTGATTTCTCTTGATTTTTGCCGCCCAATGCCATTGTCTTCAATGGTAACCATTAGCCTATCATTTTGTTGCTCAAATTGTATCCCCAGTAACTTGCTCCCTTTCTTGTGTAAAAGACCGTGTTTAACAGCGTTTTCGGCAAAGGGCTGGATCAACAGGGAAGGTACTTGTATGGATGAAATGTCTGTCAGTCCTTTTATTTCGATGGTAAAGGAAAATCCCTCATCAAACCTGGCTTTTTCCAGTTCCAGGTAAAGACGCAGGTTTTCTATTTCGTCTTTTAGGTTCAGGAATTGTTTGTCGCTCGACTGTAAAATCTTTCGCATCAGGTCGCTGAAATTGCCCAATAAAGCACCTGCTTCCGCTTTTCGGTTACCATATACAAGTCCCTGCACCGTATTAAGCACGTTATAGAGAAAATGGGGGTTCATCTGTGCCCTTATGGCTATGAGCTGGCTTTTAAGTAAATCTTCCCTTACCGTTTGTCGGGTAAGCAGGCTTTTTTTCCATTGTCTGAGGGCGAGCCATACCAATAAACCCACTATCAAAAACAGAGAAACCAGCACCCAGGTTTTCTGGATAAATTTTTTAGGCACAACAAAGGCAAATGACCTGACTTCACTTTTATAATTGGCACCCGCCAATGCCTGTATCTGGAAAGTATATTTGCCAGCGGAAAGCCTGCTAAAAGTGAGCCGGTTTCCACTGTTACCCATGTACCGCCAAACAGTGTCAAGCCCTTTCAGGCGATAACGATAATCGAGCGCTCCGGAAGAAACAAAATGCAATGCTTCAAAAGCAATATATATCTCAGATTCCCCCACATTCAGGGTACTCCCATTGTTTATTTCCTGGTTATTATTGAAAACTCTCAAAACAGGAAAACGGATGAGTGTATTCTCTTTTCCTGTCCTGTTTTTCCGCAACAGTATTCCGGAGGGAGTAGCCAGCAATAGGGTGTCCTGCTTCAATACAAAATCGTTGATGATAATTTCTCCCAGTCCATATTCATCCAGGTAATTGTTGATAGTGCCGGTTAAAAGATTGATCCTGTCTAATCCTTCGGCAGTTAAAACCCAAATGTCGTTTCCTCTGGCTATCACTTTCCGGATAATATTGCTGCTTAACCCATTTTTGATATCAATGGTTTGTGCGTATTTTCCTTTTGAAAACAATATCACCCCTTTAACAGATGTACCTACCACCAATCTGCCATCTGCCAGCTGAACCATAGATCTTCCGACTACCGGCTCTCCGGCACCATCCCTTAATTCCCTGATGGTTATGGAATAATCATACTGATAAAGTGCGTCATCATACGCCACCCAGAATTGTGATTTATCGGCTGATGAAAGAATGGCATTACAGCGCCGGGGCCTGAGCCTCAAAACAGACCTTGTATCCGCATGCATCACAATACTGGTCTTGTCAGATGTATAAAGGGGACATTTCAATTCCGGGGCTCTGTTTTTGTTGCCAAAATGATTATTAAGGACCAGTGCCCCATTAAATACCGCAACCAAAATGTTTCCAAACTTATCCCTGTCCACTCCCTTACTGTAATCGAAAACATCAATAGGTTGACTGCCTTCATTTTTCACCACGCCCCGGTTAAAAAAAATGATGTTTTGAGTTGAATCATATTTGATGAATTCAATTTCCCCACCTTTGTCAACATGGTAATTGGTGATGCCTCCTGTGCTACCTGAGTATTTGGCGAGCTGACCCCTTGTATTACCTGCGAAAACATCTCCGGAGGGCAGTACTTCCACCTTGCTGTAATTATCCAACAGGGGGTTACCAAACATGTTGATCAGTGTATTATTGAGAGAGGGGCAAATGAAAACTCCATTGTCGAGTGTGCTGATCCAATAATTTCCCTGATAATCTTTAACCACATCCGTTACCCGTTGGTTAGGAAGTATCCACTCTGTTTCTCCTGTTTCCGGTTTCCATCTATACGCTCCGTTTTGGGTACAAAGCCAGTAATTATTTTTTTCAATGTATACACCGTGAAAAATATAAGCATCTTTAGGAAGCTTAATTCCGGGTAACGTTGTTATTACATCCCCTACTATTTCAACCGGAAGACTTTGGTCCAACCCTAAGGAAAGTTTGATTAATCCTTTATTGCCTTTTAAAAGCATATTTTGTGAAAAGCGGGTTTTTAAATTTTTCCAGCCCCCGCCAGCGTCTGGATCCTGTATGATATAACCCCGGTAACTGATTGCATTATAACGATTATTAAAAACAGCCGATCCGGTAACCATGTCAAGAGGCCCTTGCACATTTATTTCGGCAGCTACTTTACGGTTGATTTTATTTATCCGGTAAATTTTACTGAAAGAAGTGAGCCATAGATACTCATCGCTTACACCCAGGTTGAGGAAAGAAGAAGCATTTGTGATCACCTCACTATCCATATGAAACTTTCGCAGCGTATCATTTCTGACAGAAAAGACCTGGTTATAGAAATTCATACACCAAATGACGCCCTGGTTATCTTCCCGTAAATAACTAACTGATTTTAGGTGGGTATTATCAAAAGGAATGGATAAAAAACTTTTACCATTAGACCGGAACAACCCCTTGTCGGTGGCCAGCCAGATATAACCCCGGGTATCGGAATGCATATTATAGACAACCTGGGTAGGTAACTGCGCCGGATAATTCATTTTCCGTACGTAGGGAAATTGTGCAGATACACCCACCAAAACAAATACCCCCAAAACCCCCATAAGCAGCCGGGGATAGCGAAATGGTATTGAATGAATCATATGTTTTAAAGTTAATATGCCCCATCCATACCTTGTACATAATTTTTTTTTAAATACATAGGGCAGATAACTTGAATTGGGGCATTCATGGAAAATAAAAGGGGTTTCATGAAGTCATTTAAGGAGTGAGCTTTATTAAACCCATATTGTGGTCTATTATTAATTCAGTTAATAATTGGGGGGTGAGAAAGCTGTGTCCTACACAGCTTTCTCCGTTTTCACCCGTTACCTGTATTTTTGCCTCTACTGATTTTTTCCCTCAGGCATTTTATGACAACAACCCGACTTACCCAGTTTTCGCATGGCGCAGGCTGTGGCTGTAAAATAGCCCCTGCTGTACTGGATACCATTTTACAAAGCCAGCACCCCGCTGGCCAACACCCCAGGTTACTGGTGGGCAACCAGAGTAAGGACGACGCCGCAGCCTATGACCTGGAAAACGGAATGGCCCTGATAAGTACTACTGACTTTTTCACACCGATTGTTGACGATGCTTTTTCTTTTGGCAGGATTGCCGGTGCCAACGCCATCAGTGATGTATATGCTATGGGGGGTAAACCCATCATGGCCATTGCCATTCTGGGATGGCCGGTAGACAAACTGCCGCCCGAACTGGCACAGCAGGTGCTGGAAGGTGCTCGTAGTATTTGTGCGGAAGCGGGTATACCCCTGGCAGGTGGACATAGCATCGACACCCCGGAACCGGTTTTTGGGCTCTCAGTAAATGGCCTTGTACCCATTGAAAATTTGAAACAGAATAACCAGGCCCAAGCCGGTGACTTATTGTTTTTAACCAAACCCATTGGCGTGGGCATTTTGGCCACCGCCCAAAAAAGAGACCTTCTGCAGCCGGAACACCTTACTCAACTCATAACACAAATGGGCACCCTTAACAGCATTGGGGAAGCATTGGGGAAGATTAAAGGCGTTCATGCCATGACAGATGTGACCGGTTTTGGCATTCTTGGACACCTGATTGAAATGGCCGAGGGAAGTGGCCTTAGTGCCACTCTTGACTATGCAAAAATTCCGGTACTACAGGCAGCCAAAGAATACCTGGCGCAAAGAATTGTTCCGGATGCCACTTTCCGAAACTGGAACGGCTATAACAGTAAAGTGGGTTTTGCCCCGGGCGTAAATGTTATGGAAGCTTTTAGTCTCTTACCCGATCCGCAAACCAATGGAGGAATATTGGTGTCCGTTGGCCCCGAATCGGTTGCCGAAGTGCAGGCCCTGCTGGATGTACGGGGATTACATGATTTCAGGGAACCGATCGGCACCATAACTACCCGGGGAGATAAAGTAATCATGGTTCAGTAGTGGGGTCCGGGATATCAACCTATGATGGCATCAATTTTAGCGGCCAGCTTATGGTCCTTTTCCGTAACTATGTCTCCCGCATCATGGGTATTGAGCCAGATTTCTACGGTATTCCATACATTGGTCCACCGGGGATGGTGATCCATTTTTTCTGCTACCAGTGCCACATGGGTCATAAATGCAAACGCCTCAGCAAAATTTTTAAAAACACATTTTCGGTAAAGCGTATTGTTTTTTTCGGTCCACATAAAAATTAAATTTAGGTTTGGGGCAGGATCAGAAAACCATATTCCCCTTGTTTTTTATCTGCTCATTGGTAAGTTCGGTTACCAGTTGCACACCATTGATGCGCTTAACGCTTTGCTTAATCCAGTTACACCTTTCATCATCCACCCAATCTCCCTTCATCAGCCAGAGAAAATCCATATGCCTGAATTCAGGTAAAAGGTATTCGCCGTCAAACTGGTTATGGTAAAGGTAGTGTATCAGCTGGGTATTGGGTTCCTGCGACTGGTAAACAGAAAAATAATAGCTACGGTTCTTCCGGCGTAAGTGTATTTCAATATCTGCATTCATCCTGAAATCATAGCCCAGCAGGTTGTTGAGTTGCAGGCAGAACTGGTAATTTTTTAAAGGGGCAGTAATGCCCAATAATCGCGTCTCTTCAAAGAAGTCTTCGTTCAGTTCATCAACATTCAGGCGCAGTTTCATCATACATGGGTTAGAATACGATGTCAAAAATCATTTCACCGGAACCTCTTTTAATGCGGAGGGTGGTTTTGTCTCCTTTGTTGAACTTACCCAATGATTCCATATAACTTCTTACATCTACAAATTTAAAATCTCCCAATTGTAACAATATATCACCCGCCTGTAAGCCTGCTTTTTCGGCCACTTTGCCCGGACTCACCCCGTCAATACGCATCCCCGTACCGCTGAATCCATAATCAGGAATCACACCCAGGGTAACTTTAAAACTCATGCGGGCGGAGGTTACCTGTTCGGTTGTTTTGGTAAAAGGGAGTTTCCCTTTTTTATCGGTATCGGTGATTAATTGGTAAACCAGTTTCACGATGTCTTTTTCTGCGTCATAGTTCACTTTGTCCCAATCGTCAGTTGCCTTATGGTAATCACTGTGGCTGCCGGTAAATAAAAACAATACGGGCATATCCTTTCTGTAAAAACTGGCATGGTCACTGGGCCCGCTTCCGGTGCTGTCGAATTTCAGCAACAGATTGGTTTTACCGGCTTTCACTATTTCACCCCAAACCGGAGAAGTACCATAACCCCCAATGGTGAGTTTGTGTGCAGTATCATACCTGCCCACCATATCCATGTTAACCATATAATTGGGTGTAATGGCAACAGTAGGATGTTCCAGCCAGTATTTGCTACCCAATAAGCCCAGTTCTTCTGCCGAAAAGTTGATGATCAGGTAATTGTTACTGACCGGAGCAGACTTTTTCAGCATTCTCGCCAGTTCAATTAGGGCGGCTGTACCGCTGGCATTGTCATCGGCGCCATTATGGATAACATGGCCTGTATCCAGTGCGTGTTTGTCTTCGTTGTAACCCAGGTGGTCGAAGTGGGCACCCAATATAACCGTATGCGCTGCTTTATTATCCATCCAGCCTATGACATTATGTGCTTTTCTTTGTTTTGCTGAATAATGCAGTTGCAGGTCTATATCCAATGTGGCAGCAGGGTCGGAAAAATAATGCTGGTGCCCTTTTTGGGTAAGGTAAACCACCGGTATTGAAGTAGGCGCCGTACTGTCGTTTTTATTGAACTGCACATTGTCTACTAAGGCAGAGGTATTGTAAAGGAACAAAGCAGTAGCACCCTTGGCAGCAGTCATGGCAGCCATATTTTTGATGGAGGCTTCCACTTCAAAATGCGGGTTTCCCTGGTTTTCTTCCAGCACTTCTTTGAGGTCTTTGAACCAGGGTTGTTTTGCCTCACTCAGGGCCATGGCAGGATGGCCACTGACTTTTCCGGTGGCACTAAAAGCAAGGGGTATGTATTCCTCGAGCAGTGTTAATTTTTTTCCGTCAACAGTAAGATGGGTATCGGGGTCAATCTGTTTTCCTTCCTGTATGGTAAACTCCTGTACATAGCCATTACTGCCCTTTGGTTCCAGACCCATTTCGCGGTACTGACCAACAATGTATTCCATGGCCAATAGTTCCCCGTTGGTACCGGTTAAACGGCCTTCCAGCTTATCATCGGCCAGGTATTGAACATGTTTTTGCAGCCTGGTTACCAGTTCTGCATTGGCTTTTTGTTCCGCCAGTCTTTTTTTTCTTTTACTCTGGGAGAAGGAAAGAATGGGTAATAGCAAAACAACCAGCAGGAGCTTTTTCATCAAGGAGTTTGTTAATTGCTGCAAAAATACGGAGCGGGAAAGTGTATTCTGTTAATACCATTGAAAAACACAGGTATTCTGTTCCCAATCTCGTAACCCCTCCCCCATCTTTGCGGTTACTTTTGCACCCATTCCATACCATTGGCCAAACCTTTGTTACATATTGCCTTAGTGGGTAACCCCAACAGCGGAAAAAGCTCCCTGTTCAATGCCCTTACCGGCCTGAACCAGAAAGTGGGCAATTTCCCCGGTGTTACGGTGGATAAGAAAACAGGAAGGTCCCTGCTCGAAGCAGGAACACAAGCAGAGTTTATTGACCTGCCCGGTACCTATAGCCTCTACCCCCGCCGTGCCGATGAATGGGTTGCCTACAAAGTGCTGATGGGTGCAGACACCGAAGTAAGGGCCGATTTGGTTTTGCTGGTGGCCGATGCCAGTAATCTGAAAAGAAACCTTTTGTTCTGCAGCCAGATTATAGACCTGAAGATTCCGGTGGTGATGGCACTGACCATGAATGACCTCGCTGCCAAAAAAGACATCGAGATCGATATTCCGGGACTGGAAGCAGAATTGGGTATTCCTGTGGTCGCGGTTAACCCCCGCAAAAACAAAGGGCTCACTGAATTAAAAAAAGTATTGGCCCAAACAGCCAGACACATCAGTAATGCACCGCCAAGGGATTTCCTCAACAATAAAAAACTGGCTCCCGCTGCCGTGGATTCTGTTCAAAAACTTTTCCCGCAACTAAGCGATTATGCCGCCATCCATTACCTCATCAACCATGAGCAATTTCCCCTGGATGCTGAATCACAATCTGCCGTAGAAAAGATTGAGCTGGATAACCAGTTCAATCCCACCAAAACACAGGCGGAGGAAATCATGCAGCGGTACACCCGCATAAGACAAATCATGCAACAGCATGTGATAGAACCCGGGCCGCTGGAGAAAAAATTATTTACAGACAAATTAGACAACCTTTTTCTGCACCATATCTGGGGCTATGTAATATTATTAGGTGTGCTGTTCCTCCTGTTCCAGAGTATTTTCTGGCTGGCGCAGTTTCCCATGGACGGCATCGAATGGAGTTTTCAAAAGGCTGGCTTTTGGTTGAGTAGCCAATTGCCACAGGTTTGGTGGAGTGACTTACTCATTAACGGTATTGTAGCAGGATTGAGCGGCATCCTGGTTTTCGTACCCCAGATCATGATTCTCTTTGGGCTCATTACCTTACTGGAGGATACGGGCTACATGGCCAGGATCAGTTTCCTTAGCGACAGGCTCATGCGCAAAGTAGGCTTAAACGGAAAGAGTGTTATGCCCATGATCAGCGGTTTCGCCTGCGCCGTTCCCGCCATCATGAGTGCGCGAAACATCGAAAACAAAAAAGAAAGGTTGCTCACCATACTGGTTACACCCCTCATGAGTTGCAGTGCCAGGCTTCCTGTATACACCATCCTGATCTCCCTCGTGATAGATGATAAATACTATTTCGGGTTCCTGAGTTTGCAGGGACTGGTAATGATGGGACTTTATTTTCTGGGCACTTTTATGGCATTGCTGGTTAGCTATATTCTTAAGTGGTTCATCAATATCAAAGAGAAAAGTTTTTTCATTCTCGAGCTCCCCGTTTACCGCTCCCCGCGCTGGAAAAATGCCGCCGTTACCATGGTAGAGAAAGCGAGGATATTTGTATTTGATGCGGGAAAAGTCATAATGGTGATCAGCCTCCTGCTATGGTTCATGAGCACGTATGGCCCCGGCGACAGGATTCAAAAAGTGGAGGAGAAATATTCGGTGCTTTTACTGCAATCGCCCAACCAGCAGGATTCGCTGCAAAAACAACTGAACACAGAAAAGCTGCGTAATTCTTATGCGGGCATACTCGGAAAAGGAATTGAACCCCTGATATCGCCCCTTGGTTACGACTGGAAAATAGGCATCGCCCTGATTACTTCATTTGCCGCCCGCGAAGTATTTGTGGGAACCATGGCAACCCTATACAGTGTGGGCGAGACAGACAATATTTCGCTGCGACAGAAAATGCAGGCCGCCAAACACGAAGACGGATCTAAAGTATACACGCTGCCGGCAGCCTTATCGCTGATGGTATTTTATGTACTGGCCATGCAGTGTATGAGTACGCTGGCCGTGGTAAAAAGAGAGACCAAATCCTGGAAATGGCCCCTTTTCCAGTTTATTTACATGACGGCCCTGGCTTACCTGATGAGCCTGCTGGTTTTTACCTTATTCCAATAATTTAATTTTCATTTTCCAACAGGGAATGCGTGCGGGTATCTTTCATAAAAAGATACACCAGCAGGGAGAGAAAAATGCACAGTGTGGCATACCAGTAATAATAACTTTCATGCCCCTCATTTTTAAACCAGAGTGCTATGTATTCGGCTGTGCCACCAAATAGGGCAACGGTTATGGAATAAGGAAAACCCACACCCAGCGCACGGATGCTGGCTGGAAACAGTTCAGCTTTAACCACTGCATTGATAGATGTGTACCCGCTTACAATACAAAGTGCCGCCATCATCAGTAAAAAAATAGTGAAAAGATGGGAAGTATGGCTTAGTTCAGTTAACAAAGGAACCGTACACAATGTGCCTAATACACCAAATGCTATTAACAGCGGTTTTCGGCCGATACGGTCAGACAATAATCCGAATAAAGGCTGGATGGCTGCATACAAAAAAAGTGAAACAAAAGTGAGTGCTGTAGCCTGGCCTTTAGAAAGGTGCACCGTATTGACCAGGAACTTATGCATATAAGTAGTATAGGTATAAAAGGCAACGGTTCCGCCCAGGGTAAGTCCTACTACTGTTGCTACCGCTTTGGGGTGATTAAGCAGTTCCCTGATTTTGCCCGCATTGTTTTGTTTGGCTGAACGGGCTTGGGCAAAAGCAGCTGATTCTTCCATATTTCGCCGAAGATAAAAGGCAGTTATGGCCAGGGCGGCACCTATAAAAAAGGGTACCCGCCAGCCCCATTCCTGCATCTCCCGGGGACTCAATAGATTTTGGAGTAGCAATTGAATGCCCAATGCAATGAGTTGTCCGCCAATAAGGGTAACATACTGGAAGCTGGAATAAAAACCCCTTCTTCCCTTACCGGCCATTTCACTCAGGTAGGTAGCGGCTGTACCATATTCACCGCCCACGCTGAGCCCCTGCAGTAACCGGGCAAATAATAAAATTGCCGGAGCTGCCATGCCTATTTGGGCATAGCCGGGTGTAATTGCAATGAGCAGGGAGCCCATTGACATAATCAACACCGAAACCGTCATAGCAATTTTTCTGCCCTTTCTGTCTGCCATACTGCCAAAGAGCCATCCCCCCAAAGGTCTCATCAGAAAACCCACCGCAAATATCCCCGCAGTATTCAGCAAATTGGCTGTTGCATCTTTCCCCGGGAAAAATACGGGCGCGAAATAAAGAGAGAATGCTGCATAAGCATACCAGTCATACCACTCCACCAGGTTACCAACTGAGCCGCTGATGATGGCTTTGATTTTATGGGATTCGGGATTTTTCAGGGCAGGGATTTTGGGTAGTGTTGTTACATATATTCTGTGGGCAATGTTATATAAAATACAAATGCATATAGCCTTTTTGTAAATTTCAGTTGAAATAGGGTGCCGGTTGGTTGCCCTACTACGGGAAATTTCCCGTAGTAATCCACGGGGAAAATACCCTTCGCATTTGCCCGGGTTTCTGCATCTTTGTTTACCAACCCTTTCCCATTTAAAAATGCTTTATGCCAAAGAAGTCTTCTAAAAAAACAGCAACGGCCTCCCTCAGGGGAACACTAGCCCCGGGCGTGGCCAGCACCCTGAATAAAGATTACAATACCCGTATGCTGAATGCAGGTGCAACCAACCTGCCTTATATGCCCCAGGCGGTATGTTTTACCATTGCAGAACTCAGGGCTTACCTGGATTCAGCAGAAAAAACCATCCAGGCCAGCGGGCCCGTTCCGCCCGAACAGGCGGGCATTGCCATTATGCCGGGCTTTGTCAAAAACAAAGTGACCTATATGCTGGTAGCTACCCGTTTTACGGAAGACAAGCTTACTAACCAGGTTCAATCCATTAACAATGTAGTAACCGGCATACATCCGGGAGGGGCTCTTTTTAGTAAAAAAGGAAAAAATAGCGGGAAATCAGCCCCGGGAGAGGACCCGGAACCACCAGTGGGAGATGATTCCTATGACACAGGTAGTGTATGGCCATAAATTAAAAATGATGCTTTATATTCCATTCAATGAAATCATAGAGTTGATTTGCCTTATGCTGGCATTCCGGTACCTGTCCGGAAAAAAGGCGGGCTTTATGGGCTATTTCAGGTGGTTTATGTTAGTGACGGTTTTGGCAGAATGTACCGGATTTACTTTAAGAACTGTTTATCACCAGCCCAATCACTGGATATACAATATATTCCTGTTTGTAGAAATTAATTTTACAGGTTGGATACTGTATAAATGCTGCAAAGATTATTTTCCTGTTCTAAAAGTGATTATACCCTGCCTAACGGCATCCTTTTGCCTGTATGTATATGAAAGTATACGAAGTGGTTTTACGGCTTACAGCACATTAAGCAACAATGTATTGACTGTTATGACAATTCTGGTTTGCTGCCTCTATTATTATTACTTTCTGAAGAAAGAAGAGTTTGTAAATATTTACCGGCACTACCCTTTTTGGGTGGTTACCGGATTATTCTTTTTTTACCTGGGCACTTCTGCCTGTAATATTTTTTTCGACTATCTGGCCATTATCAACAGCACACAAAACAAACCGATTCGGTATTTGATATTTGTAGTACTTAACTTTATCCTATATAGCTGTTGGAGCTATTCCTTCCTATGCAGGTATCGACAGACAACATAATCATCATTGTAATATTATTCACCTGCATTTTTTTCATTGCTGCTACTGCCTTATTGACCTATGTGAGGATGTATAATGAAAAAAAACGCCGTCACCTGGAAGAAAAAGAACGCATGAACATTGAATTTGAAAAACAGCTGATCCAGTCTCAACTGGAAACACGTGAGGAAACCATGAGCCAGGTGGGTGAGGAACTGCATGATAATATCGGTCAGTTACTCAACAGCACCAAGTTATTAATCGGCGTGGCGCAAAGAAGTTTGGAATCGCCTCCGGAAACCCTTGTTACGGCCAATGATACCCTCTCCAAAGCCATCCAGGAACTCCGGTCATTGTCAAAGTCGCTTAACAAAGAATGGCTGGAGCAGTTCAGCTTTATTGATAACCTGAAAACAGAAGTCAGCCGCATAAACGCTGCCCTGTTACTGCAACTGCATTTCAGGGGACCCTCATCCCTTCCCCTCGCTGCCAGCGGGCAAATCATTCTTTTCCGGATTGTGCAGGAAGTTTTGCAAAACGCACTGAAACATGCCCGGGCAAAAAATATATTTATTGATATTACAGGGGAATTAACCTCTATCAGCATTACGATAAATGATGATGGTATTGGTTGGGAAGAAGGACCTGAAAAAAATGGAGTCGGCATGATTAATATCCGGCACCGGACAGGTTTATTGGGAGGAACTGTTTCCTGGCAATCATCTCCCGGTATGGGTACGCGGGTTAGCATTCAACTGCCTGTTAAAGACACCAGTCTATGAAAACCACCATCGGTATCGTTGACGACCATATTCTCTTTTCCAGTTCCCTAAGCCTGATGCTGAAAAGTTTCCGGGACTATGAGGTGGTTATTGAGGCCCAGAACGGAAAAGACCTTCAGGAAAAAATGACCACACTTCCGGTATTGCCCTCTCTATTGCTGATTGATGTAAATATGCCGGTAATGAACGGACTGGAAACTGCCAGGTGGGTAAATAGTCAATACCCGGAAATTAAACTGGTGGCCCTTTCTATGAATGACACAGATAAAACGGTAATAGATATGTTTAAAGCCGGTTGCTGTGCTTATCTGCTGAAAGAAACCCATCCCGATGAATTGGAAAAAGCATTACAGGAAATCATACAAAGGGGATATTACAATGCCGATGCCAGCAATATCAATTTCAGAAGATTACTGGATGCTGAAAAAGAAGCTGTCCTGATTTCTGAAAGGGAAATGATGTTTTTACAATATGCCTGCTCAGATATGACCTATAAGGAAATTGCGTCTTTGATGAACCTGAGTGAGCGAACCATTGACGGCTACCGGGAGGCATTGTTTGGCAAGTTAAAAGTGCAAAGCAGGGTAGGGCTGGCAATGGAGGCCATACGCAAGGGCCTGGTTAGTTTGTAGACACTTTTTTGTTTAATTATTTTAATCTTTTTTATATATATTTTAAACAATATTGCAGTCTAAACTATTTGAGCTGCCTCATTAGACCCGTTCCTAAAGTATTGGTATTTTTAGCAAAGGCTTTTTACTAAATTAGAGTCACATATCCGTTAGTATTATTGTATATATGTGCGAAAAGCATCCTGTTATTGCTCATGCAAAATGAAACCCTACCATATTATAAAACCGCTTTCCTTCCCATTCTTTTATTTTGCCTGCTCGTTTTCCCGCTTTGTCTTAATGCTCAAAACAATTCTTTTCCGGTTGCAGAAAACGGGATTATTGATTTAAGAAATACGGATTTGGCCACACAGTCTGTTCCACTCAATGGCGCCTGGGGTATTTACTGGAAAAAACTCGTTTACCCGGGAGATACCACCCATCACCCCCAGGCTTACATACCTTTTCCCAAACTTTGGAACCAGAGTTCTGTGAATGGCTTTGACCTTACCCCCACAGGTTATGCTACTTATTTTTTAACGGTTCTGCTTCCCAAACACAGTAATAAACTGGCATTAAAAGTACCGGATACCTATTGTTCTTATCGATTGTATGTTAATGGAGAGTTGCTATGTAATGCGGGTAGTCCCGATTCTACCAAAGCAACCAGCATCCCCAAATGGCTGGAAAAAACAGAAGAAATAGCCAGGTCCGGTGATACGCTTCAACTGGTTTTACAGATTGCCAATTTCAGGCATTCGAAAGGTGGGCCTTACAAAGAAATTATTATCGGAGATAAAGAGACACTTTATCTGGATGCTGAAAAAGAATCAGCCTTTGACCTTTTGCTTACGGGCAGTATGTTGATGGGAGGCCTATTCTTCTTTGGTTTATACCTTTTTGGAAAGCACGACAAATCCATTCTTTATTTTGCCCTGTTTTTCCTTTCTTACAGCTATCGTATTGCCGGATCCCAAACTTATGTACTGCATAGCGTATTTCCTGAACTGCCCTGGGAACTTACCGTTCATCTCGAATACCTGACCTTATTCATTAGTGTGGTATTTTTTCTCAAATATACCCGGCACCTGTACCCCAAAGACTCCCACAAACTGGTTAGTCAGGTAATTATATGGTTATGCCTGGGCTTGATAGCCATTGTATTAGTATTTCCCCCCGCAATTTTCACGCTGCTGATCAACCCTTTTTTATTGGTCATGTTCGCAGTAATTGCCTATGCTTTTTACGTGTACGTAAAAGCAATGCAAAACAAGCGCGTAGGGGCAATGTATGCACTCATGAGCACAGGAGTGGTATTTATCGTATTTTTTATTATCAACCTGCAATATTTTGGTATCCTCCAGGCACCCAAAGGAATGCTGTTCCTGGGTTATATTAGTTTCTTTTTTCTCCAGTCGCTGATTCTTTCCTATCGCTTCTCCTTCGCACTCACCCAGGCCAAACTTGAGGCAGAGCAGGGCCTGAAAGCCAAAAATGAATTTCTTTCCACTATGTCGCATGAAATCAGGACACCACTGAATTCCATTCTCGGCATGACACATATCATTCTGCGTGATAACCCGAGAACTGAACAGAAGGAACAACTGAATATCCTGCTCTTTTCGGCCAATAACCTCCTTGCTATAGTGAATGATATCCTGGACTATAACAAGATTGAAGCAGGAAAAGTAAACTTTGAATCGATAGCATTTGACCTTACCCATGTATTGAAAAATATTTCATCCGGGCTCCGCACTTCTGCGGAAGAGAAAGGTATTGAATTGAAACTCTCCATCGATCCCGTACTGAATGGAAAACTTATTGGCGACCCTACCCGTTTGGGACAGATCATCACCAACCTGGTCAGCAATGCCATTAAATTTACCAGAAAAGGATATGTACTGCTTGAAGTAAAAGTAGATCAGCAAACCAGTACCCAGTTTGTCCTCACCATTAAAGTAGTTGACACGGGAATCGGTATTGCAGCGGAAAAACAAAAAATCGTTTTTGAGCAATTTACCCAGGCAGACGCCTCCACCTCCCGCAATTTTGGTGGAACAGGACTTGGCCTGGCCATTTGTAAAAAACTACTGGCCCTCCAGGGCGTAACCCTCCGGTTACAAAGTGAAGATGGAAAGGGATCCACTTTTTATTTCACCCAAACCTTCCCTCGTGCGCTTACCGAAACAGAAATACGGGATGATGCGGCCGAAACGGCCATACCTACTGAAGAAAGCAGGCCCTTAAAAGGAATTTCTATCCTGATGGCGGAAGACAATGATGTCAATATCCTGGTGGCCCGCACATTTCTGGAGAGATGGGGCGCAACGGTTGATGTTGCCCTGAATGGCCAGCAGGCGCTGGATATGCTGGATCTTTCCCGGCACAAAATGGTGTTGATGGACATGCATATGCCGGTTATGGATGGATATGAATGCACCCGGAAAATGCGGTTCAATGGTGTAAAAATTCCCATCGTAGCCTTAACCGCCAGCCTGCCAAGGGAAGTGGAGGACCGGATTATTGAAATGGGCGTAAATGACATCATTGTAAAACCTTTTGTGCCTGAAAACCTGTTCAGGCTCGTACTCCACTATACCGGAGTATTTCCCATAATGAACAAATAAAACGCAATACATTGCTGTAATGATTTTGCTGAAAAGAACAGACGCTTCCCATCCGGATTTTCTTTCCCTTATCAAACACCTGGATAATGAATTGCAGGATAGGGACGGAGAGGACCACTCCTTCTACAGCCAGTTTAACCAACCCCAGGGTATAAAGCATGCTGTTCTGGCCTATGAAAATGAGCAGCCCGCAGGATGTGGTGCTATGAAATATTTTCAATCCGGCACAATGGAAATCAAAAGAATGTACACAATGCCCCATTGCCGGAAAATGGGAATAGCCTCACAGATACTGGATGCGCTCGAAATATGGGCTGCCGAACTGGGTATGCATACCTGTCTTTTGGAAACTGGTAAACGGCAACCCGAAGCCATTGCTTTATACCTGAAAAAAGGATACCTGAGCATCCCCAATTATGGTCAATACACAGGTATGGAAAACAGTGTTTGTTTTAAAAAACAGATACTTCCTTTAACATTCTGACCAATGCCTCACTCCTCTCCATAAACTGTTCAGGGCATCTTCCCGAATTCCTTATTACCCTTAAACAACAGTTCCTTTCCCGCAAAGGAAATCAGGCACCGGTACACAAATACACTTAAATTTTTGTTAACAGCGAATGTTTTGGCTGCGAAATGTATCTGATAAAAAAAAGCGCCGATAATCCCTTTCTACGTCACCAAAGCAACAAATATGAATTTCAGGAAAACCAGCATCCTCGGAAGCCTCGTTATTGGCGCATTTTTATTTCAGTATTGTTCTAAATCTGATGTAACGAATACTTCTGCTGTCACAGCCGCTGCCAGTTTTTTCCAGTTACCCGCCACTCCTTATAATTACAGCAACTTACCCTTACCCGGGCATATAGCCAGTTACCTGACCCTGGCAGACAATACGCCTGCGTCAAACCCCATAACCAACTATGGCGCAACCCTGGGTCGTGTTCTTTTTTATGATAAGAACCTTTCTAAAAACAATACCACCAGTTGTGGCAGTTGTCACAGACCCAATATGGCATTCTCCGATTCAGCCATTAAGAGCAAAGGATTTCAAGGTGAGCTTACTGACAGACATTCTATGCAATTACTGAATGTTCGTTTTTACCGGTCTGGGAAAATGTTCTGGGACGAGCGGGCCAATACACTGGAAGAACAGGTATTGCAGCCCATTCAAAACAGCAAGGAAATGGGATTGACACTCGCTGAATTGCTCACCCGTGTTGCTGCTCAAAATTATTATCCTTCCCTTTTTCAAAATGCTTTTGGCAGCACAGAAATCACCACTGATAAAATTTCCAAAGCCCTTTCCCAGTTTGTCCGTTCCATTGTTACCTATCAATCCAAATATGATTTGGTTAAACAGGGACAGGCCAGTTTCACAACCGACGAACAGGACGGAGAAACCTTGTTCCTGACAGCAGGCAACAATCCCTGTGGAGGCTGTCATGCACCTCCCATGTTCCTGACTTCCAATCCTGCCAGACCTTTTGGGCTGGCTGACCCCAACGACCTGGGTATTAATGGCAGTGGCAGGTTCAAATCTGGTTCTCTCCGTAACATAGCTATTTCAGGCCCGTATTTCCATAACGGGAGTGTTCCAACCCTGCAGGCTATGTTAGGCGGAAATATTCCGGCACATGGTGTGGCAGCGCAGGACAGGGCCAGACTTATCGCATTCCTCCAAACCCTTACAGATGTTACCAGTACCAGTGATGTAAAGTACAGTGATCCTTTTATCCGGTAAATTATCCAACGAATACAAACCTATTTAGGGTATTTAGGGGAAATTATAGAAGCAGGCATGCTTTTTGCGCCTCTGCAGCATGTCCAAAACTATATTTCCCCTTATTGTCTGCCTTGCCCTACTTTTTTTTAGCTGTAAAAACAAATCCCGTCGCTTATGGGCACAAAGCCAATCTGAAGTAGCCTCTGCAAGAGACTATTCTGTGACCCCTGAAAATGCCTATAACGACATTTTCCTGGATAGCCTCTCGTTTGAACAATATGCAACCAGCACCAGTCTTCCCGACAGCGTTGCAGAAAACATGCGTGACTTTTACAATGAGCGCAATTTCGAATTTGCCTGGTTTGATACAGACGGATTAACGGAGCAGGCATTGGGATTCAGAAGCCTGTATACTTTTACTTCCGACAGTGTTGACCGGAAGCTGGAAAAACAACTTGACAACCTACTGCTTCACGAAAGCAAAATTGACAAGGAAAATGAAGAGATCGTTTCGATAGAACTACAACTGTCCACCCGTTTTGTGCAATATGCCCTGGCCCACATAAAGGATGAAAGCAAAGATGCACACCAGTTTATAACCTTTATACCCATTAAGAAACAGTCATTGTTGATATTGGCCGATTCAATATTATTCCATTCCAAAGACAACGACTATGCAAGGTCTAATCCCTGGTACAATAACCTTTACCGGCACCTTTACCGGTTTATGAATATTTACCACAACGGAGGCTGGGATTCAGTTACCCTGCCCAAAAACAAGTGGGTGATAGGCAATTCCTATCCGGAAGTAACCGCCCTGAAAAAAAGACTGACCATTAGCGAAGAGTATCCGGAAAAGGATTCAGGTAGCCTCTACACAACGGAACTGGAAAGGGCCATTAAAATAAGCCAGACCAATTCAGGCATTAAGGCTGATGGAAAAATTACACAGGCCCTCGTTGATGTATGGAATGTTTCTGTTCTGAAAAGAATTGAGCAATTGCTCATTAACCTGGAAAGAATGCGGTGGATGCCCATGAAAAAAGAAGGCAGAAGCATTCTTGTTAACATACCCGAATTCATGTTACACGTTTCTGAAAATGAAAAGCACGTCATGCATATGCCCGTAATAGTGGGAAAAGAAGGGAATAATACCACAATGTTTTCTGATAACCTTGATGAAATCGTATTCAGTCCTTATTGGAACCTACCCTCGAGTATAGTGAAAAAAGAAATCATGCCCTCAATGCAAAAGGACGCCAATTACCTGGCCAGAAACCATATGGAAATTGTTAACCCGAAAAGCGGGGGAACGCCGATCATCCGGCAATTACCCGGACCAGATAACTCATTGGGGCTGGTGAAGTTTTTGTTTCCCAATAGTTTTAATATTTATTTCCACGACACTCCGGCAAAAAGTCTTTTCGGCAGGGACCAGCGCGCTTCCAGCCATGGTTGTATACGTTTGCAGGATGCCGAAAAAATGGCCGTATACCTGTTACAGGAATCAGACACCTGGACACCGGAAAAGATAAAAGAAGCCATGCATAGCGGAATTGAAAAATCAGTTTCTCTCAAAACCAAAGTGCCGGTAACCATTACGTATTATACCGCCTGGGTGGATGAGCACAACCAGCTCAACTTCAGGCAGGATGTATATGGAAAAGATTCCAGCATTGCCGCAAAGATGTTTGCGGGCGGGAAAAACAGGTAGCAAAAAAATCTCGTGGATCAAAAGTGGTTAAAAAGCGTTAGCTTCTATTGTTTAATATCTTCGAATGGGTCAGGTAATAAGTATCCTGACCATACAAAAACAGGCAGGTGCCATTCTTTATCCGGGAAATAACTTCTGCTGACTGTTTTCCGGGCAGTGCAGGACAACCCTGGCTTCTGCCAATGTATCCCTGAGCGGCCGCGATATTTTCACTAACATATTCAGCACCATGAATCACAATCCCCCTTGAAAGGGCATTGTCATTAAAGCCTTTTTCCTCTCCCAGCAAACGCAAAGAACTGCCATGTTTACCGCGGTAGGTTTCACCTGTAATATAGAATCCAAGGCTGCTCTGGAAACTATTGGGTATATTGGAAAAGCGGGTAGCCATATCCTTTCCCGAATTACGACCATGGGCAGCATAGGTATTGAATACCAACTCACCTGTTACCAGGTCAATCACGAATAATCTTTTTTGATGAGAAGGAAGGCTAAAATCAAGTATGGTCAGCAGGTTGTCATTGGGCACTTTTCCGGAAGCCAGTAAATGGCTGAATCCCGTTAGGGCATAGGTAAAAACCTGTCGCGATAAACCCAGTGTCTCCAGGTGAAGCGCATCAAAAAGGGGTAATTTTTCTGCAACAAATTCACTTGGCAAACTTCTCTCCGCTGCAGGAATTGTGTAAGGAGTACCTGAATGGATGGCAGAAATACCCAGGCCAAAAAACAAAATTACCAAAGGGAATATACGTATACAGAAATGCTTACATTTAATTTGTTGCATAAATTTATGGGGCATATACTATAATGATGTAAATGGAAATACCAGCAATGCAAAGGTAGCCCAAAGATAAGGAGCTCAGAACCCTATTGGTTAGTTTAACAAAGGCTTGGGATGCCAGAAAAAACTATATTGTGTTTAATAACAATCATTTATATATAACATATAAAATATTTAACTAAAGCCGTTTCCATGAAAAAACAATTGGTATGCCTGCTCCTGGTGATTGGCAGTGCAGGATGGAACCCTGTGCTGGCGCAAAAAGAAATGCTGAACAAAGACATTGAATGGACTGAGAAGTCTCCTGCAGGCTTTATGGAGCTCCAGATACCATCGGGGGGAAGCTTGCTACAGGGTTTAATTTACACGGCTAACGGCCCGGGTCCCCACCCTACCCTGCTATTATTGCACGGCTATCCCGGCAATGAAAGAAACCTCGATCTTGCCCAGGCCGTAAGGGCACATGGCTGGAATGTGATTTACTTCGATTACCGGGGCAGTTGGGGCAGCCAGGGTGATTTTTCTTTCAAACATTGTGTGGAGGATGTAAAGAATGTGGTTGCCTATTGCAGGGCCAACTTTTTCAAACTGAAAGCTGACCCCAAAAGAATCGTTCTTTTCGGCCATAGTATGGGCGGATTTGTTTGCCTGAAAGCCCTATCCCTGTTACCCGGAATAACCCGGGGTTTTGCTTTATCAACCTGGGATATTGGAAAGGATGTGACAACCGCCCAAAAAGAAAACAGAATGGCTAAAATGGAAAAGGAAGCTGACGACTATTTTGTGCTCCGCAAGAAATCTGGTAAAGACCTCTTTGCAGCCGTAACCGAAGATCCCGATTATTTTAACCTGGCACTTACCGCAAAAAGGCTTTCTCCCAAATCTATTATTTTACTCGACGAACACGATGGTAACAAAGCCTTGGCCGATGCCATCCAAAAAAGCAACCTACGGTATTTTGATTATGGTGTATGGAAAACAGATCATTCCTTTACCAACAAACGGGCATCCCTGATTAATAAGGTTATTGCCTTTTTAGACAGGCCCTGATTGGCAGATTGTCAGTAAAAAAAGCTACATACTTATTCACCCGTCCTTAGCCATTCGGGATCTGGTTGTAACTTGCAGCCATGCAGGAATATCTGGAAGGATTGAATGAACCACAAAGAGAAGCGGCAATACATACCAAGGGCCCTTTGATGATTATTGCGGGAGCAGGAAGCGGAAAGACCAAGGTGCTTACCACCAGAATCGCTAACCTGATGGATAAGGAGAAAGTGGATGCTTTCAATATCCTCGCCCTCACATTTACCAATAAGGCCGCTGCCGAAATGAAGGAGCGTATTGAAAAAATTCTGGGCAATTCAGAGGCAAGGAATTTATACATAGGTACTTTTCACAGTGTATTTGCCCGTATACTCAGGGCCGAAGCACCCCGACTCGGTTATCCGAATAATTTCACCATCTATGATACAGATGATAGCCGCTCGGTTATTAAAACAGTGGTGAATGAACTCAACCTGGACGATAAACATTATAAACCCAGTGTAGTAGGTAACCGGATTTCTTCTGCCAAGAATGCCCTCGTCACACCCGCTGAATATGCACTGGATTATTACATCCAGCAGGAAGACATGCGCGCCAACCGGCCAGCCAATGCCCAAATTTATGCAGCCTATGCCAACCGTTGTTTTAAGAACGGAGCCATGGACTTTGACGACCTGTTACTGAAAATGTATGAGCTCCTGAACGGCTTTCCCGAAGTACTGCACAAGTATCAGCACAAATTCAAATACATTTTGATTGATGAGTACCAGGATACCAATGCCGTGCAGTACCAGATAACCAAATTACTGGCGGCAGTACATGAAAATATCTGTGTGGTGGGTGATGATGCGCAAAGTATCTATTCCTTCCGTGGTGCTACCATCGAAAATATCCTGCAGTTTCAAAAAGATTATGATGATGTGAAAGTGGTAAAGCTGGAACAGAATTACCGCAGCAGCCAGAGCATCCTTAATGTGGCCAATGAAGTTATCAAAAACAACAAAGGTCAGATACCCAAAAATCTGTGGACCGAAAACAGTGAAGGAGAAAAAATTTCGCTGGTGCGCACCATGACGGATAACGATGAGGGGAAATTTGTAGCGGATACCATACAGGAACAGAAATTACGCAATCATTATTACAACCGCGACTTCGCCATACTCTACCGCACCAATGCCCAGAGCCGGAGTTTTGAAGAAAACCTGCGCCGTATGGGTATTTCGTATCGTATTTACGGAGGAGTGAGTTTTTACCAGCGCAAGGAGATCAAGGATTTCCTGGCTTACCTGCGTGTGATAGTCAATACGAGAGATGATGAAGCACTCAAACGCATCATCAATTATCCTGCAAGGGGCATAGGTAAAACAACCCTGGAAAAATGCGGCATCATTGCCAACGAACAAAACATCTCCCTGTTTGATGTATTAACAAGGGCCGGTGAATTTGGGTTTCGTGCCGGCACACTGGAGGCGTTACAGAATTTCGTAACCATGATCCGCTATTTCCAAAGCCTGTTAACGGACAAGAATGCCTATGATGTGGGTGTGCAGGTAGGTAAGCACACCAACCTGGTGAAAGAATTGTTCAGCGACAAAACCACAGAGGGATTGTCCCGGTATGAAAACATCCAGGAGTTGCTCAACTCCATCAAGGAATGGACAGAAAGTCCCAGCAATGAGGATGGGGAACAGGGCGACAAAGCACTGGGTGCTTACCTGCAGCAGATTACCCTGCTAACAGATGCAGATGATGACAAAGAAAACAATGATGTAGTAAAACTGATGACCATCCACGCAGCCAAGGGGCTGGAATTTGGGTGCGTATTCGTTGGCGGTATTGAAGAAACCCTTTTTCCCAATGCCATGAGCATTAATACCCGGGAAGAGCTGGAAGAGGAACGAAGGCTTTTTTATGTAGCCGTAACCCGGGCCAAACACAGACTCTGGCTTACTTATGCCAATACCCGCTACCGCTTCGGACAACTGGTACAAAACGAACCCAGTCGATTTATTGAAGAAATGCCGGAACAATATATTGACAAAAGTTTTGCTGGCGGCGGTGCCCGCAACAACGCAGGTGCGAACTGGACCACCAGTCCTTTTGAAAGAATGCAGAGAGGGGCCGGCTATGGCGATGCCGCAGGTGCTGAAAAAAAATATGGCCCTCCTCCCACCAAAAAAACGGAAACCCGAAATACCAAACCCGAATACCTGCCCATTACACCGCCCAGTGCTAAACTGGTAGAACATGTTCCCAGCAACGGCTTCCTGGCTAGTGATACTTCCAGCCTGCAGGCCGGTCAGGAAGTTGAACACCAGAAATTTGGTTTTGGTACCGTAGCAAAAATCGAAGGATCCGCACACAACCCGGTGGCGACAATTGAATTTAAACTGAATGGCGAAAAAAAGATTATGCTGAATTATGCCAAACTCCGGATCATTGAATAAATAGAAGTACTTACCTATTTTTAAAGGGTCTCCTTTTTTTTGGTTTGTAGTTGGCTGAAAAAACAACCCAAAGATTGTCCGAAATCAATGCTCCATGAGCCATTTTTTTCGGACATTTTTTTTGCCAATATTCCGGCACAAACACAGATTTTTTCTACTCGAAAAAGCCTTTACGAAAATCAGCTGGCTTTGGATTACTGATCATTTTTTTTAACGAAGATTTCTAATTTTCTATTGATTTTTCTACACTGAAAAACTACCTATCCGTAAGCAATCCAACATAATAAATTGTTTCTAAATAATTGATAATAAAGGTATTATGGTATCACTTTTTTAAGATTAATTTTTTTGGCATAGTAATTGAATTATGCTAAAACGAAACCAATTTTTTCATTAAAATCTTATTGTATGAAAACTATTTTGCAATCAGCAGGTGTTTTAGCCCTTGCGTTTTTTATTCAGAAAGCAGATGCACAAATTGCTTTACAAAGCACCACTTCTGCTGCAGCCAATGCTACCATTAATGCAACGAGGGCTACGAACGCCGTCATCAACACCACTAACCGTGTTACCATAGCTACTAACCGGGCGGTGAGTGCTACCACCGGTGCATTGGTACAAAGCACTAATGCCGCTATTAAAGCAGGTAATCGTGTGGAAAATAATACGCGTGTAGCGGCAAAAACAGGAGCAGCGGTACAAAACAGTAATAGCGGATCCGTTAACAGCAATGCCGGTGGTGAAGAAAGAGGAATCATCCGTGCACAATCATCAACAGATGCTAACCTGCATGCAGAAGGTAATGCCGCTTTACCGGTACGTGAATCCAAAGAAGCCATGACATCACAAACGGATGCGATGGCAGAAAAAGCAGACAGGGCCAAAGCAGCAACTGTAAGCACAACGTCTGAAACAAAAGCCAAAGCCAGTGCCGCCAAACCCGAAGTACGTGCTTCAGGCGAAGCCAAAGCGCAGGGTTCTGTAAAAGCTGGTAAACAATAATTTAATACCCCGTTTTAAAATCCAATCCCGTTTCCATGTTGTTCACCTGCATTAAAAATGTCGATTATGAAAAGCAATAACTGCAGATTATTATTACTACTAGCCCTTGTTTTCCCTGCAGGCAGTTTTGCACAGGAGAAAG
Source organism: uncultured Bacteroidota bacterium (assembly GCA_963750825.1). Classification (GTDB taxonomy): domain Bacteria; phylum Bacteroidota; class Bacteroidia; order Chitinophagales; family Chitinophagaceae; genus Sediminibacterium. Next base: position 48,076 of record CAVVSL010000003.1, on the reverse strand, counting down.
AGTCCAATGACCAGCAGAAAGACGTATTCAGTGCTTCTGCCAATTACCAGTCGGCGCTCCATTATTTCGGCCGTACAGACAGCCTGAAAAGCAGTGGCCTCTTTCCCATTGTCGGATTTCAATCAAAGACCGGATTGTATGCGCAGGGTAGTTTCATATTCGTACAAAATGCCAGTCAGGCATTACAATATACAGGTAGCACCATTGAAGCGGGATATCGTTTTCCGCAGTCGACGCATTTTTCAGGTAACCTTTTTTATACCCGGTTTCTGTATAAAGAACAAAGTACCCTGGTACAATCGGCCTTAAAGGGACAAACCGGTGTGAACCTGAGCTGGCTGAACAAAGTGGTCAACATCAATGGTGGGGTGGACCTTAAATTCAGTAATCGAACAGATCTCGGCGCTACGCTTGGGCTGGATCATTTATTCATTTTTGCCAATCCCGACAAACACAGTGCCTTTGCTATTGATCCGGCGATATATGCCTATGCGGGCACACAGAATTTTTCAACCACCTACCTGGAAAAGAAAAATGTATTGGGTATACCTGTTACCCGGCAAACCACCGAACAGGTAACCCAGTTAAATATTCTTTCGTATGAATTGTCTATGCCGCTGGTTTTTGTAAAGGGCAAGTTCAATGCATCAGTAACCCCTTCTTATGTTATCCCGATGAATAAGGTGCAGGGGGAGCGGGGGAAAGAAATGTTTTACATGACACTGGGGGTAGGAGTACGCTTGTAACCATTAACCATAAGAAATCATTACCTGCTCTTTTAATTACATGAGGGAGCAGGTAAATTTGTGGCTGCAGGTAACCTGCAAGCTATTGCTGTTTAATCAGCAATCAACCCACTCTCCATTAGAGGATATGGGTAATAGAAACGAATTCTATCTCTTCCTCTCCGGATAATAATAGCAGGAAATTGAAGAAACGATCCATTATCCGCTCAAATTTCTTTTCCATACGATTGCGTTGACTTATACTGCTTTTAGTTCATCGGGCCGGCTTTCGGTTTTTTTTACCATGGCTGCATCTTTGTGCCAGATAAAAGTATGTCCCTGAAGCCTGGCAGTAGTTTCGTTTATACCCAGTTGCCCTGATTTTTTCACGGCTCCTACAGCCAGTAATAAAGACGTAGTAATGTATTTTCCTTTCATGATGCTTGTTTTTTATTTAATACTGCAAAATTCTTCCTATTTGACTGAGCTATCTAATACAATTACACGTGAAACCCTTAAAGGTTCAGTCTTTCAGACCATCCATCCCTTTAACCGCCCGTATTCAGGGTTTTCCGTTTATCAGCTATAGCCATTCACGCTATTTTGATAACCGGTATTTTGCCGGCTTCCCAAAAGCCAAAAAAGCCGGTATACCACATATACGGGTGATTTTGGCGCCCGGATGTAGTTGTATCGCCTTATGTTTTTTAGATTTGATATGGCTACTGCTTATGAAAAAGTCACTGCTATGCTTTTGGGGGATTTTACTTTCCATTGCCACGCTATGGGGGCAACGGGCATTTCCGTTTAACCGTATTAGTACAGAGGAAGGTATCGGGCTTGCTTCTAATGTAGTGTATTGCACTTACCAGGACAAAAAAGGGTTTATCTGGGTTGGCACTGCCAATGGGTTGCAACGCTTTGATGGAAGTAAATTCATACAACTGGGTGCTTCCAGAACAGGCCGGTCACTGATGGGTACTTCCCTTACACAAATTATACCCGAAGACAGTTCCCATCTTTGGCTAAACTTTCAGGACCAGCCTGAGTTTGGCCTGTTTAATACTACCACCTTCCAGTATACCCCTTTTCCCTACAAAACCAAACGTCCGCTGCTTAACCGTAAAGAATTTAAACTTTGGAAAGACAGCAGGGGAGAGGTATTCATCTCCATTAATACCTACGGAATTCTACATTTTAACAAAAAAACTAAAACTTTTGAGGATGATAATTATTTCCGGTTTCCCGATGGAATGAATCCTGTTTTGGGTTTATTTGAAGATACCCTCCGGAAGCAATTCTGGTTCCCTTGTCTCAATAAAGGACTTGCCGTTTATGATGCTGTCAAAAAGCAATTATATACCCGAGATTTTAACCCTACCCGTATTCCCCTGCTCAGCAATTCAACCCTACTGTCCGGAACCTCTGAAGTGTATATTGACGGACAAAGAAGGCATTGGGTGTTTAACTGGGACAGGGGTGTTCACCGGAAAAGGTGTTTTGACTCTTCAGGAAAAGAACTTTCCGATACTGCCGGATTGAGTTTTAATCCCGATTACCACGAAGCGAGACATTTTTTTAAATCAAGCCGGGATGTTCTTTGGATATATGGTTTAAATGCCCTTTATAATTTTGATAATACTGAAAAAAATTTTTATTACTACGATCATGGGCCAGGCAGTGCAACCGGTATCGAGTTTCATTTTGTTTACCATATGATGGAAGACCATGATGGCAGTATCTGGCTGTCAACGGATAACGGCTTGTATTTCACCTCGGCTGAATCAGGAACTTTCGGAGTATTGGATATGTTACTGGATAAACGCGAGGGTGGCCTTGAAATAACTGATATAGCAGAACTTTCATCAGGGGAAATCTGGTTAACTACCTGGGGGAAGGGCATCTATTCCTTTTCGGATAAGTTCACTAAAACCAGGAACCACCTGTATGACCATATGCCTGCCATGACCCGGGAGGACTGGGTAAAATACCGGCAAACCTGGTCTATCTACCAGCATAAGGATGGGAAAGTCTGGATTGGATGCCAGGGAGGGAAATATTTACTGCATGATCCCCGCTCCGGTAAAACCCAATTCCTTACAGATACGGTATTTGGCAATTCCACTATTCGATTCGTTACGGGCGACCCTACAGGGAATGTATGGTTCGGTACATTCAATGGAAGACTTATTAAATATGATGGTAAACGCTTTACCCTTGTACAACAACTGGTATCGGTGATACATAAAATATTCATAGATAAAGAAGGGCTGTTATGGGTATGTCCGGAAAACAACGGGCTTTTCTGCCTGAGTCCTGACGGCCGGAAAATACTCCACCACTATACCAACAGAGATTCAGGGTATGCGCTGTTCCAGAACTCGGGGTCAGATATTGAACAGTTAAACGACAGCACTATTGTATTTGGTGCAGGTGCTATGAACTTCATCAATAAGCATACGAAAAAAGTAAGCTGGCTGGGTTTTGAAAATGGTCTTCCTGGCAATACCATCCAAAGAATACGTATTGATGCAGCAGGCTACCTTTGGATGGTAACCCTCGACGGTTTATGCCGTTACAACCCTGTTACCAAACGTGTCACGCCCTATGGCAGTAAAGACGGTATTACCATCGCACACCTGACCACCCAGGCCGATTATTTCAGCAAAATGGGATTGCTCCTGTTTGCAGGCAATAATGCCTTACTCGTATTTCAGCCGGATATTTTCCGGAACAAAGCACCTCGTGATGTAGTTATTACAGACTTCCGTTTATTCAACAAATACCTATCTGTGGATTCGTTGCAGGCACTAAGGCGGGTAGCATTGAAAAATAACCAAAATAGTTTCAGCATTTATTTTTCAGTATTGAGTTACCTGAATAAAGAAAAACTCACCTACTATTATAATATGTCGGGCATCAACAGCACCTGGCAAAAAGCCGACAGGCAAACTATTGTAAATTATACTTTATTACCGCCGGGCAATTATACCTTTCAGGTGTATAGTGAGGACATTGACGGGAACAGATCGGCACATATTACTACCCTGGCCATTTATATTCAACCACCCTTCTGGCGTACTTATTGGTTCATCAGTCTCCTGGTATTGCTCGGGGCTGCTATCATATATTTCGTCCATTCCGTAAGGGTTAAAAGATTGCTCGCATTAGAAAAGCTGCGCAACAATGTAGCCCGCGACCTGCACGATGATATGGGTAGTACCCTTAGCACCATCAATATCCTCAGCTCCATGGCCAAAAGCAAAGTGGCTGATGATCCCGTAAAAACAACTGAATACCTGGGTAAAATAAGTGATAACAGCCAGCGCATGATGGAAGCCATGGATGATATCGTATGGAGTATCAAACCGAGCAACGATAGTATGCAAAAGATTACGGCAAGAATGCGTGAGTTTGCTACCAATGTGCTTGAGGCAAAAGACATAGAACTGGGTTTCCGGATTGATGCGGCCGTACTCGAAACCAGCTTACCCATGGAATGCAGAAGGGATTTTTTCCTTGTTTTTAAAGAGGCCGTAAACAATGCCGCTAAATATTCAAAGGGCAAACAGGTGGCTATTCACCTAACGCTGCATAACAAGCGATTATTATTGCTGGTGGAAGATGATGGAATCGGTTTCACCGTTGCGCCAGGTGAAACAGGAAATGGATTGGGCAATATGCAAAAAAGGGCCGAGGCCATGCAAGGGCGTTTACAGATCATTTCGAAACCGGGAGTGGGAACCAGGATCACCCTTAACATACCTGTAAGATAAACCGGTAACATATTTATGTGGTTGGGCATACCGGCAGAGAGGCATAATTTTACAAACAGAAGTATTGACTAATGACAAAAATTGTTATTTACGAAGACAACCCCCAGCTAAGAGAGGGACTTACCATGTTAATCAATGGGTCGGATGGGCTTGAGGTACTCGCTGCTTTTCGGAACTGCAATAATGTAGAAGAAGAAATAGCAGCCTGGAGGCCGGATGTGGTGTTGATGGATATTGACATGCCGGGCATCAATGGCATTGAGGGGCTGAAGAAAATCAGAAAGGTAAACGAGCAGGTAAAAGTGCTGATGCTGACTGTTTTTGATGATAACAAAAATGTATTCCAGGCAATTAGTAATGGTGCCAATGGCTATATATTAAAGAAAACGCCCCCGGCCCGTTTGCTGGAATACATTGGAGAGGCCCAGAGTGGTGGTGCGCCAATGACGGCCAGTATTGCCACCCAGGTACTAAAAATGTTTTCGCAACTGAACAATGAAAAAGGGGAAGACTATCATTTATCAGAAAGAGAAAAACAGGTGCTGCAATACCTCGTAGATGGATATAGCTATAAAATGATTGCGGGCGAAATGTATATTGCCATTGATACTGTAAGAAGTCATATCAAGAAAATATATGAGAAGCTGCACGTCAACAGCAAAAGTGAAGCGGTGGCCAAGGCTTTCCGTGACCGCTTACTATAAACTAATATTAACCGCTTTTAAAAAATAATTTTTTACTTTACCAAACGATTTGAGCAAGTACAGGTTTATTCCTTAACCTAATGCAGTAATAAAATACTGCATTTTTTTATGCCCGTAGCCACTCACCACTGAAATGCTCCCTTTATCCCAACCACATTTTCATGTGATAGGCAATCGCATTTCGCTGCGCTAGGTTTGCCTTAAAAAAATGAAAAAAATTATTACAGTAACGGGTTTCGCCTTTGCAACCATTGCTGCTATCTGGGGTTGTGGCAACCAGGCAGGAACTGCTTCCATAGCTGTTATGGATACTGCCGCCAAAGTGGCAAGGGGCAATTACCTGGTAACATCCATTGGATGTGATGATTGTCATTCTCCTAAAAAGATGGGACCGCAGGGTCCCGAACTGATTCCCGAATTGCGCTTTTCCGGTTTTACCAGTGGAAATGCCCTGCCAGCCATCGATGTAAACCAGATAAAAAAAGGTTGGGTTTTGTTCAGCCCTGATTTTACTGCTTCTGCGGGTGATTGGGGAGTTTCCTTTTCAGCCAACCTCACTCCTGATGACACGGGCATTGGTAACTGGCAGGAAAACCAATTTATTAAAGCCATTCGTGAGGGTAAATCAAAAGGACTGGCGGGTAGCCGTGGCTTATTACCTCCCATGCCCTGGTTCCATTATAAAAACCTTACCGATGATGACCTGAAAGCCATCTTCGCTTACCTGAAAACCACCCGACCGGTTTCCAATATACCCCCGGCGCCTATTCCCTTTTCCGATTTGAAATAGCAGGCAGTTATCGTTAGCAAGTAAGAGGGGGCCACATTTGTGGCCCTTTCTGTGGGTGTACACCAATGAAGGCTTTGAAAATAACGGAGGCATACAGCAATGCGGTACTCTAATAATGGGAGATAAGCAATATTTAATGTCACATTTTTTGTTGATTTCTGGAACCCTGGCATAGGCATATGAGAGACTTTTAAGAACCATTTTGTACGAAACACATCATTATGTGATTGCCTGCCTGTTTTTGCAGGTTTATTTTTGGTTAACCATTTACTACTATTCACTCTCTACATAGACCATTTATCAATCAGGCCCGGTAATTACCGGGCTTTTTATTGGTGATTCCCGCAAAATACCGCAATTCACATCTTCATGTGGTATTAAAACCGCATAATCCGACCTATTTTTGGGTAACAAATGCAGCAAATGAAGTTAAAAAACCAACATACATTGTTCAACACGCTATTATTGTCGGGTATGGTGATGGTGGTTAACCCCCCTTCAGCTTCAGAAATGCCCGGGCCCATTGCCAGCGTGCCAGTAACCCTCAGGGAGCCGAAAACTGCCCACCATGCCGAGGCGCCTGATACCAGACCCTCCCTCCTGGATGGCACTGCCCTGCTTGCCTGCTGGTAGCTAAAATGCTTTCGATATCCGAAAATATCGGTCCTGTAATCGGGGTAGAGAACCAAATCGGGCCCCTTTTGTTTATTTTTGTGTACAGTAGGTACCAATTTTACGTTTAAAAGCAGGATTATGATCAAAACAGGCAACCCGGTTATCAGTATTTACACAGAAATGACGCCCAACCCCGAAACCATGAAGTTCGTGGCCAATAAGTTGCTGTACCCGGGCAAGAGTATCGATTTTGCGGATGAAACACTGGCAACCCCTTCGCCCCTGGCCAAAGAGTTGTTCAGTTTTCCTTTTATCAAAAGTGTTTTCATCGCCAGCAACTTCGTAACCCTCACCAAAACATCCGATACAGAAGACTGGCAGGATGTAATTCCGGCTGTCAAAGAATTCCTGAAAGATTACCTGGAAAATGGGGGTATGGTGGTGAATGAGGAAGAAGTGGCCAAGGTAAAACAGGAAGCCACCAATACAGTGAGTGCCGATGATGACGACATTGTGAAAAGAGTGAAAGAATTGCTTGAAAATTATGTGAAGCCCGCCGTAGAAATGGATGGTGGTGCCATACAGTTCAAAAGTTATAACGACGGGATCGTAAACCTTATGTTACAGGGAAGCTGCAGCGGTTGCCCTTCCTCTATGATTACCCTGAAAGCCGGTATCGAGGGCATGATGAAGCGAATGATTCCAGAAGTAAAAGAAGTAGTGGCCGAAGCCGAATAAATATTGTGGGTGAGTTTAGTAAGTGTCCCGTTTACCGGGACATTTTTTTTGTACCTGCCCGGGCTATCGCCTCTACCAATTATGTAAGGATTGTTTCAGGCCAAATAGGGCATTCCTTCCCCTCTTTGGCAGCGTTTGTCGTCCATTGCCACTGGTCAGCTTTTTTCGAAACATAGCCAAACAAAACTTAGATTTGACCAACCGAATTGTATTTATGCAGAAAGCGGAACTCATTCAGTTACTAAAGGACAATCACCAGGAATTCATTGACCAGCTCAGGCTACTGTCTGACGCTGATTTTTGTTTTGCCCCGGAAGGAAAATGGAGCGCGGCTCAGCAACTCGACCATATCATCAAAAGCATTTCACCGGTGAGTATGGCTATGTCACTGCCAAGCGGCCTTTTACAATTGCTATTTGGTAAAGCCAACCGGCCTTCGAGGAGCTATGCAGCCCTGGTTGAAAAATATACACTAAAATTAAATGAGGGTGGCCGGGCCTCCGGAAGATTTATACCAGGCAACCATAATGCGGACAACAGAGATGCCCTGGTGGCTAAACTTAACAGGCTTACCCAAAAACTTTGTGAAAAAGTCAATCATTATTCTGAAGCATCACTGGATCGTATCCTATTACCCCACCCCCTTCTGGGAAAACTGACCCTTCGGGAAATGATATATTTTACCGCTTACCACGTTAAACACCACGGGAAGCTGGTGGCAAAAGGGCTGTCAAAACCATAGTTAGCCTCGAATCAATATTGGATGAAGTTATTTATCAATACTCTTTTAAGCAAACACTGGGATGCCCTATTGGCCTCTTTCACTGCGGGTTGTTTTTTGTATTATTTTACCCGTCACAGCGGCATTGGCATTTCACCCGATTCGGTTTCTTACCTCAGCACAGCCGAACATATTCTTCGTAATTTTTCCTTTACCGATTTCAGGGATATGCCACTCGTCATCTTTCCCATTGGCTACCCATTGTTTCTGGCCAAAATAGGTTTCTTTACCGGACTTTCTCCGGAAGCATTCCTGCCATGGGTCAATGCGCTATTATTGATCGGCGTACTTTTTATGACCAGCTTTCTGATTCAGGATTATTTGCCAAAAGCCCGGATATACAAAGCAGCCATACTGGCAATACTTGCCTGCAGCCCCGGCTTACTCGAAGTGTATTCCATGGCCTGGTCTGAAACGGTTTTCCTGTTTCTAAGCTTGTTGTTCATAACCTGTATCCGATTTTACCAATTTAACAGGAACACCGGACGGCTCCTTTTAGTGGCCCTTGTGGCTGCGGTTGCTTTCCTCATAAGGTATGCGGGCATTTGCATGGTGATTACCGGAATAGCTATTCTTTTATTTGATGAAGCAATTCAAACCTTACCAAAAGCCAGACAAATTTTGTTGTTTACCCTAATAGCCTGTACGCCCGTAAGCCTCAACCTTATTCGAAATCACCTGCTGGCAGGGGAAAGCACCGGTGTAAGGGAAAAAGCCCTTCGGTCGGTAATGAATAACCTGCAACAAAGTGCTGCTGTACTTGGCGACTGGTTGCCTTTTCTGAAAGGGCATGCAACCCTTTCGGTTTGCCTGTTATTAGCCATTGTAACCCTGGGTATGGCCGTTTTTATTTATGGAATACTGCAACAACAATATTATCATTCCTCCAAAACCATACTGGGCTGTTTTTTAGTGGTGTACTTCGGCTTCCTGATCAGCATCGCCAGTATCAGTCGTTTTGAAGACATCAGCAACCGGCTCCTTTCTCCTGTCTATATTCCCCTCTTACTAATTGGCAGCAGTTGGCTGCCCGCTTTTTACCGACGAAGTTGGGGTTTCAAAAAAATTTTAATAACTGCCGGATCTATGCTTTTATTCGGGGGTTTTTTATATAACCATTACCAGCAAAATGCCGCTGCATGGGAGGGCATCAAAGATGCGGGCATACCAGGTTATACAGAAGACTCATGGACACAGTCAGTAACCATTCGCTATATCAACCAAAACAAAACCCTTTTCGGGGATACCGTTTATTCGGATGCTGAGGATGCGGTATATTATTTAACGGGGCTGAAGGCTTTGCCACTTCCCCACAAAGAAATAGAGAAAGAAAAAACAACATTTTTACAAACACATCAATTTTATCTATTCTGGTTAAGCGACGGAGAAAATCAGGACCTGGTAGGCCTCCCCTTTATACAACAGCACAAACAAATGGTATCCGAACAAATTTTTCCGGACGGGAAGCTGTACTATTTCCGTGACAGCTTATTACACAAATAGGCACAGCCTTACCTGAATTCAGTATCTTACCTCAAAATGTATTCTATGCAGTTTCGGCTACTGGTTATTTCATTGTGTGCAACGATTTTTGCGGTTGCGCAGCCCAAACAATTTTTTACGGTAAACAAAGACAGTTCCGTTTTTACCCTTACCGAAGAAGGTGCTTTCCACCTGGCTTCTTTGCCCCTAAAATGCCTGCAACAGGAATATCCCAATAAAACAAACCACACCTCTGCCGGCGACAGTGACCAGGTGATGACACCCAAACAACTGCACCCCTCCTTTTATGGTTGTTTCGACTGGCACAGCAGCGTTCACGGGCACTGGATGCTGGTGCGTTTATTGCGACAGTTCCCCAACCTGCCCGACAAAGAAAAAATCCGTGCGGCCATTTCACAAAACATTAATCCGGAAAACATCAGTCAGGAAATCAAATATTTTGACGGAAAATATGGCAAGAATTTTGAACGCACATATGGCTGGGCCTGGCTTTTGCAACTGCAGAACGAACTGCTTACCTGGCAGGATGCAGATGCGGTTACATGGAGGAAGACCCTGCAGCCTTTCTGCGACAGCATCATCAAAATATGGCGCCAGTTTCTTCCCAAACAAACCTACCCCAACCGAACAGGGGTGCATCCAAATACCGCTTTCGGCCTGGCCTTTGCCCTTGACTATGCGCGCACGGCCAAAGACACGGGTTTTGAAAAAGCCATTATCAGCTCTGCCAAACAACTTTTTGGAAAAGATAAAAAAGCACCCACTATCTGGGAACCCGATGGCTCCGATTTTTTATCTCCTTCCCTCGAAGAAGCAGACCTCATGCGAAGGGTATTGGATAAAAAAAGTTTTCTAGCCTGGTTCAACAACTGGATATCCCCTGCCTCACTGGAACACCTGACCAAATTACCCGTGGTTTCTGACCGAAATGATTTTCAGATTGTGCACCTCGACGGGCTCTGTTTCAGCAGGAGCTGGTGTATGAAAGGAATTGCGGCCGAGTTATCCGCCGATGATAAGCGAAAACCTATGCTTCGCCGTTCTGCCATCAGGCACTTGCAGGCCAGCCTGCCCAATATTGCCAGTGGCAGTTATGGGGGAGAACACTGGCTCGCCAGCTTTGCCGTTTACGCACTGGAACAAGAATAGGAAACCTCACAAAACAAAGCGCCCATCACCCATGAGTATCACAGAAGTTTATGAGGCATTCCTTACCGGCATCCAGCAAACAGGACCCATAGAATTTATTGCCGTACTGGCCGGTATTGGCAGTGTATGGTTTAGCAGGAAAGAAAATATTCTGGTGTATCCTATAGGGTTAATCAATACTGTTTTCTACATCTACCTGAGCATAAAAGGCCATTTACTGGGCGAAGCCAGTGTGAACCTTTATTATACCGTAATGAGTATTTATGGATGGATATTATGGTCCAGAAAAGACAAGGAAAAACAAGAAGTTCTTTTACACATTACGCATAGCAACCGCAAAGAATGGATACAGCAACTATTGTTCTTTGGCGTTTTTTATGTAACAATTTTTTTGGCATTAACCTGGGCCAGGCAGGCATTTGCCCCGGAAGCCATCCCCTGGGCCGATGCTTTTGCTTCAGCTACAGCTTATACCGGCATGTGGCTGATGGCCAAAAAGAAAGTGGAAAGCTGGATCTGGTGGATTGCCACTAATATCGCCTCTATCCCTCTTTACTTCATTAAAGGATATGTATTTACCAGTGTACAATTTTTAGTATTACTGGTATTAGCCATAGCGGGTTTGGTGGAGTGGAAAAGAAGGGCAGGCAAAGAAGCATAACAATGAGTGATTGCTTTTTCAGGCAGCAAGCACTCAATGATGCTTCGACTAAATAAATACCTGCTGATTTAAAACGTTACTCATGGCAGGGCTATCAACCTATTTTCATCAATTTGTTTGTATTTTACGGGTATGATAAAAAAGATTGTTATCATAGGACCTGAGTCGACCGGTAAAAGCACACTCTGCGAACAATTGTCGCAACATTATGGCATGCAGTGGTGTCCTGAGTTTGCCAGGGAATACCTGCTCACCAATGGCAAGGACTATGATTACGACGACCTCTTAACCATTGCCCGGGGGCAATTGGCACTGGAAGATGAATATGCTTCACTGGTCAACAGCCAGTGGTCGATGGTGAATGAGCGGGTTTGGGTCAATCCCCATTCACTCAGTTCGCGCCAGCATACGCCCATGCTTTTTATTGATACAGATATGTATGTAATGAAAGTGTGGTGTGAATATGTGTTTGGTAAATGCCACCAGTTTATTCTGGAACAAATCGTAGACAGAAAATATGACCTCTACCTCTTGTGCAACACAGACCTGCCCTGGGAAAAAGATGCCCTGCGTGAATATCCTGATGAGGCCAGTAGAAAAGAATTGTACCTTATTTATAAAGACCTGTTAATTAACCAGACAGTTCCCTGGGTTGAAATCAGTGGCAGAAATGAGGACAGGCTATTGCTGGCTATTAATGCCATTAAGACATTTATTCAATAAATTTTATTTGACCAGTGCCATAATAACTTCATCATCGGAGATATTATTCATCTGTTGCAGTATTTGCGGATAGCGCCATGCAATCCTTCGGCTCATGGGTTTTACGGTAAATTTTTTAGGATTGGGCAGGCAGGCAATGATCATGGCCGCTTCGGCACGGCTGAGGTTACGGGCAGATTTTCCAAAATATTTTTGAGCCGCTGCTTCTGCGCCAAAGATACCGGGGCCCATTTCTATCACATTCAGGTACACTTCCAGTATTCTTTGTTTCCCCCAGATCCATTCGATCATTTTGGTGAAATACATTTCCGGCACTTTGCGAATGTATTTGGTCACATTGCTACCCTGCCATAAAAAAACATTCTTAGCCACCTGCTGTGTAATGGTGCTGGCACCACCGCCCAGGGGTATTTTACTTCTTTTATTTTTGCGTTTTGGCTTCAGGCTTTTTTCAATAGCATCCCAGTCAAATCCGCTATGATCTGTAAATTCCTGGTCTTCGCTGGCAATGGCGGCGAGCTTAAGATGGGGAGATATTTCTTTCCAGCTTACATAATCCCGATGCAATCCATAGGAAAAACTATTGCCGATTTGTGTAATGGTTATGGGTGGCATTATCCAGCGGGTAGCAATAACGTATACCAGGGAGGATACAAACATCCAAAGGACAATTTTTTTTGTCCAATGCCAGCTTTTTTTCAAAATGGTACGGGCTGTTGCCATTAGCAGCAAGATAGTATAATCCTTTCTTTATCACCAGGGCATAAAAAAATTATTGCCTTAACCCCCTCTGTTATTGGGTATTGATGGTTTTGAGGGTATATTTTTTACCGAGGGTAATATAGGTTTTGTGAAAGCTGCTCAATACCATACCGGTTACAAAAACGCCACCAGCCACTCCCAGTCGGTTTAGATTGGAACTATTGAAAACCGCTTCGTTACGGATTAGGCTGTTAACGATATTCAGAAATATAAATGCACCACTCCCCAGTTTAAGCAGGGTACCATTGGTGAAGATGGCTGATCCATAATTTCTTTTGGGCATACCATAGATTTCATTCACATGCAATTTCAGCAAACCCATATGGGCTGTATCTATTCTGGGAAAGCCCGTAATCGTTTGCACTTTGTAAAGCGCTATCTGGTCTACTGTGATGGAATCATTCCTGATTACTTTTATTATACCTTCTATCCATTGTTTACTGCTAAACTGAAAACTGATATAGCTGCCTGTAACCCAGGTTTGTATGGTTTGGTCCCCTTTTTTCATCACCAGCAGGTCCGTTTGTGCAGTCAGTGAAAAAGAATAAAAGGTAAGCAGTATAACAATAAACAAGTATTTCATAACACTGTACTATAAAATATGAACGGATTATAGTTTCAAAGTTCCGTAAAAGCTAGCCAATCTTACTGCCATAGGCAAGTATGCCCCAGCAAAGGGCGATGCCGAAGCCAATTAGTATCAGTCCGGATAGTTTATTGATTTTGATGAGTAAGCCCGGGGTAAGTTTTGAACGCAGGCGGGCAGCAAGTGCTACTTTGGCAATATCCGTCAGCAATACAAAAATCAGACAGGTTCCAAAAACGATCATCCGGTATTCAAAAGGATGAGCAGATGATTGAGCATCCGCAAGAATGGCGGCTGTCCAGGCGAACCAAAAGAGGAATACCCCCGGGTTGAGGATATTGGTGAAATAGCCTTCGGCAAAGATGGCGACCAAATCCCGTTTACGAAATATCCGGTCAACGAGATTATTCTCTTCATCCGTCTTTACCTTTTTAAAAAATAGGGTATAGATGCCCATTGAAACCAGAAAAATGCTTCCGGCTATGGCAATGAGGGTCTTGTGGTTAAGCGCTGAATTGAATAGGGAGGTAAAAAAATTACAAATCAATACCAGTGAAATGTCGCTGGCGGAAATTCCGGCTACAAATACATATCCTGCCTTATGGCCGTTATTGATGCTTTGTTTGAGTATGGCAAATATGACAGGTCCGACCGAAATGGAAAGAAAAATACCCAGAACCAATCCCTTGATAAGCGGTGCGATCATCAGCTTACAGACTTCATTGTTTACCCGAAAATAGCGTTAATATTTTCATTTCATCCTTCCATTCATCAATTGTATGGTTCATTTAACAAGGGTGGCAGAGATGATTTTGTCAAGTCCGGGATACTTTTTTTCAAAATATCGGTTACCATATTTGTAAATTGAATCCTGGTGGGCTGTTGTAGCGCGGCCATACTGGTCGTTGAAACGAAGTACATTCTCCATCCCGCTGATTACCCTGGCAACGGGTGTAAAGCCTTTCACGCCCAACCTAAGGGTTGTATCATTCTGCGGGTTATTGGTCATATTGATGAACAATTGTGTGGTTCGGGTATTGGGACCACCCCGGGCAAAAGCTATCACTCCTTTTTTATGTAAGGTTTTCGATGGTTCGTCTTTCAGTTTCTTAGGATCCCAGAATCGGTTCAGGTCTTCTGCATCTGCAATACCAAACTGTGCAACAAAATTCTTTTCTACTCTGAACAGCAGGTTGTTATTGTAAAATCCGGAACGGATCAATTGGTATAAACGGTCTACGCCCATAGGTGACCATTTTCGATAAGCTTCTATTACAAATACGCCTTTTGTAGTAATGAATTTTGCCCTGAAACTTTCAGGTGCATTTCGTTTCAGCAGCGATAGGTCGGGAACCTGGGAAGAAGCAACACCCATAATCAGTATCCCTGCCCAAATAAACAGGTATCGCTTTTGTAAATTAACTAACATTCCCGGACCTGGTTTTTAAAAACGTAACCCAGTCTTCCAGCATCCCTCCTTTGAGAACACGTGGAAATTTATGCTGTCCCCCAACCTTTCCCTTGGCTTTCATGAATTCCATGAAATGCAGTTCACTAAGCACATCCAGTTTCACTTCCCTTAAAGCGCTTCTTCTTTCTACGGCATAGTCATCATTGAGTTCTTTCAGTTTATTATCGATGGTTTTTCCCAGGAGTTCGGCATCTACCTGGTCGTCACAGGCCACATACCAGTGATGGGCAAAGAAATTACCGCTGGGTACGCCGGCTACGGTAAATTCCGGAATACAGATATTGAGTTCCTCACCGGCCAGTTGAACTGCTTTGTTCATATTGTCAACGCTCATGTGTTCTCCTACCAGACTCAGATAATGCTTGGTGCGTCCGGTAATGACGATCTCACATTTGTCTGCGTCTACAAACCGAATGGTATCGCCAATCAGGTAACGCCAAGTTCCGGCTGAGGTGCTGATGAGTAATGCATAGTCCTTACCCTCTTCCACCTCATGTATCATCAACGCTTTTGGGTTTTCTACCATTTCGCCGTCAGCATCAAAATTATTGTTATCGAAAGGCACAAACTCCATAAAAATGTGTTCGTTGGTGACCAATTTCATCCCTTTGGCATGCTGTCGGTCCTGGTAAGCAATAAAGCCTTCGCTGGCCAGATAGGTTTCAATATAAGTGATGGGTTTACCCAGCATTTTTTCAAACCCTTTTTTATAGGGCTCAAAGCTTACCCCTCCATGTACAAAGAAGGCAAGGTTGGGCCACATTTCGTGGATATTCTTGAGTTGGTAACGCTCAATCACCATTTCCATGCACATCTGTATCCATGCAGGAACGCCAATTACAAAGCCTATATCCCAGCCCGGTGCTTTCTCCACAATTTCTTCCAGTTTTTTATTCCAGTCTTTTTGCCTCGCAATTTTTTTCCCGGGCTTATAAAAAGGCTGGAACCAAAAGGGCGCCTTCTTTACTGTGATGCCGCTTAAATCGCCGGCATAATAATCCTGGCCTTTCTGCAGGTCGGTACTGCCGCCAAGGGTAAGCCATCCCTTACTGATAGAGGCAAAGGGAATGTCTTCATAGGTCCTCAGACTGAGCAGTTGCTTTATCATCACCACTTTATTTCCCTGCAACAAGTCGTTGGTAATGGGGATATACTTGCTGGCCGATTCACTGGTACCGCTGCTGAGGGCATAATACTTGATTTTCCCGGGCCAGCAGATATCAGGCTTTCCTTCCAGTGTCTTATGCCACCATTGATTATAAATGCGGTTATAATTGAAACTGGGGACCAGTTCCTGGAACCTTTTTCCGGGATGTTTGCTGAGCAATATGTCGTCAAAATGATACTGCTGTCCGAATTCTGTGAAGCGGGCTTTTCTGAGTAATTTTTTTAACACGGCAATCTGCTGCCTCCTGGGGTTATTTTGTGGCAGGCGAAGCGCTTTTAAAATTCTATTGGGAAGCTTTATATCGAGCAGGGCCATCGTAAGATGCTTGTTTTAGAATATACGAAGCTAAAGGAAATGTATTAATTATAGCTGTAAACCACGGTTAACAGGGAAAGAAGGTCATCCCAGATGCCGGTAATGCTTTGCCACAAGCAACAGGTCATGCCACCACACATAATTTTTGGCGTACAGTTTATCTGCTATTTCAGTCATTTCTGTTCCGGGTATCACCCTGCCTGTCAAATGCGACAATACTGCCTCTTTTAGTGCCGGGAGATCTTCGGTGGATGCATGGTAACCTATCCATGTTTTTTTTCCAGTTAATACCTGCAAGGCATTTTGCAGCAGCATTTGGGGTCTGGGATGAAACAGGAAATGAAGTGGCCAAAACAGCAACAGTAATACAGCAACCACCCAATCCAGTCCTCTTTTCATTTTTTGCTGAGAATTATGTGCAATACGATAGTCAACCAGTGATGAAAGTACCCTTCCGGCTTCTTTCCGGTTATCGCTTCCAATCAGCGAGCCGGTTCCCTGCATATGAAACAGGAAACGGATGGACCGGTTGGACAAAGGTTGTAAAGCATGGATGATGGAAGAAACCGCCATTTCGCCACCACAAAAAACGATGGTTTGAAAAGGGATTGTTTGCCGTAACCACCTGATATCTTTTACGTGACATAGTACTCCGGTGTCATCTTCCCTAATGGCTACCCTCCCCAATGGCTTTTCGGTAACCAGGGCGTTCTGTAGCAGTTGCCATAAACCTGCATAGTCATTCTCCCCGGCAACCACAATAGTGTGGCCGATACTAAACCCAATCTCCGGGTGGCTGTAATAACCCAAAAGCTGAAGCAACCGTCTGAATAACCAAATACCCATTGCCCCACATGCACCGCCAAAGAGTATGACCGCTCTCGAAAACCGGACGGATTCGGGGAATAAAGCATAAGCGGCCAGTAATCCAATCAGGGCAGCTAAGAGTGGGAAAAGCAGTAAATGGGAAGCCGGTCTTCTTCGGTACAGCCCGGCAATTGCCCCCACCGCTATAAAAATGAATGTCAGTAGGGTAATGAGGGCATTAAGGGAAGGAAGACCAAAGTCTTTACCTTCTCTTATCAGGTTTATCCAAATCAGGCTCAATCCTTTCAGGCATCCCAGCAGTATGGCACAATCTGCCAATGGTAACCAAAGCGGTGAAATAATTTTGTAAGCAGCCGAGACAGCTGCCCGTAAAAAAATGGCAAACCGGAGTATCCGGGAAAATAATTTTGCTGATCCTTTGGAATAATGTTTTTGAACGAAGAGGGACATGGCTGTATAAAAATACCCAACGGTAACCAGTCCCCCCTGAACGGCGCTTTCTCCTTTGAAATGAATAATGGGCGTATCGGGAAAATAATGGTTTTCATACCCTGCCTGCCTGATACGGTAACTGAGGTCAATATCCTCACCATACATAAAAAAGCGTTCGTCAAACCCACCGAGTTCATCCAGTATATTTTTCCTGACCAGCAAACAGGCGCCGGCTAATACCTCTACCACATGGTGCTGCTCCTGTGAAAGGTTACCCATTGCGTATCGGTTAAAATGCCCCGAGTGGGGAAATACTGCCGCCAGGCCGGTTAGCTTGTAATAGGCCGCCAGTGGTGTAGGGAATGCCCGCTTACTTTCAGGTAAAAACCGACCTTTCCCATCAAGCATTCTGAAGCCAAGGGCGCCGGCGTGGCTATGGGACTTTATCCACGCAAGGCTGCGCGCCAGGGCATCTTCAGGTAAGAGGGTATCAGGATTAAGAAAAAGTACATATTCTCCCTGGGCCTTTGCCAGGGCGAGGTTATTGGCTTTGGCAAAGCCCAGGTTTTCAGCATTGGCAATGAAATGAACCCCGGGGAACTTAGGTTCCAGGTAGGCCAAACTATCATCCGTTGAATGGTTATCAACTACCCATATCTCTCCCTCAATACCTTCCAGCGCCAATTGCAGGGTAGCCAGGCATTGCTCCAGAAAAAATTTTACATTGTAGTTTACTATGATGACAGAAATTTCCAGGGTACCGGATTATTGTCACAAGATAATGCATGGGGGAAAAAGGTCAACCCTTTTGAACGCATACCAGTGTCTAAGTTCCTTTTAGTACTTTTGCGCCATGCTGAAACATACCCTAATAAAGGCAGCCGAGGCCGGAGCCGCTGAAATGTCGCGTTTTTTTAATGGAGACTTCAAAATCAGTAACAAAGAAGGCATAAACAATCTGGTAACAGAAGCCGATCACGCTGCAGAAAAAGCCATTTTTGAAGTGATACAGAAGGATTATCCCGACCACTTCTTATTAAGTGAGGAAACAGGAGAGATTGTGATGGACTCTACTTATAAGTGGATTATTGATCCTATTGACGGTACCGTAAACTTTGCCAATGGCATCCCCATCTGTTGTGTAAGCATTGGCCTGGAACAGGAAGGACAGATGATTATGGGCGCTGTATACAGTCCCTTTCTGAATGAGTTTTATTTTGCCCAGCATGGGTTTGGTGCTACTTTGAACGACAAGAAAATAAAGGTGAGTGATAAGACGGAAGTCAAACACAGTTGCCTGGTTACGGGTTTCCCCTATACTTACCTGGATATGCCAAACGGCCCTTTACAGGTATTTGAAAAATTGATTCGTAATGGGGTACCGGTTAGAAGGCTGGGTAGTGCTGCCATTGATTTGTGCTGGGTAGCCGCCGGCCGTTTCGACGGGTTTTATGAACACAAGCTGCAGGCATGGGACAGCGCTGCCGGTTTCCTGATAGTGGAAGAAGCCGGAGGAAGGGTATCGGACTTTACCGGAGAACGCTATTCTCCTTACCAGCCGCATATTGTGGCCACCAACGGGAAAATACACGACGAACTTTTAGGCATTGTAAATGGTGCCAATCTCTGATTATTTTGCGTGGGAAAGTAAATACATTATATGAGCGAGCAAAGAACTGAAATAGGAACACTGGGGGAATTCGGACTGATAGAGCACCTCACCAAAAATTTTGAAATACACAATGTGTCTACTATCCTCAGCGTGGGTGATGACGCGGCTGTAATAGACCATTTTGGGAAACAGACGGTGGTTACTACCGATCTGTTGCTGGAGGGCATCCACTTCGACCTGATGTATACTCCCTTAAAACACCTGGGCTACAAGGCGGTGATGGTTAACCTCAGCGATATCTACGCCATGAATGCCCAGCCAACACAAATCACTATCAGCATAGGCATTAGTAACCGTTTCAGCCTGGAAGCACTCGATGACTTTTACGAGGGTGTATTTATTGCCTGCCAGAAACATGGTGTTGACCTGGTAGGGGGCGATACCTCTACTTCGCAAAAAGGATTTGTGATTTCAGTAACCGCCATAGGCGAAGTGGTCCCTGAAAAACTGGTGAAAAGAAGTACCGCCGGAAAAGGTGACCTGATCTGCGTTAGCGGAGACCTGGGTGGCGCATTCCTGGGCTTGACACTGATGGAAAGGGAAAAGAAAATTTACCTTGAAAATCCCCAAATACAACCCGACCTGGAAAATGAAAGTTATGTGGTGGGCCGTTTGTTAAAACCCGAAGCCAGGAAAGATATCATCGAATTTTTTGAAAAGAATGACATACTACCCACCTCCATGATGGATGTAAGTGATGGCATCAGCAGTGAAATACTCCACCTTTGTAAACAAAGTTTACTGGGGTGTCGTTTGTATGAAGAAAAAATACCCATAGATGAACAGAGCCGGCAGGCCGCTTATAAGTTTGGTCTTGACCCAACAGTATGCGCACTGAATGGCGGGGAGGATTATGAATTGATTTTTACTTTGAAGCAGGAAGATCATGATAAAATTACCCTTAATGAGGAAATCAGTGTAATTGGTTACATGGCAGAGCTGGAGGAGGGTTGTAAAATTATTACCAAAGGAGGAAATACATTTGACATTACCGCACAGGGCTGGAATGCTTTTAGGCAATAATATAGTTGTATGAAAAGTTGTGCAGCTATCTGCTTGATCTGTCTGTTAAGTGGAATGCTGCAGGCACAACCACCTTCCGGGTCTGCATACCTTTCTAAAATGCCGCCCGGGCAACTGAAAGAAGACCTTTCCCTGCTGCGAAAAATACTCGAAGCCAACCATCCCTCACTTTACTGGTACACCCCTAAAGCGCAAATCGACAGTAGTTTTGACCAGGCAATAGCGAACCTTACCGATTCGCTGGATGAGTTACAATTCAAAAACATAACCGCCCGCATCATAAGCCTGATCCGATGCGGACATACTTCGGTACGCTTTTCAAAAAAGTATGCAAAAAAAGCCGATACTTTTCTTTATCCGCAATTTCCGCTTGTACTGAAAGCATGGGATGACAGTCTTGTGGTACTTGGCAGCCTGAATCCCAGGGACACCCTGTTCAAAAGAGGCACCATTATTACAGGCATCAATGGTAGGAGTAACCGGGAAATATTGGATACCATTTTCCCGTATATGGTTAGCGATGGTTTTGCCATCAATCACAAATACCAGGTACTGAGCGGCAACTTTCCGGCATGGTACAAGACGATTATAGGGCTCGACAGTAGCTACCAAATCAGGTACATCGATAAAAATGGCCGGGAGGATTCTGCTCTGGTCAGGAATTACAGTCCTGCAAAAAAAGTAGCAGATGACTCAGTCGTCAATACACAGTTAACCAGGGTAACACCCGGACGAAAGCAAAAAAGGGCAGCCATCCGTACAATGATAATCGATACCGCCCTGCATACTGCTACCATCCGTTTAAGCAGTTTCAACGGTTCACTCAGAGGGTTTTTCAGACGTTCTTTCAGAACGCTAAAAAAACAAAATATTCAATCCCTGGTCATTGACCTGCGGGAAAATGGGGGCGGGAAAGTGCGCAACAGCATCAGGCTGGCGCGTTATCTTACCGACCACCCTTTTAAAATTGGTGACAGTGTAATAGCCATCAGCCGAAAATTTGAATATGGGAAGTACATCAAACCCTTACTCAATTACTGGCTGGCCATGAACCTTGGCGCCAAAAAAATGGACGACGGAATAATCCATTACCGCTATTATGAACAAAAAGCCTTTCAACCCCTAACCCGTTTTCACTACTCCGGCAATGTGTACCTGGTTCAGGGAGGATATACTTTTTCAGCGGCATCTATGTTCGTCTCTTATCTAAAGGGGCAATCAAACGTAACATTGGTGGGAGAGGAAACCGGTGGCGGTTATTATGGTAATTCAGCCATGCACATACCCACCATCACCCTACCCCATTCGGGTTTGCAGATTTCTTTACCGTTATATCGGTTGGTGATGGACAAAAATCGTCCCAGGGGCAGGGGTGTTATCCCGGATATTTCCGTTATGCCCTCTTCGCAGGCTATTAAGAATGGCATTGACCCAAAAATGGCAAAAATCAGGGAGCTGATACAACAAAAAAGTTTCCGATTGAATCATGGGATTGACCAATAGCTTATTTTGCAACCTATTTCTATGTACCTGTCCAAACAACTCATTTTACGGAACTGTTTTTTACTGCTGCTTTTCTATTCCGTAACGATAGCCAGGGCACAGCAAAATGATACTGCTGCCAGTAGTATACATGGTACATCCACATCCAAAAAGAAACTATCCCTCAAACCTGCCGGCGACTTTGACCAGCGATTCTCCTTTATTGGAAACGAAGGAGTAAGCATTTGGGGCTATCGGTTAGGTGCATCAGTAAACAATACATTTAAGGTTGGCATCGGGGGTTATTTTTTATCCCAGGAATCAGCAGGTGTTCTGCGGGACAATACCGGTGTGCCTATTAACCGCTTGAACAAAAGTCTTTATTACGGAACCATCTATTATGAACCTTACCTCTTTCGCCGTAAACGCTGGGAGATGAGTATGGTATTTGAATTGGGCTATGGGAAAGCAGAGCTGGATTCCACCAATAAAATCAGGGGGCGTTTCCTCACCAAAACAGAAAAGCAGGATTTTATTCCGGCGGGTATGGGTTATTCAGTAAACTTTATTATTCCTGATATCAAAGGACTGCATTTTCTGACCTATCTGGGTATCAACGGAATGATTGGTTTGCGCAAAGCGGTTTTTAACAGTGACCTAAAATACAATTATGACGGCTGGTACTGGAGCATTGGCAGTGCCGTTTTTCTGGATAAAATTATTACAGACATAGCAGGGAAGAAAAAGAAAAAAGACATTATTCAGTAATGCCTTCCGTAACTACCTGAATCACTTCCCATTGGTTTGACAGCATTACCATACTGGCATCATACCCAATAGCAATTTTGCCGTGGTGATTGTTCCATTGCATGGCTTTGGCCGGATACAAACTAACCATTCGAAGGGCTTCATCCGGTTCAATACCCACTTTGTTAATAAGGTTACGCAAGCAGGCCCCCATGGTAAGTGCTGATCCGCTAAGGATTCCTTCCGATTCATACCGGTCTCCGTTCAGGTGGTGTGGATAGGGACCCTCTGTAGTTTCAGTAACAGCATCTGTAATCGCAAAAAGACGGTCGCCCATTATCCTTTTGGCCAGCCGAATCATCGAAAAGTCAACATGGTATCCGTCGGGAACAACGCTGGCCATTACCTTAGGATGCTGGAATATGGCACCCACCATACCCGGAGCCCTGTGCTGTAAGGGGCTCATGGCATTGAATAAGTGCGTAGCCAGCGGAATACCCTCGTCAAAGGCATTGGCGGCTTCCTCATAGCTGCTGTTACTATGGCCTGCGGAAATAATCACACCATAAGATTTGATCAGGTCAACCACTTCTCTGTTGCAGACTTCCGGGGCGAGGGTAATCATCGTAATAATACCTTTGCCATATTCCAGTAAATTTTGAGCTTGTTCCATAGAGGGCGCATGAATGAATTTTTCTGAATGGGCGCCTCTCTTCAAGGGATGTATCCAGGGACCCTCTATGTGTAAGCCCAGACAACCTCTTCCACCCTCAGCCCAATATGCTTTTATGGTATCTATACACTTATAGAAAACCGGGTATTCATTAGTGGCCACTGTAGGTTGAAAATGTGAAGCTCCCCCTTTGCGGCAATATTCCTGTAATGCATGCAAAGAACCTGTTTCGGGATAAACAGCCAGCAATTTCCCATATGCCCCATAAATCTGAATATCCATGAAAGCGGGTGCCAAAACCGGGAAAACGGGTCCACCATTATTTTCTGAAGGGGCTATACCGATTATTTTCTTATTGGCAACGGTTACTGTTTGGTTATATAACCATTCATCCCCCGTAAAAAGTCTTTCTGCAGTATAAAGGGTTGTTTCCTTATTCATCATTATTGAGGATTTTAAAATTGTCTGCATCTTTCCAGAAAGGAAACCTGGCCCTTGCTTCCTGCAGGGGCTCTTTTTCCAATACAATTGTGTCGATAGATTCCTGCCCGGTGCTGTGGTAAAGTGCGGTACCCAATGCATCAACCACCATGCTGTCTCCTGAATGACCTATCCCATTGCCATCCTCGCCCACCCGGTTAACGCCCACTACATAGCACTGGTTTTCTATGGCCCTTGCCATAAGCAGACTTTTCCAGGCATGGCTTCTTTTTTCAGGCCAGTTGGCAACATAGAGCAATACATCATATTCCGGTTCTGTGCCGGAAGTTTGGCGGGCCCATACCGGAAAGCGCAGGTCGTAACAGATTTGCAGGTTAACCTTCCAGCCTTTCACACTGGCCACCAGTCGCCGGTTACCAGCAGTATATTCCTTATCCTCACCGGCATAGGCAAAACGGTGACGCTTGTCATACATTCCGGCAGTACCATTGGGTAACACCCATAATAGTCTATTATAATAATGTCCCTCTGCTTCTATGATTACACTGCCGGTAAGGATTATTTTTTGAGACATGGCCAGTCTCCGCATCCAGTTAACCGTTTCACCCTCCATGGTTTCGGCCAGTTTTTTGGGCTGCATACTGAATCCGGTGCTGAACATTTCGGGCAGCACTACCAATTCCGTTTGTCCGGCTACACCCATGATCTTCTCTTCAAACATAGCCAGGTTGGCTGCTTTGTCTTCCCAATATAACCGGGACTGAATCAGGGTAATCTTAAGTTGAGACATAGGAAACGCTTGCGTTTAAATCTTTGGGGAATTCGTTTGCCGGGCTATATCTGCTTACTAAAGTAATGCATAACTAAGTTGAAATGATGCGTATCGCTGGGGTAAAGTTTGCGCAACTGCTTCTCTGCTCTGGTAAACAATTTCCAAACGGGTGGTCCAGCGACCCTTTGCATAGCACAATCCCCAGTTTTGCTGAAACATTATTCGCGAACTTTCACCCAATACCGCTCCTTCTCCTTTGCTGAAAAGTCCGCCTTCTATGGTAGCATTATAAGCCTGAAAAATAAATTGTGGGTGCCAGTAGATAAATAATTCATGGTTTCTCCTGGTAAGGGTTTGTTTTTTTTGTATACGCGCATCCCATAAAGCACTATTACTATGGCGCTCAAAACTTCCTACACATAAATACGATCCGATACTGGCGTTGGTAAATGTAGTTCCCAGATTAGCCTCCACTTGTGGTACCCATTGTATCCAGGATGAATCCTGCCAAAGGGTTTGGGCATAACTAAAACCCAGGTCTATTCCAAGCGCATTACGAACCTGGTATTGCCAGCCGTTAAAAGGGGCGTACCTGAGTAATTTGTGGTAGCCATTCTGCACATCCTCCCCAAATGAGTCGCCCCCCACAATACCCAGCGCCGCCCTTGTTTGTAGGATAGCATTATTTTGGGGAAAGACTGTCTGTTGGTAACCAAGGTACAAATACCCGCAATAAGGCCTGTCAATATCTTCCGGACCCGTGGTTTTCCGGATAAGGGGCGTATATATCTTTTGTGACAGTTGTAACGAACGGACAATTTTTTTTCCTTTCCTTTCCCCGGCTTTTGTTAGCCTGAAAAAAAATCCGTTGGTATAATAAGCGTCTTTTTTTTGCAAAAGATACGCATCATTTTCATTGGAAAAACTGAAGGATTTTGAATAGTTGTTTTCTGATATAGGCTGGGCAGATGAACTAAATGGCAAAACCATTAAAAGAAAACATAAGCGAAACGGATTCATTTTACTGTATTACCGGTTAGTTATCAATTATTTTCAGGACCCTATTTCAAAAAGGATTTCTCTTATCAGGGCCATTTCATACCCTTTCCCCAGGAGGTAGGCTATGGTTTTGGATTGCCGGGTAACAGCCGATTCCTTGCGCAGGGTTTCCCACTTGGCCAGGGCCAGTTTTTTGGCTGTTTTTCTATAATCCTTCCCTTCTATCTCTGTCAGGGCTATTCTTATCAGCTTTTC
This sequence comes from uncultured Bacteroidota bacterium, assembly GCA_963750825.1. Lineage (GTDB taxonomy): Bacteria > Bacteroidota > Bacteroidia > Chitinophagales > Chitinophagaceae > Sediminibacterium. The sequence continues at coordinate 22,285 of CAVVSL010000003.1, read as the reverse complement.
AGAAATCTTTTTTTGCCTCAGGGCATATTCAATTTTCCTTTTCCCCCATTTTTTTTGGCGGTAATGCCCGCCGGCAAACTGGACAGCAAACCTTTCTTCATTCAAAAATCCCTCCTCAATCAGCCTGCAAATTAGCGATGCTGCCTCTTTTTTGGTCAACCCCATGCCAAAAAGCCGGTTACTTACCTCAAAATGGCACCTTTCCCGGTAGGAACAGAACAATTTTAAGGCTAAAAACGCCTGTTCGGGAGTTTTTTGGGTCAAAAAAGCAATTTTTTTAGTTAAAATGTTGAATAGTATGTAGATTTGTAGTAGTTTAACTACTCAATATATAGGATATAATTATGCTAACCCCTATAGCAAACCTACAAATGCTTGACACAAAACACAATATTTGTTTAATAGATGATGATAATATCTATCAATTTACTGCACGAAAACTAGTTGAAGCAACTGGTTTAGCGAAAAACATACAGTCTTTCTACAATGGCCATGAAGCTATTAATTATTTTAAAGACCAGAAAAACAATGACCCGGAAACCCTGCCCGATGTAATTTTTCTCGACATCAACATGCCCGTTATGAATGGCTGGGAATTCCTGGAAGAATACAATAAGCTTCACAATAACCTCCAAAAACCGATAGTGGTTTACGTGGTAAGTTCCTCCATTGACAGCAATGACATGCGCAGATCCCGGCAGTACAAAGCAGTTTGTGATTATATTGTTAAACCCATAGACCGTATACAATACAAAGAGCTGATTGAAAATCTCTGAATAACGCCCCGGTTAACTAGCGGACTCCTATTTTCCGAATTCACACCAGATGCACAATCCTGTTTTTAATGCCCCGCATTCGGATTTCTGTTGCGGAATATTAACATTTTACAGTAGGTTTGTTGCAAAGCTAAAAATTCCAGAATGAAATTTATTGTCTCGTCATCATCGTTATTAAAACACCTACAACAGATTAGCGGCGTAATCAATGCCAATACGGTTTTACCGATACTTGAAGACTTTTTATTTGAAATTCAGGACAAAAAACTCAATGTGGTAGCCACCGACCTGGAAACCGTTATGCGGGTTCAGATGGATGTGGAAAGCAAGACAAACGGGAAAGTGTGTATACCGGCTAAAATTTTAATCGATTCGCTTAAGAATATCGCTGACCAGCCACTCACCTTCAATATTGACAAGAATTTCGCAGTGGAAATTACCAGCGATAACGGTAAATACAAAGTAATGGGCGAAAATCCGGATAATTTCCCGAAAGAGCCCGCTGCTGATGATACCACCAGTTTCCATATGTCGAGCAGCGCCCTGCTTACTGCCATTAACAAAACTCTTTTTGCCGTTAGCAACGATGACTTACGTCCTGCCATGACCGGTGTTTTCTTTGAACTGACCAAGGATAGTGTTCAGTTTGTAGCCACAGACGCCCATCGGTTGGTGCGCTATAAAAGAATTGACACGAAAGCTACCAAGACGGACTCTTTCATCGTTCCCAAGAAGCCACTGAACCTGTTAAAGAATGCGTTACCCGATAACGAAGATGAGCTATCGGTAAGTTATAACAGTAACCACCTTTTTGTCAATCACGGATCAACCCAAATGATTTGTCGCCTGATTGATGCACGTTTCCCTGACTACAAAGTGGTAATACCTGCAGACAACCCGTATAGCCTGATTGTGAATAAAAATGATTTCCAGAATGCATTGCGCAGGGTGAATGTGTTCAGTAATAAAAGCACCAACCAGGTAGCCCTGAACATTACCGGGAGTGAATTACAAATGGCTGCACAGGATGTTGACTTCAGTTTTGAAGGTAATGAACGCATGAACTGCCAGTATGATGGGGAGGACCTGCAAATTGCGTTCAACGCCAAATTTCTGATAGAAATGCTGAACGCTGCCGATACTGATGATATCCGTTTGGAATTAAGCACACCTACCAAAGCAGGCCTGATTAAGCCCACAGAACAAGGGGAAGGTGAAGACCTGCTGATGCTGGTAATGCCGTTGATGCTGAATAATTAATAAAAGGGGTTACCCTCCTTACAATGCAGAAAGTCCGTTTGTTTCAAATGTGCTTTCTGCATTTTTTTGTGTAACCCCAGCCCCGGGCAGCTTATTAATGCGGTACAAATCATCCCCGGATAATGATTTGTTTGTACATTGAAGTATTAACTGATTATGCCATGTTGGAAAACATTATCCACTATTTTGAACAAATCCCCAGCCTGCACCGTGCATTGATTCTGGCCGGAGGCATCACTATTTTCTGGTTAATAGAGGGTGTTATACCCCTGGCTGTATTCCGCTACCACAAATGGAAACATGCTTCCATCAACCTCTTTTTTACGGTTACGACTATCCTGATTAATTTTTCATTCGCCCTGCTGATCGTAAAAGCCAGCGATTATGTGGTGTTGCACCATTTTGGATTATTGCAGCTTTTCTATATGCCGCTTTGGGTATTTATGCTGGGGGGCCTTCTGTTGCTCGACCTGACCGGAGCCTATTCCATTCATTATATTGAACACAAAGTAAAGTGGATGTGGAAGTTTCACATGGTACACCATGCAGATACACATGTGGATACCACTACGGCTAACCGGCACCATCCCGGCGAAAGTGTATTTCGGGCTATTTTCACTTTAATTGGGGTAATCATTTGCGGCGCGCCTATTTGGCTGGTGATGATGTACCAAAGCCTGAGTGTGGTGCTTACACAGTTTAACCACGCCAATATCCGGTTGCCCTTATGGATAGACAATACCCTGAGCTGGTTCCTGGTATCTCCCAATATGCACAAAGTGCACCACCACTATATGCGCCCGCAAACAGACAGTAATTACGGTAATATCTTTTCGGTGTGGGACAGGCTGTTCGGCACCTTTAATTATACACCGGTAGAGAAACTGCATTATGGATTGGATGTTCTGGACAATAGCAGGGATGAGGACCTTTCTTTTCAGTTGAAAATCCCATTCGATAAGACCATCAAAACAGATTATTAAACAAGTAAAGCACCATCTTTGCTGCAAAACCAGCCATGAAGAAGATTGCCATGATTCCGGCTCGCTATGCTGCCACTCGTTTTCCTGCCAAACTGATGCAAATACTGGGTAGCAAGACAGTTATTCGCCATACCTATGACAATACCCTGGCCACCGGCCTTTTTGAAGAAGTATATGTGGTAACCGACAGCGATATCATTTACACAGAAATCGTTTCCAACGGCGGCAAGGCCGTTATGAGTAAACGGACCCATGAAAGCGGAAGCGACAGGATTGCTGAAGCCATTGCCAGCATGGAGGCAGATATTGTGGTTAACGTTCAGGGTGATGAGCCTTTTGTAAAACGGGAGCCCCTGGAAAAACTTTTACAGGTATTTGAAGGTGTGGAAGGAAAAAGGGTACAGGTAGCTTCGCTCATGCAGGTAATGAAGGACCCTGCAACCATTGCCGATCCTAACTATGTAAAGGTTGTGGTAGATAAACAAAATAATGCCCTGATTTTCTCCCGAAGCCAGGTGCCCTATCCCAGGAACCCCAATCCTGAAATAGTGTATTATGAGCACATTGGCGTATATGCCTTTCGGAAAAAAGCCCTGCTTGATTTTACCCAATGGGAAATGACCCCACTGGAAAACACTGAAAAAATAGAATGCCTGCGTTACCTCGAAAATGGCGTTCCCCTGAAAATGGTGTTAACCGATTACATGGGTATTGAGATTGACACACCAGAGGACCTGGAAAAAGCCGCTACCCTACTCGGTAAGTACTGACATCATTCTCCCCGAACACCTTATTCAATTCCCAGCTCTTTCTGAATCGTTTCAAGTGACCTGCCCTTTGTTTCCGGGAGAAACTTCCACACAAACAGCAGGTGCAGGAACATCATGAAGCTGTAAAAGATGAAAGAATACATGCCACCCCGGGGGCTTCCCTCCACTATTACCGGGAAGGTCCAGGAAATGATGGCTGCCATAATCCAGTGGGTAAAACTTCCCAGAGAACCTCCCTGTGACCTGACACTGTTGGGAAATATTTCTGAGATAAATACCCAGATAACCGCACCCTGCGAAAAAGCAAAAAATGCAATGAAACCTATCAGGTATACAATAACATTACTGTTGGCTCCCCCTGCAAAAGCCATTGCAGTTAAACCCAGAAATACAATCATTCCCGCTGAACCGATGAGTAATAATTTTTTTCTGCCAAAGCGGTCGATAAACGACATGGCCAGAAGGGTAAATAATAAGTTAGCCGCGCCAATGTATACAGGTTGCAGGTAAGATTGTGCCTTGTCAAATCCCGCCATTTCGAAAATTCGCGGAGCATAATAAATAATGGCATTGATGCCCGATAACTGGTTAAACATGGCCAGCACTACGGCAAAAAGAATAGGCTTGCTGTATTTTTTCTGAAATAATTTTTCTGCAGTATCAGTAACAGAAGCTTTTATGGATACAATAACCGCAGCCACCTCCGCTTCGCCCAACAACTTTTTGAGAACAGGTATGGCTTCTTCTTCCCGATGGGCCAGGATCAGCCAGCGGGGGCTTTCGGGAATTGTGCGTAACAATACAGCAAACAGACCTGCGGGAATAACCATTATACCCAGCATCCATCTCCAGGAATCCTCGCCGAGTCCTACAAAAAGGAAATTAGTCAGGTAGGCAATGAAAATTCCGGCTACTATATTCAACTGGAAGGAGCCTGCCAGTCTTCCCCGAAGGTGGGCCGGTGCGATTTCAGAGATATACATTGGCCCCACCACTGAGGAAGCCCCAACAGCAATCCCTCCGATGAATCGAAAAGTAATAAACAGTATCCATACCGATGAGGCGGCACAGCCGATTGCCGACAAAAGGTAAAGAATGGCAATTACCAGCAACACTTTCTTACGACCAAAAATCTGAGCCGGTTTTCCGGCAATGACCGACCCTATTACCGTCCCAATTAAACTGGAGGCAACCGTGAAGCCCTGCCAAAAACTACTTAATGACCAAAGACCCTGTATGGTTTTTTCAGCACCGGATATCACCGCTGTTTCAAAACCAAATAAGAATCCGCCCAGGGCGGCAATCAGGGCAATACGTACCGGATAAGTGAGCATACTAATTGTATAGGTGTGGAGGATGTAATTACCAGGGGAATATACAAACATATTCGCATCATGACTATAACCGAATGATTTATATCTATCTTTTTGAATCTGTCAAATTTCAGGATAATAAGTATCTTACTAATTCGTTTTGTGCATAGCTCAGGAATTATGAAACCCAAAAAGACAAAACAGACAATTTCCCTGGACAAAAAAATTCGCTGGCTGCTTGTGCTGGCTTTAACTGCTTTTGTCTGTTTTATGACGCTTCTCTACCAACAAAAGGTTAGCCAGGAAAAAACAAGGAATGAGATATATGATACCTATTCCTTAATTAATAAGCTTGAGCTGATGAATAAACTGATTGCCGAAACAGAAGCGGCATCAAGGGGATTCCTGTTAACTAATGACAGCACCTGGAAAACAAGCCTGCTGTATGAACATACACAATTAAGACTTACGCTGAAAGAAATCGAGCAAATTACCGGAGATTACGGCCGACAGGTAGGTAATACAAAAGTATTGAAAAGGTATATTGAAAAAAAAATAGAGATCCAGAATGGCCTTATCGATACAAAAGTAATTACCCGGGATTTGCTGAATAAAATACGAAACGATTCTGAACCAGGGCGCATTACCCGGTCAATTAAGTCCTTGCTCGGTGAGATGTCACAGGTGGAAAAAATACAGTTAACCCTTCGGATAGAAAAAAACGAGCGGGTATATAATTCCGGGGTTGTTTTTGCCCTGCTTGGTGGCGTGTTCGCCATTGTCATCATCCTGGTCATCCTTTACCAGCTCAATAAAGACATCCTGCTTCGAAAAAAAGCAGAAGAGGAGGCAGGTCTTAGCGAGTCTAAATACCGGAACCTGATTGAAAATGCAGGGGTTGTCATGTATACTACTGATGTATTGGGGCATATCACTTTTGCCAACAGCAAAGTGAGTAAACTAACGGGGTATACGGCTGAAGAATTGCTCGGCAGGCATTTCTCCACCCTGCTTGACCCGGAAAATGCTAAAGAAGTGCTGGATTTTTATAGGAAACAATTTGAACAAAGAATACCCACCACCCAACTCGAATTTCTCAGCCGCACAAAAAAAGGAACCAAAAAATGGGTAGAACAATCCGCACAGTTGGTTTATGAAGACAACCGAATCAAAGGCTTCCAGTGTATGGTAAAGGATATTACCAGCCAGAAAATGATAGCCAGTGAACTCAGTATGTCTGAACAGCTGAGAAAAGAAAATTTATACCGTCTTACGTCCATTCTGGACAATACCACCGCGCTGATTTTCATCAAAGACCTGCAGGGGCGGTATGTAATGGTGAATAGACGATTCAAGGATCTGCTGGGACTTACGGATGAAATGATACTCTATAAAACAGATGCCGCTTTTGCTTCCCCTGAAGATGCAGAGCGATACAGGCAATCAGATGAAGCCATCATCACCGGAGAAAAATCCTATGTGGAATCCGAAGAAGTGTCAGATACCAAATTGGGTAAAAAGAACCTGCTTTCTGTAAAGTTCCCCCTGCTGAACGAGGATAATAAAATATTCGGTATCGGGGGTATTGTTACCGATATTACCGAAAGGGTTATGGACCGGCAGCAGCTGGTAAAAGCACTTACCCATGCAGAAGAGGCTAAGGAATTACAGGAGCAGTTTTTTGCCAATATGAGCCATGAAATAAGGACTCCTTTAAATGGAATTCAGGGTATGAATAACCTGTTACAACAAACAGCACTTACAGATATTCAGCAGGATTACACCAATATGATTAACCTGTCACTGAACAACCTGTTGATGCTGCTCAATGATGTTCTTGATTTCTCTAACCTACAGGCGGGTAAACTTACCCTTACTAAAATCGAGTTTAATTTACTGGACATTTTGGATGAAGTAAAAAACATGTATGCTCAACAGGTCAATAACAAAGAGCTAGACTTCAGGATTATACTCGACCCCACTGTTCCTGAATATCTAACCGGTGATCCTTACCGGCTGAAACAAGTGTTGATTAATTTAATAGGTAATGCCATCAAATTTACACAAAAGGGAAGGGTACATCTGACAGTTTCACGTTTAAAAAGTACCGATAAGGATTTGAAGATTGCTTTTTCCCTTGAGGACACAGGAATCGGTATCCCCAATGATAAACTGGATTCCATTTTCAAAAGCTTCGCCCAGGTTAACAAAGAGGCCACTCATTTATACGGGGGAACAGGACTCGGATTGGCCATCAGCAAAGGGTTGGTGGAATTACAGGGAGGAAATATTTCTGTAGAAAGTAAACTTGGGGAGGGTTCCACTTTTTCATTTGCCATTACCTATCAGTTTAAAAATGAAACCCAGCCATTGATGGGCCGGTCTGATTTTACCGACCGGCTTTCCGGCAAATCAATACTGGTAGTAGAAGATAATGAAATTAATCAGAAAGTGATTGTTACCATTCTTCGAAAAGTTGGTGCAGCAGTAACCGTTGCACTCAATGGAAAAGAAGCAGTGGCTTTGTTTGATAATCAACAAAAATTTGATCTGGTTATCCTTGACCTCCAGATGCCGGTTATGAATGGATACGAAACCGCCCTATACATAAGACATGAACTGGGTCTCGACATCCCCATTATTGCTATGACGGCTACTGCCCTGAAGGGTGACCAGGAAAAATGTAAGCAGGTGGGCATGAACGACTTCATGCTCAAACCCTTTGATTTTAATGACCTTTATAAAAGACTCATAGCGCTGTTGTATAATGAAGCAGTAGTTCCTATAAAGGATACAAAGAATGAGGAAGTAGAAAAACTATACGACCTCACATTGCTGGAAGAACTTGATGACAAAGAATCCTTACTGGAGGTTTTGGAACTTTTTCTTCAAAATACCCCAATTGAAATCAAAGAACTTACTGCGTTTGCTGACCAGCAAAACTGGGATGGTGTTTTCAGGGCAGCTCATAAAATCAAAGGCGCCGTGTCAATTTTACAGGCAACAAAACTGTCCCTGTTACTGGGAGCCCTGGAGGCAAATGCAAGAGAAGAAAATGACCTGCTATTGGTAATGGAGCAGGTAGCAACTGCTATAGAAATGTATACAGTACTGGAAAAACAATTACTGGAGAAGCTGTCAGCCTTGCAAAAAGAGCTTTCGTAAAGCACTGGAAAAGGGCTACTTTTACTAGTCCAATCTCCTTTCATTCAATATAAATATTATATGAAAATCCTGGTCGCTGAAGATGAGCCCATGCTGTTAAAGACTATTGAATTGAAATTAAAAAAAGAGGGCTACGAAATTTTTACCACCGTCGATGGCAGGGAAGCCGTTGCCAAGATAGAATCCCTTAATCCCGATTTGGTCATAACAGATATCATGATGCCGTATGTATCAGGATTGGAAATCATTTCTATCATCAGAAAAAAAGAGGGTAAAAAAATTCCCATTATCATCCTTTCCGCCATGGATCAGGAAAATGTAGTAATGGAGGCATTTGACCTGGGGGCCGACGATTATATTACCAAACCATTTAGTCTGAACGAACTGGCCATTAGGGTTAAACGCCTGATGAACCAGTTTATAAGAAATAATTCCGCATAATTCCTGGTTTTTACAGGCCTGGTTTTACCCTAAAAACCCTTCTTACCCTTCATGCAGCGAACCTTACTTTTTCATATTCTCCTCACCGGCTTTGTATCCATTGGATTAATTACCTCCGCAAAAGGGCAACAAACAGATACCTCATCGAGTGATGGGCTATTTCAGGCTGCACGCAATGCCGCATTTGAGGAGGAGGATTATCCAAAGGCAAAAGCTTTTCTTTTGAAAGCACTTCAAAAAAGCCCCGATTATGCCGACCTCAGGATTTTTTTAGGAAGAATTTATACCTGGACCCGAAACTATGACAGTGGTCGGATTTGTTTCGAGCAAGTCCTGCGGACCAGTCCTGAATACAGGGATACATATTTAGCGTATGCTGACCTTGAATATTTTAGTGATCATTATGAAAAAGCACTTACGGTAATCAGAAAAGGACTGGAAAATAATCCGGCCTCTGAAGGGCTGATGCTAAGGGAGGCCAAAAATCTTAATAAACTGGGCCGTATACCCGAAGCACAAAAATCTTTGAACAAACTGCTTCTGTTGAATGATAAAAATGCGGAAGCCCGGGAATTGTCCGCTACACTGAAAGCGACCTCTTTTGAAAAAGATAATAGAGAAGCCGGCATTGCCGTTAAAGCAGATACCGCATCCTCTGATAGATTACTACGATCGGCAAGAGAAGCCGCTTTTACCAATAAAAACTATGCCCTGGCCAAAAGTTATCTCTTTCATGCATTACAAATCAGTCCGGGCTACGCTGATATCCGGATATTTTTGGGCCGCATCAATACCTGGACAGACCAAAAAGACAGCGCCCATTACTATTTCAGGTCGGTACTTAATAATGATCCTGGTTACGAAGATGCTTCCGCTGCCCTGTTTGACCTCGCATACTGGAATAACCAAAATGATACAGCACTTAAGGTAGTTGAAGAGGCGTTACAATATCACCCTTTATCGGGTACTCTTTTGATTAGAAAAGCAAAGGTCCTGAATGCAATGAAGCGTTATAAAGAAGCACAGGTTGTTATCGACAAAGCCATCACCATCAACAAAAACAATGGCGAAGCCAGATCACTGGCCAACCGGATTAAGGAGAATTCATACAAAAACAGGCTGGGGCTTAGTTATGATTATGTTTATTTTGATAATCAATTCAGTAATCCCTGGCACCTGGCCAGTTTCGATTATGGCCGAACTACAGGGATAGGTACCGTAACCGGCAGAATTAATTATGCCAACCGCTTTGCCGAAAACGGCGTTCAATATGAATTTGATGCTTACCCCCGCATCTCCAACACTTTTTACAGTTATGTAAGTTTCGGCTATTCTGATAATATAGGTGTATTTCCTTCCCTGAGGGGGGGCTTTTCCCTGTATGCCAACCTGCCGCGCAGCTATGAGGGAGAATTGGGTATCCGTTACCTGAAATTTTCCGGTGACCCTACCTTCATCTATACTGCCTACCTGGGTAAATATTACAAAAGCTGGCTTTTCGGCGCAAGAACCTACATCACACCCAGTAATTTTACCAATACCGTTTCCGCCTCCTATAATGTATCTGCACGTTACTATTTTGGCAGCGCAGATGACTTGTTGGGGTTTAATCTGGGTTATGGTATTACTCCGGACGATCGTCAAAATTCCATCCAGCTTGACAATAGCATTCGACTGCTTTCTTATAGGGCAGGTATTTTGTTCAAAAAGAAAATTGCCAGGTTCTTTGTATTAACATTAGACGGTGCCTGGTTGAACCAGGAATACCTGCCACAAACAAAAGGAAATCAATATCAATTCAGCTTAGGATGGCTTTACCGTTTTTAAAAGCAAGTATCGGAACCATATTGAGGGCATTGATTGCCATACTCTTACTCATGCCCTTATGGATGTTTATTTACTGGCTGGCCAGCCCCAAAAAAAAACTGGTATTGGCCATTATCGATAAAACAGTGCTTACCTCAAAAGGGCAGGAACATATCTCACTCAACTGGGTATTAACCCAGGAAAAATATACCAAGACGAAAAATGAACTTTACCAGCGGGAAAGGGATTATTTCGGTTTTTTTCCCCTTACAAAGGATAAATATCAGATCAAGGGCCTGGAGCGATTCAACACCAATCAACTCGACCAGCTAAGCACTGATGCCGATGTGGCCTATATTACGGATGCGTATGGAATCTACAAGAACGACTGGTACTCCCAGAAATATGCCCAGGAAAGATCAGGCATCATTTATGGAGGAATGAGTAAAGAAGACCTTTATTTCCTTACCGGCATGCAAAAGAAACACAAACTTATTATCGCCGAGTTCAATTGCCTCGCTTCTCCCACCACCTCCATTGTGAGGAGTGGTTTCGAGGGCAGTTTTGGAATCCGTTGGTCAGGATGGACAGGCCGCTATTTCGACTCCTTTGATACTACTGAAAACAAAGAAATTCCGCACTGGCTTATTAACAATTACACAAAAAGTCATAATGGCAAATGGCCCTTTACCAAAAGCGGTATTGCACTGATTCATTCAGATGACAGGGTGGTAATCCTCGAAAACGGAACCCACTTAACAGATGAATTCCCCCATATACTTGCCACCAAAGAAGGACAGGGCCATTATGGCCTTCCCGCTAAATCACCCTATTCTTTTTGGTTTGACATTGTTAATCCGGACTCCACTTACAACCACACCCTGGCCACTTTTACGATTGACACCAATGATAAGGGAGCTAAAGAACTGGCTAATTATGGTATCCCTGCTTCCTTCCCAGCCATAACAGCACACATCAATAAAGATTACAGGTTTTTTTATTTTTCAGCAGACTTTGCAGATAACCCTATCAGCCCAACCTCTTCCTACTTTAAGGGCGTCGCCAATTTCAAATGGTTTATGTATAACAACCGGGACCCCCAGGAAAGAAAAAGTTTTTTCTGGAAATTATATCTCCCACTGGTAACGACCATTCTGGACGACTATTACCAAACCATCAAACCTGCTATCCCGTCTCACTGAGGAAGGTATTTTCTAAGTAAGCTATCAGGAATCAAACGAAGGGTTTTGGCAAAAGCCTCATTTTTTAAAAGGAAACGGTTAAATCCTGATTTGAGTTCATTGCTTTTTACATCATTCACTTCTGGATTTAGGTCCATTCTATTACTGATGTGAAAAAGATCATTGTTATTCAGGTGATAGTCACCTTTAATAAAATCAACCAGCTCCGTTTTTGTTTGCATCATCGGATAGGCATGAATATTACGAAAGCTCCTGGCTGTATCCAGTCCTGTACCCATCCAGGCTACCTTATCCGGAAGTTGAAGCCGGTAATCCTTTCGCAACCAGGCTAAAATACTGGGGGTAATATCAAAATGAGTAGATATGGAGGAAAATTTGGCAGTTCGGTTCAATAAGGGAGAATAAATCAATAGCGGCACGTGGTACCTGTCGATCTTTGTCGACATGGGAATCTCCGGCATCCGATGGTCGCCGGTAATCAGAAAAACCGTATTGGCAAAATCAGGCCGTTGTTTGTACTGGTTGATGAACCCGCTGATGGCATCATCAGCAAACAGAATACTGGCATACTGGTTAGCATAGTTTCTGTATTTTTTTTTCGTGTCTCCTGAAAATCCAAGTTCAATCATCCTGGCTTCAAACTTCTGCATGTACTTTTCCTGTTCATTTATCAGGAATGGGTTATGGGTAGATACGGTAAGCACTACACTTAACTGAGGCCGTGAAGTATCTTTTTTTGTTTCCAGAAAGCGCCTGAACAATTCTTTATCGCCATAACCCCAGCTAAATCCTGACTGTGAGGGCATTTTTGTATACCCGGATGGAAAAGTCTTTTCATCATTGATAACAGATATTGCATTCTTTCGCAAATAAATATCCATGTTATCGAAATGAGCATCGCCGCCGTAATAAAAAGAAGTTTGATAGCCATTCTTTTTCAAGAGGTTCAATAAGGAAAAATGCTGTGGCATGGCATTACCCAGTTCGGTAAAACCATTTTTGGTAAAAGGTAGTGAGCCTAAAAGAGAGGGTAATACCGCAAATGTTCTGCCCCCTTCGCTTAAGAAGTTTTCCCAATAAAGGCTTTTGCCGGACAACGAATCAATAAAGGGAGTGAAGTTACCCAGATAAGCTCCTTTGTTGGTAAAGGCCCTGCCCAGTCCTTCTACCAGAATGATGACAATATTAGGCGGCCTGTATGCCTTATTAAAAAATGGAGACAATACTTCCTGACTGCTGTCTGTAGTGTGTAAAAAAGGATAATTCTTTTCGTCTACATAATTGATACTGGACAGGTTTGCGTCTTCGGCGCTGGTTGAAAAATCACCTGAATAAGAACTGGAATAAATATCTGTTTCGATAACAGGTGGGATAAAATGCCGGAGAGAAGCGTCTATAAAATAACTCGATTTATTTGTAGCCAGGTTATTGCTGTATTCTTCGTCTAAGGTAACCGCATTCACCAGTTCGGGCATCTTGCTGAACACCGAAGTGCTAAATAAAAATACCAGTAAGGCCGCAACCCAGCTATTGAGGCTTATCCGTCTGGGTAAAAAAATAAAAAAGAAAAGCACCAACCCGGTAAATAAAATAAATACTGTGATCGTTAGGGGTGTCAGGCCACCACTTGCGCCCACCGTCTGCCGTATATCAGCCATTGAGTATCCCCAGAGGTCTGCACCCAGTGGCACCAGTGTGGTAACAAAATAACTGGATAGGGATACCTGTGTAAGCAACAATATCAAAGCGTATACGATGTAAAATACATGTGCCGCTTTCCTATGTAACAGGTGGAACAGCATAAATGGCAGACAAAAAACTGCACCTGTACGTAAGAAAAATAAAGCGTCTTTCAGTAATCCGGTTACAACTACTTCCCCTAAAAGCGGAGGCCTTCCATGCTGTACAATGTCGTACCCCAATTCAAATGCCCTCGCCAGCACCAGCAGTAGCCATAACACCAGTGTATGCTTGCAATAATAGATTAAAGAACGGGCAATAAAATTTGATGCTTTTATTATCGCTGGCAGGATAACCCTTTCCATCACCCAAATTTTTTCTACATCAACTGTCGCTTCCGGCGGGGCTGCACTGGTAGGCGATTGTGTAAGACTGTTTTCGGTTACCGGTACAATGGAGACTGGTGGTACTTTTTTCCGGTTCAGGCCCTGTCGCGTCATTTCGCCCCAGCCTTTTTTCTTTTTTATCAGGTCAAGATATCCCTTCATCGCACTCCAAACCACGAAAGGGTGGTAATAAAATGGCTCTGTAAGTCCGGTAACCATCAGGTGGAATATATCTATCCGCCGCTGGTACTGGTTAAACGTTACCACTTCCATAAAAATAGAAAACACAGAATACAGGTAACCAAAGCAGATGATGAACAGGAAAAAAGAAAAGAAAAAGTCCCAGTTCATAAAACCTGTCCAGGCAAAAATCACAAAGAAGATGAAACCGAAAAATTCAATCACCGGTGCGCACATCTCAAAAAAGAACCAATAGGGGTAACTCAGCATGCCCAGAAGCCTGTACTTAGGATTAAAGAACATCACTTTATGTAACATCAGTGTTTCATAGGTACCTCTGATCCAACGATTGCGCTGCCTTCCTAAAATGGTGAAAGTAGACGGCGCCTCTGTCCAGCAAAGGGGATCAGGAATGTAGGTAACTATATAATCCTGTTTCAATTCTTCCATATACCTTCGCATCCTAACCACCAGTTCCATGTCTTCCCCCACAGTATTATGGTTATAGCCTCCGGCCTTGATGGCAATCTCTCTGTCGAATGCACCAAATGCTCCTGATATAAGCATCAGACCGTTCAACCGGGTCCATGCCATTCTGCCCAGTATAAATGCACGAATGTATTCCAGTATTTGCATGCGTGGCAGGTACTCAGTAGCCAGACGTACTTTAATCAAACGTCCATCTTCAATCACACAAGAATTGGCTATACGGATAACCCCTCCAGAAGCAATTACTTTTTTTTCTTTCTGCTCAAGAAAAGGCTTAATCATTTTTAACACCGCATCCTGTTCCAGTATACAATCCACATCAATACATACCAGGTACTGGCTTGATGAAATATTGATGCCCACATTCAACGCATCAGCTTTTCCCCCATTCTCCTTATCTACCACAATTAGTTTGTGGTAGATACTTTTACGACTCTTATAAACGCCTCTTACATTTTTGGTAACAATTTGCTGGTCGATAAAATAGTCTTTTTTTTCAAGGTCATACGCTTCAATCAGCTTCGAGAGCGTATCATCCTTACTGCCGTCATTGATTATCACTACTTCCATATTAACATAAAATATGGATAAAAGAGAGCGGACATTTTCTACAATATTTTTTCCCTCGTTGTAGGCCGGAGCCAGAATGGTTACAGAAGGTGAATGAGCTGATGCAGCAATAACCCGGTAATCTGTAAACTCATTTTCCCAAATATATTTGCGGGTCTCGCCAATGGAAAATAATCCTATAAGTATATAGGAAAGAATAAGGAGTACTGAATAGGAAAATACTCCATAAGTAAGTATATCAAAAAATATTTCGCCAAAGCTTACCCCACTCATTGTACCGTTTTTATGTGTTGGTAAATTCTGTTATAGGGGTCCGGCTGTTCCTTAACCTTTCTTTCCAGTATGGCCCTGCCGTTCTCAGTACTATTGGCCAGTACTATCCCCGCCTTCAGCTTGATGGTATCATTCTCATGGTTAAGCAATTCAGCAAGAAAGGGCACTTCTTTATCAGTAACCATCGTCCGCAATGCCTGTAATATATAAACCTGGTTGTCGAGAGGTTCTTTCCGGAAATAACCCAGTATTATGGAAGGGGTTTTCTCATCAGCGAGCTGGATAAGGGTTCGCAGTGCCTGTGTTCTTACAGAAGAGTGGGGATGAACCAGACAATTGATGACATTGGGGCGACAGGTAAACTCCTGGTAATCCCCTGCCAGCTTTAATGCAAAAACCACTACGGTTTCATTTTTCGAACGAAGCCACTTGGGTATCCGTTCCCCAAGATCATCCCGCTTGGGATGCAATTTGAGTTGCTCGATTAATTTCAATTGGTGCCATTCAGTAAGTGGCAGAGAGAGTACCTCCAGAAAACGAAGTCCTGCAAAACCCGTTAAGTGTATCACACCATTTTGGGCAACCGTTCGTACATAATCGTTTTCACTGTTGGTATACTTATATATTTTACGCAAACAATCCATCTGATTCATCAGATACAATTCCTGAATGCCCCGGGCTTTAATATTCCACCTTTTTTTTTCTTCAAGTTTTTGCAGAGAGAACCCTTTCAATCCCAGTTTGATATATAGCGAAACAATATTTTTCGAAACAGCTCCCGAGAAATTTTTTTTACAAAGTATCAGCTGGTTAACAGTAAATTGTCTGGCCTGATAACTACTCATAAACCTGTAAAATCTTTTGGGCACCTCAATAGTATCAGCAGATTCCTCTGTTATAATTTGAGCTATCCATATTTCAAGATATTCCCCGATTCTTTCTGTATAAAAAAAATTCCTTTTTTTGAAGTAGAGATACGCATAAATGACAATGACCATCATTGCAATGCCGATAACCAATATTCCTGCTCCGTTCAGAATAATGGAGGGATCAAGAATCCGGCTAAGAAAATCAGTAGCATTATTATTCAGCAACCATCCCTGGTAATGATTGGGTAACGGATGAGGGAAGTGGGGGAGTGTCATCTACGATAGGAAAATTTTATAAAATCCAGAATGGTAAAGTTATATGAAAGCCCCCTTTATAGCAAACAGGCTTTAAACAGTTTGCTTTATAATATAATTGTAGAAGAGAACACATAATTAACTACAAACTAAGTAGGTTTGCAGAGAGCTGCAATGCATAAAATATTTCTAATCGGAGACAACTGAAACGGGCAGTTGTTCGGATAAAACAAACTATATGAGCTTTAGAAACTTTAAAATGGTAGGTTATGTGGTTTATGGCCGCGGTAGTTTTAACCAGTTGGATGAAATCATCAAACCCCACCGCTCCGGTGAAGCACCCATGATTTTCCTCGTAGACCATTTTTTTGAAGGGAAAGCGCTTCCTAACCGCATCCCGCTCAGGGGGAAAGACCAAATCATATTTGTAGATGTAACTTATGAGCCCAAAACCACCCAGGTTGACCAATTGGCCCGCCAGCTCAAAGAGGCGTTCGGCAGTATTAGTGGTGTAATCGGTATAGGTGGTGGCTCTGCCATGGACCTGGCCAAAGCCGTATCCCTGATGATGACCAACCCCGGCTCAGCAGCAGACTACCAGGGCTGGGACCTGGTGAAACAGGCGGGTGTTTACAAAGCAGGCGTACCCACCCTGAGTGGCACCGGCGCAGAAGTAAGCCGGACAACCGTGTTAACCGGCCCAACCCGAAAGCTGGGAATGAACAGTGATTTTACACCCTTCGACCAGATTATACTCGATCCCGAACTCACCAAAGACGCTCCTGCCAACCAACGCTTCTACACAGGTATGGATTGTTACATTCATTGTATTGAAAGCCTCGAAGGCACTTACCTCAACGAGTTTAGTAAAAGTTATGGTGAAAAAGCCCTGCAGCTCTGCCAGAAAGTATTTGTGGAAAATGACCATTGGGACGAAAGTTCCGACGACCGGCTGATGATGGCTTCTTATGCCGGAGGCATGAGCATAGCATACTCACAGGTGGGCGTGGCACATGCCGTGAGTTATGGTTTGAGTTACTTACTGGGTACCAAACATGGTATCGGTAATTGCATCGTGATGAACCACCTCGAAGAATATTACCCCGCTGGTGTAAAAGAATTCAAATACATGGTTGAAAAGAACGGTATTGACATTCCTACCGGCATCTGCAAAGGGTTGACAGAAGAACAGTTTGATACCATGATGAACGTTTCCCTCGGCATGAAACCCCTATGGGAAAATGCACTGGGTAAGGATTGGGAAAAAATCATGACCAAAGAAAAACTGAGGGCCCTCTACAACAAATTATAATGCCCCTTCAAAATATCTTCCTATAACTATATACCCATGATGAAATACCTGGTTTTTTTGCTACCCGCACTGGCGGGTCTGGCCATTGCTACCCAGGCGGGCGTTAACAGCCAGTTGAAAGTGGCCGTCAACAATCCTTGGATCGCCGCCTTCATATCTTTCACAATAGGCACTTTGTTCCTGGGACTCATCATCATCACCACCAAACAACCCCTTCCCTCCTTTGCGCAATTAAAGGGTATTGAACTTTACAAACTCACAGGTGGCCTTCTGGGAGCTTTTTTCGTTACCGTTATCATTGTTACCACCCAACGTATCGGCTCCGCCAATGTTTTTGCCCTCGTAATTGCCGGGCAATTGCTAATGGCCTTATTATATGATCATTTTGGTATGTTTGGCTTTCCCAAATCCGATATGAACTGGGTAAAATTACTGGGAGTGGTTATGCTGATAGCAGGCGCCTACCTGATTAATAAAAAATAGTTTTCAGATAAAGTCACCCTGAAATTGCCTCAATGACTTTTGGATAGCAAAACTTATCAATTATTTATTACAGGTATTGATTAAACCTGTAATTTAATAGTCCTCAATCTATACAATACATGAAAAAACTATGCACTCTTTTGCTCTGCTATGCAGGGCTGGCTATCGCCAATGCACAACCCTTTCAGGCATCTTTGTTCAACAGCATGCAGTGGCGCATGATAGGGCCCCACCGCGGCGGAAGAACCGTTGGCGCCTGTGGTGTACCCTCACAGCCCAATGTATTTTATATCGGCGTTAATAATGGCGGTGTTTGGAAAAGCACTGACTATGGCCGTACCTGGCTTCCGATATTCGACCAAATGCCAACCGGCTCCGTAGGCGATATCGCCGTTGCCGAATCCAACCCTAATGTAATTTATGTTGGAAGCGGGGAAGGTATTCAAAGACCAGACCTTTCAGTTGGGGATGGTGTGTACAAATCCACGGATGCCGGTAAAACATGGCAAAACATGGGATTGAAAGACGGACAACAAATTGGGGGCATTGTAGTAGACCCCAAAAATGAAAACCGTGTTTTTGTAGCTGTCCTCGGACATCCCTATGGTCCCAATACTGAACGGGGCGTTTACCGAAGCCTCAATGGTGGTAAAACCTGGGAACGTGTATCTATACAAAGATGAAAACACCGGTGCCATACAGGTTAGCTTCGACCCCAATAATGCTGATATCCTGTATGCAGACCTATGGGCCGGGAGACAGGGGCCCTGGGAGAATGGCCAGTGGGATGGATCGGAGAGTGGGCTTTTCAAATCAACTGATGGTGGCAATACCTGGAAAAAACTCACCAAGGGCCTTCCCACCCCCGAACAGGGCCTGGGACGAATCGGCTTCGGCATAGCACCAACCAACAGCAACCGTTTATATGCTACGGTTGATGCCGGAAAATTTGGCGGCATCTACCGAAGTGATGATGCCGGCGAAAGCTGGCGCCTGATGAGCAGCGACGGCCGCTTCTGGGGCAGGGGCAGTGATTTTGCGGAAGTAAAAGTAGACCCTACCAATGCAGACATCGTTTACAGCGCCAATGTGGTTACCTGGAAATCGATTGACGGTGCCAAAACCTGGACAGGCTTCCGCGGTGCACCCGGGGGTGATGACTACCACCGCATCTGGATCAATCCCAACAACCCCAAAATCATGCTGATTGCCGTTGACCAGGGTGGCATCGTAACGGTAAATGGTGGTGAAACTTTTTCTTCCTGGTACAACCAGCCCACTGCACAGTTCTACCACGTGAACACCGACAATGCCTTCCCTTATAATGTGTATGGCGGACAGCAGGAGAGCGGATCGGTTGGTATCGCTTCACGCGGTAATGACGGACAGATAACTTTTCGCGAATGGCATCCTGTGGGTGTAGAGGAGTATGGTTATGTAGCACCCGACCCGCTCGATCCCAATATTATCTATGGAGGAAAAATTACGAAATATGATAAACGAACAGGCCAGGTACAGAACATTTCCCCGGAAGCTGTTCGCAGTGGCAAATACCGGTTTGTAAGAACGGCTCCGGTTTTGTTCTCTCCCATCGACCCTAAAACCCTGTACTTCGCAGGTAACGTAATCTTCAAGACACGCGACGGCGGCAATAGCTGGGAAACCATCAGCCCCGATCTTACCCGCGAAACCTACGATATACCCACCAGCGTAGGCATTTATCAAAAAGAAGACATGAAAACCATGCCCAGAAGAGGTGTGGTCTATACAGTAGCACCTTCCTTTAAGGACATCAATACCATTTGGGCAGGAACAGATGATGGGTATATCCAGGTAACAAGAGATGGCGGTAAGACCTGGAAAAATGTAACCCCACCCGAAATTACTTCCTGGAGCAAAGTCTCTCTCATGGAAGCCAGTCATACTGATGTGAATACTGCCTATGCAGCCGTTAACCGAATCAGGTGCGATGACATGCATCCCTATATTTATAAAACCACCAATGGGGGGAAGTCATGGCAGCTCCTCACTTTTGGAATACCGGCTAACGAACCCATTAATGTGGTACGCGAAGACCCATACCGCAAAGGATTGTTATTTGCGGGTTCTGAAAACGCAGTGTATGTTTCTTTTGATGATGGCGAACAATGGCAGACGCTGCGCATGAATATGCCCGCCACTTCCATACGTGACCTGGTAATCAAAGACGATGACCTGGTACTGGGTACACATGGCCGGGGTTTCTGGATACTGGACAATATTACCCCGCTTCGCCAGCTAAGCGCCAAACTGGTTGCAGAAAAAACCATTTTGTACAAACCACAGACAGCTATACGCATCCGCTGGAACATGAATACCGATACCCCTTTACCACAGGAAGAACCTGCCGGACAAAACCCACCCGATGGTGCCATCATCGATTATTACCTGGGTGAGAAAGCAGGTGGAGAAGTTACCCTGGAGATCATGGATGCCAAAGGCAAACTCGTGCGCAAATTCAGCAGCAATGAAAAGCGGTATACCATACCCGATGTAAACATCCCGCTCTACTGGATCCGGCCACAACAAATTCTATCCGGTGATGCTGGCTCCCACCGTTTTTTGTGGGACATGCATTATGCGCCTGTTGATGAGACCATCGCCTATCCCATGACGGCCATTTATGAAAATACCGCACCCGGTATCAATACCCCATGGGCCATGCCGGGCAACTATACGGTGAGGTTGACGGTGGATGGAAAATTATATACCCAACCCCTTACCTTAAAAATGGATCCAAGGGTGAAAACGGGAATAGAAGGACTCACGAAACAATATACCCTTTCCATGACCTGTTATGAAGGCATACAAAAAGCCAGAACAGCGATGGCAGAAGTGGCAGGTGCAAAAAATCAGTCCAATGCCGACCTGGCCAAAGAAGTAGCTGCTTTTGCATCGGAGAGCAGGGGAAGAAGAGGCGGGCCGGTTAATACACAGCCAAGCTTTGGCAGTATAGAGGGCGCTTTTTCAGGCTTGCTGAATATTTTACAGGAAACAGAAATGACGCCTACCACCCAAACCACGAAGGGTGTTATGGAAACCAGTGCAGCCCTGCAAAACCTGCTCAGCAAATGGACCAGCGTAAAGGCAAAAATAGCTGCGGCCAAAAAATAAAAATAGAATTGACGTGAAAAGTGGGTGGCATGGCCACCCACTTTTTTAGTTGCCAATCGTTCTTTTGCAAAAAAAACACCGCACCAAACCCAACTGCAGCCTGAAGTCCATACTCAATTTATTGGGTTTCCGGGATGGCTGACAATTCGGGCATAGAGACCCAGAACAAACACTTACTGAACCTTACCGAGAAGCTGGTAAAACACTGCACCTGAATAGTAATTGCCAGTAGCAACTGAAGAATGCATGCGCCTTTATTATGGTAATCATTATGGAAAACTCCACCTGGTAAGTATTGGCGGATACCTTTTTATAATGAACAATAAGAGTCTTTTCAAAAAAAGGTTTTAGCTAATTTTGTATCCATGTAAAAACAGACCCATATGAACACCCTTGCCTTATTGAAAGACACCAAAGACAGGACACTCGCCTATTACAACCTCCCTGAATCTGACCTCAATAAAACCTACGGCCCCGGTAAATGGACCATCCGCCAGATTCTTAACCACCTGGCAGATACTGAAACCGTATTGAGTGAAAGAATACGCAGGGCCATTGCCGAGGAAAATCCCTTTGTCATTGTGTTTGACCAGGACAGGTGGAATGAACTACTTGATTACAGCACCTATCCCGTTTCCATCAGCAAACAGGTATTTGGATCTGTACGCGACAGTGTCATCTACCTGGCAGAAAAACATTATGCCGGTAGTGAAAACAGGCAGTTCTTTCATACCGCTGCGGGCATTCGTACTCTACAACAGGAATTTGACAAGGTTGCCATCCACAATGATGGACATTTAAAACAAATAGCCGTTGCCCTGGCATCCTGAGTAATTTATTTTTCTTTTGGGGTGAGCCAGCTTACTTTCAGAACTGTCTGGTGGGGTTGTCCAATGATATCCTTGTATAAACCTAATGC
>CAVVSL010000002.1:0-73896 GCA_963750825.1 uncultured Bacteroidota bacterium | reverse complement strand
CAGGCACAGTACACAGCTTTTGACAGGGGACTGGAACTGGACGATCTGCTATTCAAATACGGCGTTCGCATCAATCCAGACCTGGTACAGGACCTTAACTGTTCCAAGATACCGATTGTGATAGGTAAGAACCCGGATGGCAGTCCTAAAATACAAAGGCTTCCCTGGCCCTATTATCCTTTTCTGGCTTCGCATTCAGATAATCCCATATCCAGAAACCTGGACAGGGTACTGCCTATTTTTCCATCGAGCATGGATACGGTGAAAGCTGAAGGAATCAGAAAGACAGTGCTGCTGGCTACAGACAGCAGTAGCCGGATCATTGGCTCTCCTGCCATTGTGGCCATCAACAGTGTCAACAGTGATGCGGACCTGGCAAGCTTCCAAAAACAACACATACCGGTGGCAGTTTTACTGGAGGGCAGGTTCCATTCCTTATTTGCCAACAGGGTTGGCAAAACGGTGATGGATTCTGTTGAAAGAATTACCGGCAAACCCTTTCTGGCGATAGCTGGTAAAGCGGGAAAACAGATTGTTGTGTCGGATGGCGACATCATCACCAACTATATCAGTAATACCACCGGCCCCTTACCCATGGGTGTACTTCCTCTGGAAAATTACCGCTTTGCTAACCGCGAATTCTTTTTGAATTCGATGGACTATCTTGTGAGTAACAATAACCTGTTTGAAAGCAGAAATAAAGACTTTGTTTTACGCTTACTGGATAAAAAAAAGATAGCGGCAGAAAAAACAACCTGGCAGTTCATCAATATCGTCCTTCCAGTTCTATTGGTGGTTATAGCAGGTCTCTTTTTTCAGTGGAACAGGAAACGAAAGTATAACTGATAGGTAGGACACTGTTGTTTCCTGTATGCCTGAAATAGTTACTTTTTCATTATTGCGAAATTTAATAAGACTATATTTTTAACATGACGGCTCACCAAATTGTTTACCTGGTTTTTGGCATTGTACTGGTGATTGCATTAGGCTTTGACCTGGGTCTGTTAAGCAAAAAAAATAAAGAGATTACCATACGCCAGGCAATGTACCAGACTTTTTTCTGGGTAGGGCTGGCCCTTTTATTTTTTGTATTTCTTTGGATGTCGGGTTCGCTTTTGGAGGCTGAAAAAAGCCCTACAAAATTGGCAGGATCGTTTTCCCAAACGGCTTTGGAATTTCTAAGTGCCTACCTGATGGAATGGAGCTTAAGTATTGATAATATTTTTGTTTTCATTTTAATTTTCAATGCCTTTTCAGTAAAGCCCAAAAATTATCCAAGGGTATTGCTGATTGGGATTTTGATGGCGATTGTATTCCGGATTATTTTCATCACCGCCGGGATAGTACTGGTACAAAAGTTTGAGTGGATACTGTATGGATTTGGTGCTTTTCTTCTTTATACCGGCTATAAAATGTTTACCGCAAATGATGATGCGGAGTTCGATCCCAAAAAATCAAAAGTATTCAGGCTTCCTGCAAAATATCCTTCCCCTGGCCGACCATGACGGAGATGGCAAATACATATTCAGGGAAAACGGAAAACCCGTATACAGTACCTTGTTTGTAGTGGTGATATTACTGGCTGCGATTGACCTGGTATTTGCCCTGGATTCTATACCTGCCGTATTGGGTATATCCAAGGATCCGATGGTGATTTATACTTCCAATATTTTTGCGGTGCTTGGCCTGCGGAGCCTCTTCTTTTTGTTAAGGAGTGCTGTATCCAAATTCGATTACCTGCAACAGGGTATCGCAATCGTCCTTATTTTTATTGGCTTGAAAATGTTACTGGAACATTTTATTGGAGAATGGATAGATAAGAATACCCAGGTAGTCATTTCGCTGGGTGTGATTTTGGTTTGTATTTCCGGTTCTGTTTTTTATTCCATATTCATGCAAAAGAAAGGTGTGCCTCCTGATAGGGAGGATAGTTCCCAATAATCCCCTTACAGGTTTGACCTATACTTTACACTATATCGCAGATGTCATCAGTTCCCAACCCGTTTTGGGTAAGGACAGGGAAATTAAACTACTGGTTATTGACAGCCGAAAAATTATTTTCCCCGAAACCTCCCTTTTTTTTGCCATCAGCGGACAAAGAAGGGATGGGCACCAGTTTATTGAAGAAGTTTATGCGAGGGGGGTAAGGAGTTTTGTAGTAAAAGACGGGTATGATCAATATGCATTTCCTGAGGCTGCCTTCCTGTCTGTAAAGGATGTACTGGCAGCACTACAGCAATTAGCTGCTCATCACCGAAGCCGATTTTCTTTGCCTGTTATAGGTATTACGGGAAGTAATGGCAAAACGATTGTAAAAGAATGGTTATTCCAATTACTGCAAAAAGATTACCGGATTATCCGGAGTCCCCGCAGTTATAATTCACAAATTGGTGTACCCCTGAGTGTATGGCAAATCAATGAAACCCATACACTGGGCATATTTGAAGCAGGAATTTCTACCACAAATGAAATGGAAAACCTGCAGAAAATAATACAACCAACAGCCGGTGTATTTACTACCCTATCCGGTGCACATAGTGAGGGTTTTGCCGATGACCGCCAGAAAGCGCAGGAAAAAGCAAAATTGTTTTCGGGCGTTGCCTCACTGGTGTATGACAAAGATGTGCTGGATGCATACATTAAACCTGCAGGCCCTGATAGTGGTTTATTCAGTGCGGATACCCACCTGTTTTCCTGGAGCAGAACGGGTGATGCCAACCTGGTTATTCTTTCAGAAGAGGTTATACAACAACAGACCAGGATTCACGGAAAATGGAAGGGTGAAAACATCCGGATAATCATTCCCTTTGCAGACAGGATTTCCATTGATAATGCCATTACCTGCTGGTGTGTGTTACTGCAAATGGGATATACGCAGGACACTATTGCAGAAAGAATGCTTGCGCTGGAACCGGTGGATATGCGTATGCAGCTAAAGAAAGGGGTTAATAATTGTTATATCCTCAATGATAGTTATAGTAATGATACCGTATCACTCAACCTGGCCCTTGATTTTCTTTCACAACAGGCTGGAAAAAATAAGACAATACTGATTCTGTCGGATATTTTACAATCGGGACAAAAAGAAGCAGCATTATATGCATCCATTGCGGCCCAAATTACCGTAAGGGGGATACATCGTTTTATTGGCATTGGCCCCTCTCTGTGTAAACACAGGGCTTTATTTGCCAATCAATCCCTGCCCAACGGATTGGATAGGCTGGTAACAGATTTTTATCCTTCTACTGAGGCATTTCTGCAACAGTCACTAACCCACCAGTTCAGAGATGCCTATATTCTTTTAAAAGGTGCCCGTGTATTTGCTTTTGAACGGATAACGCGGTGGCTGGAAATGAAAGTACACCAGACAGTCATGGAGATCAACCTTACTGCCATGCTACATAACCTGAAACAATACCAGCAGGTACTCCGTCCGGCAACAAAATTAATGGGCATGGTAAAAGCCTTCAGTTATGGAAGCGGCAGTGCAGAAATAGCCAAAATATTGCAGTTTCACAAAGTGGATTACCTGGCGGTAGCTTATACAGATGAAGGGGTGGAACTCAGAAAAGCAGGCATAAGCCTCCCCATCATGGTGATGAATGCGGATGAAGCGGGATTTGATGCGCTGGTTGATTATGACCTTGAACCCGAAATTTATTCCTTTGCTATGTATGAAGGGTTTCATCATTTTCTGTCCCGGCAGGGAATCAGGCAATTTCCGGTGCACATCAAATTCAATACGGGCATGCACCGGTTGGGTTTTGAAACAGCAGCGGTTGATAATCTGGCCGGTTTACTGGAACAAAACCAGACTATGGCTGTAAAAACAGTTTTCAGTCACCTCGTGGCCAGTGAAAAACCCGAACACGATGCCTTTACCCTTCAGCAGGTGACAGTGTTTAAGGAAGCCTGTGAAAAGCTCGAAAAAAAAATTGGGAATAACTTTTGGAAGCATATTGCCAATTCAGCAGCAATTTTCCGGTTTCCCGAGTTCCAGTTTGATATGGTAAGATTGGGTATTGGGCTATATGGTGTTGAAAATACCCACAATAAGCAATTGTCTTTGCAAAATGTTGTCACCCTTAAAACAACCATTGCGCAGATACGAAAAATACCGGCGGGAACCACAGTAGGCTATGGGCGTATGGGCCTGGTTACCCGTGACAGTAGCATCGCCACCATTCGGATTGGCTACGCAGATGGTCTCTCAAGGCGTTTGGGTAATGGGGTAGCCAGTTTATATGTGAAAGGCCAACTGGCACCGGTTATAGGGAACATTAGTATGGATATGACCATGCTGGATATAACCGGTATTCCGGGTGTTGAGGAAGGAGATGAAGTGGAAGTATTCGGCAAAAACCTGCCCTTACAGCAAATAGCTGCATGGGCTGGCACCATTACCTATGAAATCATGACAGGTATCAGTCAACGCGTAAAGAGGGTTTACCTGGAAGAGTAAATCCTAATCTTTTACTAAGAAATGCAGCCCATCCCGCTCAAATCCTATCTTTGCCCACGTTAAAAATTAATGGAAGTGAAAGCCAGACAAATTATTTTACTGATTTTATTAATCATTTTCGCTGACCAGGCGCTGAAGTTCTACATCAAATTGCATTATTATGCCGGAGAAGAACATAAGGTGATAGGGAACTGGTTTCGGCTCCATTTCGTAGAGAATGAGGGAATGGCCTGGGGCTGGAAATTCGGAGGGGGCTTTGGAAAAATTGCCCTGACCCTTTTCCGTTTGGTAGCGGTTATCTGGGGCAGTTTTCTGTTGAAGGACTTTATCCGTAAA
The DNA here is from genome assembly GCA_963750825.1 of uncultured Bacteroidota bacterium. Lineage (GTDB taxonomy): Bacteria > Bacteroidota > Bacteroidia > Chitinophagales > Chitinophagaceae > Sediminibacterium. Next base: position 69,098 of record CAVVSL010000002.1, on the reverse strand, counting down.
CATTACCACAAAGGTTTTATCATTTGTGCAGCCCTGATTTATGCAGGAGCATTGGGCAACCTGATTGACAGCCTCTTTTATGGGTTAATCTTTGAAGGAAGCAGTCCTTATACCCAGAATGTAGCCAGGTTATTTGCTCCGGAAGGAGGGTATACCGGATTTCTGCATGGCAAAGTGGTAGACATGCTGTATTTCCCCATAATTACCAATGCGCATTTCCCCGCCTGGGTACCCATCTGGGGTGGAGAAGAGTTTGAATTCTTCAGACCCGTATTCAATATCGCAGATACCTCAATTTCAACCGGAGTTATTGTTATTCTACTTTTTCAAAACCGGTTTTTTAATTTGCACAAACCTAACCAACATGCTTCTGTGGAAACAGATAGCGTTGTAGACGATAAGACTCAGATTTATTGATAAAAAGGTCCCCCAAAGAAAAAGCCGCTCAAACAGAGCGGCTTTTTCTATAGAAATATTTTGCTATTTTATCGTAGGTGTACGGTAAATGGAAACGGATTGAACGGGTGTTACTTCAAATACCTGGTCTATGAGACCGAACCCTTTTGCATAATAACTGCTTCCCGAAATTACTGTTTGGAAAGTATTGGCATTATCGGGTTTAAATTTAATTTCCCGCTTCATCCTTATAACATTTGAGTACGCTTGACCTCCTATGGTGTACACGGTGTTTTTCGAAATAACGGTGAAAGTGGCTTTGGAAGTACCCTTGGTACTGCCAATATATACAGGGCCATATTCAGGGGTATCCCAGGTATCTGCTACAGCTGCATTCTCTTTGAGGAAGGGATAGGTGATGTAAAATTTTGGAACACTGTCAAACACAAAAGTGTAGTCAAAATCAACCGTGCTGTAAGCATAATAGGTTCCCCTAAGGTCTTTGGCAAAATAGAAGGTGTCGGTATAAGAGGTCCCGAATTTGTAATAAGGCAGTGTATCTCCCGGAACGATTACAGGATTAGGGGTAGCAGTTACATTAAAAGTATCGTTGTTAACATTATTACTGCCTGGCAGGTACTGGTAAGTCCAGAAAGATCCGGATGTATTGGGAAAGTAATCGTCGTTGTTTCCCCCGCCCCCGCCAGTACCTCCGCCACCTCCGCCGCCTGTGCCTGCAGTTCCGGTAGGGGTAAGTGAGAAAGCACAAATAAAATTATTGAAACGAACGGTGAAAGTCGATTTCTTGGGTAGAATGGGTGTTCCCTTTCCTTTCACTTTTATAACTGTTTGTCCGGTACTAATGGCAAAGCCTGAATCTACAAACCACATACCATTGACAGTATCCGTATAAATTTTGTATTTACCAGTAGCCGTAAAATTGACATTCACCAGAATATAGTTGTTGCTATTGAGGGGTGTATCCACCCGGTAGGCACCGTTAATAGTGATATTTTTACAGTTACCCAGTGAGTCAACCAGTTCACCCTGGGCATTTCCCGAAAACCCGCCTCTTTCCTCACTCAATTCTTTGGTACAGGCCATAAAAAGGCTGATGAACAAAATAACCGCGGTAAGGGGCCTTGTGAATGGATAGGAGGGTCTATTTTTCATAATCTTCTGTCTTCTAATATCAGATTAAATTTAAACCAATAACGCTGCCTGATGGTTCAAATTACTATTTTTTAATAATTGGGTGACATTATTTAACGTAGTAGTAGCAATTTGACTAAGTGCCTCTTCCGTAAAAAATGCCTGATGAGCAGTAATCAACACATTTGAGAAACTCATCAATCGTTGAATCTGGTCGTCCTGAATTACATCATTGGAAAGATCCCTGAAAAACAGGTTTTCTTCCTGTTCATATACGTCAAGACCCAGAAAACCGATTTGTCCTGATTTTAAGGCTTTTATTACCGCTTTGGTATCTACCAATGCGCCCCTGCCTGTATTGATCAGCATGGCCCCTTTTTGTATCATACCTATGGTGTCCTGGTTAATGAGGTGATGTGTTTGTTCATTCAGCGGGCAATGAAGAGAAATGATGTCACTTTTTAATACTTCCTGAAGGGGGTGGTAAGCCACTCCCAAGTCTTCCATATCCCTGTTGGCTATCAGGTCAAAGGCCAGTACTTTGCAACCCATTCCAAGCATGATACGGCAAAAAGCCTGACCAATTTTACCCGTACCGATAACCCCAACAGTTTTGCCATAGAGGTTAAAACCCAGCAGGCCATTCAGGGTAAAGTTCTGTTCCCTGATTCGGTTATAGGCTTTATGGGTTTTGCGGTTAAGGGTGAGGATTAATGCCAGCGCATGCTCTGCCACGGATTCGGGAGAGTAAGCTGGTACCCGGCAAACCCTTAAGCCATTTTGCCTGGCTGCTTCCAGGTCCACATTGTTAAACCCCGCACAGCGCAGGGCAATAACTTTAACCCCCTTTTGTGCCAGTTTTTGACATACGGATTTCGATACCACGTCGTTTACAAAAACACAGATAGCATCAGCCTTTTCTATCAATACAACGGTTTGGTCATTTAATGCGGGTTCCAGAAATTCAAATGAAAAATCATTGGCGGCATTGTGCCGGTTAAAGAAATCTTTATCATAGGGCTGCGCAGAAAAAAATACCATCTTCATATCGACAATATACGGTATTTGGGGGTAAGGAACAGCTTATTATCAATGGCTTTCAACAGAATGTTAACAGCTTGATTGTTTAGCTCCGGTCGAGTCCCGTTATACAATTTCTGCCAAACTTTCTTCTGTGGCTTTGATGGTTTTGTCAAGGTCCTCATAACTAAGGGCATTGTTCAGGAACCAGCTTTCGAAAGCAGAAGGGGGGAGATAGATTCCCCGTTTCAACATGGCATGAAAATATTTTTTAAACAGTTCATTATTGGCAGCAGCAGCTGTAGCAAAATCTGTTACGGGTTTTGCCGAAAAATGTACACTGATCATCGACCCAAGGCGGTTAATCGTAAAAGGGGTACCGGATGCTTGTAAAACCTTCCTAAGGCCCTCTTCGAGATAGGCAGTTTTGTTATTTAGTTCCGTATACAAATTCGGATTATTTTTCAATTCAGAAAGCAGGGTGTAGCCGGCAATCATGGCTATGGGATTGCCGCTAAGGGTTCCCGCCTGGTAAACATTACCCAAAGGAGCAATATGCTCCATAATTTCCCTTTTGCCACCGAATGCGCCAACTGGCATTCCGGCACCGATCACTTTTCCAAAAGTTACCAGGTCAGCATCTATGTGTAAACATTCCTGTGCACCACCTGCCCCTAACCGGAAACCTGTCATCACTTCATCAAATATCAATACGATTCCTTCCTCATCACAAATCTTACGCAATCCTTCCAGAAATCCTTTTTGGGGTATTATACAACCCATATTTCCAGCCACCGGCTCAATGATGATGGCTGCCATTTCGTTTTTGTTTGCTTCAACCAATGCCTTAACAGCGGCAAGGTCATTATAGGCACAGGTGAGTGTATCATTAGACACACCTGCAGTTATCCCGGGAACTGTCTGTATATCCAGTGTGGCCATACCACTACCGGCTTTCACCAAAAATGCATCTGCATGTCCATGGTAACAGCCTTCGAATTTGATGAATTTATTTTTTCCTGTATACCCCCTTGCTAAACGGAGGGCACTCATACAAGCTTCTGTTCCACTGCTCACCATCCGAACCAGGTCGATATTGGGTGCCAGGGATTTGATGAGTTCGGCCATTTGAATTTCCAGTTCCGTTGGGGCACCAAATGATGTGGACAGAGCAGCTTTTTCCTGGATAGCTTTAACCACTGGTTCATAGGCATGACCAAGAATCATGGGGCCCCAGGAAGCGATATAATCTATATAGGCATTGTCATCCGCATCATAGAGATAAGCCCCTTTCGCTCTTTTCATGAATAGGGGTGTACCTCCCACACTTTTAAATGCACGCACAGGAGAATTCACGCCACCAGGAATGGATTGCTGGGCACGTGCAAAAAGGGCTTTACTGGTTTCTATCATGATAAATTTTTCAATAAATGGTTGAATAATACTGGTTAATTACCCCCTGATCAGCCTGACAGCTTCTCTGGCAAAATAAGTAGCGATCAGGTCCGCACCGGCCCTTTTGATGGATGTCAGGGTTTCAATTATGGCTTTTTCTTCATCCAGCCATCCCATTTTTGCCGCTGCTTTAATCATGGCATATTCTCCGCTCACCTGGTAGGCACTCACCGGAACTTCTACCGCATTCTTTACTTCCCGGATAATATCCAGGTAAGCAAGTGCGGGTTTTACCATAACGATATCCGCCCCCTCTTCCACATCCATCAGTGTTTCCTTTATCGCCTCCACTCTGTTGGCAGTATCCATCTGGTAAGTTTTCTTATCTCCAAAACCCGGAGCACTATCCAGTGCATCCCTGAAAGGCCCATAGAAGCAGGAAGCATATTTGGCGCTGTAACTCATAATGCCCGTTCGGGAATATCCTGCCTCTTCCAGTCCCATCCGAATGGCCCCAATCCGGCCATCCATCATATCACTGGGAGCCACAAAATCGGCGCCGGCAGCAGCATGACTGATACTCATCCTAACCAATGCTTCCACCGTGGGGTCATTAACAATTTCTCCATCTTCAACAATTCCATCATGTCCATAAATGGAATAGGGGTCAAGGGCAATATCTGTCATCACCACCATTCCGGGAACGGCTCTCTTAATGGCCTTGATACTGCGCTGCATCAATCCTGCGGGGTTCCAGGCTTCCCGGCCGGTATTGTCTTTTAAGGCATCCTCACATTTAATGAACAACAAAACCGCACGAATACCCATTTCCCATAAGGCGGATACTTCCTTAACCGTGAGGTCCAGCGAATACCTGAAATATCCCGGCATGGAGGCAATCTCAATTGCCTGATTTTTTCCTTCATCAATGAATAAAGGAGCTATAAAATCGGAAGGCTGAAGCATCGTTTCAGCTACCAGCGACCTGATGGCGGGAGACTGGCGGAGAATCCTGTTTCTTCTGGGTAATAGCATATTGGTACAATTTTCTGGTAATAATTGGGTTACTGATTACTTCCTAAAAAGAAGTAGGCATATTTATATCCAATCTAAAGGTTTCAAACATACCTGTAATAATGCATCCTCGGGTGATCCTTTTTCCGGGTGGTGCTCATATTGCCATCTCGCCCTGGGCGGCAGGCTCATCAGTATGCTCTCCGTTCGTCCGTTGGTTTGTAAACCGAATATAGTCCCTCTGTCGTGGAGCAGGTTAAATTCAACATAGCGACCCCTCCTGATCTCCTGCCAGGTGATTTCTTTTTCGCCGTAGGACAAATTCCTTCGCCTCGCAACGATAGGCAGGTAGGATTGTAAAAAAGCATCCCCATTTGCCCGCTGGAAGCGAAAAAGATTTTCCAGTTCTGCTTTATCCAGGGGACGTAAATGATCATAAAAAATTCCGCCAATTCCCCTGGTTTCCCTGTTGCGATGGCTGTTTACAAAATACGCATCACATTGCTTTTTGTAAAGGGGATAGTACGCATGGCTAAATGGATCCAGGGTATTTTTTAACGTACTGTGAAAATGTTGGGCATCCTCCTCAAAAAGATAGTAAGGGGTAAGGTCAGTTCCGCCCCCAAACCAACGGTCTATGATTGTATCATGCTTATCATAGAGTTCAAAATACCGCCAGTTGGCATGCACGGTTGGCACATAGGGATTAACGGGATGCAATACCAGTGAGAGTCCGCAGGCAAACCATTTTACACCCTCCAGGCCAAGCTGCTGTTTCATTTTATCAGAAACTGCCCCAAAAACGGTGGAGGTATTTACCCCGGCTTTTTCAAAAACAGTACCACCTGTTAGGGTCCTTGTTTTGCCACCGCCGCCTTTTCCTTCCTCTCTTTCCCAGTCGTCGGTTATAAATGACGCAGTTCCATCACATTCTTCCAGGCCCTTGCAAATAGATTGTTGCAGTGCCAGAACATAAGCTATCCAGTCGGATTTAAACGCCTGGGTATTGTCAGGATATGTTTCGGTTTTGGTCATTACTGTTGATGGATATAATTTTTTACCGTATCTACAAATGCCTTTGCATGGTCTACCGGCACATTGGGTAAAATGCCATGACCCAGGTTGGCAATATGGTTGCCCGGACCAAAAGCATCCAGCATTTGTTTCACTTCTTTTTGTATGACAGGAATGGGCGATAATAATTTAGCAGGATCAAAGTTGCCCTGGAGGGTTACGCTGCTGCCCGACATTTGTCTTGCCGTTTCGGGCCTGATACACCAGTCAATTCCCAATCCTTGTGCTCCTGTGGCAGCCATGGCGTCCAGGCTGTGCCAGGCACCTTTGGCAAATAGGATAGTAGGTACTTTGTCTTTTAAAGCTGCTACAATCTGCCGCATGTATTGCAACGATAGGTTTTCAAAATCCGCGGGCCCCAATAGTCCCCCCCAACTGTCAAATACCTGCACCGTATCAGCACCTGCTTCTACCTGACCCAGTAAATAAGCAATGGTGGTATCTGTAATCATTTGTAATAACTGGTGTGCCAGTTCCGGTTGGGTATAGCAGAAGGCTTTGGCTTCATCAAAAGTTTTGGAACCTTTTCCCTGCACCATATAACACAACAGCGTCCAGGGTGATCCTGCAAATCCAATCAGGGGAACCCTTCCGTTCAATTCAGACTTCGTTAACCGGATGGCATCAAAAACATAGCCCAGTGTTTCCTGTACATCTGGTACCCTTACTCTTTGCATGTCCTGAAGGGTATGAATAGGCTCCGGTAAAAATGGACCCTTGCTTTCAATCATCTGCACTTCCAGTCCCATAGCCTGTGGTACTACCAGGATATCAGAAAAAAGGATGGCAGCATCTACCCCGATAATATCAACGGGTTGCAGGGTTATCTGGCTCACCAGTTCCGGTGTCCGGCATCTTTCGAAGAAACCATATTTCTTCCGAAGCACCATGTATTCAGGCAGGTACCTGCCTGCCTGCCGCATCATCCAAACCGGTGTCCTTTCTGTTTTTTCACCCCTCAGGGTTCTGAGTAATAAATCGTTTTGTAACATAATCTGTTTTACACCCTGATTACTGATAGCCAACTATTCAATAATGGATGTTTTTTATTTAGGTGATTAATGGTAGCTGGCATTTATGCTTCGGTGCCGGCTTTGTTATTTTTTGAAAAATAGGTGATAGCCTGTTCCACCAAACTGTCTTTTCCGGGTTGATGGCTTACAATTATGGTATTACTACAATATTTCCGGATGCATTGTTCTGTAGTAGTCCCTATAGCAAACAGAATAACCCTTTCTGTAAGTTGGTTAGTAAGAAAGAAACTGTCTACTGCACTGGGACTGAAAAAAAGAATACCACTATACGCTTTTTTTAGGGTGTGGTGTATTTCCGCTGTCTGGTAAACCACGATTTCAGTTACCTCAATATCATTTTCTTTCAATTTTTCCGGCAGTGTTTCTCTTCTTTGGTCCCCGCAAAAAAACAATACCTGTTCGCTGCCGGAATCCGCTATCAGCAGGTCTGCCAGGCCGGACGCATTATCTGCGGTGCCGGCTATAGAGTGCCCTCCAAAATATCGGGTAATCAATTCTTTTGTTTTGTAACCTATGCAATAAATTTCCCAGTCAGGAATATGCCCGTCCAAAACTTTCGTTACAGCTTCCACTGCATTCATACTTGTAAACACCACTGTTGCCATTTGCCATCCTGCCTGCTCAATTTCCTGTTGTGTATCAACTGTCTCTATCGCAGTGGTTTCAATAAAGGAAAGGGTATCAAGTTCAATCCCTTTGAATGTGGCTTTGTGTACCAGAGATGTATCCACCGGCCGGGTTACTAATATCGGGATGGTTTTACCTGGCATCTTTGATCAAATTAAGTATTTTGTCACCACCCTTTTCGAGTAATTGTTTGGCTGCCTGCATACCCAGTTCATTACCCAGCCGTAAAGAAGTGGATAATAAAATGTCTGCTTTTTCTTTCCCATCAGGAGATAAGATATTTCCTTTTAGGCTTACCGTATCCTCATTCACCTCAGCCAGCGCACTGATGGGCGTGGAACATCCTCCCAGTAAGGTTCTGAGAAAATCCCTTTCAATACGGGTGCAGAGCGCTGTTTCAGCATCATTCAATTGCGAACAGGCGTCATAAAAGGAAGGTTCCCCTTCCCGGCAAACTACCATGATGGCTCCCTGGGCAGGTGCGGGTAACATCCAATCCAGGTCCAGGGAATGATCTGGTCTCAGCGAAATCCGTTCCAGTCCTGCCGCTGCAAAAATGGCTCCGTTCCAGTTGCTCTCTGTCACTTTCCGCAATCGGGTATTTACATTGCCCCGAAGGTTTTCTATCCGGTGGTTGGGATAGCGGTTCAGCCACTGCGCCTTCCGGCGGTAACTGCTGGTGGCAATAACCAATGCTTGGTTATGGGTTGAATGGGGAAGCCATTGTCCATTTTCGTAACCCAATGCTTTTTCCAAATCAGCTTTATTCCCCCTGTGTACCAGTATGTCTTTATAGGATGCCCTTTTTAACACCGCGGCCTGTTGTATGCCCAAGGCCAGTCGGGTAGGCACATCTTTCATCGAATGCACAGCCACATCAATTTTTCCGCTTAGCAAAGCTGCATCCAGGGTTTTGGTAAATATACCCTGAACCCCAATTTCATATAATGGCGTAACCAGGTCAAGATCGCCGTCACTTTTTATGTATACAAGTTCACTGGCAAAGCCTTTGTGGAGCAGTTGCTGCTGTACCAAACTTGCCTGCCATACAGCCAGTTGGCTGTCGCGGGTTCCTATTCTAATGGGTGTGCTCATGAATTAGTTGACGCTGGTTGTCATAAAATCATTGATGGCCTCAATATAGTAACATCCCGGCTGATGGTGACTGCGTAATTTAACAGCAACGGTGTTTACGGCTTTCTGAATAGCGGTATTGTCAATGGCCTGGGTAGCCGGTCGGTCTAAGGAAATGAATAATTCGCTGCTGTACATCTCCTGCAATTTTTCTTTCACTGCTTTCAATACAGGTGCATGGCGCCTGGTATCCAGCCATTCTAAAAAACCGGCCATTTGTCCCTCTATGATGGTATTCGCCCGGGGCACTTCAGCCTGTCTTTTGGCAAGTGTTTTGTCATTGATCAGGGAAAGGTCATCAACATTTACCAGTTGGATATGTGGCAAGCTGCCTGCAGAAGGCTCAACATTATTGGGAATGGAAAGGTCTATTAATATTTTGGGGGAACTGTTTTGTAAACTTTCCCGGGTAATAATGGCTTTGTCGGAATGAGTGGCTACAATTACAATAGAGGCATCATTCACTTCTTTTTGCATCTGTACAAATGGCACAGTTCTCAAACCCAGTTCTGCCGCCAGTTCTGTAGCTTTCTCCTCAGTCCTGTTTAGTAAAGTAATGTTTTTTGTATCCAGGTAATCCATCAGGTTTTTACAGGTATTCTTGCCAATCTTACCCGTACCCAATAAGACTATTTTCTGTTCCTGTATGTTAGGGCAATTTTCTTTGAGGAACTGTATGGCTGCAAAAGAAACAGATATGGTGCCGCCACTAAGTGCCGTTTCGTTTTTAACGGATTTGGATGACTGCAATACGGTATTAAACAGCCGCTCTGTAAAACCGCCTATACATCCTCTTTCTTTGGAAAATTTCACCGCCAGTTTCAATTGCCCTACTATTTCATAATCCCCCAGAATCTGAGAGTCAAGGCCGGCGCCAACAGCAAACAGGTGGCGGATGGCTTCTACACCCTGTTTGGTATAACATATTTGCCGGAAGGTATCGGAAGAGCCTACTGTTGCTGAACAAAGTAAATGGATAAGTGTGGCCGCATCGGGGGCAATGGCATAAACCTCAGTTCGGTTACAGGTACTTAATACAAAAATTTCTCTAATACCAGTTTCACTGGCTTTTTGTAAAAGCGTTTCATACTGGGAACCGTTTATAGCAAAATCACCACGGATACTGGCGTCTGATTTTTTGTAATTGATTCCAATGATATAAAACTGTCTGATATCCATTATGACTTTTTCGTACCGCAGATAAGCAAAGGTACTTTATAGTGCAGTCTATTCCGGCACCTGTTTCGTCATTACATTGTCATTTCTACAGTGTTTTCTATAGTAACAACCATTCGTTAATTGAAAAGGGGGCAGTGAACAATAAGCTTACGTTTTTGTTCCTTTAACTTTGCAATACAATAATTATATGGGAGCAACCATCAGAAAGGCAGTAATGATTATGAACCTCGGTTCGCCTGATACCACGTCTGTAAAGGATGTACGGAGGTATCTGAATGAGTTTTTAATGGACGAAAATGTGATAGATATTCCTGCATTTATCCGTGGAATACTGGTGAAAGGAATCATTGTTCCCTTTCGGGCACCTAAGTCTGCGGAAGCCTACCGTACCATCTGGACCAAGGAAGGTTCTCCCCTGATTGTGTTTACCAAACAACTGCAAAAAGCCTTACAGGAGTTGATTGAGGAGCCCGTGGTAATATCCATGCGCTATGGGAGCTTTTCTCCCAAAGAGGCTTTTGCTGAATTGAAATCAGCACACCCTGATCTGGAAGAAGTGATTTTGCTTCCCCTGTATCCGCATTTTGCCATGAGCAGCTATGAAACGGCTGCAGATTATGCCAAAGAACACCATGCTGCAGGTAATTATTCTTTTTCCTTAAAAGTGATAAAGCCTTTTTATAACGATGCCGCTTATATTCATGCATTGTCAGAAAACATCAAAGTGCATCTCGGAAAACCCTACGACCATTTATTATTCAGCTACCACGGAATACCGGAAAGACATATCCGTAAAAGCGATACCACCGGTTGCCATTGTTTACAAGTGGCAGACTGCTGCAATGTACCCTCAGTTGCCCATGACACTTGTTACCGTCACCAGGTCTTTGCCACTACCCAACTGGTTACAGCGCAGCTGGGCATACCTAAAGAAAAATACAGTATCTCTTTCCAGTCGCGCTTAGGCAGCGGATGGTTACAGCCCTTTACAGATAAACGACTGGAGGAAATGCCCAAAGAGGGCATTAAAAACCTGCTGGTGGTTTGCCCCGCGTTTGTCAGTGATTGCCTGGAGACACTGGAGGAAATTGCCGAGCGGGGTAAAGAAACCTTTATGGAAGCCGGAGGCGATACTTATGAAATGATACCCTGTTTAAATACCCATTCGCTTTGGGTGGAGACCATTGCGGGCTGGATCAGGGCATATAATGAGGGCAATAAAGAAATGATCCTGCACTAGGTAGTATCTTGCAGCTATACCCGTATGTATCCCTATATAAAAGCACTCCATATCATTTTTGTTGTAACCTGGTTTGCGGGCCTGTTTTATATGCCCCGCCTATTCATTTATGCCACTGAAGCCGGGGAAAGGCCGGATATGGAGAGAGAACTTTTGCGCAAACAGTTCGCAATTATGGTGAAACGGTTGTGGTATGGTATTACCTGGCCTTCTGCCATTATTACCCTGGTTTTGGGAATATGGGTGCTTATCGAAGGAGGGTGGCAAAACATCCTGTTTACTTCAGCCGGTACCTGGCTCTTACTCAAGTTGGGTTTTGTATTGCTGCTCTATCTCTACCATTTTTCCCTGCACAGGATAGTACTGCAGGAATTAAAAGGTGATTTTCGCTATACTTCTCAGCAATTGCGGATATGGAATGAGGTGGCCACTATATTACTAATAGCCATAGTAATGTTAGTGGTGGTAAAACAGAGCATAAGTGTGGTTTGGGGGATTTCCGGAATGGTCATTTTAATTGTCACCTTATTCGCTGCCATTTTCCTGTACAAGAAAATCCGGGATAAGAAACGATGATCCTCATTACCTGAAAGGACTGCCGGGTAGCTGCGCTCCTCAAATTAAATTTTTCATATATTTCAGTTTTTCGGTGCAAAAACTCCTCCGATTGGGAGTGGGTATCCCTTTGGACTCAGATCCCCGGCCAGTTGCTGCTGGTTATTCCCCGCTAATAGCGCTCCTTTAGCCCTTCACATTCCTATATTTACTACCTTCGCAGCCTTTCAAAACCGATAGGACAAGCGATTTATGAGTGTGAAATACCCAGAATTTACCGGATTAAACCTTCCGGCAATCGAACAGGAAATATTGGATGCGTGGAACCAGGGCAAAACCTTTGAAAAAAGTGTTTCCCTCCGTGAAGGCAGAACGCCCTTTGTATTTTTTGAAGGGCCGCCCAGTGCCAATGGAATGCCGGGTATACACCACGTCATCTCCAGAACCCTAAAGGATATGGTTTGTCGCTACAAAACCATGAAAGGGTTTCAGGTAAAAAGAAAGGGAGGCTGGGATACACACGGACTTCCGATAGAACTCGGTGTGGAAAAAGAATTGGGTATCACCAAAGAGGATATTGGCAAGAAAATATCTGTAGAGGATTATAACCAGAAATGCCGGGAAGCGGTATTGCGCTTCAAAGGTAAATGGGATGAGTTGACAACCAAGATGGGCTACTGGGTAGATTTGGATGACCCTTATATCACCTATAACAATGAATACATCGAAACCCTGTGGTGGATATTAAGTGAGTTGTACAAAAAAGGGTTATTGTATGAGAGTGTGAGTATCCAGCCTTATTCACCTGCTGCAGGCACCGGATTAAGTTCTCATGAATTGAACCAGCCCGGCACTTATAAAGATGTGAAAGATACCAGCGCCGTAGCCATGTTTAAAGCAGTGAGAAATGAACGAAGCGAATTTCTTTTCAAATCATTGTCCGCTGATGCTGCAACAGACGAGGTTTTTTTCCTGGCCTGGACAACCACTCCCTGGACCTTGCCCTCCAATCTGGGCCTGACGGTAGGACCCAATATTGATTATGTACTGGTCAGTACTTTCAATCCTTATACGCACCTGCCGGTAAACCTGGTAATGGCAAAAGCCCTGCTCAGTAAGTATTTTAAACCTGAAGGGGAGAATGCAGATTTTGAGGGATACAACGAAACCATAAAAATCCTCCCCTGGAAAATGCTGGCTGAATGCAAGGGAGCAGATCTGGAGAATTGTGCGTATGAGCAATTACTTCCCTATGAAGCCAACTCTTTGGAGAGTATCCAATTACTCACTCCGGACGCAAAACCATTTCGTGTGCTGGTGGGAGATTTTGTAACTACAGAAGACGGAACCGGTATCGTTCATACAGCACCGGCTTTTGGCGCAGATGATTACAGGGTAGGAAAGAAGTATGGCATCGGAATCCTAACACTGGTAGACAGGCAGGGAAAATTTGTAGAAGGTTTGGGTGAATTCAGTAACCGGTATGTAAAAAATTATACGGAAGATGCTGATTATGTGGATGTGAATGTAGACATCAGCGTAAAACTAAAAAAAGAGAATCGTGCTTTCAAAGTAGAAAAATACGAACACAGTTATCCGCATTGCTGGCGTACTGATAAGCCTATATTGTATTATCCGCTGGATGCCTGGTTCATCAAAACCACTGCTGTAAAAGACAGGATGGTGGAATTAAACAAGACAATTAACTGGAAACCCAAATCTACCGGAGAAGGCCGTTTTGGAAACTGGCTGGAGAATATGGTTGACTGGAACCTGAGCCGCAGCCGCTATTGGGGTACCCCTCTGCCCATCTGGAGGACAGATGATGGGAATGAAGAAATTTGTATCGGCTCTATTGAGGAATTGAATGAGGGTATCCGCAAAGCCAATGAGGTTTTGGGTGGAGAAGTTAATAAGCACTATTTACATGAAGGCATACTCGATTTGCATAAGCCTTTTGTGGACGATATCATACTGGTGAGTGCTTCAGGTAAACCCATGAAAAGAGTAGCCGACCTGATTGATGTTTGGTTTGATAGTGGGGCTATGCCTTATGCGCAGTGGCATTATCCTTTTGAAAACAGGGACATGGTAGAGAAAGGCCTGGCTTTTCCCGCCGATTTCATTGCCGAGGGGGTGGACCAGACAAGGGGTTGGTTTTATACCCTGCATGCACTGGCCGTAATGCTGTTTGACAGTGTTGCCTATAAGGCAGTAGTAAGCAATGGTTTGGTGCTCGACAAGAACGGTAACAAAATGAGCAAACGATTGGGAAATGTGGTCAATCCGTTTGAAACCATTGAAAAATATGGAGCAGATGCCACCAGGTGGTACCTTATCACCAATGCATCTCCCTGGGATAACCTGAAATTTGACCTATCGGGAATACAGGAAGTACAGCGTAAATTTTTTGGTACCTTATACAATACCTACCAGTTTTTTGCACTGTATGCGAATGTGGATGGATTTGCTTTTGCTGAAGAAAATATACCATTAAAGGATAGGCCCGAAATTGATCGCTGGATACTTTCTTCGCTGAACACCCTGATAAAAAATGTAACCAACTCATTAGATGAATACGAACCCACGCTGGCAGGTAGGGCAATTGAAGAATTCCTTGACGAGCACCTGAGTAACTGGTATGTTCGTTTATGTCGCCGCCGTTTCTGGAAAGGTGAATATGAACAGGATAAGATCAGTGCTTACCAGACATTGTATGAGTGCCTGGAAACCATTGTACGCTTAATGGCCCCTATATCACCGTTTTTCAGTGAGGCAGTATTTTGTAACCTGAATAAGGTAACGGGACGGTTTGCTGCAACTTCTATCCATCATACCGATTTTCCCGAAGCCAATTTGGGGGTTATTGATAAGGCCCTTGAAGAAAGAATGCAGTTGGCCCAGGATACCTGTTCCCTCGTTTTGTCTCTCCGGAAAAAAGTAAATATCAAAGTAAGACAGCCTTTGCAGAAGCTGATGATTCCTGTTTTGAATCCGGAAATGAAAAAGCAGCTGGAAAAAATGGAGGAACTGGTTAAGGCAGAGGTTAACGTCAAAGAATTGGTATACATAACAGAAACGGAAGGAGTTATCAGTAAAAAAGTAAAAGCGAATTTCAAGGCGCTGGGGACCCGTCTGGGACCTAAAATGAAAGCAGCCAGTCAGGCCATCAGCCAATTCAGCCAGACAGATATCGCCCATTTGGAAAATAACGGAAAAATCGATATATTAATTGATAATGAATCAATTAATGATTAATATAGCTGAGGTAGAGATCACTGCCGAAGATATTCCGGGCTGGAGCGTTGCCAGTAAAGGTGCTTTAACGGTTGCCCTGGATATTACCCTGACCGACGCATTAAAACAGGAAGGTGATGCCAGAGAATTTGTAAACCGGATACAAAATATTCGAAAAGAATCCGGTTTTGACCTTACAGACCGTATATTCGTAACCGTGCTTGCGCCGAGTGGGCTCGAGGACTCAATTATTAAATATAAAGACTATATTTGCCGCGAAATTTTGGCAGATTCCATTGATTGGGTGCCTGAAATGCAAAATGGCACTGAAATTGACATCAATGAAGTACTGTTGAAGGTGATAGTAAACAAAAAAGGATAAAATTGTATGCCAACGAAGAAACCTACACCCAAAAAAGCAACTCCTGCTAAGAAAGTTGCCTCTAAACCTGCTCCTAAAAAAGCGGCCCCGGTAAAGAAGGTAGCCAAGCCTGCGCCTAAGAAAGCGGCTCCGGCAAAGAAGGCAGCGACCAAACCTGCACCCAAACCTGCACCCAAACCTGCACCCAAACCTGCACCTAAATCTGCACCCAAAAAAGCAGCTCCTGTAAAAAAGGCAGCTAAACCAGTGCCTAAAAAAGCAGCACCCGCAAAGAAGGCAGTAGTTAAGCCAGCGCCAAAAAAAGTAGCCACTGTAAAAGTTGCACCAGCACCGGTAAAACCTGTAGTGGTAGCTCCTGCTCCTAAAAAAGCAGTAAAAGCGGCACCTACACCCCCGGTAAAACCTATCAAAAAACAACCAGAGCCTATCAAAGACATTAAAGTGCCCAAGATTAATACCAAGACCAGCATTCCTTATAAACCCGGGTATACCCATTTGGAAAAAAGAACCGATGTGGCCCGAAGTAATGGCGATCCATTGGTTAAATACAGTGATAATGACCTGAATGAATTCAGGGAATTGATTTCTAAGAAAATGGAAGCTGCCAAAAAGGAGCTTGCCTATTTACAGGGTTTGATCACCCGAAAGGATGAAATGGGTGGTGATAATGATGATGCCCGTTACATGACTATGGAAGATGGCAGCATGAGTATGGAAAGAGAGCAACTGAGCCAGATGGCCAGCAGGCAGATAACGTATATCGACCACCTGGAAAAAGCCACTATGCGTATTGAAAACAAAACCTATGGTGTTTGCAGGGTAACCGGTAAACTGATTGACAAAGCCCGTTTGCGTGCGGTACCCCATGCTACACTTAGCCTGGAAGCCAAGCTCGGATTGGTAAAACCGAGCCCTGTAGACCAGTAATTAATACTGTTTAGATAAATTTAACATTTTTAGAAAGCCACATTTTGTGGCTTTTTTGTTTTCCTAAATGGGGCGTAACTGATTGCCAATATCCTTTATTGCATCAAATCAGGCTGAATTCACTTTCATTTATAATTTTTTATTATAGTCCATCAGATAAATGAATGGTGTATGTAGTACACAATTTGAAATTTGGATACATTTTTTACCCCAATTTCGTCGCCTTTTATTACATAAAACCTAGACCTGTATGAGAAAATCTTTTCTAATGTTGGCACTGTGCTTCCTAGTTGGGAGCATAATGGCACAAAACCGAACCGTTCGGGGTAAGATAACGGATGCAAATGGTATACCCGTACCGGGTGCTTCTGTTGTTTTGAAAGGCACCAAAACCGGAACTACTGCAAATGCAGAAGGCGTTTATTTTTTATCAGTTCCTGATAAAGCCACCACCCTGGTAATTTCAAACCTGAATTTTGCAACACAGGAAATTCCTTTTGCAGGGAAAACTACAGTTGATGTTAAGTTAACCGCTTCAACTGATAACCTTGGTGAAGTGGTAGTGGTAGCTTATGGTACTATCAAGAAGGAGGCTTTGACAGGCTCTGTGGGAACTATTAAAGCTTCGCAGATTGCCCAAAGACCTATTGCCAATATTACAGGCTCCATCGAAGGGGCCATTCCCGGTGTAGTAACAGGTTCTGCCAACGGACAGCCCGGATCGGGTAATTCCATCAGGATAAGGGGCTTTGGTTCTATCAATGCTACCTCAGAGCCATTGTTCGTGGTGGATGGCGCACCTTATGTAGGTGGATCCTCCAATATCAATCCTGATGATGTGGAAACAGTAACCATTTTAAAAGATGCAGCTTCAACCTCTTTGTATGGTTCACGTGCGGCAAATGGTGTGGTAATGATTACCACCAAAAAAGGACAAAGAGGCCGTAACAATGTTAGTGTAAAAGTTACCCAGGGAGTTGTTACCAGGGGATTGGCTGAATATGACAGGCTCGATGCCAAACAATATTATCCCATTATGTGGGAGTCTTACCGTAACTCCCTGGTTTATCCGGCCAGCGGAACCGGTATCTCTCTGGATTCAGCCAGCAGGGTGGCTTCCGGATTGACCAGCAGAACAGGCATTCAGGGATTATTGTCTTATAACCCTTTCAATGTAGCCAACAATGCGATTGTAGGTGTGGATGGCAAAATAAATCCTAATGCACAGTTGATTTATGGTAATGACCTTGACTGGGCTAAGGAATTGTTGCGCAATGGTGTTCGGAAAGACTATTCTGTAAACTTCAATGGAGGTGGCGATAAATCGGATTACTTCCTTTCTGTAGGATACCTGAAAGAAGATGGTTTTAGCCTTCGTTCTGATTTGGAAAGGTTTTCTACCCGTTTAAATGTGAATGTGCAGCCTAAGACCTGGTTAAGAGCGGGTTTAAATATTTCCGGTAACTATACAGTTTCCAATACGGCAAGTGATGCATCCAGCACCACATTTGTTAACCCTTTCTTTTATTCAAGAAATATCGGTCCTATCTATCCTGTATATGCACACAATATGACCACAGGAGATTTTCTGCTGGATGGAACGGGTAATAAATTCTGGGATTTGGGAAATATGGGCGGTGCCCAAGGTGTACCTAACAGGCCAAGTGGTGGATTTGCAGGCAGACATGCGCTTGCAGAAACCTCATTGAATGAAGCCAATTTCCGCAGAACGGTTGCCAGTGGAAGAACTTTTCAGGAATTCACTTTTCTGAAAGATTTCAAATTCAACAATACCATAGCTGTAGACTTCCAGATGCAGAATGATGCATCTTCTGAAAATACACTGGTAGGAGACGGTGCACCTGCAGGAAGAAGCAGGAGAGGTACTTCCAATTCTACCGGATTGTTAGCTACACAATTGTTGAGCTATGGCAAAACTTTGGGCGCCCACAGGGTAGACGCATTGATAGCGCATGAAAGTTTTAACCAGCGCGAAAGCAGTGTAGATGCCTTTAAACAGGGACAATCTCTTTCCGGAAATACAGAACTGGGTAACTATACCACCATCAACTCTGCCAGTTCATCTGTTGACAGGTACCGTATTGAAAGTTATTTTTCAAGGGTTAATTACGATTACCAAAGCAAATATTTCCTTTCTGCCAGTATCCGTAGAGATGGTAACTCCCGTTTTGCCTCTGAATCAAGATGGGGTAATTTCTGGTCTGTAGGCGGAGGCTGGAAGATTGACCGGGAGAAATTCATGAGTAATATAAGCTGGATTGACGCCCTTAAATTAAGGGGATCTTATGGTGTTGTGGGAAATGCTGATGGAATCGGCTTCTACGCTTACCAGGGTTTATACATATTCCAGAACAATGCTAATGAAGCAGGAATTGTGCAAAGCCAGTCATCATCTTTGAACCGTTCATTAACCTGGGAAAAGAATAGCCAGTTTGATATCGGAATCGATTTCAGCCTATTCAAAGGCAGAATCAATGGTTCAATAGAATATTATAACAGGGGCTCAAAAGACCTGCTGTTTTCTGTTCCCCAGGCACTTTCTTCAGGAATCCTAACCATTAATAAGAATACAGCAACCATGAACAATAAGGGGATTGAGTTGCAGTTGAATGGTGATATTATCCGCAGCAGGGAATTTACCTGGAATATGAACGTAAACCTTTCTACCGTTAAAAATGAAATCACCAAAATGCCCGAATCAGTTCCGGAATTTGTTTCAGGAACTAAGAAACTGGCTGTTGGTCAATCATTATTCGGATACTGGCTCCGCACTTATTATGGTGTAGATCCTACTGATGGCGCTGCATTATACGTGGCAGACAACACTACCAGCACCAATGGCAGAAGAATTTTAACCAACAAAGACGGTGGAAGCGATACCGTTACTACCCTTGCCAGTAATGGTAAATTCGCCTACCATGGCAGTACCATACCTGATTTATACGGAAGCATGACCCAGTCATTTTCTTACAAAGGATTTACCTTAAGTGCCCTGTTTACCTTCCAGTTGGGTGGTTTAACCTTTGACGGTGCTCACCAGGCCCTGATGTCATCAGGTAACTATGGTGGTGCATTAAGCACAGAAATACTGAAGAGGTGGCAGCAACCGGGCGATATTACCAGTGTACCCCGTATGGATAATGGTCGTACCGTAGATTTTAATGCAACATCCTCTCGCTGGCTGATTGATGCATCTTACCTGAACATTCGTACAATTAGCCTTAGCTATGTGCTGCCCAAAACATTCTTATCCAGGATGAAAATCAGTAATAGCTCGGTATTTGTTTCTGCTGAAAACCTTGCGTTCTTCTCTAAAAGAAAGGGCATGAATAACCAGCAGGCATTCTCAGGTGTCACTTCCAACGCATATCCTCCTTCCAGAGTGATCAGTGCTGGTATTTCACTAAACTTTTAAATCAATAGCCATGAAAATAGTTAAATATAAAATATGGACAATTGCCTTGGTGATCATGATTTTTTCTTCCTGTAAGAAAGAATTCCTGGATACTTACTCAACTACTGCCGTTGCAGCAGATGATGCTTTGTCGTCCATGACCAATGCCTATGCCGCTTTAAACGGTATCCACCGGATTATGTATACCCAATACGACCAACAGGGCGAAGCGGGTGAAGGATCTAACAACATTTTCCGTGACCTCTTAGGGGAAGACATCGTATACCCATTAGCCAATGGTAGTACAGGCCTTATCGGCTGGCTGCAATGGACCATTCATCGCAACGTGAATGCTACTGATCTGCGCTATGTTTACCGTTTTTACTACCGACTGATTTCTAATGCCAATTTGCTGATTGCGGGTATTGACAAAGTGCCTGGTGCAGAGGCTGACAGAAAAATCATTAAGGGCCAGGCACTGGCCTACAGGGCATGGGCACATTTTCAACTGGTACAGTTATGGGGAAAGCGTTATGATGCTGCTGCCAAACCTAACAATCAACCTGGTGTCCCCTTATTACTGGAGAATACCCTTGAGGGTCTTCCCAGAAATTCTGTGGAAGAAGTATATACGCAGGTGAACAAAGACCTCGATCAGGCCATCACTTTATTGGAAGGCTACAACCGCACAGGTTCTGCAGCCAAATCCAATTTCAATGTTAATGTGGTAAGGGGTATCAAAGCAAGGGTAGCTTTAACCCAGGGTGATTGGGAAACTGCGGCTACCAATGCTATTGCAGCAAGGGCTGGTTTTACACTGATGACGAATACAGAATACCTGAGTGGATTTAACAATATCACCAACCAGGAATGGATATGGGGTTCCAGGCAGATAGATGACCACAATACTTTCTTCTATTCTTATTTTGCATATATCTCTGCGAATTTTAATTCTACAGTCATCAGAACACAACCAAGAGCTATCAATGCTACGCTGTGGAATTCGATTCCTTCAACTGATATCCGCAAACAATGCTGGGACCTTACCGGAGCTACTGTTCCCATTCCACCCGGAGGTGCCAAAGTACCTTATCAGAATAAAAAATACCTGGCCAAAAGTGATGCCCTCAGTACGGGAGATGTTCCCTACATGCGTGCTGCCGAAATGTACCTGATTGAGGCTGAAGCAAGGGCCCGCCAGGGGCAGAATACAGCCGCACAGGATGCTTTGTTTACATTGGTGAGGAATCGTAACGCATCTTATGTAAAATCAACCAGCACCGGAGCGACGCTGATTAACGAAATTATGTTTAACAGGAGGATTGAATTTTGGGGTGAAGGTTTCCGCTTTACAGACCTGAAACGGACCAATGCACCTCTTAATAGAAATGGCATTCCCAATCATTTACCCGCACTGGTATTTGTATATGATATACCAGCAGGAGATAATCGCTGGGAATTTTTATTCCCGCAGGATGAAATCAATGCCAATAAGGCCATTGTTCAGAATCCTTTCTAATCAGGATTATCCCGGCAATCTAAAAAGCGGCTGTCCCATCGGGCAGCTGCTTTTTTATTAGTGGTATGTTTATTTTATTATCTACAGGTTAGGACTATCTTACTTCCTGCATGTCTACCAGTTTTTTGTAAAAACCATTCTGAGCCAGGAGGGCATCATGATTACCCCTTTCCACAATTTGTCCTTTTTGTAAAACGATGATTTCATCGGCATGACGAATGGTAGAAAGCCGATGGGCAATTACCAGTGAGGTCCTGTTCTGCATCATTTTATTGATGGCATCCTGCACCAGTCTTTCACTCTCTGTATCCAATGAAGAAGTTGCCTCATCCAGAATAAGTATGGGCGGGTTTTTAAGTACGGCTCTCGCGATGGTTATTCGCTGCCTTTCCCCACCACTCAGCTTGCTGCCCCGGTCACCTATGTTTTCCTGAAAACCGTTTTCTTTGTGTTGTATGAATTGCAGCGCATTGGCAACCCTGGCAGCATCTTCAATCTGCCCCTTTTCTACATGGTCAACACCCAGCGCAATATTATTGGCAATGGTATCATTAAACAAAATGGGTTCCTGCGTAACGATGCCCATCATACTCCTTACCGAATGCAGTGAATACTCTTTGATGTTGATACCATCAATAAGTAATTCCCCACCCGATACATCATGAAAACGGGGAACCAGATCGGCGAGTGAACTTTTGCCCGCACCGGAAGATCCCACAAGGGCTATCGTCTTTCCCTTTTCAATGGTGAGGTTAATATTTTGGAGAATGATTTTGTCTTCATAGGCAAAGGAAATATTCCTGAACTCAATACTCCTGGTAAATTCCGTCAGGGGTTTTGCATTGGGCATATCCGTTACGGTGAGTGGGGCTTGTAATATCTCCTCTATTCGTTGTATGGCTGCGCTACCCCGTTGGGCATTGTAAAAGGCCGTCGATAAGGATTTGGAAGGATTAATGATCTGGGTAAAAAAAACAATATAAGTGATGAAACTGTCCGCGCCCAACCCTGCCTCGTGGTTCAGTACCAGTTTGCCTCCAAACCAAAGGATGCAGGATAGTACCAGCACCCCCATAAATTCTGACATCGGCGAAGCCAGGTCACGCCGGAAATTCATTTTGTTTCTGATGTTATTCAGGGTGTCATTGGTATGAAAGAATTTTCCACGTAAAATCTTCTCAGCATTAAATGCTTTAATTACCCTTAATCCACTCAAAGTTTCATCCAGTATCGACATCAGGGTCCCCAACTGCTCCTGCGATTGGGTGGATTGCTTTTTGAGGGAGCGGCTTACCCTTCCGATGATGAAACCTGTTAGCGGCAGGAGGAACAAAAGAAAAAGAGATAAAACGGGACTGATGTAAACCAGGGTACCCAGTATGATCAATATGTTCAAAGGGTCACGTATCAGGCCTTCAAGGGTGCTCATCACACTCCATTCCACTTCATTGGCATCATTGCTCATTCGGCTGATGATATCACCCTTGCGTTGTTCCGTAAAAAAACCAATGGGCAGTTCCAGGATTTTGGCATATAAATCGGAGCGGAGTTTGGTCATTACATAATTCCGCATTGGTGCCAGCACACGATAGGACAGGTAGGTAAAAAGATTTTTGAAAAATATGGAGATGATAATAATGGTACAAATGGCACCCAGGGCAAATACTTCCCCGTGCGACTGAATTAACTGGCTGATCAGGTATTTCAGGTAATCCAGCACCCCGGTGGCACTGAATTGTAAATCTGGTTTATAGTTCAGCAGTTTCTCCTTTCCAAAGAGCATTTGCAGGAAGGGAGCCAGCATTGCCAGGGAAACCAGGGAAAAAATAATCGATAAAAGATTGAAGACAACATACAATATAATGTTGCTTTTCTGGCTCCTCAGGTAAAAAAGTATTCGGGAAAATCGCTTCATATTAGGATAAAACACTTAAAACACAGCAAAGTAAGTAAATTTGAAGTCAATCAAATGTAAGATTATGGAGGAAGGTAAGCGTCAAAGGCAGGTAGCCGGTGCCCTGCAGGAAGAATTGAATGATATTTTCAGGCGATTAGGCTTAAGTATGACAGATGGCGGTATGGTTTCCATATCATCCGTAAAAGTAACCCCGGACTTGCTCGAAGCCAGAATTTACCTCAGCCTTTTTCAGGTAAAGGATACAAGTGCCGTGATGAAAATGATTGAATCGAGGGCCTGGGAGATTAAGAAAGAACTGGCCGACCGGGTTAAACACCAGTTGCGAAGAATTCCCGTTTTGCATTTTTACCTGGATGATACCCTTGATTATGTGTTTAAGATGGAAGAGATTCTCAAAAAAATCAGCGAGGAAAAGAAACCAGAGCAGGAATAATCCCTGCTCTTTGCACCAGTCAGTTATCGGATCATTCCGGTCTTAAAAAGTTAACCATTGAACCTTCTGTTTGCCTGGCGATATTTCAGATCTGAAAAATCAACCAATGCCATCAATATCATTGCATGGATCAGCGTGCTGGCTATTGGTGTGGGCAGTGCAGCTTTAATCATTGTACTTAGTGTCTTTAACGGCTTTGAAGACCTGGTAAAGGGGCTTTACTCAGATTTTTATGCCGATATGCGAATCGTTCCTGCAAGGGGAAAAACTTTTCATATTTCTCCCCAGCAAGTGCAGCAACTTAGCAAAGTTTCCGGTGTGGCAGTCATTAGTTTTGTAGCAGAAGAAAAAGCTGTGTTGAATGGTGCTTACCAAACCATTATTTCCCTGAAAGGGGTGGATGAAAAATATACCAGCATTAATAAGATGGCCAACCATATCCCCAGGGGTAAGTTTTCCATCGGTACCATAGAAGAACCGGGACTGGTAGTGGGTGCAGGTATCGAAAATGCAGCAGGCATCAATGTTGACAAGGGCTACCCGGTAACCATCTATTTGCCCAACCGGCAGGCATTGCGGCTAACCGCTTCAGATGGGTTAAATGCTTTTAACCTGAAGCCTACCGGTACATTTATGGTGCAACAGGATTTCGACAATAAATATGCATTCAGTAACCTGGGTTTTGTAAAATATATGCTGAATATGGATGCGGATGAATTCAGTGCCATTGAATTGAAAATTACCGGGAATGCTGATAAAGTAAAAAAAGCCATCCAAAAGGAATTGGGTGAAGGGTATCTCGCAGAAACCAGGTATGAACAGAACCGAAGTCTCTATTCTATTATGCAGGTGGAAAAATGGGTGATATATGGCATACTCTCTTTGATTTTGGTAGTGGCGGCTTTTAATATGATAGGCGCCCTTACCATGCTGGTATTGGAAAAACAAAAAGACATTGCTGTATTAAAAGCCATGGGTGCGAATGAGGGATTGATTCAGCAAATTTTTCTGGGCGAGGGCCTTTTACTGGCAGCCATTGGCGGATTGGCCGGAATGCTGCTGGCAACCATAATTTGCCAGATACAATTGTATTTTAAGCCCATAAAACTGGGTGGCAATTCCTTTATCATAGACTATTATCCGGTTAAAATGTTGCCGGGCGATTTTCTGCTGGTAACGCTCACCGTTTCCCTCATAGCGGTGCTGGCTGCCTGGATACCCTCCAGAAAAGCCGGTCTGCAGGCGTTTTCCCTAAAGAGTTAGTATCCATCCTTCCCCCCTAATGCCAATATGCTGGTTGCTTTTAGGCACTACCTACCATGCGGGTATTAACTGACAACTTTATTGAAAACCTGATTGCCAACGGGCATAAAAAAACCTGCCGGTTAAGGGACAGGTTTCTTGGATAATAGTGTTTAATCAGTTAATAATCACCCAGGCTTTCCGGCAATTGGGCCAGTGCTTTGGCCAGTTGCTCATCATTGGGGGCGATGCCATGCCACTCATGGCTTCCTTCCATAAAATCGACTCCCTTACCCATTTCTGTTTTCATCAGTATACAAATGGGTTTACCCTGTCCGGTCATGGATTTGGCTTTATCCAGTGTGGCAACAGTATCATCCATGTCATTACCATTCATTTCCAATACTTCCCAGTTAAAGGCTTCAAACTTACTCCTGAGATTATCCAGGCCCATAACTATTTTGGTAGGGCCATCAATTTGCTGTCCATTCCAGTCAATTGTGGCAATCAGGTTATCAACCTTGTGGTGTGCGGCAAACATAATGGCTTCCCAGTTTTGTCCCTCATCCAGTTCTCCATCACCATGCAGGGAAAATACCAGGTGGCTATCACCGTTTAATTTTTTTGTCAAGGCAGCACCAATGGCCACACTCATACCCTGGCCAAGAGAACCACTGGCAATCCTGATACCAGGTAAATGCTCATGTGTGGTAGGGTGTCCCTGCAGCCTTGAATTGATTTTGCGGAAAGTAGCCAGTTCCTTCACTTCAAAATAACCGGATCTGGCCAGTGCTGAATAATAAACGGGGGAAATATGTCCGTTAGAAAGAAAAAACAGGTCCTCTGATTTACCATCCATGTTAAAAGGAATATGGTGATGCATGGAATGGAAATACAGCGCCGTAAAAAAATCGGCACAGCCCAGTGATCCGCCGGGATGTCCGCTCTGGACTGCATGAACCATTCTTACAATATCCCTTCTTATTTGGGAGGCAATCTTTTGTAATTCTGAAATACTGGCCATTTTTATTTATTAAGGTTGCGAAGATAAAGAGTTTATCTTTTCCGGGGCTATTCCTGACAGAATAGCCAGGTCTAAGCATTTAACTGCTAACTATTTATTATTTTCGCAATTGCTAAAACCACTATATGTCAGAAGAATTGTCAATGATCATAGAAGATACGGAAGAAGGGATGAAAAAAGGGATTGCCCACCTGGAGGTCGAATTGACCAAAATCAGGGCCGGAAAAGCCAGTCCGGCCATGCTGGATGGCCTGATGGTAGATTATTACGGATCTCCAACCCCTATTGCGCAGGTAGCCAACATTAGTGTACTGGATGTGCGGACCCTCAGTATCCAGCCCTGGGAAAAAAATATGCTCCAGCCGATTGAAAAATCGATCATGGCTGCCAATATCGGGATAACACCTCAAAATGATGGAAACCAGATACGGCTATTCCTTCCACCCTTAACAGAGGAGAGGCGCAGAGAACTATTTAAAAAAGCAAGTGGGGAAGGAGAACAATCCAAAGTAGCGATACGGAATATTCGCCGGGACGCTATTGAACAGGTAAAAAAGCTGGAGAAGGAAGGTTTGAGTGAAGACGAAGCCAAAGATGCAGAAAAAACCATTCAGGACATTACCGACAAATACATATTGCTGGTAGAAAAGCACCTCACCGCTAAGGAAAAAGAAATGATGGCCGTATAAGCGCTATCCTGTAAAAAATAAATTTAGCAACAGCTGCCAAGGGCGGCTGTTTATTTTTTGTTGACGAGGTAAACACCTCCCAGTATAATACCCAGGCAGCCCACCTGTATCAGGGTGATGCTTTCTCCGAAAACCAATCCCCACAGTACGGCTATAAAGGGTATGCCATAGGTTACCATGGAAGCAAAAATAGCTCCTGCCCGTTTTAATAAAACATAAAAAAGGATAGAGGCCACAGCCGTTCCCATTACGCCCAAAAGAAAGGAAGCTGCGGTTGAATACCAGAAACGGGTACTGGAAAAGGGAAGGCTGAAATACCCGGTGTAATACAGGAAAACGATGCAAGGGATAATCAGTATCACAAAAGCAATGGAGGCTATGTTAAGTGAGCCTACACCCTGCAAACGGCTACCAACCAAATTTACATTGATGCCATATAATAAGGTTGCCAGCAGTATGAGTGAGGCATAAGGCAGGTTCTGGAAACTGATATTACGGCTGGATATAAATAAAAGACAAAGACCGGTAAAGCCAATCAGCATGCCCACGATTTTTATGGGAAGTGCTTTTAACTGGTAAAAAGCCATGCCCACCAGAATTACAAAAAAGGGGGTGAGTGCATTCAGGATACCCGCAAGTGAACTGTCTATCCGGGTTTCTGCTATACAAAAAAGATAAGCAGGAAAAAAGCTGCCCAGTATGCCTGAAAGGATTACGTATCCCATCTTGTTCCGGGGTATTTCTTTATAGGCTTTCCAGGCAAAAGGTACAAGCACCAGGCCAGCACTTAATATCCTGATCGTAGCCACCTGGTACGGCGACAGCACGACCATCCCTTCCTTCATCAGCATAAAAGAACTGCCCCATATAACAGAAAGGGCAATGAACAAAAGCCAATGAATCATTTTATCGCTCACCTGAAAATTTTGGCCAAAGTTGGGGTTTTACCGTTACAAAAAGATATATTTAGTAAAACACTTTATATGGCAGCCATTCGATTACAAAATATCAGCACAAAGGCACCCAAGGGTATAAGTAAAGAAAAGACAAAGGAAAAAACAGCCAAAATACTGGAGGAACTTGACGAGTTGCAAAACCTGCTGTTTGCTGAATCAAAACATGCTATACTCGTGGTGATCCAGGGGATGGATGCCAGTGGGAAGGATGGTGCTATACGGGGTGTATTTGGTAAACTAAATCCGCAGGGGGTAGTGGTTAAATCCTATAAAGCGCCTAACGCCTGAAGAATTGTCGCATGATTTTTTATGGCGAATACACCAACATGCCCCGGCTAAGGGTATGATCCAGGTGTTTAACCGCTCACACTATGAAGACATCCTGATAACCCGGGTGCATAAATGGTGCGATGATGAATTGGCGAGGAAAAGGATGAAAGCCATTAATGACTTTGAAGAGTTACTCACTACCCACGGACAAACGCATATACTGAAATTTTACCTCCATATTTCACATGAAGAACAAATGGAAAGATTAGCGGAAAGGATAAATGAGCCCAAAAAGCAATGGAAATACAATGAAAAGGATTTTGAAGAATCCAAACTCTGGGACTTATACCGGAAAATGTATGAACAATGTTTTGCCCACTGTAACCATGCACCCTGGTCCATCGTGCCTGCCGATCAGAACTGGTACAAAGAATACCTGATTGCAGAAGCACTTAAAAACCTATTAAAAAACCTGAAAATGCAATATCCCGGTATCAAAAAATAATGGAGTATCTCTATTTTCCTTACATTCAGTTATCACCAAAACCAACCAAAATGGGAATGTTAAAAGAATTTAAGGAATTTGCCATGAAGGGCAACCTGGTAGATATTGCCGTTGCCTTTGTAATGGGGGCTGCCTTTGGTAAAATTGTTAGCTCATTTGTAGATGGAATTGTAATGCCTTTAGTAGGCATGCTTACCGGCGGAGTAGATTTTACCGAAAAAGTATATGTTTTAAAACAGGGAGCCGAAGCCGTAATGGACCCCACCGGTGTGGTGGTTACCCCTGCAGTAGCGGAAGTATCTATAAAATATGGCGCTTTCCTGACCAATGTCTTCGACTTTATTGTTGTTGCTTTCGTGGTTTTCATGATTATCAAAGCAATCAACAGCAGTAAAAAGAAAGAAGCAGCTGCACCCGCACCACCACCAGCGCCTTCCAGTACAGATAAGCTACTCGCTGAAATCAGGGATGCATTGAGGAAATAATGGGTTAGTTTGGGGTTTGGAGTAGAGAGTTTGGAGTTAAACCCCAAACCCCAAACCCCAAACCCCAAACCCCAAACCCCAAACCCCAAACCCCAAACCCCAAACCCCAAACCCCAAACCCCAAACCCCAAACCCCAAACCCCAAACCCCAAACCCCAAACCCCAAACCCCCAAACTCCAAACCCCAAACCCCAAACCCCAAACCCCAAACCCCAAACCCCAAACCCCAAACCCCAAACCCCCAAACTCCAAACCCCAAACCCCAAACCTTCTTATATAGCGTGGATAACTATTCCACCACTCTGCGCGATTGTATGGTCGTTTGGTTTTTCTTTGTGGATAAAGCTACCGACAGTGAATAATGTGAGTTACCAGATTAAATTAGACCAGTTTGAAGGTCCCTTCGACCTGTTATTGTTTTTTATTGAAAGAGATGAACTGGACATCTATAATATTCCCATTACCCGGATCATCAATGATTTCCTTGACTTCATTCACCAGGGTGAGAAACTGAATATTGAATTAAGCAGTGAATTTATCCTGTTCGTATCTACCTTAATGCGGATCAAAGCCCGCCTTTTATTACCCCGTAAAGAAATTGATGCCTCCGGAAATGAAATTGATCCCCGCCAGGAATTGATTGATAAAATTTTGGAGTACAAACGCTTCAAAGAAGCCGCAGCGCAAATGGCTGAAATGGAAGCCCAGCGAATGCTGATGATTAAGCGGGGTAACCTGCAGCGGGAAATTGCTATGTTGGGTGAGGAAGCAGCAGAAGGTACAGAAATACAGACCATCACTATGTTCAAGCTGATGAAGGCTTTTGAAAAAGTGATGCTGCGCGTACAGGAAAGGCAAAACAGGCCAGTGCATACCGTGGTCAGGTACAATTATACCATGGAGGGCAGCCGGGACCACATGCTCAATCTGGTGATGGCCGAAAAAACAGTCTCCTTTGAAAAAGTATTTGAAATTTGTGAAGACCGGATACACGCTATATTTCTCTTCCTCTCCATTCTTGAATTATCCCAGCAGAAATACATGAAACTGTTGGTAGGTCAGGGAATGAATAATTTCATTGTAGAATGGAACGAAAACCGTGAGGAGGATATCCTGGCGGAAGGTATTCCAGAAGAAACCGAAATAACTTACAGCTCATTGGACCAGGAAAATCCTGAAGCATAGGGGAAAGCCTTTTACCCGGCTATTTCGGAAACCTTTACCTTATCCTTCATCATTTCCCGGGCTGTGTCGGCGATTCCGGCTGCATCATAACCACATTCCCTTTGTAACTCTTTGGGAGTGCCGTGTTCCACAAGTCGGTCAGGTATGCCCAGTATGCTAACCTTTGCCTGGTAATCATTTTTCTGCATGAATTCAAGTATGGCAGAACCAAATCCACCAACTACGGTTCCATCTTCCACAGTAATTACTTTTCGGTAATTACGGAACACTTCATGTAACAGGTCTTCGTCTATGGGCTTTACAAACCTAAGGTCATAATGTGCCGGGTTAATGCCCTCTGTGCGGAGTTCCCGTATGGCGGCCGTTACAAAATTACCTGGATGCCCGAAACTCAGTATCGCAATTTCTTCTCCGTCTTTCAGTTTCCTACCCTTGCCAACCGGAAGTTCTTCCAGTGGTGTCCTCCATTCAGTCATAACACCTTCACCTCTCGGATACCGAATCACAAAAGGATAGGGATTGGAATCCAATTGAGCAGTATACATGAGGTTGCGAAGTTCCTGCTCATTCATAGGAGCACTCACTACCAGGTTGGGTATACAGCGCATGTAGGGTATGTCATAACAGCCGTGGTGGGTTGGTCCGTCTTCTCCTACCAGTCCGGCGCGATCAAGGCAGAAAACCACCGGCAGTTTTTGCAGGGCCACATCATGCACTACCTGGTCATAGGCTCTTTGCATAAAGGAGGAATAGATATTGCAGAAAACCCGCAAACCCTGCGTGGCAAGGCCCGCACTAACGGTTACGGCGTGTTGCTCACAAATACCCACATCAAAAGCCCGGTCGGGCATTTTCTCCATCATGTATTTGAGGCTGGAGCCACTCGGCATAGCCGGAGTGATCCCCATGATTTTATCGTTTTTCTCAGCCAGTTCAATCATGGTATGTCCGAAAACATCCTGGTATTTGGGTGGCTGGGGCGCATCTATTTTTTTCTTGTAAATCTCACCGGTAACCTTGTCGAATAAACCCGGGGCATGCCATTTGGTTTGGTCTTTTTCCGCCAGAGAATATCCTTTCCCTTTGGTGGTGATGATATGCAATAATTTGGGGCCGGGTATTTTTTTCAGGTCGGTAAGGGTATCTACCAGTTTTGAAATATTATGACCATCAATGGGGCCGAAGTACCTTAACTGTAAAGCTTCAAAAATATTGCTGCTCCTGGTTACCACGCTCTTCATACTGGCTTCCAGTTTACTGGCCAGGTCTCTGCTGAATTTCTTGCCCATGGGCAGTTTACCCATCAGGTTCCAGATTTCATCCCTAACCTTATTGTAAGTGGGTGAGGTACTGATATCAGTGAGGTATTCTTTCAGTGCCCCTACATTTGGGTCAATACTCATACAGTTATCATTCAGGATAATCAGTACGTCACTATCGGCAACACCTGCATGGTTCATGGCTTCAAAAGCCATTCCGGCCGTCATAGACCCATCTCCGATTACGGCTACAGATTTACGCACTTCTCCCTTGTATTTAGCCGCAATGGCCATGCCCAGTGCCGCAGAAATAGATGTGGAAGAATGCCCCACGCCAAAAGTGTCGTATTCGCTCTCACTTCTTTTGGGAAAACCACTCAATCCCTTGTATTTACGGTTGCTGGGGAAATTGTCCCTTCTTCCGGTAAGGATTTTATGTCCGTATGCCTGGTGACCTACATCCCAAACCAGCTGGTCATAGGGTGTATTGTATACGTAATGCAAGGCTACTGTCAGTTCCACCACGCCAAGGCTGGCAGCAAAATGTCCGCCATGAACGCTAACTACGTCCACAATGTACTGGCGGAGTTCATCACAAACCTGGTGTAACTGTTCCGGACTCAATTTCCTGACTTCCGCAGGATTATCGAGTTTTTGAAGTAGGGGGCCGGCAGAAATAAGCATTCAGGAACGATTTTAAATGTAAAAGTAGACAATTACCCTTATGTAGGGCAAACCACTTATTAAAACAGCCGGAATGGCAGATAGTTCAGCTTTTTATATAATATAATCACCCAAACAGAAGCCGATTTTACCATTAATCCCAAATCACTGTTTTTTAGGCTTCATTTCAATTTATATTTGTTCCACATGAGAAGCAAATCTTCCTTATACTGGTGGTGCCAACTGGCCGGATGGTTTTTATATGGGTTAACCATGGTGTTTTTTTCGTATATATTCGAAAGTAAGACCAACCATATATTGTACCCCCGAATTGCCATTGCCATCCTTTTCGGCTTGGTATTTACCCATTTATTAAGGGAATTAATCATCAAACTGGAATTAAGGCCCCCTATCCAATCGCAAAAATGGTGGCTACTTACCGTAACGGTACTGGGTATTGTGGTACTTTATAACCTCGCCAACAGTGCCATTGTAGAATGGCTGGAACTGTACAATCCCAAAATCAAGGTTTCGGTTGAAAAGCGATTCCTGGCCAACCTCATCCTGGATTCTCCCCTGATTTTGGTTTGGATTTCCATTTATTATATCTGGCATTATGTAGAATTGGGTACTACTACCGAAATTCAAAAGGTGAAACTGGAAAGCCTGGTTAAAGAACTGGAATTGAAAACCATCAAATCCCACATCAATCCCCATTTCATTTTTAATGCGCTGAATAGTATCAGGGCACTGGTAGATGAAAACCCTGAAAGGGCCAGAACTGCCATAACCGAACTAAGTAATATTCTCAGGAGCAGCATGCAGGCTGAGAAGATGGAAACAGTACCTTTTGAAAGAGAGCTCAATATTGTAAAAGATTACCTTGCCCTGGAGCATATTCGATTTGAGGACAGATTGCAAGTGGAATATGATATTGACGAGGATACCCTCGACCAGCCTGTTCCACCCATGATGTTGCAGACACTGGTAGAGAATGCCATCAAACATGGTATCAGCAAAAGGAAAGATGGGGGTCTCGTTCGGGTGATTTCAGACTATCGGGGGAACCACCATGAACTCATTGTGCAGAATACCGGTCACCTGAATGGAAAGTCCAGTAATGTGGATGGTTTTGGCATTAATAGCACCCGTAACAGACTGGCGCTACTTTTCGGAGGAAAAGCTACTTTTGCCATTCGGGATAATGAAGACGACATGGTGGAAGCCCGTGTAATCATGCCCCTTAACCTGGAAAGAAAACCTTAACTACTATCTATAAATTTTAATTATGGCTATCAAAGCGATAATCATTGATGATGAAAGACTGGCCCGCAATGAGTTGAAAAAATTATTGCAGGACCACGCCGATATCGAAGTAATTGAAGAAGCGGCTAATGTGGACGAAGGCATAGAAAAAATTGAGTCCCTGAATCCGGAACTGATTTTCCTGGACATACAGATGCCCGGTAAAACAGGATTTGATTTATTGGCGGAAGTGGAAAAAGCACCAAGGGTAATCTTTACCACAGCTTATGATGAGTATGCCATCAAAGCTTTTGAGGTAAATGCCCTGGATTACCTGCTCAAACCCATTGAACCCAAGCGACTATCAGACGCCATTCAAAAATTACAGGCCGAAATATTTAAGGAGAACGTGGGTATCAACGGATTGAACCGTGGCCCTTTGACCGAATTTGACCAGGTGTTTGTAAAGGATGGTGAACGATGCTGGTTTGTAAAACTGGGAGAAATAAGGCTATTTGAGAGTGTGGGTAACTATGCCAAAGTATTTTTCAGTACCCATAAACCCTTAATCCTTAAATCGCTGAATGCACTGGAAGAAAGACTGGATGAAAGAATGTTTTTTCGTGCCAACAGAAAACACATCATTAATCTTCGCTGGATTGAAAAGATAGAACCTTATTTTAACGGAGGTTTGCTGGTTGATTTGAAGGGGGGAGAAAAAATTGAAGTTAGCCGCAGACAAACGGTTAAATTCAAGGAGATGATGAGTCTTTAATAATGTACCAGAATACAGGAATATACTGCTGCAGGATGAACGTTTACCTTGTTTTTCCTGCAGTTTTTTTTCCGAATAAGCATACCCATATCGGTTTAAGCTGTCTGTCTCAAATATTTTCAAAAATTTTTAGTATGAAAAAAGTCTTTTTAGTATTGGTAACGGCTTCCTCATTCATTATTGGCAATGGCCAGCAGGTTGAGGCAATCATTAATGCCAAAGAAGTAGAGCGAATCGAAAAAATATTATCGGCAGATGACATGGAGGGAAGAAGGACTTTTACCCCCGGTATCGACAAAGCCGCAGCTTTTATTGCAGGAGAATTTGCGAAAACAGGATTACAAACCCTAAAGAATAGTGGTTCTTACCTGCAATCCTTCTCAATGGTAAGACCCAGGTTTATCAGTGCCTCCTGCACCCTGGATGGCGAGCAACAGGATGAAAAAAATGTAATTGTGTTTACCACTAAACCCGAGGTAAACATTACGGAGAAATCCGGATTTGAAAAAGTAACCATTGCTGCCGGTAGCAATTTAATGACAGATGCGAGAAAATATTTGAATCCGGCCCGCAATTATCTGGTACTGGTAGACAGCAGTTTTTCCCGGATTTTCAGTAACCTTACCCGTTTTAAAACACAATTATACTCTTCAGCATACAGCACGGTATTTGTGTTAACCACCAAATCACCTGTGCAATTCAGCATAAACGCCCAACACAGTTTTACGGAACAAAAACTGGCCAATGTGGTGGGCATCCTTCCCGGTAAAAGCAAAAAAAATGAATTTGTCATTTTCTCCGGGCATTACGACCACCTGGGAATTGTGGGAAAAGACAGGCAGGGAAATGTATTGACAGATTCCATATTTAACGGTGCGAATGATGACGCTGCAGGGACTACGGCAGTAATCATGCTGGCCAAATACTTCAAGGAACTCAACAATAATGAACGTACCCTGATTTTTGCCACTTTCACAGCAGAGGAAGTGGGCGGCTTTGGAGCAACCTATTTTTCCCGCCAGTTCAATCCTGAGGATGTAAAAGCTATGTTCAACATAGAAATGATTGGTACGGAAAGTAAATGGGGAAGAAACTCGGCTTACATTACCGGGTATGAGAAAACGGATATGGGTAAGCTACTTCAAGCCAACCTGGAAGGCACAGGTTTTACATTTTATCCGGATCCCTATACCACACAGAATCTTTTTTATCGTTCCGATAATGCCACCCTTGCAAGGTTAGGTGTACCGGCACATACCATATCAACCTCAAAAATGGATAATGAGCCTAACTACCACAAGGCCAGTGATGAGATAGGTACACTGGATATGGAAAATATGGCCATGATCATCAAGTCCATTGCATTGAGTTCACGTGGTATTGTGAGCGGAAAGGAGACCCCATCCAGGGTGGACACGTCAAGCCTTAGGTAATTACTGCCTTTTTTTGCATATGGCTAGTAAATAACTGCTGGCAAAGAACTTACTTCTAATCGGGTATATACTTTTATTCCGGAAAGTAAGGGTTATCTATGTATCATTCATGGTATTATTTCTTTTGAATTAAACGGGAAATGAACACAATTTCCCTATACCCATATCCATTTAGGTAAATAGTATAAACAAACATAATCTGCATGGAATAAAAAGGTACATTTTGTAAAATGCAGCCATTCCAAAAGCTGTTATAGTACAGAATATATCGGTAGATAGGCAAAATAGCTTTTGTGTATTTTGCATTACATAATGAAAGGAATAATGATTGTCAACACAAATCTGAAAGTAGGAATAATTGAAAAAAATGCGCTAACCTAAACAGTCACAGGAACACTGTGTACGGCATTACTGATTTCTTTAATCAGGGAAATATCTTTTTCAATGGCATTGCCTACTACTATAATATCACCACCAGCCTTGCAATTGAGGTATGCTTTTTCAGGTTCGGTAATACCCCCACCAATAATCAGGGGAATTTCGATATGCCGCGATACAATGGAAATCATCTCTTCCGTAATGGGCCTTTTGGCACCACTGCCCGCATCCATGTAAATAAGTTTCATTCCCAGCATTTCACCTGCCATTGCGGTGCACATGGCAATCTCATTTTTATCTGCGGGGATGGGCGTTGCATTAGAGATATAGGAAACGGTAGTTGGAGCTCCACCATCAATTACCATATAGCCGGTGGGCATTATTTCCAGTCCGCTTTTTTTAACAAAGGGAGCACTGATCACGTGTTGCCCAATTAGTAATTCAGGATTGCGTCCGGATATCAGAGAAAGGTATAAAAGGGCATCTGCAAATTTGCTAACCTGCGAAGGAGAGCCCGGAAACAATAATACGGGAATGGGTGAACTGGCCTTAATCTGTTGGATACACTCATCCAGGTGACTTGAGATAACCAGACTGCCGCCTACAAAAAAATAATCAACCTGTGCATCGGTTGACAGTTTCAATAACTGGTCTATTTTGCCATTGTCTACTTTGTCAGGATCAATCAATACGGCAAACGATTTTTTACCCGCCTTTTTCTTACTAACAAACTGATTGTATAAGTCCTGCTTCATTTACTGACAAATATCTGTATCCTGCAAAAATGCAGATTTTTTTTTGTTTAAGGTGCTATTCAGCGGTCGATTATCTACCAACCTGAAAGATAGGTTATTATTTACTATATGTTGAAGGGGTGAATTGCCATTTTAGAGATAGTTGAAGCATAAAGGACCTTTGTTTATCCAGGAAATTTTTTGGCTATATTTTGGGGCTATCAGCGCTTTCAGTCTGGATAACAACATTTACGAAAATTTATCCGGTATTCCCCGATTTTTTTTTAAAAATCTTTCTACAGCTGTGCATATTCCCGCAAATGCAACAGGGATTTGGGCTGTGGAAAAACAAACCTTCCTTTTCCACAAGGTGTTGATATTTCAGGCCTTGGATTCTGAGAATGGAAAGATATTTTCGTCAACCACTTAACAATTCGTTAATCTGGCCCCAGTTATGAAAAACCCTGTTAAATAGCACAGTTATATGTCTAAACCTCGCTCAACCAAAGGCTTACAGTTCAGTCGCCGCTTTACAAAGGATGGACTTAGTCCATTCGATATGTTTGAATACGATTACCGTGACAGTGTAATCAAAAATCCAAACGGAGAGAAAGTATTTGAGATGAATAATGTGGAGGTTCCCAGACAGTGGAGCCAGATTGCCACAGATATCCTGGCTCAAAAATATTTTCGAAAAGCGGGTGTGCCACAGCCGGACGGGTCTGTAGGCAGGGAAACCAGCGTTAAGCAGGTGGCCCACCGTATGGCTAATTGCTGGCGGGTATGGGGTGAGCGGAATGGATACTTTGCTTCCGGACAGGACGCAGTTGTATTCTATGATGAACTGGTTTACAGCATCCTTAACCAGGCCTGTGTACCCAATTCTCCCCAATGGTTCAATACCGGCTTACACGAAAGCTATGGCATAACAGGTAAACCTCAGGGCCACTACTTCGTGGATCCCAAGGACAACAAACTAAAAAAATCATCCAACGCATACGAGCGTCCCCAACCCCATGCCTGTTTTATCTTAAGCGTCAGCGACGATTTGGTGAATGAGGGTGGCATCATGGACCTTTGGACAAGGGAAGCCCGTATCTTCAAATACGGCTCAGGTGTGGGCACCAACTTCTCCCAAATAAGGGGTGGTGGGGAAAAACTAAGTGGCGGGGGAACCTCCAGTGGCCTGATGAGCTTTTTGAAAATCGGTGACCGTGCAGCCGGTGCCATTAAAAGCGGCGGTACCACCCGCAGGGCAGCCAAAATGGTTTGTCTGGACCTCGATCACCCCGAAGTGATGGAATTCATTGGCTGGAAGGTTGCGGAAGAAGATAAAGTGGCGGCCCTTGTGGCTGCCGGCTATGACAATAGCTATGAAGGAGAAGCCTATGCAACTGTTTCAGGTCAGAATTCCAATAACTCTGTACGTATACCCAATTCTTTCTTTAAAGCATTGGAAGAAGATGCTGATTGGGAACTGAAAGCCCGTACCGATGGCAGGGTGATGAAAAAGATTCCCGCACGTGAGGTTTGGGAGAAGATTTCTCATGCAGCCTGGCGCTGTGCCGATCCCGGAACCCAGTACGATACCACCATTAATGAATGGCATACCTGTCCAAAGGGAGGTCGCATCAATGCTTCCAACCCTTGTTCAGAATACATGTTCCTGGATAATACAGCCTGTAACCTGGCATCTATCAACCTGCGTCAATTCCATACCGAAGAAAACAATGTCTTCGATATCGAAGGATTTGAATACACTACCCGCTTATGGACTACGGTACTGGAGATATCCGTTCTGATGGCCCAGTTCCCCTCCAAAGAGGTAGCGCAATTGTCATATGATTATCGTACACTGGGTCTTGGCTTTGCCAACCTGGGTTCTATGCTGATGGTGAGCGGTATTCCCTATGACAGCGAAGAGGCTCGTGGCATAGCAGGCGCGATTTCAGCTATTATGACCGGTGTTGCCTACAAGACCTCCGCAGAAATGGCGGCCTTCCTGGGTGCATTTGCCAAATATGAAGAGAATAAGGAGGACATGCTTCGCGTAATGCGTAACCACCGCGCTGCTGCCTATGATGCGGAAGATGCTTATGTTGGCATTGAAATAAAGCCCCAGGGAATACAGGCCAAATACTGCCCTGATAATATGCTGAAAGCAGCAACCAGGGCATGGGATGAAGCGGTACAGTTAGGAGAAAAATATGGCTACCGAAATGCACAAACAACCGTAATTGCCCCCACAGGCACCATCGGATTGGTTATGGATTGCGATACTACCGGTGTAGAGCCTGATTTTGCTTTGGTAAAATTCAAAAAACTGAGTGGTGGCGGATATTTCAAAATCATCAACCAGTCAGTGCCACAGGCCCTGCGTAACCTGGGATACAATCCCCAGGAAGCGGCTGCCATGGAGAAATATGCCGTAGGTGCTGCCAGCTTTGAAGGGGCTCCCTACATTAATCCGATTACTTTGAAAGAGAAAGGGTTTTCTGACAAAGAAATCGAGAAACTAAACGGGGCGGCTAAATCTGCTTTTGAGATAGGATTCATTTTCAACCGTTTTACACTTGGCGATGAGTGTATGCAACGTTT
The DNA here is from genome assembly GCA_963750825.1 of uncultured Bacteroidota bacterium. Taxonomy (GTDB): domain Bacteria; phylum Bacteroidota; class Bacteroidia; order Chitinophagales; family Chitinophagaceae; genus Sediminibacterium. The sequence goes on along the minus strand of CAVVSL010000002.1, from coordinate 30,006 downwards.
AGGTTTTGCCGAAGCACAATATGCCGACTGGAATTTCAACCTGCTGGAAGAATTAGGATTTACTGAAGAACAGATAGATGCTGCCAATGACTATGTGTGCGGAACCATGACCATTGAAGGGGCACCCTACCTGAAAGATGCCCATCTGCCCGTTTTTGATTGTGCCAATAAATGTGGTAAGAAAGGAGAAAGATATATACACGCTTACGGACATATCCGGATGATGGCAGCCTGCCAGCCATTCCTTAGCGGTGCCATTTCCAAAACCATTAATCTTCCACACGAAGCAAAGGTAGAAGAAATTGCCGATTGCTATATGCTAAGCTGGAAGCTGGGTCTGAAAGCCAATGCCCTCTACCGCGATGGCTCTAAATTGAGCCAGCCTTTGAGCAATAAGTCAGACAAGAAGAAGAAAGCCGATGCCACAGAGGAGGCAGAAGAAGCAGTTGAAGTGATGGCCGCGGCTGAATCACATATTGTGGACCTTAGTAAACTCACTGTGGATGAATTACTGGAAGAAGTGCAAAAGCGTATGCAGGCTTCTACCGACACACAATTCAAGAGAGCCTTATCAGGTATAGTAGAAAAGAAATCCCTGCCGGCCAAAAGAAGGGGCTTTACCCAGAAAGCCAAAATTGGCGGTCAGGTTATTTTTCTCCGCACCGGCGAATACGGTGATGGTACATTGGGAGAAATATTTATCGATCTGGCCAAGGAAGGTTCTACCCTCCGCAGTTTTATGAACTGCTTTGCCATTGCCATTTCTGTAGGCCTGCAATATGGTGTACCGCTGGAAGAGTTTGTAGAGAAATTTGTGTTTACCAAATTTGAACCTTCAGGTATGGTAGACCATCCGAACATCAAGACCACCACTTCACTGGTAGATTTTGTATTCCGTGCGCTGGCATTTGAATACCTGGGAAGGACTGACCTGGTGCATGTAATAGATAAGCCTTCCATCGGTAATACGGGTGAAGGCGATGGAGAAACTACTTACCTGGGTAAACCAGAGTTGAGCAGTATCAGGGTAACCGGAGCGTCTCCCAACGCTACGCCTGCAACCACCCAGCCACAAAAGTTACAAAGAGCCGCCACTGCCTCAGTAACCAGAACAGAAACAGGGATGGATGCAGTGAATGCCGCTGCCAAAAACATGCAGAGTGATGCACCCGCCTGTAATACCTGCGGACACATCACCATCAGAAGCGGTACCTGTTACAAATGCCTGAATTGTGGAAACAGCATGGGCTGTAGTTAAACTGAATAGGTATTTAAAATAATCAATGAAGCCACATTTATGTGGCTTCATTGATTAGTAAGTGGGGCATTCGAAGACACTTTCAGAAAAAACGGTTTCCATAGTCCACAGATTTTTCAGTCTTCCTGAAAACCATATTTTCTCATGATTTCCTGGTATTCTATTGCATAACTTTTATTTTTGTGATGTACTTCCTGGTTATCTATATAAGCCCTTACTTTGGGAATGATTGATTCACTAACAGAAATGGCAAAATACTCCTCTTGCCAGTAAAGTTTTGTCCTAGTAAAACCTGGCTGCAAATTGAACCAGTGGGCCGATTCCCCTTTGATGAGTTGTACGATTTTCTGCAAGGTTTGTCCGGGCTTTAGCCAGATAAGGCAATGGACATGGTCCACGTGTCCATTGAGTCTGTCGATATGAATTTTCTTTTCATAAGCGTTTTTCCGAATATGGTCAAAGAGCAATCCCCTGATGGGCTTGGTTAGTAGCGGCTGCCGGTATTTGGTTGACCAGACCAAATGGATACAAACTTTTGTATAAGGCATTTTTTGATAAAATAAGGGTAAACCTGGATGCTGTACAATAGGTATTAGTACCCGGAATTTTCTCTCAACCTTCAAAGCACTTGCGGGACTAAAGTCCCGAATTGCGTTAAGGGAGTTTTGCAAACCCTGCGCTGAAGCGCAGGGTAAGGGTTTTTACTGTAGTTGATCCAAGCTTCAAAGCACTCGCGGGACTAAAGTCCCGGATTGCGTTAAGGGAGTTTTGTAAACCCTGCGCTGAAGCGCAGGGGAAAAGTGGTTGCTGCAGTTAATCCAGCCTTCACTTCACTCGCGGGACTAAAGTCCCGAATTGCGTTAAGGGAGTTTTGTAAACCCTGCGCTGAAGCGCAGGGGAAAAGTGGTTGCTGCAGTTAATGTAGCCTTCACTTCACTGGTGGGATTCAAGTCCCGGATTGCGTTAAGGGGGTTTTGTAAACCCAGCGCTGAATCGCAGGGGAAAAGTGGTTGCTGCAGTTAATCCAACCTTCAAAGCACTCGCGGGACTAAAGTCCCGAATTGCGTTAAGGGAGTTTAGTAAACCCTGCGCTGAAGCGCAGGGGAAAAGTGGTTGCTGCAGTTAATGTAGCCTTCACTTCACTGGTGGGATTCAAGTCCCGAATTGCGTTAAGGGAGTTTTGTAAACCCTGCGCTGAAGCGCAGGGGAAAGGTTGTTACAGTAGTTGATCCAAGCTTCACTTCACTGGTGGGATTCAAGTCCCGAATTGCGTTAAGGGAGTTTTGTAAACCCTACGCTGAAGCGCAGGGGAAAGGTTGTTACTGTAGTTAATCCAGTCTTCTAAACTGATTTTTAAAAACAGTCCAGTCATTTAGGGGGCTAAGACAAAATACTCTCGGGACTTTAGTCCTGCATTAAGTTAAGGGGTGTTTTCTAAAACCATACGCTTCAGCATCTGGTAAAAGTTGAAACAGGCATATTCCTTATGAATAAATCTCTGACAATTCAATTATAAAAAAGATGAACAGCATTTTTATAACAATCTGTAAAAGCAAAAAGTAAAATCTCCCACAATCTTTGCCCCGATCTTCAGATCGGGGAAAAGAGAAAATGATTTAAAAAGGGACTTTAGTCCCCAGATTGCCCTGCCGCATAAGGCCTTGTTTAACAGACAATCCTGAATGCCAGTGTATTTATCCAAAACTCTTTTTGAAACAGGTGAAATAGCTTACATTTATTTCCTCATTCACATCAAACACAATTAATGCCATATGGGAGATCTGCAGATCAAAAAGCAAACCAAAAAATATGATGCGGTTATAGTAGGCTCTGGTGCCGGGGGAGGTATGGCTGCCTATGTTTTGTCAAAAGCCGGATTAAAAGTATGTCTCATCGAAGCAGGTCCCGATTATGATCCTGCCAAAAATTCCTCGCAATTAAAAAATCCCTGGGAATCACCCAGAAGGGGAGCCAGTACCAAGTTTCGCCCATTTGGCGATTTTGATGGTTGTTACTGGGGATGGGAAATAGATGGCGAACCCTATACCATGGCGGAAGGCAGTGCTAAGTGGGACTGGTGGCGGGCCCGTATGATTGGAGGAAGAACCAATCACTGGGGCAGGATCTCTCTACGTTTTGGCCCCAAAGATTTTAAACGCAGGAGCATTGATGGACTGGGAGATGACTGGCCCATCAGTTATGATGATGTAAAACCTTATTACGATAAAATAGACAAACTCATTGGTGTATTTGGATCCAATGAAGGATTGCCCAATGATCCCGATGGTATTTTTCTCCCTGCCCCCAAACCCCGTTTGCATGAGCTGATGATTAAAAAGTCAGCAACCGGACTGGGTATACCTGTTATCCCTTCCCGTTTGTCGATCTTAACCAAAAAAATAAATGAAGAAAGAGGGGCTTGTTTCTATTGTGCCCAGTGTAACAGGAGTTGTAAGGTATATGGTGATTTTTCTTCTTCTTCGGTACTCATTAAACCGGCAGTATCTACCGGAAACATTGATGTCATCACCAATGCCATGGCGCGGGAAGTGATTACCAATGCCGATGGATTGGCAACAGGTATCTCTTATGTAGACAAGACCGATATGATGGAATACCAGGTAAGTGGTCGTGTGGTGATTCTGGCCGCCAGTACCTGTGAAACAGCCAGGCTTCTGCTCAATTCAAAATCTACCCGTCATCCCAATGGGCTGGCCAATGACAGTAATGTGGTGGGAAAATACCTGCACGATTCAACCGGTGCTGCCATTGGTGGTGTGTTACCCCAATTGTTTGGCCGTAAGCGATACAATGAAGACGGGGTGGGTGGTATGCACGTGTATACACCCTGGTGGCTGGACAATAAGAAACTGGATTTTCCCCGGGGTTATCATATAGAATACTGGGGTGGAATGGGCCAGCCTGCCTATGGTTTTGGTATGGGTATGCAGGGTCAGAATGGTAAGTTCCAGGTGAATGGTAAGACAAAAGAATCCGGTGGTTATGGTGCTTCTTTGAAAGAAGATGTCCGTTTCTTTTATGGTGCAGGTGTAGGAATGGCCGGAAGGGGAGAAGCAGTGGCCAATATCAATAACTATTGCGAGATTGACCCGAAAGTGGTTGACAAATTTGGCATTCCTGTGTTGCGATTCCATACCAACCATTCAGAATATGAGATTAAGCAGGCGAAGCATATGAAGGAAACCTTTAAGGAAATACTGCACAATATGGGCGCTGTGATTACCTGGGGAGGAGAGGATACTGAAAAAAACAATTATGGTCTCAATAATCCCGGTAACATCATTCATGAGGCAGGAACCGTAAGAATGGGTAATGACAGGAAAAATTCTGCTTTGAATAAATGGAGCCAGGCACACGATTGTAAAACGCTATTCTGTGTAGATGGCAGCCAGTTTGTATCACAGGCGGATAAAAACATCACCTGGACCATCCTTGCCCTGTCCATGCGTACCTCAGAGTACATCATTGAAGAAATGAAAAAACAAAACATTTAACAATCCTACATTCTTTACATCCTGATAATATTAGAAATTATGGACAGAAGAAAATCGATAAAAACTTTACTAATCGGAACAGTGGGTTCCGGTGTGCTGATAGAAGCCTGTAAAAATAGCGACAAGAAAGCCATCGCCGCATCACCGGATGCTTCCCTGGAAGACAGGATGCAGGAGGAAAAAGATTCCCTGAAAAAAATCAATGCACAGGATAAATTTTTCACTGCGCATGAAATGGCTACCATCACTGTTTTAGGCGACATCATCATGCCAAAAGATGCCGTTAGCGGCAGTGCTTCAGAAGCCAAAGTCCCGGATTTCATCGAGTTTATTGTGAAAGACATGCCCGAACACCAAACCCCGCTGAGAGGTGGATTGCGCTGGCTGGATATGCAGTGTTTTAAACAGTTCGACAAAGCCTTTGTGGATTGTGATGCCAAACAACAGATTGCCATGGTTGACCAGATTGCCTATCCGGAAAAGGCAAAGGCTGATATGAAGCAGGGGGTTGCCTTCTTTAATAAAATGCGGGACCTGGTTACAACAGGTTTTTATACTTCAGAATTGGGTGTTAAGGACCTGGGTTATGTAGGTAATGCTCCCAACCAGTGGAATGGTGTACCGGATGATGTGCTGAAACAATACGGCTATGCCTATTCGGAGAGAGAACTGAAAGAATGTGTCAGCTTCGATAACCAGGGATAATGTAATAGGTTGTGGAAAGTTGTCAACTTTCCACAACCTATTCTTAACTAACGCCGGATCCCGGCGTGATGCTTTGTTCCGGATGGATAAAATGTAACTTCCCATCAGCATCCTCTGCCATTAATATCATTCCGTTACTTTCGATACCGCGCATTTTTCTGGGTGCCAGGTTTACCACCACTGTTACCTGCTTGCCCACTATCTCCTCAGGTTTGAAATGAAGGGCAATACCCGAAACAATCGTTCTGGTTTCAAATCCCAGATCTACGGCAAGTTTTAATAATTTATCAGCCTTTTCCACTTTTTCAGCACTTACAATCGTCCCCACGCGCAAATCTATTTTGGCAAAATCATCAAAAATAATTTCTGGTTTAACAGGGGATTGTATTTTTTCTGCTTCAGTAGCTTTATTTTCTTCCATGGCTTTTTTAGTGTTTTCCATTACAGAGGATGCCTTTTGTAAGGAGGCTGATTTTAGTTTTTCTAATTGGTAAGCAATTTCTGTATCCTCAATTTTTCTGAATAATAATTCCGGCGGCCGGAGTGAATATCCCACACTCAACAATTTCAGCTTTCCTGCATTTTCCCAGTCAAGCATCTTATCAACCACTTTCATCAGGTAGCACATTTTCCTGGCAGTAAAAGGCAGGAAAGGATTGATGAGGATGGCCAGGTTGGCGCAAAGCTGTAAACAAATGTGCAGCGTGTTGTCAATGGATTGTTGTGCTTCCATTGTGGGCGCACCATTTTCACCCAGTTGTTTAGCTGCTATCCAGGGTTCTTTTTTCTGCATGTACTGGTTACCGGTTCGGGCCAGGTTAATGACTTCAAAAAGGGCATCCCTAAACCTGTACTGTTCCAGCAGTGATTCCACTTTTTCTTTGGCAGCGCTTATTTCAACAATAGTGCTGTTATCCAGTTCAGTTAAAGCAGATGTATGTAATGCCGGCACTTTTCCTTTACACAATTTATGCATCAGTACCAGTGCCCGGTTCACAAAATTACCGAAGATGCTCACCAGTTCACTGTTATTGGCGTCCTGGAATCCCTGCCAGGTAAATTCACTGTCTTTGGTTTCGGGTGCAATCTGGGTAAGGTAATAACGCAATACGTCAGCCATCTGGCTGCCCCCATTTTCTTTATTGACGAAGTCATCAAGGTAATCCTGCATCTCCAGTTTCCAATTGCGACTGGTGCTCATCTTATCACCCTCCAGGTTCATGAACTCGTTGGCAGGAACATTTTCAGGTAAGATATTGCCATGCAGTTTCAGCATCACAGGAAAGATGATGCAGTGAAAAACAATATTGTCCTTTCCTACAAAATGAACGAGTTTGGTTTCCTTGTCTTCCCAATAAGGCCTCCAGTCTTTGCCATTGTTGATAGCCCATTGTTTGGTGGCACTGATGTAACCGATGGGGGCATCGAACCAAACGTACAGAACCTTCCCTTCACCCCCTTCCACGGATTTCGGCAGGGGAACACCCCAGTCAAGGTCGCGGGTCACCGCACGGGGCTGTAAACCACCATCAATCCAGCTTTTGCACTGTCCTAACACGGTGCTTCTCCAGTCATTGGCATGTTCCTTCAGGATCCATTCCCTTAAAAAATCTTCATGCCTGTTCAATGGCAGGTACCAGTGTTTGGTTGTTTTTTTAACGGGTGTATTGCCACTTAGTGTGCTTACCGGATTAATCAGTTCATCGGGGCTGAGGCTTTTGCCACAGTTTTCACACTGGTCACCATAGGCACTATCAAATCCGCAATTGGGACAGGTTCCTTTAATGTATCGGTCAGCGAGAAAGCTATTGGCTTCCGTATCAAAATATTGTTCTGTTTCTTTAATCTCCAGGTCACCATTGTCATTCAGTTTGGTAAAGAATTCCTGGGCCGTGGTATGGTGTAAAGGGTCACTGGTTCTGTGGTAAATATCAAATTCAATTCCCAGGTCACGGAAATTCTGTTCCATGATGGGATGGTACTTATCAATGATGGCCCTGGCAGTAGTTCCCTCTTTGGTAGCCTGGATAGGAATGGCGGTACCGTGTTCATCACTGCCGCATACAAAAACCACATCCCGTTTCTGTGCTTTCAGGTAACGTACATAGGTATCGGCAGGGAGGTAGGCGCCCGCCAGGTGTCCAATGTGTTTTAAGCCATTGGCGTAGGGCAGGGCGGAGGTTATCAGGTATCTTTTTGGCGTATCCATTGCTGTTATTCGTATCCTTTAGCGGAAAGTCTGCAAAAATAAGCATTCATGCGGTAAGCGTAACGGGCATTGTAAATTCCCTTTTGTAATATTGCCCAATGGTTCTGATTCCTCCTTATCTCAAAAAGGGCGATACCATTGGTATCGTTTGCCCATCCGGTTATATGCCCAAAGCCAAAGCGGCTACCTGTATCCGTGTTTTGCAGGAATGGGGCTATCGGGTGCTTATCGGAAATACCCTCGGTAACCAGTTTCATTATTTTTCAGGAACAGATGCTGAGCGACTGGCCGATTTTCAGGTTATGCTGGACAATCCTGCCGTGAAAGCCATTTTATTTGGTAGGGGCGGGTATGGCATGAGCCGTATCATCGACCAACTGGATTTCACCCGGTTCCGTAAAAATCCCAAATGGCTGATTGGTTTTAGTGACATTACCGTTTTACACGCACACCTGTTTCAGCAACTGCAAACGGCTTCCCTGCATGCACCTATGGCAGCAGCCTTTAATGGGGGCGCCCATAAAAAGGAATATGTACAATCGCTGCGAAAAGCGTTAAAGGGTAATATCAGTTCCTATTCCTGCGCTCCGCACCCGTTAAACCGTCCGGGAAAAGGAGAAGGACTGTTAATTGGGGGGAACCTTTCATTGGTGGCTCATCTGATTGGCAGTGTCTCGGGTTTTCAAACAAAGGGTAAAATATTGTTTCTGGAAGACGTGGGCGAATACATTTACCATATCGACCGGATGATGATACAATTGCAAAGAGCGGGTATGCTGAAAGACCTGGCAGGTATCATCATTGGCGGATTCACTGAAATGAAAGATACCACCACTCCATTCGGTAGTGATGTATTAGAGGTAATACACGCGCACATTGCCGCATACAACTACCCCGTCTGCTTTGACTTTCCTGTGAGCCATGGAAAAAAGAATTATGCGCTAAAGGTTGGGGTTAAACACCGTTTGGTGGTTACTGCAGCCAGGTCTGAATTAAAAGAGTTGCGAAAGGGTTGAGGTACATCCTTTGTTAGCAGGGAGAGCTGAAATGTATTCATGCGTTACTATCCGAAATCAATTTCGGTATTATCCCCAATATTGAGACTCCGGCTCAATCCCTTTACTGATGCGTCACTGCCAATTAATGAATTATCCAGTACCACTTCAAAAAGAGAGGTATAGGATCCGATAATGCTGTCCCTTACAATAGAGTGCTTAATAGTGGTATTGGCACCAATGGCCACATGCGGGCCAATGATAGAGTTGGAAATATCACAACCCGGCGCAATGCTTACCGGTGGTAAAATAATCGTATCCTTATAGTCATGTACCTCTGTTACATTCCCCCCTACTTTTTTTAATAAAGTGGCATTGCTTTCGAGCAGGGTTTCTTTTTTGCCGCAGTCGAACCAGTTCTTAACCTTAAAGGACTGGAATTTTGCGCCACGTTTGATCATGCATTCCAGGGCGTCGGTCAGGTTGTATTCACCAAAAGTTTTGATGTCCTGAGCAAAGAGGTGGTGCAGGCATTCAAAAAGAAAATGCGACTCTTTGATTTTGTACAAGCCTACCAATGCCATATTACTTTTGGGTATGGCGGGTTTTTCTACTAACTGCTCAATAAAGCCATCTTCTCCAATAGTGGCAACGCCAAAATTTCTGGGGTCATCCACTTTCTTAATACCGAGCATGCTATAGGGACTGTTGACTACTTCCTTAACGTCGTATTCGCAAATGGTGTCTCCCAATACCACAAATACCTCGTCTTCTCCCACTATATTTTTGGTGAGTTCTATGGCGTGCCCCGTTCCCTGCCTTTCATTTTGGAAAACAAAATGGGTGATCAGGTCAGGATAGGTCTGTTTTACATAATCCTGTATTTTTTCACCCAGGTAACCAACAATGAAAATGAATTCTTTGATATCGGCTTCCCGAAGCTGGTCAACAATAAAACTGAGAATGGTTTTACCAGCAATAGGAATCAATGCTTTTGGTTGGGTATATGTATGCGGCCTAAGTTTCGTTCCAGCACCTGCAACCGGTATAATTGCTTTCATTGGGGACATTTAGTATTGAAAACCGATTTTCCTTAGAAACACGCTTTACATTCAACTGCCATCAGGGTTTTCAAGAGGTCGAAAATAGGAAAATCTGACTATCAGCCAAGAATTTTAACAGGAAGGGCTTTTCAGAGGGTCAAATTTTGTCTTTTTTGTATCTAATTGCTGATTTGTTGAACATTTCACTCCTAAAAACAGCTATCGTTAGATTTATTCCTGGAAACTTGTCACGTATATAGTGTACCGTATCTTTGTCAAAAATCTTTACTTATGCAAAGAGATACCCTGGTTTTTGGCTTGATTAAAGAAGAACTGGAAAGACAGCGCCGCGGCATTGAACTAATCGCTTCCGAAAATTTTACAAGTCTCCAGGTGATGCAGGCTATGGGTAATGTAATGACCAATAAATATGCAGAAGGATATCCTGGAAGAAGGTATTATGCAGGGTGTGAGATTGTTGACCAGACAGAGCAACTGGCTATTGATCGTTTAAAAGAAATTTTCGGAATTGAATATGCCAATGTACAACCCCATAGTGGTGCCCAGGCAAATGCTGCTTTAGCACTGGCCGTTTTGCAACCCGGTGATGCAACTTTGGGACTTGACCTGAGTATGGGCGGCCACCTCACCCATGGTTCTGCAGTGAATTACAGTGGTAAATTATATACGCCCCATTTTTATGGTGTTACGCGTGAAGAAGGTTTGGTAGACTATGAAATGCTTGAAGCAAAGGCAAGGGAAGTAAAACCCAAACTCATTTATTGTGGTGCCAGTGCGTATAGCCGCGACTGGGATTATGCAAGGATTCGTAAAGTAGCTGATGAAGTCGGCGCACTGGTAATGGCTGATATTGCACACCCTGCCGGATTGATTGCCAAAAAATTATTGAATGATCCTTTTGATCATTGTCATTTTGTTACCTCAACAACTCACAAAACCCTACGGGGACCGAGGGGCGGAATCATTATGATGCGGAAAGATTTTGAAAATCCTTACGGACTGAAAGATATAAAGGGTAATATCCGCATGATGAGTAACCTGATCGATATGGCTGTATTTCCCGGTACACAGGGAGGCCCTCTCGAACACGTAATTGCTGCAAAAGCGGTTGCTTTCGGAGAAATCCTGAGTGACGAATTTACCGTGTATGCAAACCAGGTAATTAAAAATTCACAGGCTTTGGCCAAAGAATTGGTTGCCAGAGATTATCAAATCATCAGTGGCGGAACAGATAATCACCTCGTATTAATCGATCTCAGGAATAAAAATATCAGTGGTAAGAAAGCAGAACAGGCGCTGGTTATCGCTGATATTACTGCCAATAAGAATATGGTTCCCTATGATGACAAAAGTGCTTTCGTAACATCAGGTATCCGATTGGGCGTACCTTCCATTACTACCCGTGGTATGAAAGAAACGCATATGCCCTTTATTGTAGATGTCATCGACCGTGCATTGATGAATGCAGATAGTGCTGCGATACTGGCATCATTGAAAAAAGAAGTGAATGAATTTATGACACAATTTGTGCTGTATCCGGAAATGGGATAAAACCGGTATACATTGCAGTTTTACAAGGAACCGGGAATGAACTTATTGCCTGTATTACCTGCAGTTAATATATTTCAATTACTTTCATTGCTATTCTAAACAAACCAATATGATTCAACGAATACAAACACTTTGGTTATTAGCTGCAGCATTGCTGGCTTTGCTTTCCCTTAAATTCTCTTTTTTCAGTGGCAATATACTGGTGGAGAATGTAAAACAGTTCCAGCATTTTACCGGTATGAGTAATGTATTCCTGATGCTGCTTGTTGTAGCAGTAGCCATAGCTTCATTGGTGACCATTTTTTTATACAGGGACAGAAATATGCAATTGAAAATTGCTATGGCAATTTGCCTGGTATCGGTACTTACCATTGTTTTTTATTTCTACCAAATCAAGAAATTCATTCCATCAGACTGGACCTATGACCTGGGTGCCATTATTTCTTTTTTGGTTCCGGTTACACTGTTTCTCGCTATCAGGGGTATTTACAAAGATGAGCAACTGGTAAAAAGTGCTGACAGGCTTAGGTAAACAATCCAATCAGAGGAATTTACCGGTATGGCTTTCCTTTATTTTGCGGATACCTTCCGGAACACCCGCATATACCAGATTTCCTCCCACATCGCCTGCTTCCGGTCCCAAATCGATGATCCAGTCCGCTGATTTTAATACATCCGTATTGTGCTCAATAACAATCAGTGAATGCCCCTGTTCAATCAATGCCTGGAAGGAAGTCAGCAGTTTTTTGATGTCATGAAAATGTAGCCCGGTGGTAGGCTCGTCAAAAACGAATAGCATATTGCCCATCCCTTTTCCCTTACCTAAAAAGCTGGCCAGTTTTACCCTTTGTGCTTCACCACCGCTTAAGGTGTCGCTGCTCTGACCCAGTTTGATATAGCCCAGCCCCACATCCTGTAAAGGCTGTATGGCATTGCGTATGGGCTTTTCATCCGCAAAAAATTCGATGGCTTCGTCCACACTCATTTCCAGTACATCAAAAACACTTTTTCCTTTATACTGCACTTCCAGCACTTCCTCTTTGAATCTTTTGCCTCCGCAGGATTCACAGGTAAGGTGCACATCTGCGAGGAATTGCATCTCTACCACCTGTTCTCCCTCTCCCTTGCAGGTATCACAGCGACCGCCATCAACATTAAAAGAGAAGTGTTTGGGCTGGAATCCCCTGGTTTTCGAAAGTGGCTGTTTGGCATATAGGTCCCGTATATGGTCATAGGCCTTGATATAAGTAATCGGATTACTCCGGGAGGATTTACCTATTGGGTTCTGGTCTACCATTTCCACCTGGGAAATGTAGTCAATGTCGCCACTGATTTTTTTATGCAGCCCTACTTTTTCTGCAAACTCGCCTTTCAACTTTCTGATGGCAGGTACCAGTACTTGTTTAACCAGGGTTGTTTTACCGCTACCGCTTACACCACTTACCACGCAAAGGGTGTTTAAAGGAAAAGTAACTGTGATGTCTTTCAGGTTATTCTGACGCGCATTTTCTACCACAATTTTCCGGTTCCATTTCCGGGTAGTCCTGGGTACTTCAATTTGCAGTTTTCCTGTAAGGTATTTACCGGTAAGGCTTTCAGGATTACCGGTTATTTCCTGGTAATTACCTTCTGCTACTACTTCGCCACCCAGGTGAGAAGCCAGCGGGCCCATATCAATGATGTGATCTGCTTCCCGCATCATCATCTCATCATGCTCCACCACCACTACTGTATTGCCCAGGTCGCGCAGTGATTTGAGTACCCTGATTAAACGTTCGGTGTCTCTTGAATGCAAGCCGATAGAGGGTTCATCCAGAATGTATAAGGAATTGGTGAGGTTGCTGCCCAAACTGCGGGTTAATTGTATCCGCTGGCTCTCGCCACCACTTAAGGAATTGGCCAGGCGATTGAGGGTGAGGTACCCGAGGCCCACATCCAGTAAGGTTTGCAGACGTTGGTGTATTTCCAGTAATATTCTTTTGGCAATTTGTTTGTCGTGGTCGGAAAGCGATAAATGATCAAACCAGGTTTTCAGATCCCGAATCTGCCATTCACACAATTCGCCAATGTGTTTCCCGCCAACCTGCACATACAAAGCTTCCTGGCGCAAACGATAGCCATGGCAATCGGGACAATTGGTTCTTCCCCTGTACCTGCTTAGCAAAACCCTGTATTGTACTTTGTAGAGGTTCTGTTCCACCTCTTTGAAAAAATCATCAATACCCTGAACGGTTCCGCCGCCTTTCCATAACTGATGGTAATGTTCCTTGCTCAGGTCTATGATGGGTTTGTGAATGGGGAAACCGATTTTACCTGCTCCTTTTACAAACTGCTCGCGCCACCAGCCCAGTTTCTCTCCCTTCCACGGAGCCACGGCCCCTTCATATACACTTAATCTTTTATCAGGAATAACAAGGTCGGAGTCAATTCCCAATACCTGGCTGAAGCCTTCGCAGGTGGGACAGGCTCCGTAGGGGTTGTTAAAGGAAAAAAGATTGGGTACCGGTTCTTCAAATTGTATTCCGTCCAGTTCAAATTTATTGCTGAAATGAATTAGTTCTTTATTATCAGCTTCGAGGTACATTTCTCCTTCCCCTTCATAAAAAGCGGTTCCTATAGAATCTGATAAACGGTGCATGTCTTCCTCATCCAATTCTTTGGTCACTATCCTGTCTATCAAAATATAACTTGTGGGCCTATTCCCTGAAAGTTTCAGTTGTTTTTGAAAATCTTTGTCACTGGCTTCCAGCAGGTCTTCTATGCGTAACAATTGGCCTGATTCATTAGCGGCTGCTTTCTCAGAACGGACATACATCCTGGAAAAGCCTTTCTGCATCAGTATTTGCAGTTCTTCCCGCGAATCCCTTTTGGCATGCTGTTTAAAAGGCACTATGATAACCAGTTTGGTGCCCAGTTTCATTTTTTGTATGACAGTAAGTACATCCGCCACGTCGTCTTTTTTCACCTCTTTGCCGCTAACGGGTGAAATGGTTTTTCCTGTTCTGGCAAAAAGTAAACGCAGGTAATCGTATACTTCTGTCATGCTACCCACCGTACTTCTGGGTGTGCGGGTGATTACTTTTTGTTCAATAGCTATGGCGGGACAAAGGCCTTTGATATAATCCACATCGGGTTTTACCATCCTGGCCATGAACTGCCTTGCATAAGCGCTCAGGCTTTCTGCATACCTGCGCTGGCCTTCTGCAAAAAGGGTGTCGATGGTAAGAGAGGATTTACCGCTGCCTGATACGCCGGTAACCACTATCAATTGGTTTCTGGGAAAACTGACGGTTACGTTTTTCAGGTTATGTACCCTGGCACCTTTCACCAAAATGTTTCCTGCGTTATTCTCAGAAGGGGTTATTACTGCCTGCTTTGTTTTTGTTGCCATAGTCTGAGCAAATTAAACACATTATCATGGGTTAAGTTGGGAAAGCGAAGCCTTTGGGAAGAAAATAAGGTATAAAATCAGCTATTTCCCTGTTTCGAAAAATGTGTATAACCCTTACCCCATTTTCTATTCTTTTCCACAAGTGAAGTCAGATATCAAAAGATGTATAATTTGTCATTGAAATTTAATGAGTTAGCGAGGTTATGTGGAGTAAATATTACCCCATATGCCACCATAAACAGGAAAATCAAAACCCCAATTATGAAAACATTAGACCATGTGTCTGATACCGATTTGATCCGGGCGTTTCAGGAGGGTGATACTTTGGCCTTTGAGGCCCTGATATACCGCTATAAGGATCGGATATATTCCTCAATACAGTTTTTTGTCAAGGACAGTTACCTTGCTGAAGACCTGTTCCAGGATGTTTTCATAAAAATCATTGATACCCTTACCAACAAGCGGTATACGGAAGAAGGGAAATTCCTTCCCTGGGCCTTGCGGATTGCCCATAACCTTTGTGTGGATTATTTCCGGAAGGTGAAAAGGGCTCCTGCTATCCGTACCAGCGATAACAAGGATATTTTCGAAATGATTCAGATTTCCGAAGAGGGACCAGATAGCAAATTGATGCAGGGGCAAAGCCACGATAGGGTCCGGCAAATGCTTGACCTCTTACCCGAAGAACAAAGAGAAATCATTGTTTTAAGGCATTATGCCAACCTAAGCTTCAAGGAAATAGCCACCATCACCAATTGCAGCATCAATACAGCGCTGGGCCGTATGCGTTACGGGCTCATCAATTTGCGGAAAATGATGGTTGAAAAACACATTTCTCTCTAATGACCTGTCTTTTTGTTAGCTCACAGACAATCTTTTCTATCTCGTAATTTATGGTAATGACCTTTCAAAATTTTGTTTCGCCTGGTCAAGGTGAGCAATAAATTTGGCAACATCTGAATCATAGCCATACTTTACTTCACTCAGGGGTTTGCCATTGAGGTCAAGGAACATGTACAGGGGTTGGGCATTAAAACCGAATTTGGCAATTTCATAATCCAGGTTTTTTTCACCTACTGTAGTTATTTTTTCGCCTTTGGCATTGGTAAATTGTTCTGCATTGGGTAGTTCGGTAGACTCGTCTACATACAGGCTGATGAGTACAAAGTTTTCTTTCATGCGTTGCAATACCTCCGGATTTTTCCAGACCTGTTCCTCCATTTTGCGGCAGTTGGCACAGCTATGGCCTGTGAAATCCAGCATCACCGGTTTTTGCAAAGCCCTGGCCGCGGCCATTCCTTCTTCCAGGTCAAAGTAGGCGGTTAAACCAAAGGGGACATGCAGCCTGTCAACGTATTTCACAGGTGGCCTGGCAACAGATCCTCCACCGGAAACCTTATTCATACCGGTTGTTGAAATATTATCGATTTTATACTTCAGCTCCTCCAGGTTGAATTCCTGTGTGGTGGCAGGAGGAATAAAGCCACTCAATATTTTGAGCGGTGCACCCCACAATCCGGGTACCATATACAATGCGAAACAAAATGAGAAGATGGCAAAGAACAGCCTGGGCACGCTGATGAAGGGCAACTCACTGTCGTGTGAAAAACGAAGTTTGCCCAGCAGGTAAAGTCCCATCAACCCAAAAATCACAATCCAGATTACCAGGAAAACGTCCCTGTCCAATAAGTGCCAGTGATAAGCCAGGTCTACATTCGAAAGGAATTTCATGGCCAGTGCCAGTTCAATAAACCCGAAAGTAACTTTTACGGCATTCAGCCATCCACCACTTTTAGGCAGTGATTGCAACATTGAAGGGAAAAAAGCGAATAGTGAAAAAGGCAATGCCAGTCCGGCTCCGAAACCCAGCATGCCAACAATGGGTGAAGCGCTCACACCGCCTGTACTGGTTTGTCCCAGTAAAGTACCCACCAGTGGGCCGGTACAGGAGAAGGATACGATTACCAGTGTAAGGGCCATGAAGAAAATACCTGTTAACCCACCCTTACCCGCTTTCTGGTCTGCTTTATTGGCCCAGCTATTGGGAAGTTCCAGTTCAAAAGCACCGAAGAAAGAGATAGCGAATACGATAAAGATCACAAAGAATAAAATATTGGAAACAGGATGGGTGGAAAGGGTGTACAATGCCTTATCACCAAAAGCAAGGGTGAGCAGCAGGGTAGGAATGGTATAAATCAATATGATGGAAAGAGAATACCACAATGAATTGCGCAAACCTTCCCTTCTCGACTTACTTCTTTTGAGAAAGAAACTAACCGTTACCGGTATCAGTGGGAATACACAGGGGGTGATGACAGCTACCAGTCCGGTTAAAAAACAAATCAGGAAGATTCCCCAAAGAGATTTGCCGCCATTGTTGTCAGTACCTGAATTGTCGCCCGCTGATGCAGATGGTTGGGGTACAGATACCCGGAAGTTTGCTGAACCGCTGGGGTAGTTGTCACCTTTTTTCCCCAACCAGTCAATGGTTCCTCTGATCTCTCCTGCACTGTCTTTCATTCCTTTGATAGAAAAAGGAATACGAATTTGCATGCTATCTGCAAATCCTTTGTGCACAAGGGTATCAACGGGGTCTGTGATAGAAACGGGGTTGCCGGTTTCCATCCAGCCAGTTGCAGAAAATAGAAAGTTGCTGTTATCGGCTGCTTTCACACTGCTGATGAACGCATCGGCTTCATTTACCTTACTGGTAGAAAAAAGCTGCAGTCCTTTTTCCATTTTTGCATCGATAACCAGGTAGGCCAGCGTATCATTTACCCTGATAGCACTAAAAACAAACTGCACAGATTTAGAATCCTGTGCAGTCAATATGGTAAAGTTGGAGATGCCTAAAATGAATAGGGTTAGAAAAAATTTCCGCATGCGTGATTATTGTAAATTCAGTTCAAATGATTTCTTTACTGGAGGCAGGCATTTGCTATCATCACACACCATGTACTCAACTGTCCCGTTCAGGTTGGTTTTGATTCCACCTTTTACTTTAACAATTTGTACAAACCGTACTTTCTCTGAATAAAACAACACTTCGGTATTGAAGTTTTTATCAAATACCTTTTCCAGCTTTCCCACTTCTTTCGCATTGCCCCTGGGTACTGTAACCAGAGGATTATTCTTGTAACTTATTTTAGTAGGAATAGGGCCATCTTTCCCGGTATTCTGAGAATAAATATGCCAGGGATGTGCTACGGTTGCCGTAAGGCAGATTTCGTAAGTATCGGCTGTTTTTTTCGTAGCCTCATAGGACCAGGAAACCGGGTTTTGCACCTGCGACATAGCCAGAACTGTGACTACTGCGAATATTGATGTGAGTACTGTTTTTTTCATAATAGATTATATAGGTAGACGACACTGCTTTCTTTTCCTTACGGGTTGTTAGTTAAGGCCCAATAATTCAAAAACCTTCCTGCCATCCAGGTTATTCATAAGCGGCGAGGAAGCCCTTTCCGGGTGAGGCATCATACCAAATACGTTGCCTGCCTGGTTTCGGATTCCGGCTATGTTTCGAAGCGCGCCATTAGGATTAGCAGTTGCATCAATCGTGCCATTTTCCGAACAATACCGGAAAATTACCTGGTTACCTGCTTCCAAACCATCCAATGTGGCTTCATCGGCATAAAACCTCCCTTCGCCATGGGCTACAGGTATTTGTAAGGGAGTACTTTCGGCCTGCCTGATATATACGTTTTTACAAACAAACTGTTGGTTGGCATTTTGAAGCAACACACCCGGTAAAAGCCCGCTTTCGCACAAAATCTGGAAACCATTACATACGCCCAATACCTTTCCGCCTTTATTGGCAAAGTCAATCACGCTCTGCATCATGGGACTGAAACGGGCAATAGCGCCGCAACGCAGGTAGTCGCCATAAGAAAAGCCACCGGGTAAAATCAGGCAGTCTTCTGTCGTAAACATACTGATGTCTTTGTCCTTGTGCCAAAGCATGATCACTTCCCTGCCCAAATCCTGTTGCAGGGCATCCTGCATATCCCTGTCGCAATTAGAACCCGGAAAAACTACTACGCCGTACTTCATAGGTTGATTTTGTGTTGTAATCACTGATTTTCTGGTCCCGCAAAGGTAGTACCTACCCCGTTAAGCAGAACCTAATTTTTGTATTGCCACCAAATATTGTAAATGATAATAAGTACTGTTATCAGGAACACTATATTGGGAAAAACCAACTTTTTGGTATTCGAAAAAGTATTGCCGGCAAAAGCCGCGAGGGGAATGAGTATCATATAGGCAGATAAGATACCTGCCTCCCAAAAAAGAAAGGGTATGGGCAGTAGTATCAGTAAAATCAAGGTCATCACTCCCCAATTCTTCCGTATCTGGATGACCATACGGTTATTGGCTTTTTGCCAGAAATAGAGTCCCAGTAAAAGGTGCAGTCCCAAAACAGCATACCGGAAGATTACCTGCGGGCTCCATTCTGTAATAGGGTTGTTCAATTTTAGGTAGGGCAGGTAAGTGGGTATTGTGGAAAGGGAATCGTTTAAAAAAAGCCAGGAAAAAAGAAAATAATAAGGCAGAAGGATACCTATCAGCAATACCAGCCACTCCGCCAGCCGAAAGGGCCTTACTACGGCCAGTGAAAACAATACTACTAAAATTAAAATGGCAGTGGGGTGGTAACAGATTACTGAAACACCCACGATTAACCCCGTATTGAATAACAATGTTTTGGGAGACGGATGGTTGTATAACCTGCTCAGTTTAATGAATAACCAGATGAGTAATGAATTGGCAAAAAGTGCCGCGGCAATCTGGTTCCATTGTAAAAGGATACCTGAAAACAACACATACGACATAGCTACTGTGTAGTTATTCTGCTGAAACATACGCAGGTCGTTCAGAACCCTGTTCAGTCTTATTGCCTGGATGATCACAACGAAATGGTAGAGGAGAAACAGGGCCGTATCCGGCAGGCCTTTTACATAATTGGCCAGCACAAAAGAGAATACACCATCATCATTGTTGGTGATAATCAGGGGTGGCGACGCAAAGAAATGCAGGTGCACGAGTATACTCAGCATCACCAGCAGAAAGATATTTAAAATGGACTTTTCCCGGAATAAAAAAACCACGTATCAGATTTAAAATTCAAGTTTGGCAAAACAGGTAAACCCACGGTACTGGCAGGGAATAATGGCCTGTCGGGCACCTACCTGCTTCGCATGTCTGGGCATGAAATCATATCCCTTATCAAGGTTTTTAAAGGTAGGATTTCTATCCACCTGACCATTGGGTAGTACAGACTGGTCAGACAGGATCATACTTCTTTTATCCTGCACATTGAAAACGAACCTGAGCTGGTTACCCAGGTTAAGCAGTCCATACCCGATAAAATTATCCGTATTGTCATCATACTGTGATTTACGGATTACGTTACTCCATTCCATTTTTCCACTCGGTTCGAATGAGATGATGGCCACATTTTCGGTAAAAAAACGGGTAAGGGAATTGTTGTTATACATTCTGGAACGGTACCAGGGATAATATCCGATGGGGCTGTTCCAGAAATAATAATCCGTGGGAGACCAGTACGGTGAACCATACAGGTAGTCCCAGCGGTTAAGGTTATTACCCCTTGAACTGGTGTATTCGGATTCCGCAATGATGATGAAGCCTCCATCTTTTCTGAGAATAATGTTCTTTAAGAAAAAATCATTGAAGGCGGCTTTGCTATTACCCTGGCTTTTGGCATCTTCCCTGAACTCGTCTGAAAACACGGTAGTGGCATTCAGAATTTCCCTGTTTTGTAATTTATCCCAAAGTGCATAATACAACCCTTCTATATTGCCTCTTTTGGCCTTACTTAAAAAGGAGGTAATCAGGTAATGTTTGTTAAGGTTATCTACCTTGATTCTGATATCATCCAGAAAAATACTGGCAATTTTCAGTTCCGTAATTCGAAAATCATCAGATTTGGCTGACTTGGTTAGCAATCCAATCTTATTGATGTTATCGTTTGAAGAGGTTCCGGATGCACGGATGCAAACCAGGTCACCCTCATTATCCAGTGTAAACTCCGAAAGAAAATCATTTCGTTGTGGCATCGGTACCACCAAATTGCTTTTTCTGATCAGGGTCAAATCACCATCGAAAAGAGAAGTAGTCAGGATATGTGCTCTGTCATTCCGTGTATTAATCTTGAAGACCATAAGCTTTTGCTTATCATCACTGTTAATCACAGAATATATTTTGTTGTTGGCACTGAAATTTACATTGTTAGTAGTATCCAGTTGAATGGGTTCCCCTATCTTATTGCCGTTGCCATCCAGTTTCAGGGCCATGCAGTACATGGTATTTTTTTTCTGGTACTGGTAAATCATATAAGCGTAATCTGAATAGTTCAGGAATTCCGTACCCAGTAAACGGGAATTGGGGATGTCCAGCTTATTTTTTGCCGTCATTTGCATATCGGCATTGTAAACAGCTATATAATGCAGGTCACGGTAATTTTTATATACCAGTATATTGCTGTTTAGTTTGCCGATTATTTCGAAATTCAATGTCCGGGCATCCTCCCTGTCTGGCTCAGAATAAGTTATCTTCTGGGCAAATGTCATTGAACCGGTTAAAAGCAAACCCGTAAATATTAATTGAACTATCTTTTTCATTCCCTGGAAAGATTTATACTTCAAATGTAAGGCTTCACAGGTTTATCCCTGCCAAATTAACCGTTAAAGCCCTGTTACAGGAAGTCCCAGTATATTTCACCGGTATTCGATATATCGGCTACATTTGTTAAGGATTTACTGATTTCAATGCCACTAACCAACATCGAGTGAACAAGAATTTTAATAAGGCTACCTCAGCCGGTTTGATTATTGCTTTAGGTATTATTTACGGAGACATTGGTACCTCCCCACTGTATGTGTTAAATGAGATTATTACGGGAAGGGTCATTTCAGAAGAACTGATACTGGGTTCTTTGTCCTGTATTATCTGGACCCTGACTTTACAGACCACGGTAAAATATGTGATTCTTACCCTTTCAGCGGATAATAAGGGGGAAGGGGGCATATTCAGCTTATATGCCCTGGTAAGGAGAAGGCGTAAATGGCTGGCAATACCTGCCATGATTGGGGGAGCCGCACTACTGGCTGATGGCATCATTACCCCACCCATTTCCATTACTTCTGCCATTGAGGGGCTACGACAGTTGCCCGGATTACGCACCATAGAACAGTCTACCATTGTTGGGATTGTTATTGGCATCATATCCGTTTTGTTTTTCATGCAGCAATTCGGAACTGCGTCTATTGGCAAAATGTTTGGTCCCATAATGGCAGTTTGGTTTGGTATGCTGGCCATTTTGGGTGTCACGCACCTGTTGGATGATATCGCCATTTTTAAAGCATTAAGTCCGCATTATGCTATCGATCTCCTGACCCATTATCCCAAGGGCTTCTGGCTATTGGGAGCTGTATTTCTCTGTACAACCGGAGCAGAAGCACTCTATAGTGACCTGGGACACTGCGGCAGGGGGAATATCCGGATATCCTGGATATTCGTAAAATCCTGTCTGATAATAAATTACCTCGGCCAGGGTGCCTGGTTACTGGCCAATTACCATAACCAGATCATTCCAGCTAATATAATGGCTGATGGATTCAACCCCTTTATTGGCATCATGCCGTTGTGGTTTAAGTTACCGGGTATCATCATTGCCACTACGGCAGCAGTTATTGCCAGCCAGGCACTTTTGTCCGGTTCTTTCACCCTTATCAGTGAAGCCATGCGGTTGAACCTGTGGCCCAAAATGAAAATCAATTATCCCACGGAAGAGAAAGGGCAGTTATACATTCCCGGCATCAACCTTATCCTGTTTATCGGTTGCGTGGGCATTGTATTGTATTTTCAAAAATCTGCCAATATGGGTGCAGCGTATGGACTGGCCATTACCATGTGTATGATCAGTACTTCTATCCTCTTCGCCAATTACCTGGTGAGTAAAAGGACCGCTTCGGCCTGGATTTACCTGTACCTGATTGTTTACCTTACTATTGAGACTTCCTTCCTGATAGCCAATCTGGAAAAATTCCTCCATGGAGGTTATGTTACACTAATAGTGGGCGGAGGCTTGTTCTCTGTAATGTATGTATGGTTTCGAAGCCGTAAAATTAAAAACAGGTATGTTGAATTTGTTCGGATGGAGCATTATATACCCATGATCCAGGAACTGAGCAACGATAAAACCATTCCCAAATATGCTTCTTTGCTGGTGTATATGACCAGTGCCAATAACCCCAAGGAAATTGAACACAAAATCATTTACTCCATCCTCAACAAAAAACCCAAACGGGCCGATATTTACTGGTTTGTTCATGTGGATGTGCTGGATGACCCGTATACCTGTGAATATTCTGTAGAACATATCATTCCCAATGACATTATCAGGGTGGAATTCAGGGTCGGATTCAGGGTAGAACAACGGATCAATCTTATGTTTCGTAAAGTGGTGGAGGAACTGGTTCATAACAAGGAAGTGAATATTATCAGCCGTTACGAGAGCCTTGAAAAAAATAATGTGGTGGGTGATTTACAATTTGTGGTGCTGGAAAAATACCTTAGCCAGGATAATGAGCTGCCCTTCTTTGAAAGAATTGTCATGAAGTTTTATTTCTGGTTAAAGGAAATCAGTCTGGGCGAAGAAAGGGGTTTCGGGCTTGACCCCAGTAATGTAACGGTAGAGAAATTCCCCCTGATAGTGGCGCCGGTATCACGGTTCAAACTCAACAGGGTATTTCATGAAGGTAGTGAAATGGAAAGCTGAGGCTGGATTCCGGGCATGGTGGTATCTGTTTCTTTTTTATTATCTTAAGGCCTAAACCATCCGTTTGGCCAACCTGATTCTCTATATTGTTTGCGGAATAATTGTATTGTCTCTCTTGGCATACCTGGTGCAGGAGCGCCTGATTTTTAAGCCCGAGAAACTGAAACAGGATTTTCGTTTCCAGTATGACAACCCTTTTACCGAATTATTTTTTGATACTGCACCCGGTGTCCGCATAAACGGGTTGCATTTTTACCGGCAAAACCCAAGGGGGTTGATCCTGTATTTTCATGGCAATACCCGCAGTATCAAAGGCTGGGCCAAGTATGCCAGGGATTTTTACCGGTACGATTATGATGTGGTGCTGGTAGATTACCGGGGCTTTGGCAAGAGTACGGGTAAGCGTACTGAGAAAGACATGATTGCCGATACACAGTTTATTTATGAACGGCTGGCCGAAAAATACACTGTCCTCATCAATGTACTACTTCACCCTCGCCAGGAATCTTGGCGGTTTCACTCATTGCCAAATTTTGGTTACTTTGTCCGCCGGTAACAGCACGAGCCAACATGGCGATGAGAACAAAGATCCAAAAGACCATAGAGATACTGCTCATGACCAATGCAGCTTTGACCTGGGTGTCTTCCGTAGCTGAATCGTTGATTAACTTCAAGACACCGCCTTCTTCAACTTCTTCACCGTTATGGGTATGTCCAAGTGACTCCATCAACATTGCATTTTGCTCCTGCAAAATGGCAATCTCTGCCTGCAAAGCAGCAAGAGCATCGACCATGTCATCTTGTTCGATCTCACTGTAGGATTCACGCTTCCAGGAGATGACGTAGTCACCTTGACCGACATTTGGCTCAGTCTCGACTTCAAAGGTCCATTCAGGAGCACCATCAGAGGTGACCAAGGCATTGATTTCCGAAAGAGCTTGGTCACGAAGCGTACCGTCAACACGGACGAAACCAAATTCCTCCTCACATTGGGTAATGTACTCATCAGAGTACAATGCCGTGAGGAAGGCCTTGACTAAAGTCTGAGCGGCAGGGTCAGAAATAAAAGTCAAATCCTTCTTCACGTAAATGTACGTCATGGCAGTGAGCCAATGCGTGCAAAACATGCAGTCATTCATATCTATGACAATAAAAACCAAATGATTGGCAAAATAGATAAAGAAGACCTTGGAAAAGGACAGCAAGCAATTTCTTGGGACGGTATTGGTCTGGATGGACAAATTGCTCCTAAAGAAACATATCATTTTGATGTTGTTGCCTTTGATGATCAAAACGAAAAATTTATGGGTGTTACTCGCGCTGAAGGAACAGTTAACGGAGTTCGTTTTGAAAATGGCGAAACGTATTGTAGACGTAACGGGTGGAAGAAAAGTATTCTTAAAAGACGTTGAAAGTTTTTCTCTTGCCAGAAAAAGATACCTCGGTAAAAAATATTGAGAGTAAAAAAATGCCTGCATTGCAAAAACAAGCAGCGTCAGCGTACAATCAAGTAGAGAACCAAATTAATAATTAGGTGAGTATAAAATTTAATGGCGAATCAAAAAATTAATAACATTCTTATTCCAAATGTCTCGACGATCCCGTCGAAGAAGAATGTTGATTCATCTAATAAATTAGTTCAAGGGGAAACGAGTGAATTTAAGAATCTTCTTGATTCAACTCTTGATCAATCTGAACAATCAGAAGTTCAGCAATCGCCAAAAGGTCTTCATCTTTCAACTCACGCGATGAGAAGATTACAAGAGAGAAATTTATCTATTGATAAAGATGAATACGCAAAATTACAAAGTGCTATTGATAAATTAAAAATAAAAGGTGGGCAAGATTCATTGGTGATTACAGCGAAGGCTGCATACATCGTTGATGTGCCAAAAAATACAATCGTTACGGCGATAGATAAAGAAAGTATAGGAGATAACGTTTTTACGAAAATTGATTCGACAATATTAATGAATTAACAAAAAAATCTCAAAAGAAATGGTGCTGGTCCTTTCCGGAAGCCCTAGTTTAAGTCTGTAGTACTTCAAACGTCTTTTGAGAAAAATTAGGTCTAGGAGGGACAAAATGGGTATTCTACGTTCATTCACAATTGGTGTATCTGGTTTAAATGCAAGTGGACAAGGTATGGGAGTTATCGGTGATAACATCGCCAACGCCGGAACCAACGGATTCAAATCTTCAAGAGCAGAATTTCAAGATGTATTATCAGCTTCACTAAAAGGTATCGAAGGTGGAGATCAGTTTGGATCTGGTACAAAGCTAGGCCACATTAAACCTCTTATGAGCCAAGGGGATATTACTAGAACAGAATCAGTTACTGACTTGGCGGTTTCTGGAGATGGATTCTTTACTATTGATGCTCCATTTGGACGTGGTTACACGCGTGATGGTTCATTTCACTTTGATAAAGAAGGACAATTAATCACTATGGATGGTTATAAAGTTCTTGGTTTCCAAGCTGATGAAAAAGGAAAGATCATGAATAAGATTGATCCTATTAAACTTGGTAACACGACAATTCCGGCAAAGGGAACTAAAGAAGTTTTAATGTCTATGAACCTTGATTCAAAACAAAATAAAATGGAATTTAATGTTGAATCACCTGAGAAAACTTCAAATTTTTCTAATTCAATGACAATTTATGACAACATTGGTACGTCTAGAACAGTTACTGTTTATTATAATAAAACAGATAACAATCAATGGGAATATCATGTTGCCGCTGATGGAAAAGATGTTGAAGGTGGAAAACCAGATACAATGTATGAAATGGCCAATGGTAAATTATCTTTTAACGACAAAGGACAATTAGAAGAAAAGAAAGAAGGAAAGAATTCTTTCAGTTTTAACAAGGGTGCTGCTAAAGATCAGAAAATCAACTTCAATTGGGGACAAACTCTAAAAGAAGGTGGAACAGGTTTAGATGCTTCTACTCAATACGGATCTGATTCTGCAATATCTCGCCACACTCAAGACGGATCAAGTGCTGCTACATTAACGTCACTTTCGTTTAACGATAAAGGGATTTTAACAGCAGTTTACAACAATGGTGAAACAAGAGACATCGCTCAAGTTTCAGTTGGAAAGTTTGAAAACAACGAAGGCTTGTTTAAAGTAGGTAAAAACCTTTTCAAAGAATCTAAAACTTCAGGTCAGGCAGCTCTTGGTAAGCCAGGTGAGTCAGGACGCGGTGAAGTTCTTTCTAAGTCAATCGAACTTTCAAACGTTGATATCGCAAACGAGTTTGTTAACTTAATGACGGCTCAAAGAAACTTCCAAGCTAACGCTAAAACGTTAACAACGGCAGATCAAATGCTTCAAGAAGTTCTACAAATTAAGAGATAATTTTTTTAATTTAATAAAACGGGCTTTTCGGCCCTTTTTTATTTTGGGAAGGTAATTTAACGTGATCACAAGAATTTTGTTTTTACTTTTTTTGATTGTTTATTCGTCTTGCTCATCAACTTCAAGATTAAAAGGAGGACTATCCTCTAGTCCTTCGCAGGCTGGATTTGATCTTTACTCTGAAGCCAATATGATTATTGATATGGTTGCAACCAGAGAGATTAACAGCGAAATACATGTGAACAAAGTTATTGGAAGGCTTTTAGATGACTATCGATTAGTAACGCCACAAAATCTTGATCTTGATCTCATGAAAAAAGATGGTCAAAAAATATTAGATCAAAGCTTTGAAGCAAGGTTAGCGCTTCATTCGATTTTGGATATTCTTCCAGTCAGCTGTAAAATGAAATTAAAAGAATTAAATTTAGCAATTAGAGTAAGTGAGGATTACGTAGGAGTTCATTATTATGGTGATCTTCAAATTTCAGCTGATAATATAAAGTTTCCAGAAGAACCTACGCCTATTTATCAATCGTCTTCGTATCATCCATACCATGTTGGCAGTGGAATAGATTCAAGTTCGAAAATTTGAATTTAAAAATGGCGACATCATGATTACAAAGGGGATAAGTTTTGTCTCAAGTACTGTTTCTGAAATTGCTAACACCGAGATCGCTTTTTAGTCATATTGTTTTTGTA
Source organism: uncultured Bacteroidota bacterium (assembly GCA_963750825.1). Lineage (GTDB taxonomy): Bacteria > Bacteroidota > Bacteroidia > Chitinophagales > Chitinophagaceae > Sediminibacterium. The sequence goes on along the minus strand of CAVVSL010000002.1, from coordinate 2,450 downwards.
CATGTAGATGAAAAAACAAAAGAAGTGACAACTATTGAATCCTATATTGGTAAAGGAGTAGGGATTTACAGTATAGAGGATGCACTAAAAAATGAAAATTCACGTATATTAGTTTTGAGGCCTAAAGATCGGGAGCTTGCAGCTAGGGCCGCTGATTATATGTATGATAAAGTTATGGCACTAAAAAAGCAAAATAAGATTATTTACTATGATTACGATTTAGATTTCGAAGACAATTCAAAGCTTTCTTGTGAAGAGATTGCTTATGATTCATTTAAACAAAATTCCGATGGAAAATTTATTATTCCAGAACAGATGTCTAAGATAGAAATGAAAGATGAGGAGTTTTTAAAACGAATAGGAATAAAAAAAGGTTTGATGATGACTCCTGTAGATATGGAGACAGATTCTCGATTTGATATTGCACTAGATTGGACTGATTATCGGATCATGAGAGATTCATGGAGAAAAGATGCAGTATTAGGAGAGATGTTTAGATGGATCAATGACTACAATTATAAAATTCATGAAAATTTAACTTCGATCGGAGCCAAGGTTGTTTGGTCAACACGATACATTCCTGGATTGTGGGGAATGCTTGCTAAAGTTTCAGGACTTTCAAAAGATATGACAAAAGATGTTCCCTCATTAACCATTTCTACGATGGCAAGTCTTAAAACGATTGGAGGAATTCTTCTTCCTATTGCAACCAAAGCGGACGAAGAATATTTTTTGAAAAATGGAAAATGGATGTCTACGGAAATGCTTCGAGAAGCACTTGAAAATTTTAGACAAACCAATCCAAAAAAATTAAGAAAAGTATTTAGAGATACTAAGTCTCAATAGCTAAGCTAATGTTTTATACTTCTCGCCTTGATGAGAGATCGCGATGAAAATAATTAATATTATCGCGAGCACTGCTGAAGATCCTATTGTTCCAAAATTAAGTCCGCCCTTAGCGCTAGGTTTAGTTAGAAAGTCTCCCAATGTTGCGCCAAAAGGTCGAGTTAGAACGAAGGCAATCCAAAAAAGAAGAATTTTTGAAATTTTAGTATAATAGTTAGCAAGAATAACTATTGCGATTAATCCTGCAATTAAAAGAGCACCACCTAAAAATCCAAGACCAGAATCATCAGCGAGAAAATCACCGAGCGCAGTACCAAGAGTATTGGAAAATAAAATCGCCATCCAATAAAACATTTCACCTTTAAAAGATTTAATATTACTTACAGAAAGAGAGCCAACGCTATAGCGCCATAGAGCAAGCGTTATAAAAAGAATCGAAACTAGAATGAGTGAACCCTTCATATAACCAAGACCCAAAGTGCGGTCCATATAATCAGATATAGTTGTTCCTGCCGTGCTTGTCGTTAAGATAACAATCCAATAAAGAATAGGATGAAATTTTTTAGACTTTAGTTGAGTAATAAGGCTTGCAAGAAAAAATGAAATTAAAATAAGAGAGCTAATGGCATATCCTACATTTAGGGTCATTGACAACAGATCGCCTGCAGTTTCCCCCAGAGTCGTCGCACATATTTTCATAATCCAAAAATAAAGAGTAATTTGTGGAAGCTTGCTCATAAAAATCTCCAATAAGGTGTACCCAATGATTTTATGGTAGGTCTTGGAGATATTTTATTACAATACGATTAATTATAAATCCCCATCGCTCCCGATCGCTTCCACGGGGCAAGCTTCGAGAGCGCTGAGGCATTCTTGTATTTCTTTTGTTGTTTTGGGCTGAAGTTTTACGAAAGCGTGGCCGTCAACATCGTTCATTACAAAAAATCCTGGAGCTTCAACGACGCAAGCATCGCAAGCTATACATTGATCATCAACGTAAAACTTTCCGCTCGCGTTTTCTTCCCATTTAGATTTTTTATCGGCCACTTAAGTTTCCTTTAAATTATTGAGCAAACGAGTTCGAGTAAATTTTTATTTTTGTATCACTTTCTAATTTTTTCAAAATGGTATCCATCATTTTTTTAGATAGAGCATTTTTTAATCCAGCGTTGTTTTCAGCAATTTTTGCAAGTTCCGCGGTATCAGTAGTAACAGCACCTGGAAGAGTTTTAATCATGATAATATTTCCACCGTCATCAAATAAATGAACTTGAGATTTTGTTAAATCTCCAGAAAATAATTGTTTCATATTATCAGTAGTAAGGTTGGCCCCATTTGATGCACCATCAAGACGATTGATCGAACCTTTTGTATATTGAAGTTTATATTTATCAGCAAGAGATTTAACTTCTTTTTCATTACTAGCTTCTAATGCTTTTTTAAGGTTGTTAGACAAATCGATTGTGATTTTTTTGATATCTTCAACTTTATCTTTTTGAAGAAGTTCTTTTGCAAACTTTTCTTTATATTCAGAAAATGTTGCGACATGGCCTTCCATTTTCTTTTCTACTAATAAAAGATGGTAGCCAAATTGAGTTTTGATA
>CAVVSL010000001.1:0-66927 GCA_963750825.1 uncultured Bacteroidota bacterium | reverse complement strand
GCTACCGTTCCTGTTACACTCAAATTACTCAAGGTGCCCACCTGCGTAATACCCGCCTGTGTGCCCTGGGCCAATACCCCACTAAACGTGCCGCCTTCTATTACACCACTCACCGATAAATTACCCAGCTGACCAATACTCGTAATATTAGGTTGTGCTGCTGTAGTCAACGTACCGGACAGGTTTGTTGCCTGTACCGTACCCGTTACACTTAAATTATTTAAACCGGCTATACTGGTGATATTAGCAGTAGCAGCACTGAGCGCATTGGCTTGTACTGTTCCTGTTACACTTAAGTTACCTAAGCCCGCAAGATTCGTGATATTAGCATTAACAGAACTAATCGTATTTGACGCTACTGTGCCCGCTACACTCAAATTACTTAACTGACCAACGCTGGTAATATTAGGCTGCGCTACTGTAGTCAGTGTGCCTGACAGATTTGTCGCCTGCACCGTGCCCGTTACACTTAAGTTACTTAAGCCCGCAAGGTTCGTGATATTAGCATTAACAGAACTGATCGTAGTAGATGCTACCGTTCCTGTTACACTCAAATTACTCAAGGTGCCCACCTGCGTAATACCCGCCTGTGTGCCCTGGGCCAATACCCCACTAAACGTGCCGCCTTCTATTACACCACTCACCGATAAATTACCCAGCTGACCAATACTCGTAATATTAGGTTGTGCTGCTGTAGTCAAAGTGCCTGACAGGTTTGTTGCCTGTACTGTACCCGTTACACTTAAATTATTTAAACCGGCTATACTGGTGATATTAGCAGTAGCAGCACTGAGCGCATTGGCTTGTACTGTTCCTGTTACACTTAAGTTACCTAAGCCCGCAAGATTCGTGATATTAGCATTGACAGAACTGATCGTATTTGACGCTACTGTGCCCGCTACACTCAAATTACTTAACTGACCAACGCTGGTAATATTAGGCTGCGCTACTGTAGTCAGTGTGCCTGACAGGTTTGCCGCCTGCACCGTGCCCGTTACACTTAAGTTACTTAAGCCCGCAAGGTTCGTGATATTAGCATTGACAGAACTGATCGTAGTAGATGCTACCGTTCCTGTTACACTCAAATTACTCAAGGTGCCCACCTGCGTAATACCCGCCTGTGTGCCCTGGGCCAATACCCCACTAAACGTGCCGCCTTCTATTACACCACTCACCGATAAATTACCCAGCTGACCAATACTCGTAATATTAGGTTGTGCTGCTGTAGTCAACGTACCGGACAGGTTTGTTGCCTGTACCGTACCCGTTACACTTAAGTTATTTAAACCGGCTATACTGGTGATATTAGCAGTAGCAGCACTGAGCGCATTGGCTTGTACTGTTCCTGTTACACTTAAGTTACCTAAGCCCGCAAGATTCGTGATATTAGCATTAACAGAACTGATCGTATTTGACGCTACTGTGCCCGCTACACTCAAATTACTTAACTGACCAACGCTGGTAATATTAGGCTGCGCTACTGTAGTCAGTGTGCCTGACAGATTTGTCGCCTGCACCGTGCCCGTTACACTTAAGTTACTTAAGCCCGCAAGGTTCGTGATATTAGCATTGACAGAACTGATCGTAGTAGATGCTACCGTTCCTGTTACACTCAAATTACTCAAGGTGCCCACCTGCGTAATACCCGCCTGTGTGCCCTGGGCCAATACCCCACTAAACGTGCCGCCTTCTATTACACCACTCACCGATAAATTACCCAGCTGACCAATACTCGTAATATTAGGTTGTGCTGCTGTAGTCAACGTACCGGACAGGTTTGTTGCCTGCACTGTTCCTGTTACACTTAAATTATTTAAACCGGCTATACTGGTGATATTAGCAGTAGCAGCACTGAGCGCATTGGCTTGTACTGTTCCCGTTACACTTAAGTTACCTAAGCCCGCAAGATTCGTGATATTAGCATTAACAGAACTGATCGTATTAGAAGCTACTGTGCCCGCTACACTCAAATTACTTAACTGACCAACGCTGGTAATATTAGGCTGGGCTACTGTAGTCAGTGTACCTGACAGGTTTGCTGCCTGCACCGTGCCCGTTACACTTAAGTTACTTAAGCCCGCAAGGTTCGTGATATTAGCATTGACAGAACTGATCGTAGTAGATGCTACCGTTCCTGTTACACTCAAATTACTCAAGGTGCCCACCTGCGTAATACCCGCCTGTGTGCCCTGGGCCAATACCCCACTAAACGTGCCGCCTTCTATTACACCACTCACCGATAAATTACCCAGCTGACCAATACTCGTAATATTAGGTTGTGCTGCTGTAGTCAACGTACCGGACAGGTTTGTTGCCTGTACCGTACCCGTTACACTTAAATTATTTAAACCGGCTATACTGGTGATATTAGCAGTAGCAGCACTGAGCGCATTGGCTTGTACTGTTCCTGTTACACTTAAGTTACCTAAGCCCGCAAGATTCGTGATATTAGCATTAACAGAACTAATCGTATTTGACGCTACTGTGCCCGCTACACTCAAATTACTTAACTGACCAACGCTGGTAATATTAGGCTGCGCTACTGTAGTCAGTGTGCCCGACAGGTTTGCCGCCTGCACCGTGCCCGTTACACTTAAGTTACTTAAGCCCGCAAGGTTCGTGATATTAGCATTGACAGAACTGATCGTAGTAGATGCTACCGTTCCTGTTACACTCAAATTACTCAAGGTGCCCACACTGGTCAGTGAAGAATTTACCACATTCGGTGCCAGGGTAGTACCAGTAAGCGTTCCTGCATCAGATACTCCTGTTGCTATGGTTATATTGGCTGTACCATCAAAGGCAACGCCATTAATGGTTCTGGGTGTTGCCAGTTTGGTAGCCGTTCCCGCATTGCCAGTTAAAGATCCATTGATGGCGCTTGTTACCGTTAATCCCGTAAGGTTCCCTACTGCAGTAATATTAGGTTGTACTCCGTTTGTTAGCGTACCAGAAATATTAGCAGATTCAATTGTTCCCGTTACACTTAAATTACCTAAGCCAGCAAGATTGGTGATATTAGCAGTGGTAATAGTAGCTGTAGTGGCATTCAATGCATTTGTACCTACAGTACCTGATACACTTAAATTACTTAAAGTCCCTACACTGGTCAGTGAAGAATTTACCACATTGGGTGCCAGGGTAGTGCCAGTTAATAGTCCTGCATCTGAAACACCTGTAGGCACTGTAATATTGGCTGTACCATCAAAAGCAACACCATTAATGGTTCTGGGGGTAGACAGTTTGGTAGCTGTTCCGGCATTACCGGTTACAGAGCCATTAATCGGGCTTGTAACGGTCAATCCGGTTAGGGTTCCCACTGCGGTAATATTAGGTTGTGCTCCAGCAGTAAGGGTACCGGAAATAGTAGCCGCCTGAACGGTGCCAGTGACACTCAAATTACTTAATGTACCCAAACTGGTCAGTGAAGAATTTACCACATTCGGTGCCAGCGTGGTACCAGTAAGCGCTCCGGCATCTGAAACACCTGTTGGTACAGTAATGTTGGCGGTGCCATCAAAGGCAACACCATTAATGGTTCGGGGGGTTGCCAGTTTGGTGGCCGTTCCGGCATTACCGGTTACAGAGCCATTGATCGCACTGGTTACCGTTAATCCGGTTAGGGTTCCTACTGCGGTAATATTAGGTTGTGCTCCTGTTGTTAATGTACCGGCAATAGTAGCTGCCTGAATTGTTCCTGTTACACTCAAATTACTTAGCGTACCCACACTGGTCAGTGAAGAATTTACCACATTGGGTGCCAGGGTAGTGCCGGTTAAAAGTCCCGCATCAGAAACACCTGTTGGTACAGTAATGTTGGCAGTGCCATCAAAGGCAACACCATTAATGGTTCGGGGGGTTGCCAGTTTGGTAGCCGTTCCGGCATTACCGGTTACAGAGCCATTAATCGCACTGGTTACCGTTAATCCCGTGAGGGTTCCTACTGCAGTAATATTGGGTTGGGAAGCAGTAGTTAATAAGCCACCTAAAGTTGTACCTGTAATGCCACCTGATGCCAATACTGATGAAGGGGTAATGGCGCCAAGTCCCAATGTTATGGAGGGGGTAGTTGTTGAACTTAGTACACTTGCCGTTATTCCATTTGTAGCTGTAACTGAAACATTGGTTACTCCACCAGAGGCAGGCAGGTTACCAGTACGTACATAACCCTGCAACATAGTCGCAGTATCACTCTTCCGTAAAAGGTTACTAAGCATCTGGGCTGTGTCACTTTTACGGAGGTACTTACTAAGCATGCCAGTTGTATCCGTAACAAAAATGATACTGGAGGATGGAATTTTTCGCAAGACACCATTCAAAGTTGTGACTATTGAATCGGTTTGTGCCCCATTGGTAAGGGAAAGATTTAATGAACTTACTGTAGTAGGTTCCCAGGCAGAAGTTGTACTGTTCCATTGTAATACCTGCCCATTGGTGGGCACTGCATTGGAAATAGCCCTGTCCATTAACTTATTGGCATTCCATATAGGAGCAGTCGCCCTGGCGGAAATCACCCATTCACTGGTTGCAGTGGAATAAGTCATTCTCACCGTATTGGTACTGGTTGAATCACCTGAAATCTTAATATTCCCAATCTGGGAATTAAGGGTGGTTACCCCATTGGCAAAGTTTCCAAACTCCATCCAGGAAAATTCGCCTCTGGCATAAAACTTTTTGGCAAAAGTGCTATAAATCATCATACCACGTTCCGGTATAAGTATGGAACTGGTATCAAAAACCCTTGACAATAAAAGGGCTTTGTCATTATCTCCTATTTGCAGCGCTATACTGCTATTGTTTACGAAAACACTGCTACCAATGATAATACCCTTAGCATTTACAATAAAATTATTGTTCATATCTAAGGTAGTATCGGCCTTATGATTTCCCAGGCCATCACCGAAATCCTGGGCAGTGGCAGTATATACAAACGAGAATAGCACACCCAATAATAGCAGGGCATGCTTACCGAAAAAATTTCTCATTTTTATTACTGTCATTCTATGTTTGGTTATTGCTATGTTTTTTCCATTGTCATTATTACATTAGGTTATAACTATTAACGTAATTTGTTCTATTCTATTATTTTATAAGCACAATTTTATACAAACTCCCTGCTACGGGAATCTGTATTCGTTGAAAATTTGAAAAACGGATATTAACGGTGTCTTTTACCTGCACCCAGGCACTGTACACATTAAAGTTTTTATAATCTCCCAAAGCAGTAATTAATACGGGGTCTCCGGGCTGGGCGCCCTCAACCCTAACTTTTACTAATGTGGTGGTATTAGGCTCAATTACCGCATTAGCACCAGACTGTTGAATATTTGGGGCCAGTTGCAGAACATTATTGGAAATCTGGGTAATGTTTACATTGGCTGATTGTGGGGTTTGCCAGTTTACATTTCCCAAACTATCAGTAATCAGAAAAGTGTTGGGTGGACCTGGAGGCAAACTGGTAGTGACATTGGTCACACTTGCATTACCCGCATACATGGCATAAGGCACACTCATCATTTGGGTGGTACCCATGTCCTGGTAGTTATCCGCAGCAATCCACCAGGCTGCTGGTATAGATGGAGCAACAGCAATTTTAAAATTGTAGAAAAAAGGACCATTACCCCAGTTAATCCCACTCAAATCACTAATAGGGATGGATGCAGCTTTCACACCCTTACCAATAATGATGGTATAGATCCCGTCATCATTGGTAGTAGTTTCAAAAGCCTCTTCCCAAACTTTGGTACCATTGGGAGTTCCCTGGTATATAACATCTTTAATATATACCTTCCTGTTCTTTGCCGGATTATTTAATGCATCCTTGGCCACGGCCTGAAAAGGAACACCTGGAGGGGGCTGCGCAAAAATACTATCCGTCATAGACAGTATCGCCAGCAGCAGAATCCCTTTAACAAATGAACTTTTCATGATACAACGGTTTTTATTGGCCACAACACTCTCTATATACAGTTTTAACTGTAAAATAGTTTTTCATAGGATATGACTTCTAATCTATTGTTTTCCACAGTAATTAAAACTGTTGATGGTTTTTCATAGGACATATGAGATTTCAACAGCTAAATTGCTACAAAAAACATTTTCAACAGCAAGGAGAAATCGATAATCAAGTGTAGACACCATACTACAAAGATACTCTTTCTTATCGGATTGCTTCCCAGCTTATATTATAATTTTATCAACTTCATGTTGTAATGCTGGTTCATAAAGTCCATAGTTACAATATACGTGCCTGCTGCATATGAACCTGCATTTAATAAAAACCCTGCTTTTACATCCTTCATAGGTACCATCTGGCTCATCATAACCCTACCTGACATGTGAATTATCCTGATTTGGCAGGACAAGTTCTCATCAAACTGGCCTTCACATTTCAATGTGGCTGGTCCATTGGTTGGGTTAGGGTACAATTTAAGTGATACGGACACATTCACCAGATTAGCTACAGGAGGAACTTCTTTACAACCGGTCCCAAACTCTCCTTTGTTGTTGTAGATAGTTGCCAGGGTGGCCATTCCACTGCTAACAGTGAGACAGTTACCCTTTCCGCTACTCAGGATAGGTGTACCGCCGGTAGCACTTACACTTCCGGTTGAAAATGCAATGGGAGAAAAGGACATCTGTGCCGTACCTGTGAAAGAGGCCAGCATCAAAATGATGATGAAATGATATGTCCTTTTATTAAAACCCATAATATACTTCGCGAATGGTTTGTGAATTTGAAGTGTACTGTACGTCTAATGAATTGGTGGAAATCTCACGAATGATGAAATCAACCCTAGCCTGTAAACCACCGATAGTTGTGATGATTTCAGCATAGGTTCTATCTGAGGTTATAAACCACTCACCATAGTCTCCACCTGAATTGGTGAATTTTCCGGCTAGTTTCTGTGTTACATCAATGGTGTAGGTTTTGGTGTATTTTAATTGGTCAGGCGTTAAAACCACCTGGTTGTTATTTTGATAAACCTTGCTAAGCCTCCAAACCCTGTTACCAATATTGCCGGTAAGCAATAGGGCCACTTTTTCCTGCTCTGATACAGTTACATCAGCTGTTTTGCTGCATCCTATAACCAGGATACTGCAGATCAGCATGGTGAAAAAAGTCAGTTTAGTTTTCATGTTTTTAATTTTTCTTTCCAGACAATACACTGGAATCTTACAATTACTGGTTGTTAATTGTTGCAACTGAAAGTGAAAATGGATGTAAAACAATACCTTGAAAAGAGGCTATGCAGAGGATGTACATTTTTTTGACAATAGAAGATACACGGTCCGCTGAAAGGATTCGAATAGCTATTTCGAAATTGCCTTTGGGACAATGTGCAGAATCTCCATTGAAATCAAAAAACTGTGAATTACTGGATAATAAGACCGGCTTTGACATGGTATTGGATTTTAAACCTTCCATTACATTTGATATAGCGCTAGCCTTATCTGGAGTAGTGGAATTACTACAAAGATAATGTGATACACCGACATATTTTGTAATTTTTCTAACTATTTTATTGAAAATGGCTTAAAATTAGCTTAAAAATAAATAAGGCCTTGATAATCAAGGCCTTATTCAAATAATCTATGAAAAATCTTTCAGTATTATACTTTAAAGTGCGAGAAAGCTTTGTTTGCCTCCGCCATACGGTGGGTATCTTCTTTCTTTTTGAAAGCAGCACCTTCCCCCTTGGCCGCTGCGATAATCTCATTAGCCAGCTTATCTGCCATGGTACGACCATTACGCTCACGGCTATAACGTATCAACCATTTCATGCTTAGGGATATCTTCCTGTCGGCCCTAACCTCTGCTGGTATCTGGAAAGTTGCCCCACCAATCCTTCTGCTCCTCACCTCTACAGCAGGAGTAACATTGGCAATTGCCTTTTTCCAGGTTTCGTATCCATCTTCACCTGATACCTTGGTCACTTTGTCCACCGCATCATAAAAAATATTAATGGCAGTACTTTTTTTACCTTCCCACATAAGGTTATTGATGAAACGGGTTACCAGTTTATCATTAAAACGTCCATCAGGAGCGAGAGGTAATTTTTTGGCTTGTGCTTTACGCATGTAATTATAAATTAATTAATTAGCTGATTATTTTTTGGCCTTTTCTTTCTTGGTACCATACTTGGAACGGCTTTGCTTACGGTCTTTTACACCAGCAGTATCCAGACTTCCCCTTACAATATGGTAACGTACACCCGGTAAATCCTTCACACGACCCCCACGGATCAGTACGATACTGTGCTCCTGAAGATTGTGGCCCTCACCCGGTATATAGGCAATTACCTCAATTTTATTTGTCAAACGCACTTTGGCCACCTTACGCAAAGCTGAGTTCGGCTTTTTGGGAGTGGTGGTGTACACCCTGGTGCATACCCCACGACGCTGGGGACAGGAATCCAAAGCCCTGGACTTACTCTTAGCCCTGATAATTTCGCGACCTTTTCTAACTAATTGTTGTATTGTAGGCATTCTAAACCGTTTAAAATTTCGGACGGCAAAGGTAATGGCTGAACATGAAAAACCAAAATGTTTTCTAAATTTTCCTGCAACTACCCCCCATTCCCGCTAATAAATCTTTCAAAACTCTATCCTTAGCCCCCTATTTGCTGATAACCAGGTATATTTTCCACCACTTTTCCCGTTTTATCACCCGACTTTCCCCACCCAGCTTTGAATAATTAAAATAGGGATTTAATTTTCACTGGTAACTCCTCATAGACTCATTTTCCAATACCTAAAGGAATATTCTATGAGAAAGCGTTTGGGGATGGCTTTTGGCGCTATTTTTTTACTACCGCCTGTTTTTGCACAGGATTCAAGCCTCTTTGTAAGTTATTCGACTCCCGGAGCTGTTTATTTCCAGGATTTTAATGGATTACCCGCTACTGGTACTTTTACTTTATCAGGCAAGGGGCCACACAAAATTAGCGCGCCCCCAGTTAATGGTAGCAACCTTTCAGGCTGGCAATTCTTAATGACGGCAGGAACCAATTCCGCAGCCAGTTTTGCCATCAGTACGGGCAGTTCCACCGGAAATGGGGTTTATAGCCTGGGCGCTTCGGGTTCTACGGACAGGGCATTGGGCAGCCTCTCTTCCAGTTCGGGTATTTATGCCTTCGGCGTTTTATTTACCAACAAAACGGGGGGCATTCTCAACAAGCTTACCATTCAATTTACAGCAGAACAATGGCGAAAAGGAGGCTCCGGAATCAAAAATACCTGGTCTTGTAAATACCAGACTGGTTCTTTTTCGCATATTCAGCAAACTAACCTGGTAGATGTCCCCGGTCTGAATTTCAGTTCTCCCGTATTTACAACAGCAGCATCCAGTTTAAATGGCAATCTGGCCATTAACCAGCAATCCATAAATTTTGTACTGGACAGCCTGGTTTGGAAAAATGGCGAACAACTTTTACTGAGGTGGGATGATGCCGATGAAGCCGGAAGTGATGATGCAGTTGCCTTAGATAATTTCAGTTGTAAAGCTGAGTTGGTATATGCTCAACCCACCATACTAAATACAAGGATAACTGACACCGGCACTTCGAGAGCAACGCTTTTAGCCGAAGTAAGAGATAACTATGCCAAAACAAGCCTGGTGGCAGAAATCGACACTTCCGCAAACTTTACTACAGCCACCTACTTTATGCCGGTACCGGATTCTATTCCGGCGGCAGGTGCACAGGTGGGAATCCAGTTAAACCTAACCGGATTGTTGTCAGGGAAAAAATATTATGCACGGATCAGGGCAACCAATTCTGCAGGGATTACCAGGGGGCCGGCGATATCTTTTCAAACGGATAAAGAAACGCCTTTGGTGATAACTGATTCAGCAATTGGGATAACCAATTATACTGCCGTATTAGGCGGTAAAATACTGACTTCCGACAGCGCCGGGATCCTGGAAAGAGGCATTGTCTGGTCAGCAAAAACCAATCCCACCCTTTTAGACAATAAAATATTAATGGGAAAAGGGGCCGGTAACTTCAGGGATACCCTCCCGGGTTTACCTGAGGGGACCCTCATTTATGCCCGTGCTTATGCCCAATATGCCGGAGGAACTATTTATGGTAACCAGGTAAGTTTTTATACAAAAACAAAAGTCACTGCATTATCAGCCATACTGCCTGTTTGTACAAATCTTGATTCTGTGGTTTATGAGCTCAGTTTGCCCCAAAATATTTCAGGAATCCAACCAGCAAATTTCACTATACATACCCATGGAATAAGCAATACTGCTATACAATCGATTAGAGGATCTGATAAGAAATTCTACCTTACTTTATATACTGGCAGCGGTAATGGTTTGTTATACCTGACATTTAGCAACGATACAGGTATCACCCCCTCTGTTTCAAACCTCCCTTTTACTGCTCGGGATACTTTTCAAATTGATAAATCAGCGCCTGTCATTAACAGAGTTGCTATTCCCGACAGGAAAATAATAGCCGGGGATAGCATTCCTGTAACCATCAGGGTTATGCCTGACACAGCCAACTATGTGTTGAAAAATGGAAAAATCAATAATTTACCACTGACCGGTTTTTTAAAAATCAATGACAGTACCTACCATGCCTTTATATACTTTTCGCCTGGCAGTGCTGACAGGGCGGCAAACGAAATCATACCTGTATATGTGGCGCTCACCGATGCTGTTGGCAATACCGGCGAATACAACTGGCCCATCAGCTTAGTATCCGGATACATTGATGTAAATAGTCCGGGCATAAAAAATGTATTTCTACCCCGTGATGGCATTTATAAAATGGGTGATACATTGGATTTCCATTTTCTATTTACAGAAAAAATAAGGTTAACAGGCTCTGGTTCCCCTATGTCTTTTCCCCTCACTGTAGGATACAAAAGTAAAACTGCAGTATACCAGGGTGGATCAGAATCTGATACATTATTATTCAGGTACGTTGTCCAACCGGGTGATTATGACAAAGACGGAATAAAACCAGGAACCGGCCTCTCTGTAAATGGAAATTATCTTTCTGATATCGCAGGCAATCCCGCCGTACTTTCTTTTAGCCATATTCCCAGTGCCAAAAATCTTCTGGTAGATGGTATTGCGCCAACGGTATCTTCCGTAATTACTCCTGCAGCAGGCACTTACAGAACAGGAGATACCCTGAACTTCACCATTACTTTTTCAGAAAAAATAATACTTGACACTTCCCGCGGCAAACCATCGCTTCCTGTAACTATTGGCAATAGTGAATGTATGGCCCTTTTTCTAAAAGATACAGAAGCAGCACTACATTTTCAATACCGGGTTAACCCCAATGACTATGACATGGATGGCATTAAACTATTATCTCCGATATTATTGAATAACGCATTACTGAAAGACTCTGCGGGCAATGAGGCTGATAGGGAATTACATAATATTGGCGCCTTAAGTAAAATCATCATCAATCCCAGAACCCTCCCTAAACTGTTGACGTTCTTCCCCGATTCCATCTCCACCACTTCAGCCATACTGGGAGGCCGGGTAACAGATTCAGGGGGTACTGCTATTTTGGAAAGGGGTATTGTATGGTCAACCGCTGCCAATCCGGGACTATCCGCAAATAAGGTAACCATGCCATTGGGACCGGATAGTTTTGGTATGAAAATAAAAAGCCTACCGCAGGGAACAAGCCTGCATGCCCGTGCATTTGCTACCAACGCAAAAGGGACCGCTTATGGCAATGATGTTCCTTTTACCACAGAAACCACCTTACTGGACATATTGCCTTTGAATAAGCTTACCAATAATTTATCCTATGTGAATTTTCAAATCCAAACAGCTCAGGGTATTTCCGGAATAAGTAAGTCAAATTTTCTCATTACTTCACAGGGACTCGACAGTGTGTCCATTCATGAAATAACAGGATCAGCGAAAACACATACTGCCAGTATTTATACAGGTAAAGGAGATGGAACGATTGGTTTAACAATGGTTAATGATACCGGCATCTCCCCTTCCCTTAGCAATGAGCCATTCACATCCAAATTGAGTTACACCATTGACAGAACGCCGCCAACTGTACTATCCATTACCATCCCGGACCGACCGATGAAAATTGGCGATACTGTACCTGTAAGTATCCTCGTGAAAAAAGATACCGACGGTTTACTATTTAACAATGGCTTTATTGCCGGGTTTCCCCTGATACTTTTTACCAAAACCAATGACAGCAGCTATTCAGCAAAATTTATAGTAAAAGAGGGAGGAACAGATATCCCGAAATCCGCAGATATTCCGGTAAGTTTCCAATGCAGAGACCTGGCAGGTAATAATAGCCTTCCCTTTATTGATCCGATCAAAGGCCAATTAACTCAATTGGATGCCAATAGTCCGAAAATAAAATCTGTGCAAATACCTGAAAATGGCCTGTATAAAACCGGGGATACCCTGCATTTCATTGTCAGGTTCACAGAGAATATTCGCATTATCGGTACGGGTTCCCCAGTAACTTTTTCGATTACCGTAGGTGCGCGGGTAAAAATGGCAGAATATATTGCTGGCAATGGATCCGACAGCCTGCATTTTCGTTACCTCATTCAACCGGGGGAATCAGATACTGATGGCGTAAAAATGGCAAATACACTCTCTTTAAACGGCAATGTAATACATGATTTTGCCGGCAACAAGGCCAGCCCTGCTTTTCCTGTTACCGGCAGCCTCCCTCAAATTTTTATTGATGGTATACCCCCTGTTATTACAAGTGTAAATACACCTGCTGCCGGCACCTATAAAACCGGCAGTCTCCTGAATTTCAAAGTGAATTTTTCTGAAAAAGTATACGTGGATACTACCCAGGGAAAACCTTCGCTTGGGCTAACTATTGGTAAGAACAAAATAGCCCTTCCCTGCATAAGTGGCGCTGGCAGTTCAGCCCTGGCATTTCAGTATCCGGTAGGAGACAAGGATGCTACTAAGAATGGCCTTACACTGGAGCAAAACCTAACCCTGAATGGAAGTATCCTTCGGGATGAAGCCGGCAATGATGTTTTACTTCCTTTAAAAAATATTGGCAGCCTAAGTAAAATCATGGTCAACCCAGTTTCAGCCACTGTGAGTAGTATCCTTTTGCCCGTCCCAAAAACGTATATCCGGGGAGATTCCCTACTATTCAAAATTGTATTTACCGAAAGCATTATGGTGAACACTGCAAACGGGATACCTTCTTTACGGATTACGATGGGTACAAAATCAAAAGAAGCTTATTACCGGTCTGGTTCCGGAACAGACACCCTTTCCTTCCTTTACCTCATTATTCAGGGAGACCAGGCCCATAATGGCATCAGCCTCTATGGATCCATCTTACCCAACAATGGTGTACTGACGGATGTATTACAAAATAATATTCCCTTAACACTGGGTGGCATTCCTGATTTAAAAGAAATAAAGGTAGACGCTGTTGCCCCGTTTGTTCAATATGTAATTACCCCAACCAAAAATACTTACCGGGAAGGTGACACACTTTCATTCTTAATTCATTTTTCAGAACCCGTTTATGTGAGAGAAAATAAGGGAAGTGTCTGGTTGCAGGTATATATTGGTAACCAGTTGGTCAGGGCCAATTATACCAAAGGACATCAAACAGAAGAACTTCAATGTCAATACCGAATTGAAAAAAATAACCTTGACAAAAATGGCATAAAACTGGATTCGATGATTTATGCATTCAATACGGATATTACGGATAATGCAGGCAATCCGGCTATTTTGGGCTTAAAAAATATTGGCGCATTATCCTATATAAAAGTGGATGCAGTAGCGCCGGTATTTGTGCTAAAGGAAAAACGAACCGACAGTTTATGTGAAAATTCAACCGGTCTGGATGTATCCGCTTCATTAGAAGTTTGGGAGGAAGAAATCGGGGAATTATTATCCTGGGAAATTATTTCGCCGCCAAAACATGGCAACCTTCCCAAAACCGTTTATACGGCAAATGCCAATGGCAAATCCATCCTACCCAAAGGAATTATTTACCAGCCGGAAGGAAAATATACTGGACAGGATTCATTATTGGTAAAGGCTACAGATGGCGTTAATAGTACAGAAAAGAAAATATACTTATTCATATACCCTGACATTACCGATAACCAGACCGGCCCTAACCAATTGGTTTGTATAAATAACGCGCCGTCTGTGATTACCGGAACAATTCCTTCAGGGGGTAATGGACAATACTTGCATACATGGGAGCTATCCAACTATACTGATCCGGTAATTTTCACCAAAGCCAATGGTGCAATTAATGGCCAACATTATTATCCCCCTAAACTTTCACAAAGTACCTGGTTCAGAAGGAAAGTAATTTCAGGGGATTGTATAAGTGTATCTTCTCCAACCCGGGTGCAGGTATTGTTAGAAGGGGTTTGGACAGGTAATGACAATAATAACTGGAACCATCCCGGTAATTGGTGTAACCAACGGTTACCCGACAAACAAACAGATGTCACCATATTAGCCGGCACCCCTCACTTTCCCATTATTAAAGATTCTGCTTTTTGCAATCATTTAACCATCGCGAACAATGCAATATTGGTGAATGAAGGTTCCTTGCTGGTTGATGGTATCATCAATGATACTTCAGGAATGATAGAAACTGAAAATGGAAATATCGTGTTCAGGGGTAATGCTCCACAAAAAATTCCTTCAAAAATTTTCAGAAAACAAACCATTAATACTGTAATAACAAATAATCCATCACAAATCTTTTTACAGGATTCTCTTTACTTAAGCGGTTCCCTATTATTGCAAAAAGGACAATTTGTAACCGGAAATCTACTCACCTTAGGCCCGAATGCAAGAGTTGGCGCAACTGCGCAAGGCGCCTCTATTTCCGGGGAAGTATGCCTGGAACATATTATTCGTACAAACAAACCTGTTTACCTGATTTTAGGCAATCCTTTCAACAAGCCATTCAACCTGGATCAGCTAAAAGATAGCATTGACATTACCGGTGAGGGTGGGGCATCTAATGGGTTTGTTAATGCAGGCGGGCAACAGCCTTCTGCTTTTAAGTTTCTACCCCGTAACGGTACAGATTCGCTGGGGTTTGAAAATGGGTGGACCCCATTTACCAGGACCAATGGAGAAAACAATAATACCTGGGATCCGCTTACCGGAATCAAAATACTGGTAAGGGGCCGGCCCGGACAGGGCCTGGATGGCACCCCCCCGGGAGACGGAAAAAATGGAACCTATTTACCGCAACCGGTACAACTCAATTTAAGAGGTTCCCTTTTTACGGGAGAACAGGAAGTATTTCTGGATAATCCCGGTAAACCAGCATTCCAGGTTATTGCCAACCCCTACATTTCTTCTATCAACACGAGATTCCTTCAGGGAAATAAAGGTATGGGAAACTACTTCTGGGTATGGAATACGGACCAGGGAAAGAATGGCGGTTACAGTGCTGTTTCTTTCAAAGAGGATTACATACTTCCCCGAATGGGTAGTTTCATCATACGAATGACAGACAGTTCTGTTAATAAGGTATTGTTTACTGAAAACTGTAAAACAACTGGAGGGGTAACCAATGGAATTCCCCTCTCGGTAGAGGAGGACGCCTTCCACCTGGAATTGAGATTAGAGACAGATAGTCTGTTTTATGACCGGATACTATTATTGGCAATAGACAGTGCCAAAACATTCAGGGACAAACTGGACGCGGTGAAAATTAATAATCCATCCGTTAATTTTTACAGCCTCAGTAAAGACGGTTTTGCACTCTCTGTGGATGCCAGACCCATCAACAAAACCTCGACCATTCCCATGGGCATTCAATGCAAGGAGAAGGGTGCGTTCAGAATAAGGGTGGCAAAGAATAATCTGCCGCAGTCGTTGGATCTATTCCTGCATGATAAGAAGATGGACAAATGGATGCCCCTCGAAAAAGACAGTAGTTATTTATTTAGCATTGAAACAGATACGACGGGTTTGGGCAAAAATCGTTTTGAAATTACTGCCAGCAAGAAAAATCAGGAGGGAATGTCAAATGTTAGCCGTATTAAGCTGCGTGTGTCACCGGTTCCTGCAAAGGATTATGTGAACGTAGCTTTTACATTACCAGAATGGGGCAATACTTCAGTAAGCCTACTTAACCTATCGGGAAACCTGGTAAAAAACAGGGATTTGGGACTTCAAAAAGAAGGAGGGGTAACCATCCCAACAGGGGATCTGGTGAAAGGGTTATACCTGATCAGGTTACAAAGCGGAAAGTACCTGGCAACTGAAAAAATAATTAAGCAATAAACTAACAGGCTGGTAATTTGTGAGAAGGCATTTCCGGAAAAAATGCCAAAAAAAACTGCCTCGATCGAGGCAGTTTTCCTTTCAATTATCTCGTGCGTATTTAAACCTTATACATCCAGCCATGTGTATCAGGCACCCTGCCCTCACGGATGGCATTCATCCGGGATTTGACTTCGGGAGCAGTTACCCACGCATTCGTATCAAACTGCATCACATAGTCCTTGTATTTCAGTTCCCTGATCATGGAAATGGTTGCGGCAGTACCCGTACCAAACACTTCTTTCAATTCGCCACTTTTATGCGCAGCAATCAGGTCATCAATGGTGATTTTTTCTTCTGAAACCGTAACGCCCATTTCATTTAATATGGTGATGACACTGTCACGGGTTACACCTTCCAGTATGGTACCCTCTTCCAGAGAAGGAGTGATCGCTTTGTTACCAATCACAAAAAATACATTCATGGTTCCTACTTCCTGCAGGTATTTATGTTCAAAAGCATCCGTCCACAATACCTGGTCATACCCTTCTTTTTTGGCTATAGTAGTGGCCAGCATACTCGCTCCGTAATTACCGGCATTTTTGGCAAAACCCACACCACCTGGAGCCGCACGTGTATATTTTTCTTCCACATAAATTTTCATGGGTGCAGCATAATAGGGACCGGTGGGACTTAATAAGATCAGGAATTTATAGGTTTCTGAAGGTTTTACTCCAATGGCAGTGTCAGTAGAAAACATAAATGGCCTTATATACAGGGAATGTTCGGCTTTGGAAGGAATCCAGTTCCTGTCCATATCAATCAGCATCCGCATACCTTCCATGAAAATATCCTCCGGTACTTCAGGCATATTCATCCTGGCTGCAGAGGTATTAAATCTCTTAAAATTATCTTGCGGACGAAATATAAATGCATTTCCCTTACTATCCTTATACGCTTTAATGCCTTCAAAAATAGCCTGACCATAATGCAAAGCCGCCGTAGATGGGTCGAGCAAAAGTGGCTGATAGGGCTTGATTTCAACATTTTTCCATTCCCCGTTCTCATAATCTGCTTCCAGCATATGATCCGTAAAAAACCTGCCAAAAGGGACATTATCCAGATTCATTTCCAGTAACTTACTCCTTTCAACTTTCGTAACGTTTATGTCCAATGCTTCTACCATAGTTTTATATTTGACGCAAATAAACAAAAAAATTAAAACTAACGGTCGTTAATATTTACAAAAGGCATGCAAAAACCAAACAATAGTTTACCGGATTTTATACTGGCAGACCTATATAAAAACAACCTTGTTATTGTAAATGAGGATATTAAACTTGCTAAAAATAAAACCTATGTAGAGGAAAAATCCATTGAAGTAAAACCCTCATTTCTGGGAGGCAATTTACAAAAAATTAGCATCCTGGTTACCGAAAATGAGGCTGTTTACCTGAATGAAGCCTCTCTGCAGTTTTTATCTTCCATACTAGGCGCCTGCAAACTGAATCTGGGTGATGTGGCCGTTATCAATTACCTAAACCACCCGGTTAGCTACGCGCATGTCAAAGAAAACCTTAGTCCCAGGATTATCCTGCTTTTCGGGGTTAGTGCCAAAGCGTTTCAGGTTCCTTTTTCTGTACCACTTTACCAGGTTCAGCAGCACGACAACTGCACTTTTTTGTGGGCACCCCCACTTGAAAATATATTGGGGGAAACCCAGGAGGCCCGCCTCGAGAAAAGTAAATTATGGCTTTGTCTGAAAAAAATATTTGCCGTGTAACCAGAATCGGCCGACTATAAACCGGTTACGGTGCCATTGAAAAAAATAAATATAAAATGACTAAAGGGATCATATTCGCCACAAATAACCAGCACAAAGTTGCGGAGATCAGGTCAGTTATAGGAGACAGGTTTCCAATTATTACTATGCAGGAAGCCGGAATAGAAGTGGATATTCCGGAACCACACGATACCCTGCAGGACAATGCTTCCGAAAAATCAACAACGATTCATCGCCTTACCCATCAAAACTGTTTTGGGGAGGATACGGGACTTGAAGTGGTGGCACTGAATGGAGAACCGGGCGTGAAAAGTGCCCGGTATGCCGGTGACAGCAGGGATTTTCAGGAAAACATCCACAAGCTCCTGCTAAAAATGAAAGGTATTGAGAACAGACAGGCACGCTTCAGAACCGTCATATCACTGATTTTTATGGAAAAGGAATACCAGTTCGAAGGCATTTGTGAAGGAGAAATTCTTTCCGAACCAAGAGGTGGTAAGGGATTCGGTTACGACCCTGTATTTATGCCCAATGGGGCTGATAAATGTTTTGCAGAGATGACCATGGAAGAAAAAAATCAATACAGCCACCGGCAAAAAGCAGTTTCCCAACTCATTCATTTTTTACAGCAGCAACCATGAACAGAATTAAACTAGACCTGCCGGAGCAATTTACTTTTTCCACGTTCCTAACCATCCGCATTACGGATCTAAACTATGGCGGACATGTGGGAAATGACAGTTTTCTTTCATTGATACAGGAGGCCCGGCAGCAATTTCTGGCCTCGCATGGATATGAAGAACTTTCCATCGAAGGCATAGGATTGATAATGGCTGATGTGGCCATTGAATTTAAAAAGGAACTGCACTACGGCGACAAGTTAAAAATATCCGTTACAGCAGATGCATTCGATAAGTTAGGGTTTGACCTGTTTTATTTACTGGAAATCATGAGGGAGGATGAAACACTGCTGGCCGGAAAGGCCAAAACCGGCATGATCTGTTATGATTATGGGAATGGGAAAAAAGTACCTGTACCCGAAGCCGTAATCAGGAAACTGGGAAAGCAACGGGGATAGTTTACCTGTTCCATATCCGCCAGCTTTCCTCGGCCTGGATAACCAGCATTTTTTCTCCGTTCTGAATGGTGGCCCCCATTGCGTTCCCTTTCTGCAGGAAGCGTGTTTCTGCGGGATTATAAATCAGGTCATACAGATGGTGTTCCGGGGTTATCCATTGGTAGGGAATATCGGGACATTCCGTTGTTTTCGGAAACATGCCCAAAGGTGTGGTATTGATCAGCAAATGATGGGAGTCCATGATGCTTTCATCTAAATTCCCATAAACAATACCACCCGGGGATGTATTTCTGGAAACAGATAAATAGCTAATCCCCAATTTCGACAACACAAATTTTACAGCTGCAGAAGCCCCGCCATTGCCCAGTACAAGGGCTTTCCTGTGGTGTTTCTTTAAAAAAGGAAGCAAGGAAAGTTCAAAACCGGTAACATCTGTATTGAAACCTTTTAGTATGCCCTTATGAATACTTACACAATTACAGGCGCCTATTTCACTGACTACCTCATCCATTTCATGTAAAAATGAGAGTACTTCTTTTTTATAAGGAATGGTGATATTAAATCCACAGAGTTCGGTGTCTTGTAAAATAGGCTGCAATGCTGCAATTTCTTTAAGAGAGAAATTTGTATAACTGCAATCGGCCAGACCGGCAAGTGCAAATTTTTCTGTAAAATATTTTTGAGAAAAAGAATGCGTTAAGGGGTACCCGATTAATCCGAACCTTCGCATGATTTACTTTTTATCCAGGTAAAGGTCAAAGGTATCACCCCTCAAACCGATACGCATGGCTTCCAGCGGAATCACTTCATTAGGGGCGATATTACCCAGGTTAACATTACAGCCAATGAGTTCCAGAAAATACAATTGTTGTGCCTTTTGCGGAGCTTCCCAGATAATTTTTTCTTCCGGTATCTGGGTGAGGATTTCCTGAACCAGTCCTTCTCTTACTTCACCGCTACCCCTGTATATGCCTACATTTCCTGCTTCGCGGGCTTCTGCAATTACATAAGAAGACCCGGCTTCCAGTTCTGCGCGCATCAGTTCTATCCATTTATACGGTGGAATAATATGTGCGGCATCTTTGCTTCCCACTTCACTAAAAACGGTTGCATGCTTGGTCAGCTTTTCTATGTATCCGCATTTTTCAGAATGGGGAATGCTAACAGAGCCGTCACTTACTTCCACATAATTGATTCCATAATCCTTACACACCGCAATGAAATCTTCGAACTGGTTACGGATGAGAAAGGCTTCGAACAAAGTGCCCCCGAAATAAATAGGAATATCAAATGATTGGTACAATTCAATTTTCTCCCTTAGTCTGGGGGTAACAAAAGAGGTTCCGAATCCCAGTTTTATGATATCAACATGGGGACGGCATCCATCCATAAAATTCTGTACTTCCGGAATACTGAGCCCTTTATCCATAACCATTGTAAGGCCAGAAACTCTGGGTTGTTTTGTCCGTTCCGGAATCTGAGAAAGATGAAAATTCATATAGCGTCTTTTTACCGCGGCAAAAATAGGTTAAACGGTTGGTTTACGGCATCCGCTTTAAATATAGGGGGGTTATATCTTTTTTCCCTTTTTATACCTTGCCACTATATCAACCACCTGGTTGTTTTGCAGAATGGATGGATTTAGTTCTATGAATTTCTTCAATAGCTTGGGGGCTTTTTCCATGGCTTGTTCCAGTTTAAGCAAAGCCTCTTTGGATTTTCCGAGAGAGAAAAGTATGGAACTGTAATAATAACCGAAAATGGGTTTACCATCTGTAGATTTGGTAGCCGCCTGACACTGTTCAATAGCTTCTTCCAGGAAGCCTGCTTTTATCAGACAACGGATCAGGGCTTCCCATCCGGCAACCCCTTTGGGTTTATGCCTTACCACAGTGCCGAAGTACTGAATAGCATCCTTCCATTGTCCAAGGTGCATTTTACACTCCCCCATGGCCAGGTTATAATCGGGAACAGACCTGTGAATGCGCATGGCACTGTCCAGTTGCTTCACGGCGCTTTGCCATTGCTCTTCGAGCATATAGGTTACCGCAATTTTATAATGCAGTTTGCTGTCGTCAGGGTTAAGGTGTACCGCTTTCTTATAATGAAAACGGGCCTGGGCATAATTGCCCATTCTATGGTAACAGTGACCAATGGCTTCATAAATTACATCTTCGGGTCTGGTAAGTTCGAGTACTTTTTCCAGCACTTCTATGGCTTCCTTGTATTTTCTCAGCCTCAGATAGGCATCACCCATGTTCCGGTATGCGTAGTCAAATTTTTCATCTATGGCTACTGCATATTGATAGGCATCAATTGATTTTTCATATAGTTTAAGTCCCTGGTAAGCCGCAGCCATGTTAAACCAGGCCAGTTCACTGAATGGGAAATCCTCAATAATATGCTGGTGCAGGCGGATACTTTCTTCGTTTCTTCCTGTAAAATCTGTCCAGAAACAAATTTTATACAGCGCCTCTTCATTATTAGGTTCTTCTTCCAGAATCAGCTTCAAACAGTCAAACACCTTATCAAATTCTTCATAATCGTCATAAACATCGGCCAGTTCAAACAAAAGGTCGAGCCTTTCCTCACCCTTCAAAAAGCTGCAAAGCGGCTTCCAGTAGTTCCACTGCTTTGGGTTGCTGATCAAGCGCCAGATAGGCATCTGTTTTCAGTATATACAGATTCAGGTCACTGCTATCATAGAGGGTTGCCACTTCCAGTATTTCTAATGCCTCTTTGTATTTGCGGGATGCCAAAAGCAAATCAGCTTTTTTAATCATAAGTTGGGAGGAGTAGGGAAACTGGGATAAACCGATTTCGGAGGCTTCTAATGCTTCCGGCAGGTCATCTTTTTCATCAAAATGGTCAATAATCCGTTCAAAGGCGTCCTCTTCGAGAAAGCTGTGCTGTCGGCCATTCTTCAAATTATTGTATTGGCGGAGTAATTCTTTTAGCTCTTCGCGGTCTTCGCGGTACGGATTTTCTCGCATCTGGCTATTAGGTTTATACAATTTAGGACAAAAAAAGATTTTTTTAAACTTTTTGGCACTTTTTTTGTCTTGTTAATGTAAGGTTAATAAACAGAAAACGCCTTTATTAACAGAAATTCCCTAAATTTGTTAAAATGAACACAAAAAGGAACATACGAAAAGCTGCAATTGTACTCCTCCTCGTGGCGGGTATACAGGTTGTATATGCCGCATTTTCCTTTACGGGTATTGCTGATGAAAAGTCTAAAAGCAGTAAATATTCACTAAAAAACCTCAGTTCATTATCCCACAAAGGCCTTTCTTTTTCTGCAATAAGGTATAGTCTTGATTACAGAGGCATACGCCCTACTTCGGTTTCAAAGGAAACGGCTGAAGGAATAGAAGTGAATTCTATGATGCGTTTTAACAATGGACGCACAACTTATGTATATCCTTATACATTTAAAGTGAAGGTTCCCAAATTCAAGACCCCATCTCCCCAACAACGCTAGTTAAGTATCCGGTATCCGCTGGTAGGAATATCAAATTTTGAGGCCGGAACAGGACTAAGGTTGATTTTTGTTGCGGTGTATTTGATTTTCTTCCCCTCAGTATCCCTGGATTCAAATTCCAAAACAAAACCCGGTATCTCCCTGAACTGGAATTCAAACTCCTTAACGGAAGGAACAATCGTAGTGGCATAATAAAGGGTAAGGGAACTGTTGTCTTTTAACTGCAATATTGCCTTTTTGCAATCATAACCCAGGATTGTCTTTTTTTCTCCGGCATCAAAACTGACTTTCATTCCCTCATATTTCTTATTCTCTTCCAGCCATTGACTATTGTCCAGTCTGGTCATGAATTTATTATTGCCAAATTCCCGCAGAATAACGGCAGTTCCGGAGGTTTTACTATAGATCAGTGTCTGGGTAAATGAGGGGCTTACCAGGTCAGTACGGCTATCGTTTGCCCGTATATAAACGGTTTTGGTACTGGCTTTCAGGGACTCTACCACCGTTTTATCAGTATTGCTTTCATCAGTACTAATCGCGAAAGTAACCGTACAGTCCGCTACTACCCTTTGTTGGGCATTAGCTTGAAACAGTACCAGTGAAAAAAGGCTAACTAATAAGGTTTTCATAGATTTCATTTTTATAATCATATACGTTTATATATTCAGCCTGTAAAACAAACCTTCTTCTTGGGCTGGACTTACTTTCCATTGAATACCCCTTTGTATTCCCGAACCAGGCGATTATTTATTCTTCTGGGTCTTATTTTTCAAATCCTGCAGTTTTTTCTGGCTTTCCATCATCTGATCATAACGCAATTGCCATTTACTCTTGGTTTTGGGTGTTTTGCGCTTCTCATCAATTTTGGCCAAAATCTTATCATGGTTAATGATATAGTTCTGTATTACAAATTGCAGGCCAAGCGTGATAATGTTGGAAACCGTATAATACCAGGTAAGGGCCGAAGGCAGTTTGTTAAATATAAACAAAAGCATGAACGGGAAGATATAGGGCATGTATTTAAGTGCCGGATTATCCTGTGTGGGAGTCATGCTCATATTATAAATAGAAATCAGGAAACTGGTTATTACAGCAGTAATGGTGAAGAGACTGACATGGTCACCATAAGCCGGAATATTGAAAGGAAGGTGGGCAATGGAATCAAAAGAGGAAAGGTCTTTTGCCCAAAGGAATGATTGTCCCCTTAGCGATATATTGGAATTAAAGAAACTATATAAGGCAAAGAAGATAGGGATTTGCAAAAGAGCCGGGATACAGCCTCCCAAAGGGTTTACGCCCGCTTCTCTGAACAGTTTCATCTGTTCCATGGCAAAGCCCTGCTGGTCGGACCCGAATTTCTTTTTCAAAACATCCAGTTCAGGCCGCATAACTTTCATCTTGGCACCACTCAGGTAACTGGAATAGGTTAAAGGCGCAGTTACCAAACGGATAAACAGGGTTAGTAATAATACCACCCATCCAAAATTCGTTACAAAACCGGCAAAGAAATCAAATACATTTTTGATAATGTACTTATTAATAGGCCTTACAAAGGAATACATATCCCTTCCCAGATTAACAATCTTGTCCATCTCCGGGGCCTGTTTTTGTAAAATGTTATAGTCACTGGGGCCGTAAAAAAGTTGCATGGGTACATTTACAGAAGCAGCTGCGGGCAATTTCAATTGCATAGATACATCAGCAGCTGCCAGTACATTACTACTGTCTGTTTTTCTGGCCCAGTCAACCTGTCCGCCTGCAAAACTGTTTTTAGCTAAAAGGGTGCTATTGAAGAATTGCTGAACAACACTTACCCATTGTACGTTCTTTTCAAACTTTTTTTCGGTTTTTGAGGATATGTAATCAAACTCATTTCCTTCTGAGAAGCATATATTCGACATCTGTCTTTCATAAGCAGCCGTCTTTTCATGCTGGTAGGTGGTTGTATGCCAGGTAACATTCAGTAATCCCTGGCTCAAAAGTTTGTCTGCACCGGATAACTGAATATTCCAGTCTATCATATATTCTTTGGGCCGGATGATATATTGGTGAATAATTTTTTCACCCGAAGCAGAAACCAATGTGAAAAGAACGGTCTGGCTTCCATCTGCATTGGTTACAGGTGCTGTATCTGTGAAAAACAGGCTGGATGTCTGTGCCGATTGATTCGCTGCGGTATTGACGGAATACCCCATCTGGTCATTGGTTAATACCACCGGTTTACCGTCAACCGATGCATATTTTTTCAATAAAACAGTTTTGATCTGAGCACCTTTATTGGTGAAAGTAACCGTCATAAGGTCATTGCTGACCTCCACCAGTTTTTCTGTATTAATAGCGGCAGTATTGAAGTCACCCGCAGTAGTTACCCTGAATATAGAATCCCTTTGCAATGAATCGGCTTTGGCCGCCGCTGCATCTACTGGTTTGGCATTGGCTGCAGCAACCCTTTTTAAGGAGTCTTCCTGTTTTTGCCTGATGGCCTGCAATTCGCCCTGTTGTTTATTACTGAACCAGAAATAGGCAAAAAATAAGATACCCAGTAATACAAACCCAATGACCGTATTCTTATCCGTCTTCATAAACAATTTTATTGAGCGGCAAAGGTAGGATTTGCAGCCAAGAATGGAAACCCCAATTGGGAAAGGCGTTAAAATACCCCTAAATCCCATGAAATGCCTTTAAAATCGGGAATTTTGCTGTTCCTTTATGTCTTATACTTTAACCAAAGGATATTCCCAACTTCTACCTCTTTATTCACTTTTTGGAAATCCTTTGTTATGCTGGACAATACACCCCTTGTTTCCCGTACTGAAATCTATGTGCCCTCCCGGTTCACCCGCTTTTTGTGGTGGTTGTCGACTGCCGAGGAACCACTTTTGAAAGATTGTGTTGTAGACCGAAACAGGTATGCCATAGTAGGCATGACTGTTTTGGGTACCTGGGCATTTGCCACGCTGGCGTGGGCTTATTTCTTTAGCACCGTAATCAGCCAACCGGTTGTATATAGTCTCCTGGGCCTGTTCATGGGAGGCATCATTCTTTCGATTGACCGGGCATTAATCAAAGGCATTAACAAATTGCATAAAAGAAAATACGCCCCCCTTCTTTTAAGGTTTGTACTGGCATTGACCATTGGTCTTTTCATGGCCCAGCCAGCACTGTTGTTTTTATTTGATAAAGAAATCCATGTACAGATTTCACTGGACAATGAGAAGAGAAAACAGGGTAAAAAATTACAACAGGATTCATTTTTCAAATCAGAAAGGGCCATTCTTCTGGCTGAAAAGGGGGGGCTTCAACGTCAGTTAGCTGACCGTTATACTGAGGTTTCAACCGCCAGAAATGCCTTTATCAGTGAAACGGACGGTAGTGGTGGCAGTAAAAAAATTGGCCTGAAAGATATTGCCAAAGCCAAACAGGAATCTTACCTGAAACTGGAGGCAGACTACAAGCAATTATCAGTCCGGTTACTCCCTGCCATAAAAAGTGCAGACAGTTCACTTGCAGCAATAGATCAATCCATCCAACAGGAACAACAGGCTTTTGGTAAATTATTAAATGATGGTTTTGTTACAAGGATTGAAGCCCTCAACCACCTGGTACAGAACAATACTGCAGTGGCCTTTCGTTATTATTTACTGGTAGCCCTGCTGATGCTGATAGAGCTGATGCCCGTAATTGCCAAAACACTTTTACCGGAGGGGAGCTATGAAGAAAAAGTCAGGCTCCAGGAGGCACAGGAAATCACCCTTTCCGGAAATAACCATGATAGAGCATTGGCCCTGAAGGAACTTTATAACCAGACAGCTTTTGAACAGGATGCCGATTTTATCAGAAATTTTTTATCCGGTGCTGAACCTTACCGAAAAGAAAAAGTGAAAGAAAGTATGGAAGCATGGAAGAAAAACCCTGACGTTACCTTTGATAATATCTGGAACTCCTTAAAAAAAGACGTGCTGACCAAACAAGAAATTTAATAGCCCTACTTTTCAGATAAATAGCTGCAGGTAAACTGATTTTTTTAGTATACCTGCAGCTAAGTAGCCATTTCCGTTTATGTTTATCTACCGCCGGGTGGACAATACATCTTTAGAAAGTCTGTATACAATTGCGACAAATGCTGGTTTGTTCCTTTACCTTCTGAGATACCATGTGTACGGTTAGGATAGCTCATTAGCTGGAATTGTTTTCCATTAGCGATGAGTTCATTAATCAGCATCTCCGCATTGTTATAATGTACATTATCATCCCCTGTTCCATGGATGTACAATAAGTGACCCTTCAGGTTTTTAGCATAGGTGATGGGTGAGCCATTGACGAAGTCTTCTCTGTTTTCCTGTGGCAATCCCATATACCTTTCCTGATAAATATTATCATAGGTGAGTTGGTTACTCACTGCAGCAATGGAAATACCCGTTTTATAAATTTCAGGGTATTGAAATAACAAACCCAAAGTAGCTGAACCGCCTCCGCTCCATCCCCATACAGCCACCCGGGAACTGTCTACATAAGGATACTTAAGGATTTCTTTAGCTGCCAGGGCCTGGTCACGGATATTGAGACGGCCAATCTTACGATAAATGGATTTACGCCATTCCCTTCCTTTGGGTGCAGGTGTCCCCCTGTTATCAATGGTAATATAAATGTATCCGTCACTTGCCATATTGCCCTTATACAAACGGTTATTCCCGGCCCCGAACTGGTCTTTGGCATTTTGTCCTGCAGGCTCCGTATACACATAAAACACCAAAGGATACTTTTTGGTGGGATCAAAATTGTCGGGCTTTACCATCCACCCATCCATGGTTACCCCCTCTTCGGTAGTAACCGTAAAGAAACTGAGGTTTGATTTGGCTGGATTGGCTTTGGCAATCGCCTCTGCCACCTGGTTTCCATTAAAGGTTTTATGATCGGGCAGACTTACCCATTCCCTGGCACCCGGGGTATAATAATTGGAAAAAATATGCTGGGCAAATTTGGCAGAAGGCGATAGGTTATAACTATGCGTACCTGTTTGACCGAGCGGAGAGATTTTCTCCGGATTAGTACTTCCATCCAGTTTAGACCGGTATAAGTAGCGCTGGGTAGCATTATCGGGACTGGCATAATAATAGGCATAACCATCAGTTTCATCAATAGCCATAATGCCCATTATATCAAAATTGCCTTTCGTAATCAATTGTTCCCTCTTTCCATCCCTGCTGATACGGTATACATGCCGCCAGCCGTCCTTGTCACTGGTCCATAAGAATTCCTTGCCCCCGGCCAACCAGAATTTTTCAGAAAGGGAGGAAGCCACATCAATCCATGCAGCATCTGTTTCATGGTAGATACTGGTTGACTTTCCTGATACAACATTACAAAGCATCAGGTTACAATCATTTTGTTTTCGGTTAAGGTGCTGGATAATCAATTCTGTACTGTTACCTGCCCATTCCATTCTGGGTACATAGGATTGCAGAACCGGATCAGTCGGAATCTGCATCCATGTATGGTTACGGGTGGCGACATCGATTACCCCAATTTTATACGGGGATGGTGCTTCTCCCGCAGAAGGATATTCTACCGGCACTGTATGCGGATATATTGAATCCGTAGTATTCAACATGAGGTAGTTTTTGACATTCCGGGCATCAATCTGCCAATAGGCAATTTTCCGGCTATCGGGACTCCAGCGAAACCCGTCCTTGCAGCCAAACTCCTCTTCATAGGCCCAGTCAAAAGTTCCATTAATCAATTTTCTGTTACCTCCTGTAGTAAGTGCATTACCCTTCCCTGTTTTCAGGTCTTCCATATAAATGTTGTACTCGCTTACATAAGCTACTTTGGATCCATCAGGAGAAAATTTAGCGAACATCAGCGAAGATGCCGGATGACTTTTACCAATTTGTTTTAATTGGTTATTGTTGAGGTCGAGTACCCAGTAATCACCCCTTGAGTCCTCTCTCCATACCTTTTGGGTGTTGGTGTATAGTAATACTTTTTTATTGTCAGTCGAAAAAGCAAAACTGCGAACAGTTATGGGTG
This sequence comes from uncultured Bacteroidota bacterium, assembly GCA_963750825.1. GTDB lineage: Bacteria > Bacteroidota > Bacteroidia > Chitinophagales > Chitinophagaceae > Sediminibacterium. The sequence goes on along the minus strand of CAVVSL010000001.1, from coordinate 38,294 downwards.
ACTTATCCTTTTCAGGCCTTAATAGGTCACGGTTAACAATAACCGTTTTAGAGAGTGCGGGCAAATCTGTCCTGATAATTTCTCCCGCTTCCACACTATAATATCCATTACCCTGCTGGTTCCATTGTAAGCCCTGTGCAGATAGTAGCGTTCCAATAAAAAAGAGGGTAATTGTGAAGATTGATTTAAAAGAGATCATAAAATATTTATTTTTTAGTACCTGTTTACAATAAAAATAATTGCCACAAATTATACGAATTAACCCGCTATTACAGCAGTTACCGCAAATTTGTGGCAAAAGTTAAGCCATATTCATTGAGCAAAACCTGCTCAAATCAAAGCGTCCTGAACAGAGGCTGTTCGCAGGGAACTTTTCTTGTCATTATATTTTTTGGCGGCATCAATAAAGCTGATAAATAAGGGTGCAGGGTTTTCTACGCTACTTTTCAGTTCAGGGTGATATTGTACACCAATGAAGAAAGGATGGGAGGGGATTTCCATAATTTCCACCAACCCGGTTTCAGGATTATACCCACTGGCTATCATGCCATTTGCTTCAAATTGCTCCTGGTATTCGCTATTGAATTCATAACGGTGGCGGTGTCTTTCGCTGATGGTAATCTCACCATAAATCTGATGGGCCAATGAGCCCTCTTTCAAAGTGCAGGGATAGGCACCTAACCGCATGGTACCACCCATCATTTTAATTTTTTTCTGTTCTTCCATCATATTGATGACCGCATTCCGGGTAGAGGTATCCATTTCTGTAGAATGGGCATCTTTTAATCCCAGTACATTTCGCGCAAATTCAATTACTGCCATCTGCATGCCCAGACAAATACCAAAAAAGGGCAGCCCTTTTTCTCTGGCATACTGAACAGCAATGATCTTTCCTTCAATGCCACGATGGCCAAAACCGGGAGCTACCAAAAGGCCATCAAGACCCTCCAGTTTTTCTGCTACATTTTCTGAAGTGATAAATTCACTGTGAACATTCACTACCTGAACCTTCACTTCATTGATGGCGCCGGCATGTACAAAACTTTCCAGGATAGATTTATAAGCATCCTGCAACTCGATATATTTCCCGATTAATCCAACAGTAACTTTGCTTTTGGGATATTTTAATTTATCCAGAAAGCCCTTCCATTTATCCAGGTTGGGTTCTCCGTATCCCGTAATTTTCATTTTACGCAGACAAATCAGGTCAAGTTTTTCCCGAAGCATGAGGAGCGGAACTTCATAGATAGTGGATGCATCCATGGCTTCTATAACCGCTTCCTGCTTTACATTACAGAATAAGGCTATTTTACGTTTGATGTCATTATTGAGGGGCTCTTCCGTCCGGCATACGATGATATCAGGATGTACCCCTGTTTCACTCAGCATTTTAACACTGTGCTGGGTGGGCTTTGTCTTCAGTTCCTTCGCGGCTTTGAGGTAAGGAATCAGGGTGAGGTGCACCACCATAACATCTTCATCAGGTAGTTCCCATTGTAACTGTCGAACAGCTTCAATAAAAGGGAGACTTTCAATATCGCCCACTGTACCTCCTATTTCTGTAAGGATGATGTCATAATCTCCTTTTTCACCCAATAGCAACATCCTCCTCTTGATTTCATCGGTGATATGCGGTACCACCTGAACGGTTTTTCCTAAAAAGTCTCCTGCTCTTTCCTTGTTAATTACCGTTTGGTAAATACGGCCGGTAGTTACATTATTGGCCTGAGAAGTATAAATACTCAAAAAACGCTCATAATGTCCCAGATCCAGGTCTGTTTCGGCACCATCTTCGGTCACATAACATTCCCCGTGCTCGTAGGGATTCAGGGTTCCCGGATCCACATTGATGTAGGGATCAAACTTCTGGATAGTTACCCGCAAACCCCTTGCCTGCAATAATTTGGCAAGTGATGCTGCAATAATCCCTTTTCCTAAACTACTTGTTACACCTCCCGTAACAAAAATAAATTTGGCCATAATATTTCAATTGTTCGTTCTATATTCAAAAGGCATTCCCATTTTTAATGCCATCACTAATCAAAAAACAATCCGGAACCACTCCGGAAAAACAATAATACCCATTAACAAATAACTGCATAAAGCAGGAATTTATAGGGTATAAACAATAAAAATAATTGACCTTGGTAAACAGAATGGTGCAGAAAATATTCAGAGGTCGTACAAACCTACAGTAAAAAGTTTGACAAAAAAAAATAGCTGCTGAAATCAGAACTTCTCTGCCCAATTCGTGTTAATGGGAAGTGAATATCTTTATGTCTAAAAAAATTATATGAAACGTACATTCTTTGTCATGCTGGCTGCATTTGTTACTGCCGCCATAATGGCCTATAAACCAAAACAAGCTGATCCTCAGCTACTTACTTCGTCATGTTATGTGAGTTGTTTCAATGCCGACGTAAGGGAACAGTTCAGGGTTGAAGCATCGACCCTTGCTTTTGCCCAGTTACACCCAACTCCCCTGGCCTATAAACTGGCAGATGCATTGGGTACAAAAATCAGTTTTAAAGCTGCCGATGGTTCAATGGCTTCCGGTTATGAAATCAAAAGTAAAAAACCTTCCAGTAAATGGGTTTTTGTGATCCAGGAATGGTGGGGACTCAATGATTATATTAAGAGAGAAAGTGATATTCTTTCCCAGGAACTCGAAAATGTCAATGTTATTGCCCTGGACTTGTATGATGGTAGGGTGGCAGCCACTCCGGATAGTGCGATGAAACTGATGCAGGCGGCTAAAACCGATAGGCTGGAAAATATCATTAAAGGCGCACTTGCCCATGCCGGTACTGACGCCAAAATTTATACCATAGGCTGGTGTTTTGGGGGAATGTGGAGTTTGCAGACAACCTTACTTGCCGGAAAACAGGCAGCAGGATGTGTTATGTATTATGGCAGGCCGGAAACCAATCTGGACAAATTAAAAACCCTGAATTGTGATGTGATTGGTTTTTTTGGTAATCTGGACAGAAGCCCTTCTCCCGAAATGGTCAACCAATTCCAGGCAGATATGCAGCTTTCCGGCAAAAAAATTACCGCTTACAAATATGAAGCAGGTCATGGATTTGCCAATCCAAGTAATCCCAGCTTTAACAAAGCGGCTACAGAAGATGCGCATGCCAAAGCCATCGCCTTCCTGAAAGAACATATGTAAACCTGAACGGGTCAATGAGTGTATTAAAACTATCCATTGACCCGTTTCTCACATATCATTTACGATTTTCTTATAACTGGTTATTAACCCTTTGATCAGTGAAGAACTGAAACCCTGGTGTTCCATTTCGTTTAAGCCGGCAATAGTGCAACCTTTAGGCGTGGTCACTTTATCGATTTCCTGTTCGGGATGTGTGTTTTTTAACAACAGCAATTCCGCAGCCCCCATCACTGTTTGGGCAGCTATCAAAGAGGCCGTAGCGGCACTAAAGCCGATTTCAATTCCTCCCTGTATATTAGCCCGAATATACCGCATAGCGAAAGCAGTACCGCAAGCGCCCAATACGGTAGCAGCATCCATTAGTTTCTCATCTATATAAACAGAACGACCTAATTGTTCAAATAAATCGGTTACATATTGCAACTGATTACTATTTGCTCCTGAAGCACATATACAGGTCATACTTTCCTGGATAGCAATAGCGGTATTCGGCATGGCCCTGAACAAGGGGAGATTTTCCCCTATAATTTCCTGCATCTCATTTATCCAAACTCCGGTTACCACACTAATCAGCACGTGTTTTTCCGGATTAAGGTAGGGTTGAATATTGGCGAGTACCTCTTTAATCTGATAGGGTTTAACCGCCAGAATTATGTAATCGGCATAGTTCACTGCCTGCACATTATCATTACTGACGATTACCCCTTTTTCTTCCAGGGATTTCAGGTGACTGATGTTTCGTCTGGTAACTATCAGGTGCTCGGAATGGATGAAACCACTGGCAACCAAACCCTCGGCTATGGCTACACCCAGGTTTCCACCCCCGATGATGGCTATTTTTTTAGGCATGTAAAATGATTAATGGTGAATAAGGTAAGTGAAGTTAAAAGTATTGCCCTGAAAGCAGGTAATTTCTAACATAATCGGCAACACCCTCTTCCAGGGAATAAAATGGCTCCTGGTAACCGGTTTTGCGCAGTTTTCGCATATCGGCTTCTGTAAAATACTGGTATTTATCACGGATATCCTCCGGCATATCAATGTACAGGATGGAAGGAGCTTTATCCATACCCGCAAATGTAGCCGCTACCAGGTCTTTGAAAGCCCGGGCCTTCCCTGTTCCCAAATTATACAGGCCATTCAGGGCAACAGTCCAGTTTCCGGCAAGCATTTCAGACTGCATCCAGGCTATTACGCCCAACACATCTTTGACGTAAACAAAATCACGCAACTGTTCTCCATCTGCAAAACCGGCTTTATGGCTTTTGAATAATTTTACAACCCCCTCTTTCTTTATCTGGTTGAACGCGTGCCAGATAACACTGGCCATCCGGCCCTTATGGTATTCATTGGGACCATATACATTGAAAAACTTTAATCCTGCCCAACAGGGAGGGCAGGGCCTGTTTGAGGCCAGTTCACCTATTGCCCATTTATCAAATTCATTTTTGCTGACACCATAGGGATTCAGAGGGGTCAGTTTTTCAACCAGGTCATGATCATCTGCATAACCCAAATCACCCGAACCATAGGTAGCCGCAGAGGACGCATAGATCAGGGGAATCTGTTCAGTAGCACAAAAAGACCAGACATCCTTTGAATATTGAACATTCAGCATTTCGTGAATGGCATAATCAAACTCAGTGGTATCGGTTCTGGCACCCAGGTGAATGACAATACTAATATTGGGGCGATTTGCCGCTAACCAGTCAAAAAGATTGTACCGCTCAACAATCAGGCTGTACTTTTTGGTTTCCCAATTTTTCCTTTTGTCTTCCCGGCCAAAATCATCAACGAGGATAAGGTTTTCAAAACCATGGTCATTCAGGTGCTGAACCATACATGACCCGATAAAACCGGCAGCACCGGTTACGATAATAGCAGCTTCCCCCTGAGCAGTATCACTTGATTCGCCGGATGGTGATAATTGATTGGTATAGACAAAATCTTGCTTCATCAAATGGCTGCTTTGGCTTTAGGTAGTAAAATCCACTATTGATTTTCTTTAGGCTGGCTAATGATTTTTTCTATGGCAGTATCGTATTTTTCCTGCCACTCTTTAATATGGCCCCAGTCATCCCCATTAACCTGGATTGTTCCGGTTGTCACGCTTCCTAATGTAATAGTAGCTATACCGGCATTGCCCGCTTTATTGATAATATCGGCAGCCATACCTTCTCCGCAGGATACAACAATTCTTCCCTGGGCTTCACCAAACCAAAAAGCATCATTACGGAGATGGGTTTGTGCAGACACATCAAAACCCAACCCGGAATAAAATCCAGATTCCAGCAGGGTTATGGCCAGACCTCCTTCGCTTACATCATGGGCACTGGTAATAAGTCGCTCTTTTATCAGAGAAGCTATCAATTGTTGTACAGCATATTCTTCATCCAGGTCAAAATAGGGTGCCGGAGAAAAGGAAACTTTTCTCAGTTTATGCAGGTATTCAGAGGAGCCAATGTCATTTTGTTGTTTGCCCAGCAGCAAAATATCATCGCCGGCTTGCTTGTAATACATGGTCATCCTGTTTTGGAAATCATCAAGTATACCTACCATTCCAATAGTGGGTGTAGGATAAACGGGACCATCAGGATTCTGGTTATAAAAACTAACATTGCCACCTGTAACCGGTGTATTGAATTTACGACAGGCATCTCCCATGCCGGTTACGGCTTTTACAAACTGGTAATACACTTCCGGATCATAAGGGTTACCAAAATTGAGACAATTGGTTACGCCAATTGGCTCACCACCGCTACAAACTATATTTCTGGCAGCTTCGGCTACTGCTATCATCCCTCCTTTATAAGGATCAGCAAAAACATATTTACTGTTACAGTCCACTGTAATGGCCAAAGCTTTTCCCGTTCCTTTGGCTAAAATTATGGAGGCATCACTGGGTGCATTGGTAGATGCATTGGCAGCACCCACCATACTATCGTATTGGGTATATATCCACCTTTTGGAAGCTATATTGGGAATCTGAATCAATTGTTCAGCAATACTTTTCAGGTCTGTTACATCCTCAACACTTGTCTGGTCAAAAGAACGAATGTTGGCAAAATATTTAGGTTCCTGGTAATCGCGTGTATACTGCGGAGCCCCTCCGCCCAAAACCAGTTCATATGCAGGAATCTCAGCTTCCAACTGGCCGTTCATGTAAAACTTTAAAAGGCCATCATCTGTAACCTGTCCAATTTCACTGCAACTCAGGTCCCATTTTTCAAACACTTTCAAAACAGCTGCTTCCTTTCCTCTTTCTACTACTACCAGCATACGTTCCTGGCTTTCACTTAACAGCAATTCCCAGGCTTTCATATTTTTTTGACGGGTAGGAACCTTATCAAGGTCTATACGCATCCCCACACCTCCTTTGGCACTCATTTCTGCGGTGGAACAAATGATACCTGCTGCACCCATATCCTGCATACCGATTACGGCACCGGTCTCAATCACTTCCAAACAGGCTTCCAGCAGTTTCTTTTCCTGAAACGGGTCGCCAACCTGCACGGCGGGTAACTCTTCAGTGCTTTCTGCTGTAATATCTGCTGAAGCAAATGAAGCCCCCCCTATCCCATCCTTACCTGTGGCGCTTCCTACAAAAAAAACAGGGTTACCCGTTCCTGCTGCGGTAGCACTCACCATTTTCCGGGCTTCCATAATGCCAACACTCATGGCATTCACCAGCGGGTTGGTATGGTAACAGTCTTCAAAATACACTTCCCCCCCAACTGTTGGAACGCCGAAGCAATTTCCATAATGACCAATTCCATGTACCACACCTCTTACTAAACGTTGTGTTTTTTTATCCTGCAGGTTACCAAAGCGCAGACTATTCAGGGACGCTATCGGCCTGGCACCCATGGTAAAAATATCCCGCTGGATACCTCCCACACCTGTTGCAGCTCCCTGAAAAGGTTCAATAGCGCTGGGATGGTTATGACTTTCAATTTTAAAAACCACACCGAAACCATTACCCATGTCCATCAAACCTGCATTTTCTTCACCCGCGGCTACCAGCATACGGCCACCATCCCGGGGAAGGGTTTTAAGCCATTTTATAGAGTTTTTATAGCTGCAATGCTCGCTCCACATGCCACTGAAAGCACATAGTTCAGTAAAGTTGGGAGTCCTTCCTAATTTCTCCTTAATAAGTGCAAATTCCTCTGCAGTAAGGCGCAATTGTTCGGCGGTGGTGACAGTGATTTCCATGATGGCGCAAAGGTAAGGAACAGATGGCGCAATGGTTAATGCACTAGTTGGAATATTTCATATCCCCTGCTAAGAAAACCCACAGGTGTGTGTCCAATGAATTATTAATAATCACCCTGCATCAGTGGCAGCTTATTTCCCATACTTTATATTCACACATTTCTCCGGCCACATAACTAATATATGGAACCCGGTTTTTAGAAACTGGTAACTGATACCCCTGTTTTATCAGGAAATGCCATAAGGTAAATTCTCAACCCTGTTCATTTCTGCAGATTTACTTTATTTAAGATTGGGGTTGGGCAGATACTATAGATATGCCTGCATTTTGGGAAAAGAAAAGTTTGGACTGCACTACTTTTCAAAAGTATACAGTTTCCCCAAAAAGCTGTAAAGATGGAAAGCCTGCCCAATTTCCGGTGAAAAAATAGTAAACAGTCCTTCATATTGAATTAATTTATATTAAATTATATTCTATATAATAAAAATCCCTCTTTTTTGCTCATTTTTTACTATTTTTTTTTGAAAAGTTCATTTTTGAAAATTTTGACCGTACTTTCGGGCAGTTAAAAAAATTAAACCTTATGTCATTACGATTTAACGCCATTGGTACTATCACCAATGAACCCAGTTCAGCCTCCGGTCCTGTTAGCACCAAAATCACCGGCATTTTCAATGAAAATGTATTTACGCTATCAACTGCACGTGAATTTTTAAGCGACGAAGCCTATAAGAGTCTGGTTACCAGTATTAAAGGTGGTAAAAAGATAGACCGTTTCATGGCTAATCAAATTGCCAACGGTGTTCGGGCCTGGGCGGAAAGCAAAGGCGTTACACACTTTACGCACTGGTTTCAACCTTTGACCGGCACTACTGCTGAAAAACACGACTCCTTTTTTACTTTAAAAAGTGATGGCACTGAAATAGAAGAATTTGATGGCGCTGCGCTCATACAACAGGAGCCCGATGCGTCTTCCTTCCCCAGCGGTGGCCTGAGGGCTACTTTTGAAGCCAGGGGATATACTGCCTGGGACCCGTCTTCTCCCGCATTCATCATCCAGATTGGCAAAGGGAGAACCCTATGCATTCCTACCATATTTGTATCGTATACGGGTCAGTCTCTCGATTACAAGGCCCCACTTTTAAAAGCACTGGAAGCGCTGAATAAATCAGCAGTGGATGTATGTAATTATTTCGATAAAAATGTAACCAAAGTTACGGCTACCCTGGGTTGGGAACAGGAGTACTTTGTAATTGACGAGGGTCTCGTAAATGCCCGTCCAGACCTGGTTCAGTGCGGCCGCACTGTATTTGGCGCTGCACCTGCCAAAGGACAGCAATTGGAAGACCACTATTTTGGATCTATCCCTGAAAGGATATATGCTTTTATGCGCGATTATGAGCAGGAAGCCTACAAGCTCGGTATTCCTTTGCGTACCCGCCACAATGAAGTTGCGCCTGCACAATTCGAATGTGCTCCCATTTTTGAAGAAGTAAATATTGCCGTAGACCACAATACCTTATTAATGGATGTAATGACCCGCGTGGCCAAAAGACACCATTTAGTGGTATTGCTCCATGAAAAACCATTTGCCGGAATCAACGGAAGTGGTAAGCACAATAACTGGAGCATGGCTACCGATACAGGTGTAAACCTTTTGGCACCCGGAAAAACACCTAAAACCAACCTGATGTTCCTGACATTCTTTGTCAATATCATCAAAGCGGTTCATGATCATGCCGACATCATGCGGGCAGCTATTGCATCGGCCCCGAATGATCACCGTTTGGGCGCCAATGAAGCCCCTCCGGCAATTATATCTGTTTTCGTTGGACAGTATCTCTCAAAAGTTTTGTCCGATGTGGAATCAAGGGTGAATACAAAGTTTGACGAACAGGATGAAGCCATCCTTAAATTAGACCTTCATCGCAGTATACCGGAACTGATGCTGGACAATACTGACAGAAACAGGACCTCCCCCTTTGCCTTTACCGGGAATAAATTCGAATTCCGTGCGGTTGGGTCATCTGCCAACTGTGCCATTTCGATGACAGTGCTGAACACCATTATGGCTGATACCCTGAAAAAATTCAAAGGGGATGTTGATTCGCTGATCGAAAAAGGGGATAAAAAGGAAATTGCCATCATGCAGGTAATTCAGAAATATATTGTAGAAAGCAAAGCAGTATTGTTTGAAGGCGATGGCTATAGCGAGGAGTGGCACCAGGAAGCCGAACGTCGGGGTTTACCTAACCTGAAAACTACGCCTGTTGCGCTGGATGCCATGATTTCTGACAAAGCAAAACAGCTTTTCGAATCCAACGGTGTTTATACGCATTCTGAACTGGAAGCCAGACATGAAATTGAACTGGAAAAATACATTAAGAAAGTGCAGATTGAGGGCCGCATCATGGGAGACCTGGCCATCAATCACATCATTCCGGCAGCCATTAAGTACCAGAACATTTTATTGACCAACGTAAATGGTTTAAAAGCAGCCGGCCTGCCCGAATCTGCTTATGCCAGCCAGTTAGAAATTCTGAAAGCCGTAAGTGATCACATACAGGTAATTAACGAAAAGGTACACCAGATGGTGGAAGCCAGAAAAGTGGCCAACAATATCAGTGACACCCGTGAAAAAGCAATCGCTTATGAAAGCCAGGTAAAAGCGGCCTTCTTTGATGACATACGCTACCGGGTTGATAAACTGGAACACCTGGTGGACGACGACCTGTGGACCCTTCCCAAATACAGGGAAATGCTGTTCATCCGGTAATAGCTACTTTATAACAATTCAAAAGCCCTTTCTTTCACAGAAAGGGCTTTTTTTGCCATTAACCCGAATTTAACAGGCACATGCCGACTGGGAACTCCCCTCTACCGAAAACCCGAAAATCACATGAAGAAAGTATTTACTTTTCTGTTCTAAATTAAAACACACAAAATGAAAAAAATTATTGTTTTAGTAACCCTGGTACTTTTCTGTACCCTGTCAACAGTTATGGCCCAGGGCGGTGGTGGTCAACAGATGTCTCCTGAACAAAGGATGGCCATGCAAAAAGAAAGGTACAAAGCTTTGGGATTGAATGATGTTCAGGTAGATTCTGTAATAGCCATTTCAGCTGACATGCGTCCCAAAATGATGGCACTCAGGGATATGGACGAAACCGAAAGAGCCGCAAAAATGAAAGAAATGAACGAAGAAAGAAACAAAAGACTGGAAAAAGCACTTCCTGCTGATCTTGCCAAGAAAGTAATCGAAGCAATGTCCATGCCAAGAGGCGGTCGTGGTGGCGGTGGTCGCCCTTAATGAAAAAGGACTCCTACTAAAAAACCTCATCTGTATCCGGATGAGGTTTTTTTAATAATTGGGTAGTTTATTTATTTTATTGTAAAAGACTCCAGGAATTTAGTAGTAAAATTACCTTTCCGGAAATCTTCGTTCTGCATTAATTGCAAGTGAAAAGGGATGGTTGTTTTGACACCCTCAATTACATATTCACTTAGCGCCCTGTACATGGTATCAATGGCTTCTTCCCTTGTTTGGGCAACAGTAATCAACTTCCCAATCATGGAATCATAATAAGGAGGAATGACATAACCGGCATATACATGGCTATCTACCCTTACCCCATGTCCACCCGGAGTATGCAATACAGTAATCTTTCCGGGAGAGGGACGAAAATCATGATAAGGATCTTCCGCATTAATCCGGCATTCAATGGCATGCATTTGCGGTTCATAATTCTTTCCGGATATCCGCTCACCCATAGCAATTTTTATCTGCTCTTTAATTAAATCGAAACTAACCACTTCTTCCGTTACACAATGCTCCACCTGAATCCGTGTATTCATTTCCATAAAATAGAAATTGCGGTGCTTGTCAACCAGAAATTCAATTGTACCTACACTTTCATAATTAATAGCCGAAGCCGCTTTTATGGCTGCCTCACCCATTTTCTGCCGTAGTTCCTTAGTCATGAACGGAGATGGGGATTCTTCCACCAGTTTCTGGTGCCTTCTCTGAATGGAACAATCTCTTTCACTTAGGTGACATACATTTCCATACTGGTCACCAGCAACCTGTATCTCTATATGGCGGGGTTCTTCCACAAACTTTTCCATATAGATTCCATCATTCTTAAAAGAGGCCGCAGCTTCCATTTTGGCAGAAGAATAGGCTTTTTCTATCTCACTTTCTTCCCAAACCACACGCATCCCTTTTCCTCCCCCACCCGCAGTAGCTTTCAGGATTACCGGATAACCAACCACTTTGGCCAGTTCTTTGGTCTGTTCAATACTCTCCAACAAACCCTCTCCTCCGGGAACTACAGGGACGCCAGCTTTAATCATGGTTTCCTTGGCCGTTATCTTGTCTCCCATTTTATTAATCATATCGGGAGTAGGTCCGATAAACTTGATACCATGGTCGGCACATATCTGGGAAAATTTGGCATTCTCAGCCAGAAATCCATATCCGGGATGCACCGCATCCGCATTAGTGATTTCTGCCGCTGCCATAATATGTGGAATATTAAGGTAAGAATCCACACTGGCTGGTTTGCCTATACAAACCGCTTCATCTGCAAATTTCACATGCAGGCTATCCTTATCAGCGGTAGAATACACCGCAACTGTTTTGATGCCCATTTCCCGGCAGGTCCTGATGACACGTAACGCAATCTCACCCCGGTTGGCTATCAGTATTTTTTTGAACATAGGATCAATTTGAAATTTAGGAAATGCCTCAATGGCTCAATATATCCTATTCAGCAGAGCCCTTTTGGCAGCAAACAGGATTTGGGTTTAAGCCGGCTCCACCAGAAACAATGGCTGGTCATATTCAACGGGACTGGCATCATCCACCAGTACTTTCACAATCGTTCCGCTGATTTCACTTTCAATTTCATTGAAAAGCTTCATGGCTTCGATGATACAAACTACTTTTCCAGGCGCAATTTCAGTACCTACTTCTGCCATTAGCGGCTTATCAGGTGAAGGCCTGCGATAAAATGTCCCAATCATAGGACTTTTAATGGTTATCAGGTTATCAGCTTTGGCCGGTGGGGCTGCGGGAGCAACTGCTGGCATAGGTGCGGATGCTACAACCGGTTGATGGGAAGTGGTAAATACCTGGGTGGCAGCAGGAGCAGCTACGGTAACAGGAGCTTCCTCCTTTTGTTTGATGGTTACCTTACCATCCTTGTCTTCAATACTGATCTCACCAATATTACTTTTATTGATAATTTTAATCAATTCATGAATTTGCTTTAAGTCCATAAATAGCAGATTTTAGGGTAAAAACAGTGATTTTGGGTGAAATAGTTGGGCAAAATAGCCTTTTTTTGATAAAAGAGGGGATTTTCTTTACATCGGGTATGGCGACATTCAGTATACAAAATGGGGGTTCCGAAAACAACATTCCGTTTAAGAAAACCCTGTATACAATCGATTGGAGTCATAAGAAACTTTCCGAAAAGGGGGACCCTAAGGATAGTATACCCCAATACGGACTAAAAAATTTATTTGGCTTCTTTTACACGTTCAACATAAGAACCATCCTTGGTATTGATCCTGATCAATTCTCCGTCTTCCACAAACAGGGGAACCATCACAGTTGCACCGGTTTCAACGGTAGCGGCTTTTAAGGCACGGGTAGCTGTATCGCCCCTTAATCCCGGTTCACAATAAGTGATTTTTACAACAATTTTTTCAGGAAGCTCAGCGCCAATGGGCAGTTCTGTTTCTGTATTAATGAAAACAAATACCTCGGCTCCCTCCATCAAAAACTGGGGTGCATCAATCATTTCCTCATTCAGGGCAATCTGCTCAAATGTTTCATTATTCATCAGGTTATACCCCGTATCGTCCTTGTACAGGAATTGGAACGCTTTTTTCTCAACCCTGATAGGATAAATATTTTCTCCGCTATTCCAGGTTTTTTCAATTGAGCGTTTGTTATCAACCCCCTTTAATTTGGCCCAGACTTTGGCTGCGGCCCGGGCAGTCTTATTCTCACCAAATTCTACAACGGAATACAAGCTTCCGTCCAGTTTCAGTATCAATCCACGGCTAATGTCTGATGTAGTTGCCATTTTCTTTGTTTTAAGGTTTTCCCTTTTAGGTAAGCCGCAAAAGTAGGGATTGGCGGTCAAATTCAAGAATGCAAACGCCAACAGGATAAAAAATTAAAAATGTTGATTGATACCACTTTAGAGGGTTTTGTACTACCAAAGAGCCTGTTTCATAAAAAATATTTAACAAAACAGGCTGCAACATGCAAATGGAAGGAGTCTATTGTGTAAGTCAAAAATACTTGTATGAAAAAAATGATACGCCTTTTCTTCTTTATCGCCTCCCTGCTACTTCAGCATCAATTGTTTGCCAATACGGTGATTGTTAAAGGGTATGTGAAGGATAGCAGCAACAAAGCAATAGCCAACCGGACTGTTAGTATATACTCAGATTCCACCGCTGCTGGCTGTATATTAGCTCATGTTGTACAAACCAATGCCAACGGCTATTATACCGATACACTGAGTTGTAATGGTGACATCAGGAAATTACTGATTGTAGTGGAAAATTGTACCGGTGCTAAAATTGTGCAGGAAGCATTTCCTAATAACAATAAAATAGCTGAAAGCAATTTTACCATCTGTCCCTTAACGGTTTCAACCACCCCGATAAGTTGCAGGGCCCAATTTTCCTTTAGCCCTACTGCCACTGGCATTAAATTTAATAGTGCTAATGCTGAGGTCTCCGCAGGAGATAGTATAATCAGCCGAACATGGTCATACGGGGATAGTTCTCAGCCGGCGACCGGAAATTCACTTGACCCTACCCATTTGTACGCAAAGCCAGGGACGTATACAGTATGCCTTACCATCAAAACAAAAAAAGGTTGTGAAAGCAAATATTGTACTACGGTAATCGTTGCAAATGGAAGTAATGACTGCCAGGTGCAGGTGAAAGTATTGTTTGAAAAAACAGGATTCAGGAGTTTCCGTTTCAACAGCAGTCAATCTTCATTCAATCCGGGAGACAGCATTATTCAACGCTACTGGAAGTTTGGTGACAACAGTTATTTGGAAGGTAACCAGATCAGTCCTGTTAAGCAATTTCAGTATAATGGCAAATATGAGGTTTGTCTGAAAATCAAAACTGCCAGAGGTTGCGAAAAAACAGCCTGTTTTTCCCTGGAAATAAAAGACAGCATTCCAGTACTTCCTGCATGTAAAGCATTTTTCAGTTTCAACATTAAAGATTCTACAGTTACTTTCAACAGCACAGAATCCCATGCCAGCAATAGCCAGGATAGCATCATCAGCCGTACCTGGTATTTTATGGATGGGAATACCAATGCATCCCTAACTGATAATACCATTCAGCCAACACATACTTACCAAAAGCCCGGTGCCTACCAGGTATACCTGGTCATCAAAACGAAAAGCGGATGTGAAAGTAAGTATACAGCCATCATTAATATATTTCCTAAACCGGTAACCGGCAATTGTAAAGCAGCTATTACATTCACCCTCAAAGAATCCGTTGTCTACTTCAATAGTGAATCATCCACCGGGGCTACATTGGAAGACAGTATCACCAACCGTACCTGGCTTTTCATGGACAGTAGCAGCAATGGTGTACTTACAGGTAATGTAATTAAAACAGCGCATACCTTTAACAAGCCCGGAACCTACCAAGTATACCTGCTGATAAAAACCAAAAGTGGTTGCGAAAGCAAAACATCAGTTACAGTGGTTATTCCGCCCAAACCCGAACAGGTTAATTGCAAAGCAATCTTCAATTATACTTACAAAGACTCAACGGTTTATTTTAACAGTGAAGGTTCTCATGGCAGTTCCAAAGAAGACAGCATCGTTAGCCGTACCTGGTATTACAGTGACAGTTCTGTGTCAGTGAGCCTGGAAGGAAATGTGGCTAATCCCTTCTATAAATATGCAAAGCCCGGCACCTATGCTGTTACCCTTATCATCAAAACGAAAAATGGCTGTGAAAGTAAGTTTACGGGTAATATTATCATCACTGCACCAAGGGTTCAGCCACAGTGTAAAGCTTATTTTAGTGTAACTATAAATGATTCCATTGTACGGTTCAACAGCGAAACTTCAGATGGAAGTTCCAAAGAAGACAGTGTTATCAGCCGTACATGGTATTTCAACGACACATCTTCGGCAATATCTCTTTCCGGAAATGTCATCAAACCAACCTATACTTTTACAAAGGCCGGCACGCGAACTGTTTACCTGGTTATCAAAACCAAAAACGGATGTGAGAGCAAATATGCAGTAACGGTAGTTATCCCTGCCAAACCGGCTCCCACAGGCTGTAAAGCCCAGTTCAGTTTCACAGTACAAAACGGACAGGTCAAGTTCAACAGTCTTGGATCTGTTGCCAGTTCTGCAACTGATAGCATTGTGGGGCGCTCCTGGGTATTTGGCGATAATAGCGCTCCTGTTACAGGTAATCTGTCTGAGCTTTCACACACTTTCCTGAAACCCGGAACTTATAATGTGCTTCTTTACATTAAAACCAAAACCGGTTGTGAAAGTAAATTTTCTGCAACTGTCATCATCGCACCGGCAAATTGCGCCGTAAAGGTTGATTTCACGGCGGAAAGGATCAGTCCTAAAAAAATACAATTCAATAGCAGTAACAGCGCAGCTCAGGGTGATAGTATCATTCAGCGAAACTGGAAGTTTGGCGATAATACGGTGCTGAGTGGCAATGTAACCAATCCGGTTAAGGAATTCCCACTACTGGGTGTATATACTACCTGCCTGACAGTGAAAACGCTCAATGGTTGTGTAGCAGAAACCTGCAAACAGGTAGTGGTTCAGGACAGTTCCAATCTGTCTCCAACCAATATCGATTATGTAAGAATAGTGACCCTTAATCCCAACCCGGTGGTTACCCGGATGATGGCAACCATTTGGAGCAGAAATGAAAATGTTGAATCGGAACTGTCCATATTCGATATCTATGGTACTGTGAAATGGAGCATCAAAAAAACACTGGTACAGGGAAATAACGTGTTTGAAATTCCAACTGCACAATTATACCATGGTCCCTATTTCTTCAAAGTAAGTACCAGGAACGGAAGGGATACCAAAGCATTTTACAAACTTTAATAGCACTCCATTTTAAAAAGGCCGGCTTTCCGGTCTTTTTTGTTAAAGAATGGCAAAATAGAAAATATAAATAAACCTGGTTAGGGCTTATCAGTCAAAGTTTACAAACAAAAACAAACCACATGAAAAAATTATTCTTCGCATCCCTGGCCTGCATTTTATTTTCCATGACTTCCATGGCACAAACAGCTACCCCTTCTGCAACAGACAAGAAAGGGGACATGAAAGAATTGAGAAAAGATATTCGGGAGGTTCGTAAAGACAAGTCAGCCCTGAAAAATGAAATCAAAGAAGGTGACAAAGATGCTGCAAAAGCCTTACACAAAGATATCAAGGCAGACAAAAAAGACATTAGGACTGATGCCAGAGACCTGAGGACCGATGGCGTAAAGCACCCGGTTAAGCGGGCAGGACGTCAACTCCGCAGAGCAGGCAAAAATGGATAACCCTGCAAATACATTAAAAAGCCGGAATGTTTCCGGCTTTTTAATGCCCATAAACTACTTACCTGCCTGTATAATGATTATTTTAGGGTATGAAGAAAATCTATCTACTCCTGGCAATTTGTTGCCTTTCAATCGCAGTACTGGCGCATGAATTCTGGTTACAGCCCTTAAAATACTTTTATACAATAAGGGAAGTAGCCAATATTCGTTTCAGGGTGGGAGAAAATTTTACCGGAATAAACTGGGCGGGCAACCGGGATAAAGTTCAGCAATTATGGCACTATGAACCTACAGGAGCCATCAACAATGTGGCTAATAAAATCTCAATAAATAATGGAGATTCCCTACAACTGCCTTTACAGGATATCGGTACCCACATGATTGTATTTCAAAGCACCAATTCTTTTATTGAACTGGAAGCAAAAAAATTCAAGGAATACCTGACAGAAGACGGACTGGATAATGCACTATTGTTCAGAACAGCCAACGGGCAGGAAACAGCTTTGGGGAAGGAATTCTACCAAAGGAGTGTAAAAACCCTTATACAGGTTGGGGATAGTTATACTGATCAATGTACGAAACCCACAACGCTTCCCCTTGACATTATACCCGAAAACAACCCTTATGCAATCCCCACCCGAATAAGGGGAAAGGATGTTCAAAATGTAAAATTTCAGGTGCTCTTTCAGGGGAAACCGCTGGAAAATGCACTGGTCAGAACCTGGTTTTATGACAAAAACAAGCAGGTAGTTATTGAAACTGCAAGGACCAACCAAAAAGGATGGATTTCCGCTAAAAGACATTCCGGTCCCTTTATGGTAAGCTGTGTACACATGGAAAAGACGATGGGTGATTCAGGGGCAGATTGGCAAAGCTTTTGGGGAAGCCTATCCTTCGAATATTCACAGTTTTACCTGTAGCCCCAATTGATAATCAGCCAACAAAAATTGCCAAAGTTTCCGGTTGAATACCATCACACTAGTCTCTTTTAACCTATTTTTGCGCCAATTTCCATCAAAACTGAAACATGCCATGGCCGTATTAATTAATAAAAACTCCAAAATTATTGTACAGGGATTTACCGGTACTGAGGGTACATTTCATGCCACCCAGATGATTGATTATGGAACAAAAGTAGTTGGGGGTGTAACCCCAAACAAAGGGGGCACTACACACCTGGACCGTCCTGTTTTTAATACCGTTGCAGATGCTGTAAAAGTAACAGGCGCAGATGTGAGCATCATATTTGTCCCACCGGCATTTGCAGCTGATGCCATTATGGAAGCCACCGATGCCGGAATCGCGCTGGTGGTTTGTATCACTGAAGGAATTCCGGTTCAGGATATGGTATTGGTGAAAAATTACTTATCAGGAACCCAAACAAGGTTGATCGGGCCGAACTGTCCCGGTGTAATCACTGCCGGTGAAGCCAAAGTTGGCATCATGCCCGGGTTTATCTTTAAAACTGGTCGTATTGGCATCGTTTCCAAAAGTGGTACCCTCACTTATGAAGCAGCCGACCAGGTGGTAAAAGCCGGCATGGGCATCAGCACCGCCATCGGAATTGGCGGTGACCCGATAATTGGTACGCCTACCAAAGAAGCCGTTGAATTACTGATGAATGATCCTGAAACAGATGGCATCATCATGATTGGTGAAATTGGCGGAAGCATGGAAGCTGACGCAGCCCGCTGGATAAAAGACAATAAAACCAAACCTGTGGTGGGCTTTATCGCCGGTCAAACAGCCCCTCCCGGACGCCGGATGGGCCATGCAGGGGCCATTGTAGGCGGAGCGGAAGATACCGCTGCCGCTAAAATGAAAATCATGGAAGAATGTGGCATTACCGTAGTGGCCAGCCCTGCAGATATCGGCAAAACGATGGCAGCCATTCTCAAAAAATAATATCCTTACTGAATAGAAGAAGCCGATTGATTGTCAATCGGTTTTTTTTTGCAACATTTAAAAAAATGTGGCACAATTCTGGCTTATAAGAAACAAATGTTAAGGTAAATGCTCATTTATGAAAATTCCCTGAGTTTTGCATCTCAGTACTTAACCTGTAACTTAACCGAAACCCGCCCTGATGTTTTTACGCAGCCTCACTTTTCTTACCATAGTAATGTCGTCTTTCCTTTCCAGCGCCCAGGTTACAGATACCCTGTACAGGAAAGAATGGATTGAAATTGATACAACGATTCTACAAAAAGACCTGACCAAAACAGCTTTGGGAAAAGTTACCCAATTATATGACCGGGCCAAAAAAGCCTCACACCCCGCTCAGGCATTGAAAAGCCTGATTTACCAATACACACTTTCAGAAAGGATTACAGAAGATAATTTTAATCAGTCTATTGCCCAACTGAAAACCGAATTAGCCACAAGTACTGATGAAGCCATTAAAGCCGTAATACACTCCTTATTGGCCAAATATTACCTTACGTATTTTAATAATCATCGATGGAACCTTTACAGCCGGACCAATACCGTACAAGCTGACCCGGAGAATATCAGTACCTGGAGCCACGACGATTTTGCCAAAACCATCACAACCCATTTTCAGCGTTCCTTACAAAACAGGAAGTTATTAGGGCAAACCCCCATTAATACTATTGAGCCTATTGTGGTGGCAGGTAATGCCCGGAAAGTAAGACCAACCCTTTTTGACCTACTGGCACATGAGGCAATCAGCTATTTCCAGTCGGGTGACAATTATCTAACCAAACCCACCTTCGCTTTTGTTGTAAAAGATCCTTTAGCATTGAGTCCTTCACCCAGCTTCATCAATGCCCGTTTTACCACTACTGATAGTGCTTCACAACAATGGTTAACCCTTGTATTGTACCAGGAATTATTGAAATCTCACCAAAACGACCCTGATAAATCCGCCTTCCTGGAAGCTAACCTGGAAAGGATTGAATGGGTTTACGCAATAGCCGCCCTGGAAAATAAAGAAAGATTGTATGTTTCCGCACTGGAAGAAATCACCAATAATTTTGGCCAGACGGCTTCCGCTTCCCAGGCCTGGTATTTACTCGCCAGAAATGCAGCCAATGAAGCTGCCACCTATCAGGCATTTGGTGACACTACCAACCGGTATGGATATACCCGGGCAAAAAGCCTGATTGAAAAAGCATTATCCCTAAGTAAAGAAAATAACAATGGCATAGCCAACCTGCAAAACCTATTAGGGGAAATCCTGGGTAAAAAACTGGGTACCCAAACGGAGATCGTGAATCTTCCCAATACTCCATTCAGGGCGTTGGTCAGTTACCGGAATATCGATACCCTTTTTGGGAGAATTATCCGTTTAGATAATAAAGAAGAGATCACTGATAACAGCAATGGAAATGACGTATGGAAGATTTTACTGGGAAAAACCTCTTTTAGAAAACTGACACAGCCCCTGCCCCTTTCCGAAGATTATCAGCCCCACAGCGCTGAAATAAAAATAGATGGCTTACCCCTGGGGAGCTATGCCCTTATTACTGCTTCCGGCGCCGGATTTGATAAAGAAAAAGATAAACTGAGCTACCAGTTTTTTCATATATCCCGGATAAGTTATGTCAACAATAAAAATGATTTTTTTGTGCTGGACAGAGAAAATGGCCAGCCCCTGAAAGGGGTTTCCGTGAAAGTGTATGAAAGGGTATATGACAAAACCAATTATACCTATACGTTGAAAAAAACAGGTGAAAGGATCAGCGACGAAAATGGATATTTTCTTTTAAACGAAAAAAATAATTACCCCAGTTACCGTTTCTATTTTCAGATGGGAAAAGACCATCTTTTTCTTAGAGAGGCTGATTATATTCCTTATGCATATGAAAATCCGGTAATTAATGATATTTCTGAGCAGGAAAAATTTGAAACCAACAATAGCAGGGTATATTTTTTTACAGATAGGTCTATATATCGTCCCGGGCAGTTGGTTTCCTTCAAAGGCATTGCCATTACCAAAGACTTTCAAACAAAACAGAGCAAACTGATTCGTTCAAAAGACACAAGCCAAATCTACCTGCAGGATGTAAACGGCAAAAGAATAGATTCTATCCTGATTTCATTGAATAGTTTCGGCTCCTTTACCGGTCAATTCAGGTTGCCGCAAAATACACTGACAGGTAATTTCATGCTTTCACTTCCCCACTACGGCCAATCACTTTCCTACTTTTCGGTAGAGGAATACAAACGCCCTACCTTCCAGGTTACTTTCGACAAGGCGAAAGGCAGCTATCGCCTGAACGATTCAGTTAGCCTTACAGGCCATGCCATAGCTTATGCTGGCAATCCGATAAGTGGAGCCAAAGTGAAATACTCCGTAAAAAGAAATACACGATATCCCTATCCCTGGTTTTGGAGGAGCACAATAATTAATGCGGGCAACAGGGAAATTAGCCAGGGAGAACTCGTTACAGACAATGAGGGCAAATTCACCATCCGTTTTATGGCCCTGGCAGACGACATTATTGATAAAAGCGGTAACCCCCTATTTGATTTCTCTGTGACTGCTGATATAACGGATATTACCGGTGAAACAAGGAGCGGTTTATCACAGGTTACAGTGGGCCTCGCCTCAATGCTACTATCCATTACTGCACCGGAATCCAGTGAAGTGGATAGTTTTACCCATATAAAAATCAACACTACCAACCTAAGTAATGAACCGGAACCTGCATCCGTTAGTATCCGTCTCTATTCATTACAGGCACCTGAACATCCTATCCGTAAAAGATTATGGCAAAGGCCGGATCAGTTTGTTATGACGCAAAAAGAATTTAGTAGCTATTTTCCGGAAGATGAATACCAGGCTGAATCAAATTTTCTGAACTGGCCTATTGGCAAATCGGTATTAACAGGGGAAATAAATACCGGCGAAAAAAATCTTTTCACCATTCCATCCGGAAGTGTACTACCCGGCTATTACAGGATAGAAGCGAAAACCCGGGACAAATATGGAGAAGAAGTCACGACCATTACCTATACCCAATTGTTCCGGAGTAATAATAGCCAATTGGCTGTTCCATCCTTTGCATTTACCCATATAGTTAATGCAATAGCCAGGCCGGGAGAAACTTCCGTATTTCTGAGTGGGAGTAGTGTGGCCAACCGGTTTGTCATCCGAAAAACGGAAAGACCCGGAATCGACAATAAAGTGTACCAGTTTTTACAAAGGAATAAGGGGATTGAAAGGATCCTGTACCAACCTACCGAAGCGGACCGTGGAGATGTGTTTATTACAGAAGCCTATGTATTCAACAACCGTATATATACCCACCAATTCAAAGTAATTGTACCCTGGAACAATAAGGAATTACAATTGAAGTATGCCAGTTACCGGGATAAAACAGAACCGGGTAACCATGAGAAATGGACGATTGAAGTAAAAGCAGACAACAACCAACCAGCCGCCGCAGAACTGCTCACAGGCATGTATGATGCGTCACTGGACCAGTTTAAAAACCATACCTGGAATAGCCCATCCTTGTGGCCGACTAATTATTCACTGACCAATTTTAATGCATTGGCCAATTTCAAGCCGGCCGTATCGATAGAGAATTACCTGCCGATAAAATATGTGGAAAGCAAGGAGATTCTTTTTGACAGGCTGGCTGCTTCAGGAAATGAACTTTGGGAACAGGACCTGAAAAACTGGAGCAATCCTGGTTCTCATGTATTGGCACCTGCTTTGAAAAAAAGGATGGAAAAATACATGGCCATGTTGCAAATTGAAGCAGGTTCCATGGAAAGGGTCATGGCAACAGGTTCCGGTATCCAAATAAGGGGCAACAATAGTGGAGATCAAAATAAAATGATATCCAGGGGGAAAGGGGGTATACAGGAGGAGTCGTACGATAAAGTTTTCTCAGCCCCACCACCGAAATCTTTACAGGATTTGGAGATGGTATCTCCGGATGGTAAACCTATAGCCGATATTCCAGCAACTGGCATTCGTAAAAACTTTGCTGAAACTGCTTTTTTCTTTCCGCAATTGACCGCTGATAGCACGGGGACCTACCGCATTCAATTTACAATGCCCGATGCCAATACCCAATGGAAGTGGATGAGCCTCGCGCATACCAAAGACCTGGCCTTCGGAACCCAAACTGCGAAAATCATCACCCAGAAAAAACTGATGGTCCAGGCCAATGCCCCAAGATTTTTGCGGGAAGGGGATCATATGGAATTCAGTGGTAAAATCAGCAACCTCACCGATAAAGAAATAACCGGTCAGGTAAGGCTGGAGTTATTGGACACTGAAACGGGAACTTCTGTAGATGGATGGTTTCAGAATATATTCCCCACCCAATACTTTACCGTAGAAGCAGGATTAAGCAGTGCTGTCAAATTCCCCATACAGATTCCCTTTGGCTATAACCACCCACTCACCTGGCGCCTCGTGGCCGAGGCAGGTGAATTCAGTGATGGGGAGGAGAATATGCTTCCCGTACTCACCAACAGAATGCTGGTAACCGAAAGCCTGCCACTTTTTCTGCCTGATGACAGCACCCGTAAGTTCAGTTTTGATAAACTGTTGAATACAATCAGCGAAACCCGAACCAACGAAAGCCTTACACTGGAATATACCACCCATCCGGTTTGGTATGCAGTGCAGGCATTGCCCTACCTGATGGAATATCCCTATGAATGTGCCGAACAAAGTTTTAACCGGTTATTCGCCAACCTCTTGTCCACCCATATTATCAACAAATACCCCGCTATTAAAAAAGTATTTGACCAGTGGAAAAACGATAGCACAGTTTTACAAAGTAATCTGCAAAAAAATAAAGCCCTAAAACAGGTACTCCTGGAAGAAACCCCCTGGGTATTTCAGGCTGAAAAGGAAGCTGAAAGAATGAAAAACCTGAGCAAACTATTTGAGCTGGCCGGTCAGGAAAGCCAGACTGAAAGCCTGATTGATAAGCTGCAGCAGTTACAAATAACAGATGGCAGTTTCAGTTGGTTCAAAGGAGGCTATCCCGACAGGTACATTACCCAATACATCCTTACGGGTATCGGTAAACTCAAAAGACTGGGCGCCATCACTCCGGATATCAGTTTGCGTATCAGGAATATCCTGGTAAAAGCACTTGCATTCGAAGATGCGCAACTGGCAAAAGATTATAACCGGTTGCTTACAAACAAAGCAGATACCACCCAACTTCAGGTATCCTCTATCCAAATGGATTACCTGTACATGAGAAGTTTTTTCAGGGACATCGCACTGCAGTCTCCCAATGCTTATCAATACTATTATAACCAGGGCAAAAAATTCTGGGTTAAGCAGAACAATTATTACAAAGCCGTTCTGGGGCTGGTTTTTTATCGCAACAAAGAAGAGAAAATCGCTACCAGAGATATTCTCCCTGCTTTGCTGGAAAATACCGTAATCAATTCAAAACAAGGCATGTACTGGAAAACCAATTATACAAGGTACTGGCACCAGTCACCCATTGAAAACCAAACAATGATGCTGGCCTTTATGAGTGAGGTAACCATGAATAATCCTGGCAGGGAGATGCAGAAAAATATCAATGCCATGAAAACCTGGCTACTATTGAACAAGCAAACCAATAACTGGAGAACCACCATTGCTACTGCTGATGCCTGTTATGCCTTACTGGCCTATGGATCTGATTGGCTCAATACAGATAAATCGGTAATCATTACCCTGGGTACAACCAGCTTCAACAGCAACCAGGAAACAAAGCAGGCAGGAACCGGCTATTTTCAGAAAAGAATTGAAGGTAAAGCCATCCGGCCGGAAATGGGTAATATTATCATTAGCACTCATTCCGCTAACAATGCAACAACCGAATCTGCCTCCTCTCCTTCCTGGGGAAGTTTGTACTGGCAATACTTTGAAGACCTTGACAAGATTACGGCAGCCGAATCTCCATTGTCACTATCCAAAAAATTGTTTCTGGAAAAAAATACAGCGAAAGGGAAGCTACTGGAACAAATAAGTGATACATCCATATTGCACCCTGGTGACAAAGTGGTTATCAGGATAGTGTTAAAGTCCGACAGGGATATGGATTACCTTCACCTCAAAGACATGCGTGCTGCCAGCATGGAACCCCTCAATGTTTTAAGTGGCTACCAATGGCAGGATGGACTGGGTTATTACGAAAGCACCCGTGATGCCAGCAGTAATTTTTTCATTAGTCATTTATCCAAAGGAACCTATGTTTTTGAATACCCTGTTTTCATTACCCATACTGGTGTTTTTTCGATCGGCATTGCCAGTATCCAAAGTATGTATGCGCCTGAATTTACCAGTCATTCAGCGGGAAGTACTCTCCGGGTGGAAGGAAAATAAATGATCAGATTGACCTTTAGTGTAAGGTGTATAGAAATATAATATGCAAACAGACTACCTCATCATTGGCCAGGGCATATGCGGCAGTTTTCTCAGTCGCGATTTACTGAAAGCAGGAAAATCAGTGGTGGTAATTGACGAAAGCAAGCCATTCACAGCGTCTAAAGTGGCCAGTGGGGTAATCAATCCCATTACCGGCAGAAGAATGGTCAGAACATGGGAAATTGAGAAACTATTGCCCTTTGCAGTGAACGCATACAGCCATTGGGGAGCCGAAATGGGTACTGAATTCATCCGCCAATGTAATATCCTCGACTTCCACCCTACCCCTCAAATGGTATTGGCTTTCCGGGAAAGAATGCAGGAAGAAAAAGAGTACCTGAGAATACCCCGGCAAGCCGATAAATGGACTACTTTTTTTCAATATGATTTTAGCATCGGAGAAATCAATCCCTGCTGGCTGGTTGACATACAGGTTTTGCTCACTCAATGGCGGAAGCAGTTGGTACAAAAAAACAATTTACGGGAAGAATTTTTTAGCTGGGATGATTGCATCATTGATCAGGAAAAAGTCCTTTACAAAGATATCACAGCCCAAAAAATTATTTTTTGTGATGGTACTGCAGGGTTCGATAGTCCTTATTTCAACAGGCTACCCTATGCACGCAACAAAGGAGAAGCATTGATTGCCCATATCCCTGATTTGCCCCGGACAAATATTTATAAACAGGGCATTACCCTGGTTCCCTGGCAAGATGGGTTGTTCTGGATTGGGTCTTCCTATGAATGGGACTTCAAAGATCTTGCGCCATCAACAGCCTTTAGGGAAAAAACAACAGCCCAGCTACGCCAATGGCTGAAAATTCCCTATACCATCGTTGACCACCTGGCAGCGGAAAGGCCTGCCAATATGGAGAGGAGGCCATTTGTAGGATTCCACCCCGTGCAGAAAAATATGGGCATACTGAATGGCATGGGCACCAAGGGCTGCTCGCTGGCCCCGTATTTTTCAAACGAACTTACTAATCACCTTGTAAGGGGAGAAACCATCCATCCTCAGGCAGATGTAAGAAGATTTTCTAAAATTTTAAGCCGCTGATTGTTTACAAAAAATTAATATTGTAGCCTTCCTTAACCCATTAATCTCCTGCAATGGAAAGAACTGCTACCGCCGATGCCTATATCATACCCATCAATTACCGGAAAATGGAAAACCTGCACATTGTTTTCTGGTTATTGAAAGACATTTCCTGGTGTATGATCTGGAAACCCCTGGGTATCGCCATGATATTTCCTACCCTGGTTATTTCGATTGTGATTGCCTGGCGCACGAGGCAGTTTATGTCTGAACGCTGCCATAATATCGCTATCACCGTTTGGATTACTGCGAACTCCTACTGGATGATCAGTGAATTTACCGGTATCGATACCCTGCACTTAACACCGGACTTCACTTATAAACACCTGGCATTGATTCCCTTCCTTACAGGTATTTTAATTCTTGCCTTTTATTACCTCATCTGGAAGCCCAGACACAAGGATGAATTTGAAACCATGTAGCATATTTCCCGCAGAAAAACCTATGTTACCGTTCATCAATTAAAGATTGCCGTTCGTGAAACCGCAAGTCCCGCTTGACCCTGTTTTTGTTCGGAGTAATTCCGGCACAGGTATCTTTACTGTATCAAAGTAAATGGAGCCTCGCTCCCATGTATATGAACCACTTACCTGCTGCCCTGCTTTTCAATTTTCGCCAGCACATTAAACCACCGGGCTTTTAGGCCACTTTATCCCCAGAGACCATTTCAGGTAAAAAGTAACCCGTATTCTTTATGAATACCCGTCAACTATGCTAACCTAAGGGTATGCCCTTAGCCAGTTTACCAATGGCAGCCATTCAGTGGCCAGGGGATTCTTGTATCCCATTCCCAACCCTACTAACGCAAACAATATGAAACCCATTGTATTAATTATTCTTAGTGGTGCCGTTTTATTATGGTTTCTGATTCATTAAATCAGAAACTTTTGAAGGGAGAAAAAACAAATCAAGCACAGTCTGACCTGTATAAGGCTGCAGTTTATTTCCATCAAAATAGTGAATGCTGTAGCCAAGTCCAGAAAGAAATTCCCTGCAAGCTGAGCCAGCCGGGTTATTCCATACTTCGCAAAAGATAAGGGGCTTATGTTTCCTGATTAGTTTTTCGCCACCCCGAAATACGAATACCTCATAATTTTCAACGTCTATTTTTATAGCACTCACAGAAGTAATGTGGTCAAGGGCTTCCATATCATCCAGCCTGGTTATGGGAACACGGTATTGCAGCCCTCCGGCTTCCGGTAAAAAATCAGGCTCTTGAATATTGCTGAGCCCATGCAACCTTGAGCCATGCTTTACGGGAAGCTGCATGGTTGTTTCACCGTTTTGGTTACCCAATGCAGTTCTGAACAATTGCACATTTTTTAATGAATAAAAAGTAACTACCCGCTCCCAGGTATCGGCGGCCTCGGCTATGGGTTCAAAAGCATAAACCATTGACCCCGGACATTTTTGAGCCATACAAACACTCATCACCCCTATATTGGCACCTATATCAAGTATAACACCTTCTTTGGGGATCAACCGGCAGAAGTAAAGAAACCCCTTTTCATATCCCAACCATTTGATTCGTACAATCGTAAAAAGGGAAAACAGGAACAGGTAATTCCTGTACCCCAAAAAATTTTGTAATAAAGCCTGAATACGGTGCTTGCTCATGTTGCAGGTAACTCCTTGAACTGGTAAAGCTAAGTAATTATGCAACCGGGATCATTGACCGAACACAAACTGGTTTCCCGATAATTTAATACCGCACAAAAATATATTTGGTGATGACATTTCCACTATAACTCGTAGCGATAATACGATTTCCCGAAACGCGGATGTCATCAAAATAGAAATCTATGGAATTACGGGTTACTCCATCCCGCACATGCATTTCAAACATTTGGTGCAGATCACTGTAATAGTTTCCATACTGGTCATAATAACCGGTAGATACGGTTCGGATATCCCAATAACCATCCATCTGGTTATAGCCGTCCGCATACCTGGCCGCTCCCCGGGAATAAAAATTAAACAATCCCCCCTCCAATCCGGTATTGTAATAACGCCAGCCGTTTCCGTAGTTTTCAGATGACTCCGTCAAAACCCAGGAACCGGTTATATCCATACCATAGGGCTGAACCACAGCCTTGGTGCAGGATTGTGTAAATAATATCATCAGTGATACAACAACTAAGGGTAGTATTTTTTTCATAAAAAACTTTTTGGATGAGCCTATACCGACTACTATCCAATTCTGTTACCAGAATCGTTTTTTATAAGCAAATGAACACCGATTTTAGAAATATTTAACAATATACTGTCTGTTAAACAAGTGCTGTTTTTCCCGAATACGGTTGCCGAAATGAAAGAGTGGAGAAATGTGGCTTACTCCCATTTAATAAAACTGGCGAGCACCGTAGTACCCAAACCTAAGCAGGCAATCAAACTAAATGACCAACTGAGACTGGATAACTGGGCAATAAATCCAATCAGCGGAGGCCCCAACAAAAAGCCCAGGAAACCAATGGAGGAAACCGCAGCCAGTGCCAGACCGGGAGACAGGGTTTTGGATTTGCCTGCTACACTATACACCAGTGGCACAACAGAAGATACACCCAAACCCACCAACAGGAAACCGGTAGTGGCCATTATTATTGTGGGAAATATGACCGATACAGCTAATCCAATCGTAATTATCATGCCACTACCCTGTAATACCCTTTGCCGGCCAAAGCGGGTAACCAGTCTGTCACCAATAAAACGCCCTCCGGCCATGGTTCCCATAAAAGCCGTATAACCCAGTGTGGTGAGTTCCTTCGGCACCGCCACTACATTTTGAAAGTACACCCCACTCCAGTCAAACATAGTGCCTTCACATAACATACAGCTAAAGGCAATGAGTCCCAGTTGCCACAATACCTTATCCGGTTTTACAAAAATGCGCTGGCTTGCCTGGCTTGCATCATTGGCAAAAGCAAATCGACGCACCGAGAAAAGGATACCCATACAACCCGCAAATATGATGCAGAAATGGTACAGGGGTGAAATATGCAGGGAGATCAGCAAGGTACCCAATGCTGCTCCACTGAAACCGGCCAAACTCCAAATACCATGGAAAGAAGCCATGATAGAACGGCCATACATATTTTCTACACCTACTGCCTGGGTATTGATAGAAATATTAGTCAGGTTTCCAAAGAGGCCAAAAACAAAAAGGATGCCCACTAACTGCCAAACAGTAGTTGCCAATCCAATAGCCACCAAAATCAGCGGGTAACCCAGCAAGGCAACGGTAACCATCCGCTTACTCCCATATTTGGCCACTAACCAGCCGGAAAGGGGCAAACTGCACATCAAACCAATGGGCAGGGCCAGCAGCACTCCACCCAAACCACCATCACTTAACTGTAATTGCGTTTTAATGTCAGGAATTCGGCTTGCCCAACTGGCAAAACTGATGCCGGCTATGAAAAAAAAGGCAGCCGCTGCCAGTCGGTGTGCCCGGGGTGTTATGGATTCGGTTGCCATGGTAACAAAGATGCAGCATTTCTTTAAAAAGAGCACTTTTTGCCCTCAATGTGGCCCATATACAGTGCTTAGGGCATTTCAGTTATATTTGCGGTCCGTAAAATGACTCGCCAAACTTATGCCCGGCGGGTAGATAAACTAATCAGCAATCAAAAAAATATGTACCGTACTCATACCTGTGGAGAATTAACCAGCAAAGAAACCAATAAAGAAGTGACACTGGCGGGATGGGTGCAGACTATCCGGAAATTCGGCGCCATAACTTTCATTGACCTGAGGGACCGATATGGGATAACACAATTGTTATTGGGAGAAGACCAGAACCCTTTTCTGGATGCGAATCCATTAGGCAGAGAGTTTGTGATACAGGCCAAAGGCATCGTTACAGAAAGAAGCAATAAAAACCCTAATCTCTCTACCGGAGAAATAGAACTGACCGTTCAGTCACTAAGCATTTTAAATAAATCCGCACTGCCGCCTTTCACCATCCAGGATGATACCGATGGTGGTGATGACCTGAGGATGAAATACCGGTTCCTGGATTTACGACGCAATGCCGTTAAGAAAAACCTGGAACTCCGTTATGCTGTTAACCGGTCTGCCAGAAATTACCTCCATGAAAACCATTTCATGGATATTGAAACTCCCTTCCTGATCAAGTCAACCCCGGAAGGAGCCAGGGATTTTGTGGTACCCTCCAGAATGAACCCCGGCCAGTTTTATGCTTTGCCCCAATCGCCACAAACTTTTAAACAATTGCTGATGGTAAGCGGCTATGACCGTTACTACCAGATTGTAAAATGCTTCAGGGACGAGGATTTGCGGGCCGACAGGCAACCCGAATTTACCCAGATCGATTGCGAGATGGCTTTTGTAGAACAGGAAGACATCCTGAACATGTTTGAAAGCCTGATTAAGCGCATTTTCAAAGACGTAAAAAATATTGACTATACTGAGAAAGTAGAACGCATCAGTTGGGAGAAAGCCATGTGGCAATTTGGTAATGACAAACCCGATATCCGATTCGGAATGCAGATTGCCAACTTAAAATCCGTATTCCTCATAGATGGAAAAATTATTGCTGATGGAGTACTGATCAATGGAGCCGGATTTGGGGTATTTGATAACGCAGAAACGGTACTCGCCATTGCTGTACCCGGATGCAGCGAATATACCCGTAAACAAATAGATGAACTGACTGAATGGGTGAAGCGCCCGCAGATAGGCATGCTTGGCATGGTTTATATCAAATGCAATACAGATGGCAGTTTCAAAAGTAGTGTTGACAAGTTTTATCCGGAAGAAAAATTAAAAGCCATTGCTGCTACCGCCGGAGCAAAACCCGGCGACCTGTTACTGATACTGGCCGGAAGAGAAGAAAGAACACGCAAAGCCACCAGTGAACTGAGGCTGGAAATGGGTAAGCGTTTAGGATTCCGGAAGGAAGATGAATTCAAACTCCTTTGGGTACTTGATTTTCCCCTGTTTGAATATGCAGAAGAAGATAACCGCTGGGTGGCCCGTCACCATCCCTTCACGTCTCCCAAGCCCGACCATATTGAAGTGATGATCAATAATAACCCGCTGATTGAGGATGCAGACAAATACCTCGATCATCCCTATGCCAATATTAAGGCCAATGCTTACGACATGGTATTAAACGGCAATGAAATTGGCGGTGGTTCCATTCGTATCTACCAGCGCGAATTACAGGAAAAAATGTTTGCAGCCCTGGGTATGAGCAAAGAGGAAGCCCTGCACAAATTCGGATTCCTGCTGGGTGCTTTTGAATATGGTGCCCCACCCCATGGCGGTATTGCTTTTGGCTTCGACCGTTTGTGTGCAATTTTAGGCGGCAGTGAGAGCATACGCGATTTTATTGCTTTCCCCAAGAATAACAGCGGCAGGGATGTGATGTTGGATGCACCTAGCACCATTGATGACAAACAATTTGAAGAATTACAAATTAAGCTGA
Source organism: uncultured Bacteroidota bacterium (assembly GCA_963750825.1). GTDB lineage: Bacteria > Bacteroidota > Bacteroidia > Chitinophagales > Chitinophagaceae > Sediminibacterium. The sequence continues at coordinate 6,401 of CAVVSL010000001.1, read as the reverse complement.
ACCTGAAAGATTAGAGAAATAGTACCCCCCACAGGGGAGCAGAGGGCAAAATCTGTTCCCCTGTGGTTTTTTAGGCCATTACCTTTTCTCCCTTTGGCATGACTTCCGGAAATTCGCAGACTATTTTTTCAATTATTTTTTTCCAAAGTTCCCGGTAAGCCAGGATACTGATAAACGTAAGCAATAATACAAGGACAGCCAACTGGTAAGCAATTATGGAATTTTGGGAGTCAGCAATATTGAAGGTGGAATGATTGAAAGTAAAATAAACTAACTGAAGGGGAAAAAAGCCAATGAATATAGTTACTCCGTCACCTGCTTCTGCAAGCAACATTTTTTGTACCAACTTTTTACGCATCCTCCTTATTTGCCAGTATACGTTCAAATTAAATAGCACAAGAAATGCACAAGAGGAATAAGTGGTTATTTCCAGCTGATCTACTGAAAGGTAATTCCTAACAAAAGTGAGCGCCAGATAGATACAAAAAAACATAGCCGCTTTCGGCCAGGTGAAATAGGACAGAAACAGTTGTCTGTTCATTTTTGAATACTGTTTACTAAGTGCCTCAGCTTTGGAACTGACCACTTTGGCAAATCCCATAATGCCGAATCCTGTATAAACGCTTTCCAGTGCTGCAGAAAAGTCCAGTTGCTTGTTTTGGGCCATTCTTTCTTCTATGGCATTGGCCAGGTGGTCTACCAGTTCCACCTGCACATCATAATGGTGAACATGGTGCTTTTGGCAAAATCGGAATAATTGCTGTATTTGTTCTTCTGTAAGCATTAGCCTGCTGTTTGGGGATTCAACAATAATTGCATACTGTGCAGAAAGATTTGCAAAGCCCCTGCACTAATAACCGCCTGTTTTTTACCCGCTTTGGTTAGTGTATAGTATTTCCGTGCCCTGTTGCCGATATTCTCCATTTCCGTTTCTACAATTCCCTGTTCTTCTAACCGGTGCAGTAAGGGATACAAGGCCCCTTCGGTAATGTTTAATTCCCCCTTTGTCATTTCTTTCACCAACCGGGTAACCTGGTAACCATACATCCTGCCATTGTCTTTCAATAATTGAAGGATGATGGGTTCCAGACAGCCTTTGAACAAAGAGGATGATTGCATTCCTAAAAATAGGAATTTCCCTATACCTAACAAAATTAGGTATAGGTTGGTTTTTTTACCTGATGGGAGGCTGGCAAGAAAATTCTCCTTATCTTAGAAAGGTTGCCTGCCTATCCAATAGGACTGGCAACTTTTTTATTTGTAACTGACCATACAAATCAAATTATTATGACGGGCGACCAGCTATTTCACCAGTACCGGACCGCTTCCCATATATGGGATGAAATGAAAGAATCTGATACCATCCGGCAACAATACCTGCCCTTATTCGAGGCCATCAGTAAACTCAACCTTAGTGAACTGCAGCAGAAAGACAAACTGGCCAGTGAACTGTTTATGAGCCAGGGCATCACTTTCACCGTTTACAGCAATGACGAAGGCATCGAGAGAATATTTCCCTACGACATTATTCCCAGGGTGATATCCGGAGCAGAATGGGACCTGGTGGAAAGTGGTATTAAACAAAGGCTGAAGGCCCTGAACCTTTTTTTGAAAGATGTGTACAATGAGCAGCAGATTATCAAAGACAATATTATTCCGGCTACCCTGATCGCCTCCTGCCCGCATTTTACAAGGGAAATATTCGGCATCAAAGTACCCTATGATATTTACGTTCACATCGCAGGCATTGACCTGATCCGGGGCGATAATGGCACATTTTACATTCTGGAAGACAACCTGCGTACTCCTTCCGGGGTTTCGTATATGCTGGAGAACAGGGAAGTGACCAAGCGGATTTTTCCCAACCTCTTATCTTCCAGCAATGTGCGGATGATTAACAATTATCCTTTGATATTACACGATAACCTGATGGCCCTCTCACAGCGACAGGTAGAGAACCCAACAGTGGTAGTCTTAACACCGGGTATTTTCAACTCAGCTTATTTTGAACATACTTTTCTCGCCCGGCAGATGGGCGTGCAACTGGTAGAAGGTCGTGACCTGCTGGTAGATAACCATAAGGTATACATGAAAACCACTGCAGGACTTCGCCAGGTGGATGTTATTTACCGAAGGGTAGACGATGAGTTCCTGGATCCATTGGTCTTTCGCCCGGATAGTGCATTGGGTGTACCCGGCCTAATCAGTGCTTACAGAAAGGGAAACGTAACCATAGTGAATGCGCTGGGCAATGGAGTGGCAGATGACAAGGCCGTATATAGCTATGTGCCTGAAATGATCCGATACTACCTGAATGAAGAACCCATCCTGCCCAATATTCCCACCTACCAGTTGGGCAATATGGATGAAAGGGAATTTGTATTTGCCAATATGCATAAAATGGTGGTGAAAGAAACCAACCAGTCGGGGGGATACGGAATGGTGATGGGCAATACCGCCAGTGAGGATGAATTAGCCAGTGCCAAAGAAGCAATTCTGAAAAATCCCAGAAACTTTATTGCACAACCCATCATTCAGTTGTCAACTGTTCCTTGTCTGATTGACGGCAAACTGCAACCCAGACATGTAGACCTCAGGCCCTATGCCCTTTGTTCGCCAGATGGCATTACCATTGTTCCGGGTGGATTGACCAGGGTGGCCTTACGGGAAGGATCACTGGTAGTGAACTCCTCCCAGGGTGGTGGCAGCAAGGATACATGGATTGTGGACATGTCATGATAAACCCGGTAATAAACACAAAGAAAAAGTTATCTAATACTTTAAGTTCAATTGTATGCTAAGCAGAATCGCTGACTCACTTTACTGGCTACACAGGTATATGGAAAGGGCAGATGGCCTTTTGCGACTCCTGAAAACCAGCTATATCCTCTCTTTCGACAGGGTACAGGCCAACAGCATTACCTGGGAGCCGGCCCTGAAAATATTCACACAATTAACCGATGAGGAAATAGATGCGCTGAAAAAAAACAATGCAGCTTCCCTCCAATACCTATTAATTGACACTAACAATCACAACTCATTACGGGTGCTCGTTAACCGGGCAAGGGAAAATGCACGGGGAGTGCAGGACCAGATTACGAAAGAGGTATGGGAGCAGGTAAATCAATTGTATCACCTGGTTAATAATCCTGCAATTTCTGATAAACTGGCAGGCCCTGATGCCATTGAGGTAATTGATGCATTTATCAACAGCAATGACCAGTTCATCGGAATCACCGACAGTACTATGCCCAGGGGCTCTGGCTGGAATTATATGAATCTGGGAAAATATACTGAACGATGTCTGCTAACAGTTGAATATACACACCACTTTTTTAAAAAAGCGGACCTTACCCCCGGGAAAAAACCAGATATTCTTTTCTGGAGAAGTCTGTTACTCGCATTGTCGGGATATGAATTGCACCTGAAGAATTACAATAACCTAAACCACAATTACAATATTACCAAACAGGTATTCTTTGACAAGCACTTCCCCCGTTCAGTTAACTACTCGCTAAGCCGGGCGCAAAAATACCTGGATGAAATTGCCGCAGCCAATCCCATTCAGGGATCCAAGAACCTGAAAAGATTATTCGGAAGAACTTACAGCCAGGTGCAATATGCTGACCCTGCTATTGTTGCTGAAGAGGGCTATGAAAAATACCTTGGTAAAATAAGACAACAATTAAATGAATTCAGCAGGCAGTTGGGACAACTCTATTTTTCTTATGCTTAACCTTAATGTAAATGCCGTTATATAAGATTCACCATATCACCAAATACGAATACGACAGGCCGGTAAAAGAAAGTGTGAATGAGATTAAGGTATACCCTTTCATCGAATCCAAACAGGAGACGATTCAACACGACCTCAATATCACTACTCACCCGGAGATTTTTCATTTTACGGATTATTGGGGAAACAGGAGCGGCTCTTTTAATATTCTGGGTTCGCACAAAGAATTGATAATTGAAAGCAAACTGCTGATCAAAACAACAGCTCCGGATACATGGCAGGTACCGGGTGATATTTACCATGAAACCCTGGCACCCATCATACATAAGGACCTTTACCTGCTGGCACTTTCGAGAATTTCGCCTGTTAAATCTACTGTGCAGATGGAGCACTATGTTAAGGAACTCTTCAATCCCCAAAAAGACTTAGCAGGTATCATCAAAGATTGCTGTGAATTCATTTATACAGATTTTAGGTATATCAAAGGCATCACCACTATTGAATCCACCGTTGACGAAATCCTTGAAAAAAAAGCCGGTGTATGCCAGGATTTTGCGCATGTAATGCTCGAGATACTCAGGAGAATGGGTATCCCTGCGAGGTATGTAAGCGGTTATATATGTCCGAATAAAAACGGTATGCGGGGGGAAGGCGCCACACATGCCTGGGTGGAAGCCTTTATTCCCCAGCATGGCTGGGTAGGTATTGATCCCACCAATAATGTATGGGTGACCAATAACCACGTGAAACTGGCAGTGGGCTATCATTTCACCGATTGTACCCCTGCCAAGGGAACTTTTAAAGGACCGGCCCGGCAATTCCTGTCCGTATATGTTTCTATCGGATACGAGGGCGGTGATTCTTTTGAAGAGCTGACTAATGTAAGGCTCGAAAAACAACCCTATGATGAATCTGCTGAAACTTTAATTGATACCTTTGCCGGGCAACAGCAACAATAAGCCCCCATGAAAGCATTACCGATATTTCGCATTTTAACTTTTATCCTTTTACCCATTGCCACCCTATTTGGGGTAATTAGCCTGATGATGTTTTTAACAGCGCTGGCCAATCCTGCTATGTTACTGCCAGTTTTCATGCTGGTCTCATTTGTCATTTATGTATTTGCCAGTTTGCGTTTCCTCACCAAAGCTATCGACGTTGAACAGCCTGTAAAATCTTCCTTAAGAGACTGGATAAGGGTAAATGCAGCTGTTTCAGGGTTTTTAGGGCTCATGCTGCTACTGAACACACTCACTTTATTCTTTATGAGTGATATATTATTACGGGAAGCCCTGACCACCATTTTAGATAAACAGCCCAATGTACCCGCCGCACTCAATCTGGATCTTTTTATCAGGATTATGAAGATAGCGGCCTGGTTTATGTTATTCTTTGCAATACTGCTACTATCCCATATCTTCCTTAACCTGCGAATGTTGAAAACCTATAAATACCTTTTTCAGGATACCAACGCATAGCTTCCCTTATACAATTGCTACTTATCTCATTTAAAAGTCCCTGGCTGTCTGGTTTCTGATTTTTCAGTACTTTGCCAGAGTGAATACAAATATCCCCCTGGCAGAAAGAATGCGGCCCGAAACACTGGATGACCTGGCCGGACAACAGCACCTGACAGGCAAAGGCAGCATACTCAGGGCTTCTATCCAGCAGGGAACCATACCCTCCATGATTTTATGGGGACCACCCGGGGTAGGCAAGACCACCATTTCCAATATCATTGCCAATACCCTGCAGCAACCTTTTTTTCAACTCAGTGCCATCAGCAGTGGCGTAAAAGAAGTAAGGGAAGTCATCGAACAGGCAAAAAACCAAAAAGGCACCATTTTATTTATTGATGAGATTCACCGCTTCAACAAAGGACAGCAGGATGCTTTATTGGGAGCAGTAGAAAAAGGAACCATCACCCTGATAGGTGCTACTACTGAAAATCCTTCCTTTGAAGTGAACAGCGCCTTGCTCAGCCGCTGCCAGGTGTATGTTTTAAAATCCCTTGATGAAAAAGACCTGGTTAGTTTACTAAAGCAGGCAATTGAAAAAGATCCTTTCCTGCAGCAGGCCCCAATAAACTTACAGGAAACAGAAGCATTGATCCGAATCAGTGGCGGAGATGCCAGAAAATTATTAAACCTGCTGGAACTGGTGGTAACCACTGCCCTGCCTGCCCTAACACAAAAAAACCAGACGCCATCAACCCTTGTCATAACAGATGCTATGGTGATGGAAGTTGCCCAAAAAAAGATTGCCCTTTATGATAAACAGGGTGAACAGCATTACGACATTATATCAGCCTTTATCAAAAGCATGCGCGGCAGCGATCCCAATGGGGCGGTATACTGGCTGGCCAGAATGATAGAGGGTGGAGAGGATGTCAAATTCATTGCCCGCCGAATGCTCATCTTTGCCAGCGAGGATATTGGCAATGCCAATCCCAACGCATTACTCCTGGCCAATGCCACCTTTGATGCAGTTACAAAAATCGGGTATCCGGAAAGTCGCATCATACTATCACAATGTGCCACTTATTTAGCCTCTTCAGTAAAAAGTAACGCAGCCTATGTAGCCATTGGAATGGCAGCCAGGGCCGTTCAACAAACAGGAGACCTTCCCGTGCCCCTCCCTATCCGTAACGCGCCCACCAAACTGA